>CAVWXQ010000010.1:0-23593 GCA_963759005.1 uncultured Gammaproteobacteria bacterium
CATAACCGATCACCCACAAAGCAAGAAAACCACCGACTTCGGTGAAGGACCAGCCGAGTATCTCATAAAGAAATACCGGCAAACCAACCACAAACCAGACATCCCTTGAACCAAACAGAAAGAAGCGTGCGGCAGATAACCAGTTTATGGCCGGCGTTTTTGAAAAGACCTGGGTGAACTTGGGTTTTGACTTCATCTTGCCCACACCCGACGGTAACAAAATGGCCGTTATTACCAGTACAATAAACAACATCCCGGCCAGTACTGCCAGGGAGCTTCGAAAACCGATCCAGTCAAGCAGCAAAGCCCCAACAAAAAAACCACCACCCTTTAAGGCATTTTTTGATCCGGTTAATATCGCTACCCACTTAAACAGTTTCGATCCGCCTTCATCATTAACCATGATCTTCACTGAAGCCTTGGCTGACATTTTGTTTAAATCCTTGGCAATGCCGGACAGGGCTTGAGCAGCCATCACGTAGGGAACAGAGAGCCAGGCATCAGGTACGGTAAGTGCAGCCAACGCGATAACCTGCATTGCCATTCCGATGTGCATGGTGAGATTAAGGCCGATACGTGCGCCCAGCCATCCACCAACCAGGTTGGTGATCACACCGAAGAACTCATAAAAAAGAAACAACATGGCCACTTCAAAGGGTGAATAACCCAACTGGTGGAAATAGAGCACCACCAGCATACGAATAGCACCATCAGTGATGGTAAAGGCCCAGTAACCGCCAGTGACAATGAGGTAATTGCGTAAACCTTGCAACATGTCTACAGGCTTTGTGCAACTTTTCTGGTGAGTTCCATCATCCGGTTAACATAGCCCCACTCGTTGTCATACCAGGCGTAGATTTTTACCTGAGTACCATTGATAACCATGGTCGACAGCGCGTCTATAATTGAAGATCGTGCATCATTAACATAGTCAACCGAAACCAGTGGGCGTTCTTCATATCCCAGGATACCTTTCAGGTCACCATCGGCAGCCTGTTTGAAGTAGCCGTTAACTTCATCAACCGTAACCGGGCGTGATGCTTCAAAAACAAAATCGGTTAATGATGCATTGAGCAATGGCACACGTACGGCGTGCCCATTTAACTTACCCATCAATTCAGGAAATATCTTTGTAATCGCCTTGGCTGAACCGGTTGACGTTGGTATCAGCGATTGACCACAGGCACGCGCACGACGCAAGTCTTTGTGACCTTTATCTACGATGGTTTGCGTATTGGTGATGTCGTGGATAGTGGTCATACAACCATGCTGGATGCCTATCTTCTCGTGCATTACCTTGACCACAGGAGCTAGACAGTTCGTAGTACATGAGGCCGCCGTTACTATGTTGTGAATTGCAGGGTCGTATTGATCATCATTAATACCGTAAACAATGTTAAGCGCACCTTCGGTGGGTGCCGCTACAATCACTTTCTTCACGCCCTGTTCAAAATAGTGATTCAGAGTTTCTGGTTTTTTATGATGTTTGCCGGTAGCCTCGATGACGATATCACAGTCTGACCAGTCAGTTTCGTCAATCGTTGTATCTGAGGAATAGGCCAATGATTTACCATTAACAATCATGTGACCGTCTTCGGCTGCCGTTTCCTGATCCCAGGTGCCATGCACAGAATCAAATTTGAGCAGATGTGCCGAGCCGTGAGCATCTGTTGCGATCTCATTGATGCGCACAACGTCGAACTCTGGCATAGACCAGCCTGCACGTAAACCCAGTCGTCCCATTCGGCCAAAGCCATTAATACCAATACGTATCGTCATAATAAATCTTCTCTAGTTGTCTTTTATTCACGGGTCGATTGACGAACCGGATCAGGACCAGGCAAGTTGCCAGCATGAACAACTTTATTATCAACAACTACGCCCGGCATATTCATTTTTGCTTCATACATCAGTGCTTGTCATGTAAATGTAAATCGGGGGGACAACATTGCTCATGTGGAACAATACCCTCGCGAGCCTCGTACCAACCGCAGGTTCTATTGACAACACCAACAACCATCAGCATCACTGGTACTTCGATAAGCACACCGACCACTGTAGCCAGTGCCGCGCCGGATTCAAAGCCAAATAAAGCAATGGCAGTCGCTACAGCTAATTCAAAAAAGTTGCTGGCGCCAATTAAGGCGGACGGTCCGGCGACACAGTGTGGTGATTTCACTGCACGGTTTAACAGGTAAGCCAGGCTTGAATTAAATAACACCTGTATCAGAATGGGTACCGCCAGCAATACAATAATAAGTGGCTGGTTTAATATCTGCTCACCCTGAAAACCAAACAATAGTACTAATGTTGCAAGCAAAGCACTGAGTGACCAGGGGTGTAATGTTTTAAGTGTGCGCTCCAGTCTTTCCTGACCATTATTTCGACTTAGTATGAATCTGCGCCATAAACTGGCAATGATCAAAGGCACAACGATGTATAGCAAAACAGAAAGCAGTAATGTATCCCACGGAACAATGATTGAGGACATGCCAAGCAGTAACGCCACGATTGGTGCAAACGCAAACACCATGATGACATCATTAAGCGCAACCTGTGAAAGCGTGAAGTGTGGTTCACCACGTGAGAGATTGCTCCACACGAAAACCATCGCAGTACAGGGCGCTGCTGCTAATAAAATCAGCCCAGCAATATAACTGTCTATCTGTTCTTCGGGCAGCCACCCGCGAAACAGGTAGCCGATAAACAACCAGCCCAGCAATGCCATTGAAAAAGGTTTAACGCCCCAGTTAACAAACAGCGTAACGCCAATGCCGCGCCAGAACTGGCCTACATTTTTAAGTGCTTTTAAATCAATTTTAAGCAGCATCGGTACAATCATTAACCACAGTAAAAGCGCCACTGGCAGATTAATTTGCGCAATTTCCATGCGGCCGACACTTTGAAAAACCTGCGGTATCAAATGGCCTAATCCAATACCCGCTATGATGCAAAGCGCTACCCACAATGTCAGGTAGCGTTCAAATAATCCCATTTCAGCTCCTGCTGATTTCTTGGCTGTGATTTCGCATTGGACAGACATGTTGGTTAGATGCTCTTTGTATTTATACGTTGCAACAGTTCTTTTACACGTGATTTGATGTCATCATGGTTTGCGCGAAACTGTTCAATAATTTCATTGAGCGGCAGGAATTGCCGGTGCATAAGAATAACATTGAATGGTTTGTTCATGAAAATCCACTTAGGCACAACACGCTTGCTCCGGCCTATCAGCCATTTTATCGAGTATTTTTTTGTCTGAAATAAAGGGTTCGGTGTTGCGTACCCATCAAGTGTGGTTTGCAGGATACCAAGTGCCCAGCCCTGTAAATCAGGATTAATACGGTAGTTCATCCAGGTGCCGTTACGTCTGGCAACCAGTACACCGGCTTCACGCAGATGCGCCAGGTGACGTGAAATTTTTGGCTGTGAGAGATTCAGTGCATGAGTGAGCTCACATACACATAATTCGCCTTCTGCCTGCATTAACAACAGGCAGCGTAATCGGGTACTGTCTGCCAGCATTTTAAAAAAAGTATCGGTTTCATTTAGCATGTGGTGCAATATACGTCAAAGCATATATATGGTCAAGCATATATTTATGCTGATCGAGGGGATGAAACTCGATTGAGTATGAGTTTTATGCCTGCTTGATACATTCGAAGAAGTGAGTCGATGGAACTCTTAGATTATCGGAACTGTCATTAAATTGTTCGTTAATATATTGCTATAATGGCGTTCTAATTATTTCGGCACTGGTGGTTATCTACCTGGTGCTGTCGGCACAGTTCGAAAGTTTCCGTGATCCGTTTGTGGTTTTGATCACCGTGCCGCTGTCCATCTTCGGTGCCATGATTCCATTGTTCCTTGGTTTCGCAACCATGAATATCTATACCCAGGTAGGCCTGATAACATTGATCTGCCTGATATCGAAACACGGTATATTGATAGTCGAGTTCTCTAACCAGCTGCAGCGCCAGGGCAGGGATAAAGTCTCTGCAGTTAAAGAAGCTGCCGCATTACGACTGCGCCCGATTCTGATGACTACCGCTGCTATGGTATTAGGTGTTATGCCGCTGGTACTGGCCTCTGGCGCAGGCGCAGTCTCACGCAACAATATCGGCCTGGTGATAACAGTGGGTTTAAGTATTGGTACCTTGTTCACCTTGTTTGTGGTGCCGGTTATGTATGCCCTTATTGCTGAAGAGTTTGATGAAGATGTGGAAATGAAACGACTTGCCGTGACACAGGACTAGTCATTGTCTATACGTTATTTAACTGGCAAAACATCATTGCTATAATGAACAGTCTGCAGGTTATCTGAGTAAAGTGATAGATTAGCTACGGCCACCGGGAATCATAACTACAGTTATAACGAATACCTTATTGATTTGGTCTGAACAGATTTAACACTCACAAAAATGTAAAATAAAACGCATGGTTAAAAAATCTAAATCAGCAGCAGTCAGAGAAACACTTCAAATACGTCGCCTGGGTATTGATACCTATCATGAGAACGTCGCTTATTTGCATCGCGAGTGCGAGCTCTACCGGGCTGAAGGTTTTCAGGCGCTTTCCAAGGTAAAAATTTGTGCAGACGGTCGGCATATTCTCGCGGTATTAAATATCATTGATGACGACAGTATAGTCACCGTCAGTGACCTGGGTTTATCTGAAGAAGCCTTCGCTAAATTAGGCTTAAGCGAAGGCCAGCTGGTTAACATTGAACACGCCGAACCAGCGGCATCTATGAATGCAGTGCGTCGTAAGATTGCAGGTGAACGACTCAGTCAGCAAGACTTTCGTCATATCATTAGCGACATTACAGACATGCGTTATTCAAAAACTGAAATCTCTGCATTTCTTGTTGCCTCGGGGCAAACCGATATGGATCGTGATGAAGTGTTTTATTTGACACGGGCCATGCTGGAATCTGGTGAGAAACTGGACTGGAATGAATCCCTGGTCGCGGATAAACATTGCATTGGCGGTATTCCCGGTAACCGCACCTCGATGCTTGTGGTGCCTATTGTTGCCGCGCACGGCATGTTAATTCCTAAAACGTCGAGTCGCGCCATTACCTCGCCGGCCGGCACAGCCGATACCATGGAAGTGCTGGCGAATGTGGAGCTTGATATCAAAAAACTGCATGACATCGTGCGCAAACATCGGGCGTGCCTGGCCTGGGGGGGAACAGCCGAGTTGTCACCTGCCGATGACATTATGATTTCAGTGGAACGGCCACTTGGAATTGACTCACTTGGCCAGATGGTCGCTTCTATTTTGTCAAAGAAACTTTCAGCGGGCTCGACACATTTACTTATTGATATTCCTGTGGGTCCTACGGCAAAAGTTCGCCAGATGCGACAGGCTCAGCGATTACGTAAATTATTTGAGTTTGTCGCGGACCAGCTGGCAATACATCTGGAGGTTATCATTACCGATGGCCGGCAGCCTGTTGGTTCTGGTATAGGTCCGGCACTGGAATGCCGTGATGTGATGCAGGTATTACAGAATTCCCCCGATGCGCCAGATGACCTTCGCCAAAAAGCATTACGTCTCGCGGGGCGGGTATTAGAGTTCGATCCAGATGTGCGTGGCGGCAAGGGTTATGCTATTGCACGTGACATCCTGGATTCCGGTCGAGCATTGGAGATGATGAATACTATTATTAATGCCCAGGGTGTGCAAAGTAAAAAGTTTGAGTTAGGGCAATTGACGCATGAGGTGCTCTCAACTGCGACCGGGGTTGTCGTCGATATTGATAATTTGCAGATGGCGCACATTGCGCGTTTCGCGGGCGCCCCTATTGATAAAGGCGCGGGGGTGGACCTGTTTAAAAAGTTAGGCGACAATGTTAACAAGGGCGAGCCGCTGTATCGACTGCATGCAGAGTTTCCTTCCGACTTTAATTTTGCGCTGGCTTTATGTGAGCGTGACAGTGGTTATTTGATTGGTAAAGAAGATCAGATACCCAAAGCATTTGTGGAATTTTGATGTTACTTTTTTTTTATGATTATGAGAAACAGTCGCGCAAACTGGCGGCGGTTCTGGATATGCCTTGCTATAAAATACAGCGGCACCGTTTTCCTGATGGTGAATACAAAGTTACTCTACCAGCTAAACTACCCGAGCATGTTGTATTCTGCCAAAGTCTCGATCAGCCGAATGGAAAATTGCTGGCGTTATTACTTGCGGCCAAAACGGCACGTGAACTGGGTGCAAAAAAACTTACCCTGGTTGCGCCTTATCTTTGTTATATGCGTCAGGACAAAGCCTTCCATCCTGGCGAAGCCATTAGTCAGACTATCGTTGGTAACTTTCTTGCCGATCTATTTGATAATGTTATTACTGTTGATCCACATCTGCATCGCATTCAGCACCTGGAACAGGCCGTGCCAGCTAAAAATGCTGTGGCCCTGTCCGCCACTTCACTGATGGCGGATTTTCTGAGCGAACGTTTTAAGGATCCTGTATTGCTGGCTCCAGATAGCGAAGCAGAGCAATGGGTGAGTGCTGTCGCGACACCAAATCACTGGCAGTATGGCGTCTGTAAAAAAATACGTAAAGGCGACCGGCATGTCGAGATCACTTTGCCCGAAATTAATTTACGCGGGCGTTCTGTCGTTATAGTTGATGATGTTGCCAGTAGTGGATATACACTGGCGGTCGCGACCAGGCGCTGTATGTTCAAAAAGGCAAAGCATGTTGATGTACTTGTTACTCATGCCCTGTTTGTTAATGATGCCAAACAACGTTTGAATGAAGCAGGGGTGCGTATCATATGGAGCACCGATAGTGTAAGCCATGAAAGTAATATTATTCCATTGTGTAGTTTGCTTAAAGATGCGGTGTTAAATTTGCTGTAATTTTTTTACTGTCGGACAAGTTGCGCATACATTGTGAGTTAGGATATGGTCTCTCCACTTAAAAACCAAATATCGGTTAAGGGTGATTTTTTCAAATAACTGGACGATAACTACACCATAAACTTCTGTAATGTGTAATAACTCGGCAGCCGTCATGTCTTAATTAAGGGCACCTCAAATCACGCTTGATTTTATAAATGCAAATACCCATCCGGTGCCAAGCTGGTCGCTAGCATGACATTATTAATATCTGCGTGTTCCTGCCAGGTTTTAACGGATTGATGATTGGGCGCTAGCCAGAAGCTCTCGATGAGTTCATGGAGTCGATGAAAATGAGAGAGGTTTGTCAGCAGGGTCAGCATTTGCTTAGCGTTGGAAAAATGCTCAGGCTGTTGCTCAATTTGTTTTTGCATTCTGCTAATTGTCTGCAGGCCGATAGCCAGCCCCAGTTCGCGAAATGCCAGGCGATATTCTGCGGCTAGATTCAACTGATTGTGTGTAACAAAAACTCGCAGACTGTACTCAATATCGCGCAATAATGCTTCCAGTCTGGCTGTTTCATGCAGAGCATGGATAGTGATGAGCTGGACCAGTTTGTAAGCATCGGTTAGCAGGCCGCCGATGCCCAAAGCGTCTTCGCTAGCCCAGTTGTGACCCGCGCACATAGTAACCATGTCTTCAATTTCTGTTTCCAGGCTGAGCTCTACCGGTGTTTCGGAAAACTGTTTTGCAGTGGCTTGCAGTTGCTGATAGGTAATCAGACCATCCAGTGGATCGTGCTGTCCCATTGAATCTACCAGGGGATGGGAGAGGTCAATGCTCATTTTCCAGACCATGCGTTTTCTAGCATCCGTTGAGGGTGTGTAGGTAAATGCGGCATGTGCCACTTTGGCAAGTTCAAGTGCCCACTGGTTATAAATGCTTTTAGCCGTTACCTGACTAACGCGATTGAGCGCATGCATCCACTTCGTCAGGTAATGAAAATATTGACCATCCTGCTCCCACTCCAGAGACGCATTTACAGGTTCGTGTGCCTGTCGTTCATTGAGATTCTTGCCAATTCTTAAACCTCCGCGGGTAGGATGGAGTTGAGTTTGTTCCTCATCAAGGCCACTGAGCCATCCGTTACGGCCACTATCTTTACGCTGTTGTCCCAGAATTTGATGAACTTGATCAACCAGCTTTAAGGCCAGCTGCAGAAAGCGTTGTTCGCCGGTTTGACGATACAGTTGCAGATAGTTACATACCGCAAAAGCATCGGTCCACAGATAGCGACGTGGTTCGTGTGAGGGCTCGGTCAGCCCGGTAGTGGCAGCAAAATCATGCATAATGGACTGGAAGCTGATGGTCTGTTGCATAATGCTTATCCTCGGCGCTGATAAGTGCCCATTAATACCGTTTCTGCCAGCACATGCCCTTGCATAGGCTCCAGCAGTTCATCCTTATCAGGGTGTTCTAAATCCGGCAGTCTGCAATTTAATGCATACAGCCTAAAAAAGTAACGATGCGACCCTATCGGTGGGCAGGGTCCACCATAACCAGTGCGATTCCAGCTATTGATCCCCTGCAAGGTTCCCGGAGGTAAGTCACAGTCCTGCACCGCCTCTGGCAATCCATCTGAATCTGCTGGCAGGTTATACAAAATCCAGTGAACCCAGGTCATTTTAGGTGCTTCAGGATCGGGTGCATCGGGGTCATCCATTATTAAAACCAGACTCTGTGTGCCTTCAGGCAGACCAGTCCAGTGTAATGCAGGGGAGATGTCCTTGTTATCACAGGTGTATCGCTCTGGAAGTTTCTGCTCTGCATCAAAAGCAACTGAAGTAATTGAAATGCTCATAGTATCACCGCCTAAACACCAAAAGGAAAAGTATCGGGCATGCCTTTTATTGTTTCCTTACTCAATGGATCAACCGCCCGGGTTTCATCAAACCAGATATATTCATCAAACTGATAATGCTGAACGCACCTCATTATATTTAATATATCGAACTTGGTATATTAAACAAGACCTAATTATATTAATCATTAACTATGTTGATATGTGTCAAACAAATATTATGCAATCAATACATTAAAACCAATTGGTGAGGAATCTTGCCTTTTTATGACCTGCCTCAGGTTAGGCCAGTTGGTTTTACTTCATCATAAAAATATCCTTATACGAGCTTGACGCGCTATTATTGAGTAATGAATATTTTTTTCTCTACTTATTACAAATTAAGTAAATATCTGTCTTCTATTGTTTTGCTTGCCGGCATGCTGGCCTTGCTGAGCCTGATTGGCTGGTTACTGGCAGGTTCTTCTGGAATTGCTTTGTTTTTACCTGGCGGGGTGTTTATTTTTATCAGCGCGCTTCGTATCACGCCACGTTTAATTTTACGTTTGCATCAGGCAAAAGTTTTACAGCCCAAAGATGCGCCGCTGCAGTATGAAATAATTGCCTGGCTGGCTATGCGGGCTGGTATGAAAAACATCCCAACGCTTTATTATATTCCCAGCGGAATGATCAATGCCTTTACTACCGGGTTAAATAAAAGTGCTGCAATTGCACTCAGTGATGGCATGCTTCGTCAGCTTAACTCGCGTGAACTAACGGGGGTGCTGGCACATGAAATTAGCCACATTCAGAATAATGATTTATTAGTAATGCTCATGGCTGATGTCATAAGTCGCCTGACCAGTGTAATGGCTTTTACCGGATACTTTCTTATCTGGATATACATTCCACTGTTTATCTTAACGGATGCAAATGTGCCGTGGGCGTTGCTGTTTATCTTGATGATGGCCCCCAGTATTAGCGTTTTAATGCAACTGGCTTTATCACGTGCGCATGAATTCGGTGCCGATTTAGAAGCTGCAAAACTCACCAGTGACCCAATGGGGCTGGCCTCTGCACTTGAAAAAATAGAATACTATCAGGGAAACTGGATTGAAAAAATATTTATCCCCTCCCGACGCATGTACCAACCTGCCTTCCTTCGTACGCATCCTTTAATGGTAGACAGAGTGAAGCGCCTCAGGGAGCTGGCAAAGCAAATGCATTCTTCAGGGCACCCCTTCGACTCCATTGAAAAACATAACTGGGTTTAATTACTTCCTCCGACCATGCACCGCAACGACGATTTCCCGAATTACGGCATTAAAGTAAAGTGATGTTTATGTTTAAATCAAAGATAACGGTAACAAATAAGAATCTTGGATACAGTATCGACATAAATAATGAGTGGCCTTATTAATTTTGTTATAAATAGAGTTTCTGTTTTAATAATACCTGTATACAGGTATTATTAAAATTGCTGTATATAGACGTGGTTAAAATCCTATGAAGAAAAAAAATAACGATCAAAATAATTTCAAACTTTCTGTGGAAAGTTTATATCACAGTTGCGATCTTTCTCAATTGCCATTCAAGACTACAGCCGAGCTTGAATGTGATCACGAGCACCTGGGGCAGGAACGCGCCATGGATGCACTCAAGTTTGGCATCGGCATGAAACACGATGGTTATAATCTTTTTGTACTCGGCTCAATCGGTGTAGGAAAACTTACAACGGTAAAAAAATTACTTGCTAAGGAATCAGTCACTGCCGAAACACCATTGGACTGGTGTTACATTAATAATTTCTCTCAAAACCATAAACCTTTAATTCTAAAACTTCCTGCCGGCTCTGGAAATCAGTTACAGCTTAATATGCTGCAACTGCTTGAAGAACTGCTGGTTGCGATACCTGCTGCTTTCGAAAGTGATGAGTACAGAACACGGGCGCGTGCAATACAGGATGAATACAAAGAAAAAGAGATGATGGCATTTAAGGATCTCGCTGACAAAGCTGACAAAAAAAAGATAGCTTTGCTGCGCACTCCCGGTGGTTATACCCTGGGGCCAATGAAAGACGGCAAGGTTCTTTCTCCAGATGAATTTGACAAGCTGGACGAGAAAGAGCAGGAAGAAATAAAACAGGTTATTAATGAAATTGAAGATGAACTCATACAGACTATTCACAAGATACCTGTATGGTACAAGGAAAACAGGGAAAAAATTAAACAGTTAAACCGGGAGATATCAGAAATTGCGGTCAATCAGTCTATCTCTGAATTAGCTGCAAAATATACTGAACTGCCAGATGTATTAAAATATATCGACAACGTTAAACAGGATATTATCGACAACGTAAATGATTTCCGAAAATACGGGGCAGAAAAAGAATCAGGGAACAATAATCACCAGATAATTCTTTCGGCGTTTTCAAAATACCAGGTTAATGTACTGGTGGATAACAGTAAGACCACAGGCGCGCCGGTTATTTATGAAGATAATCCAAGTTATCTTAACCTGATTGGCCGGGTAGAACATATTGCCCAGTACGGAACACTGCTGACCGATTTCACCCTGATAAAAGCGGGTGCGTTACATCGGGCCAATGGTGGCTACCTGGTGCTGGATGCACGCAAAGTTTTGATGTCTCCGTTTTCATGGGAAGGATTGAAACGTGCAATTCATGCCCATGAAGTGCGCATCGAGTCGCTGGAGAAGATGCTTAGTCTTGCCAGCACAACTTCATTACAGCCCGAACCTGTTCCTATCAATGTCAAAGTGGTACTCACCGGTAGCCGCCTGCTTTATTACCTGCTCAATCAATATGATCCTGAATTCGGTTTACTGTTTAAAGTAGCTGCAGATTTTGCTGAAGACATAAATCGCAACGATGAGAATAGTGAGCTGTATGCAAGGCTGATAGCAGGTTTGCAAAAAGAAAATGAACTCACACCATTTAGTAAACAGGCAGTGCAACGCATTATTGAACATTGTTCAAGATTGCTGGAAGACAGTGAAAAACTGTCCTTGCATATGGGCAGCCTGCTGGATTTATTAAGAGAAGGTGATTACTGGACGAAACAGGCAAATCGAGAGGAAATTACCGAAGACGATATACAAAAAGCCATTGATACCAGGCGATATCGTCTCGACCAGATACGAGAGCGTGTCCATGAGCAGGTAATCAGAGGTAACTACCTGCTTGATACCAGTGGTGAGAAAGTCGCACAGATCAATGCACTAAGTGTAATACAGCTTGGTGATTACACTTTTGGCCGGCCGTCAAGGATCACTGCTACAGCACGATTAGGCCAGGGTAAGGTAATCGATATCGAACGCGAAGTTAAACTGGGCGGCTCAATACATTCAAAAGGCGTGATGATTCTTTCTTCGTACCTGGCAAACCGTTATGCAAAAGATCAGCCGATATCTTTATCTGCCAGCCTGGTATTTGAGCAGTCCTACGGTTTTGTTGAAGGTGACAGTGCTTCCGCCGCAGAACTTTGTGCGCTGCTCTCTGCGCTTTCTGAGATACCTATCAAACAGAATTATTCAGTGACCGGTTCGGTTAACCAGTATGGTGAGATACAGACCATCGGCGGTGTGAATGAAAAAATAGAAGGATTTTTTGATATTTGTAATACAAGAGAATTAACCGGTGACCAGGCAGTTGTAATACCGCAACCGAATATCAAACATCTTATGTTACGTGCAGATGTTCGTGAGGCAGTTAAGCAAAATAAATTTGCTATTTATTCGGTACAAACAATAGACCAGATGATGGAACTGCTCACAGGCAAAGAAGCGGGCATTAAAGACAAAAACAACCATTACCCTCAGGGAACGGTCAATTACCTGGTGCAAAAGCGAATAGATAAACTGAACAAGTTGCGCAAGACTTTTGCTGATAACAATAAACTGCAAAAACGTAATTTCTCCAGAAAAAATGAACAAAAGTCATAAAAATATTTTAATTGTATTTGATGCTGCAGGCTGCACTTCGCTATCCATGCACACAGCCACTGAACTTGCGGCTGCAATGCAGACTGGCATACAGGCTTTATATGTCGAAGATAGTAACCTTCTAAATGCCGTTGATCTACCATTCACTCGTGAAGTGTCATTACATACAGCAGCGATAAGCAGCATCGATTCAACATTGATGATGCAGAAGTTTCGCGCTGATGCCGAAAGTATTAAAAAACAGATTGAAGAAATAGCGTTCACCCGGAGCGTGTCGTTAAGTTTCAGTTCCATGCGTGGCCAGAAAACGCAGGTCATTAAAAACCGAAGAGAAGAAGTAAACATGGTGCTTATACCTGCGGCATATTCAACCACGGGTAGAAAAGACCAGCACCATTTAAAACAGGTGGTTGCTATGGTTTATGATAACCATAACCCGCTATGCGAAAAAGCATTAAGCATCGCTATATCACAGGCAGCTAAAAACAGTTGTCAATTATTCGTTATCGTTGATAGTCAGCACTCAAAACGACATGTCGAATCGTTAATTAGTCAGCAAAGTGAGTATGCCGTTTGCCAGATTGCAGATTTCTCAAGTGTGGATGAAGTTCTCCTGTTATTGCATAGACACTCACCAGGGTTACTTGTACTGACTGAAGATAGCCGGTTGATTGACAATGAGCAGGCATTACAACATCTGATTAATTCACTGGAAAGTGATATTTTGTTGATACATTAAAAGAAGAAATTGAAGATTAAAGACAGCTTGAGTGAGTAAAACGAAAACGCCATCATCGGATCACTGGTCAGCAAAGGTCACTCGAGAAAGTGATGCGCTTGATTTGGAAGAAGGGGTATTTACCTGGAAAGATCCAAAGAAAATTGCTTTGTCACTAAAACAGTCAGCAGACACCAGCACACGTCGCAAGTCAGCGCCATTTCGCTCCGCCATGTCAATGCTGGTCTTTTATATCAATCGTGCAGGCAAAAACCTGAATGATGATCAGAAAATTATTCTGCAGCAAGCAAAGAATGAATTACGAAAACTTTACGGTAAGTCCCCATAACAGTAAGTTAAGAATGTTTTCCAGTGTAGGGTGCGCCGTGCGCACCGTAAAAATTCTTACTGGCTGGGATTTTGGTGCGCACGGCGCACCTACTATGATACTTATTTCCCTTAACTTACTGACATTGCGGTAAGTCCTGATATTACCAGTTGCCTTCCTTTATTGAGTTACTAATAAGTACGTTGAGTATGTGACCTGCAATAGCAGTGTCGTATATTAATAACCTCATTAGCAAGTCTTCTAAGGGTTGTCAGGATCGGCAGGTCCTGCCGGTATCCAGATGCCAAAATCACATTTCAATACAGATGTTCCGCTTTTAATATAGGCACCGGTTGGAAAACTTTGGTTATTAAAATAACAAACAGGTTCACCAGGTACTTCCTGACGTAAGATTTCAGTTTCATCGCCGCCTTCTTCTGCAATGGGCGAGGTGTTTAATTCGGGATCAGGTGCACCGACATCTTCAGCATGTTTTAATTCAGTCATTATTTTATCTCCCCGATATATCAACGTTCTTTGAATAAAGTTAAATAACCTTACTTAATAGATTACGCTAATTTATGATATTCATCAGCTATGACTTGTATATTTTCTTGATCAGGATCAAAAACGTTAACAACTATGCATTGTGACAGGAAATAAACGGATTATTTTCAGAGTTAAACTTCCTTTTACGTTATTCAGACGAATTAATGGGTGTTTTTAGTTGATTTTGGTTCGCTGTCTTCATTTGCTTCATACATGATATATGCACGTATAATAGTATTCAGGTTCCTTCCTGCCAGGAAGAAAGATAACGAGCTTGAGCAATGGTCAGTTGATCTATCTGAATATTCATTGCCTGCAGTTTTGATCTGGAAATCTCATCATCAATCTCGACGGGGACGTTATGTACCGAGGCTGTCAATTTACCCTTCTGCCCCAATATCACAAGTGTCAGGCAAATGATTTCAGCTGAACGGGCAGTCGTTTGTCACCCCAGGTTCCGGGTTTGTCTTCGAATACGCCGGCACATTCAGCACCACATTTCGTACAACATCCCTTTTCATCCAGATTCCACTCTGAAAGGACATACCAGTCACGGCCTGTTAATCGTGTGTGACATGAATGGCAATAGGTACTCTCGCCCTCAATATCATGAACATTGCCGGTATAAGCGTAATGTACTCCGTTATCCAGTGCGATTTGTCTGGCACGGGTTAATGTTTCAACCGGGGTGGGGGGAACGTCCATCATTTTCCATGATGGATGAAATGCGCTGAAGTGCATCGGCACATCCGATCCAAGATTGTCCACCACCCAGCGTGTCATTTCATTAATTTCTTCTTCAGAATCATTCTTGCCGGGAATAAGCAGAGTGGTGAGCTCAACCCAGACATCGGTCTCGTGTTTGAGGTAGATCAGTGTATCCAGTACCGGTTGTAAGTGTCCACCGGTTATTTTCCAGTAAAACTCATCGGTAAACGCTTTTAAATCAACATTTGCGGCATCCATGTATTGAAAAAATTCTTTTCGAGGCTCGTCACTGATGTAACCGGCCGTTACCGCAACCGATTTAATATCGTATTCGCGACATGCTTTGGCCACATCGATGGCATATTCCATAAAGATCACCGGATCATTGTAGGTATAAGCAACACTGTGACAGCCCAGCTCTTTTGCTACACGGGCAATTTTTTCAGGTGATGCCTGATCAGCAAGAATATCCATTTCTCGGGATTTGCTCATATCCCAGTTTTGGCAAAATTTGCATGCCAGGTTGCAGCCTGCTGTGCCAAAAGACAGTACCGGTGTTCCCGGCAAAAAATGGTTTAGTGGTTTTTTCTCGATGGGATCAACACAAAACCCACTGGACCGCCCGTAGGTCGTCAGGACGATCTGCCCATTTTTGTTTGCCCTTACAAAACACAGTCCCTGCTGCCCCTCATGTAACTTGCACTCGCGTGGACACACATCGCACTGAATACGACCATCCTCCAGTTTGTGCCAGTATCGGGTTGCAAAGGCATCCGTAATTACCTGCTGATTATTTTTCATATTCATCACACATGACTGTTATAGTAGGATTGTTATAGAGGCTCATAAAATCAATTGACTCAAGCTTACCAAATTTGTAGTTTCATACAAATGATCAGCTAAGGACAGCGCTATGCCAAAATCAGGGGAGTCATTATGGCCGTGCTGGAAGAACAGGCGGACACGAGCTCTACATACTTATTAAACTATTACCAATAGAGGTGAATTTCCATGCCAGCCAAAGAACTGAGATTTGGGGATGACGCGCGCCATGCGCTGGCGCGCGGTGCAAGTATTCTTGTACGGGCGGTGAAGGTGACGCTGGGGCCACGGGGGCGCAATGTTGTGATACAGCGATCATTCGGCGCCCCCGCGATTACCAAGGATGGTATCTCGGTGGCAAAAGAGATCGAGCTCGAGGATCAGTTCGAAAACATGGGCGCTCAAATGGTAAAAGAGGTGTCCGCCAAGACCTCGGAGCTTGCCGGTGACGGGACGACCACAGCAGCCGTGCTCGCCCAGTCCATCTTTCAGGAGGGTTTGAAGTCGGTGGCGGCCGGGATGAACCCGATGGATATCAAGCGTGGCATCAATAAGGCCGTCGATGCTGCAGTAGAGGAACTGAAACATTTCTCAATCGCCTGTGAAGACAGCAAGGCGATCGCCCAGGTGGGAACGGTCTCGGCCAATGGCGACGAGGAGATCGGTGGTTTAATTGCCGAGGCAATGGATAAGGTGGGCAAGGAAGGCGTTATCACCGTGGAGGAAGGTTCCGGCATGGCTAATGAACTGGATGTCGTCGAGGGCATGCAGTTCGACCGTGGTTATCTGTCACCCTATTTTATCAACAAGCCCGAAGATATGATTACGGAACTGGAGGATGCATTTATCCTGTTGTATGACAGGAAGCTGTCCAATATCCGGGATTTGTTGCCCTTATTGGAAGCCGTAGCCAAGGCAGGGAAACCATTGCTGATCATTGCCGAGGACGTGGAGGGCGAGGCACTGGCGACGCTGGTAGTCAATACACTGCGCGGTATTATCAAGGTGGCTGCCGTTAAGGCGCCCGGGTTCGGCGACCGGCGCAAGGCGATGCTGCAGGATATTGCTGTTTTGACGGGTGGCCAGGTGATTTCCGAAGAGACAGGCCTGACGCTGGAAAAGGCCAGCCTGGATGAGCTGGGTTCGGCCCGCAAGATTATCGTTGCCAAGGAAGACACCACACTTGTCGGCGGCAACGGCAAGTCCGAGGAGATCAAAGCGCGCGTTCAGCAGATTCGTCGGCAGATCGATGATGTTATGTCCGACTACGACAGGGAAAAACTACAGGAACGCCTTGCCAAGCTGTCCGGCGGCGTGGCTGAACTCAAGGTGGGCGCCACCACGGAAACGGCGATGAAGGAAAAGAAGGACCGTGTCGAGGATGCCATGCATGCGACGCAGGCGGCCGTCGAGGAAGGTGTGGTACCGGGCGGGGGTGTGGCGCTGGTGCGCATGATGCAGGCTGTGCAGGCGCAAGGTATGAAGGGCGATAATTCTGACCAGGACATGGGTATCAAGATCGTGCTCCGCGCTATGGAACAACCGATACGGGAGATCATGGCGAATGCTGGATTAGAGTCGTCGGTCATCTTGAACAAGGTTATGGAACTCCATGGGAACTATGGTTTTAATGCCCAGACAGGCGACTATGGCGACATGATCAAGATGGGGATTCTGGATCCGACCAAGGTCGTACGGGTGGCATTGCAGAATGCTGCGTCCATCGCTGGACTGATGATCACAACGGAGGTTATGATCACCGAGGCAGCCAAAAAGGAAACGTAGGTACCGTCGAGTATGGAGAAATGGGTGGATACTGACGCAGCCGTACCTGCTCCATGTGGAGTATTTACACAATTACATGTTTCAATCCATGCTGTTGTCCAGCTGCATTACTATGAGTATGATCCAGATCAAACAAGTTTCCCATTCTTTAAATACAGTGTATCCAGTAGTTTAATCAACTTACGTTAGCAAAGGAGAGAATGATATGGCTAAAGAAGAGAAAAAAGAAGCTAAACAGGAGGTTCAGAAGGTTGCACCAACACATGCCTTAAGTCCATTTGAAGAAATGGAACGGCAGTTTGAAAATTACTTCTCGCGGGGCTGGATGCATCCATTACGCATGGATTGGCCATCATTTACCAAAATGAAGGCGTTCGAAGGTAAGACACCGAGTGTTGATGTCATCGAACGTGATAATGAAGTTATCGTTAAAGCGGAATTGCCAGGTGTGGATAAAAAGGATCTTGATATATCCGTTACGAATAATACAGTCACCATTAAGGGTACTACCAGCCATGAAGAAAAAAAGGAGGAGGGTGATTACTACCGCTGTGAAATCTCACGAGGTAGTTACTCTCGCACGTTATCGTTGCCTGCAGATGTAGACGAAGAAAAAACCAAAGCCAAATTTAAGGATGGTATCCTTGAGTTAACTTTACCAAAATTGAAAAAATCCAAACGTCATACCGTTAAGGTAGGGTAAGGTAAGGTGGTTATTCATTTGAAACCCGGCTTTTTTAAATTTACTTAACCTTTTATGCAAACCAAAGGTTCGAGTTTTGCTACCAGTCGTGAAAGACCAGCCTGATCAGCGGCTAAAACTACAGCGCTGACATCTTTATAGGCGCCGGGTGCTTCTTCAGCAATGCCACGCAGCGATGGGCTGCGAATTAAAATACCCCGATCAGCAAGTTCATGTATGACGTTGCCACCTCGCCACAGTTTAGTTGCCTTGCGGCGACTCATGTTACGACCGGCACCATGACAGGCTGAACCATAAGCTAATTGCATGCTTTTTTCTGTGCCCGCCAGGATGTAAGAAGCTGTGCCCATGGTGCCACCGATTAACACGGGTTGCCCTGCTTTACGCAGACTCGATGGCAGGTCGGGGTGCCCAGGAGCAAAAGCGCGAGTTGCGCCTTTACGATGCACGAAAAGATTTTTTGTTTCACCATTCACTTCATGCTGTTCGAGTTTGCAGGTGTTATGAGAAACATCGTAAAGCAGATCAAGATGGATGTCCGGAAAAATTTGTTTTACTGCCTGGCGTGTTAAATGGGTGACTATTTCCCGGTTAGCCAGCGCGCAGTTAATCGCCCCACGCATAGCACCCAGGTAACGCTGACCGAGTTTTGAATCAACAGGTGCACAGGCCAGTTCGCGATCAGGCAGCGTAATGCCATGATCTTTTGCACTGACTGCCATGCTTTTAAGAAATTCTGTGCCTATCTGATGACCCAGTCCGCGTGATCCACAATGAATGCTGATTTTTATGTCATTCAATTCGACGCCGAACGCTTTTGCAATATTCGCATCGTGTATCTCGACAACTTTTTGTACTTCAAGATAGTGGTTGCCCGAGCCCAAAGTGCCCATTTCATTTTTTTGCCGCTCCTTGGCATGTTCGGATATTTGATCTGGATCCGCGCCTTGCATACAGCCATGTTCCTCTATGCGTTCGAGGTCTGCATGATCGCCAAGACCTCTTTCCACGGCCCAGCGCGCGCCACCATTAAGCATTGCATTCATCTCTTTTTTATTAAGGTGAATAAGACCTGTGCTGCCAAGACCTGCGGGTATGTTTTTGTATAGAACATCTGCCAGTTCTTTTTGCTTTGCAATGACCTGTTGCACAGTTAAGCCAGTGTGTAATGTGCGCACCCCGCAGGAAATATCAAAGCCGACACCACCGGCTGAAATAACACCGCCCTGTTGTGGATCGAAGGCGGCAACGCCACCGATTGGAAAACCGTAACCCCAGTGTGCATCTGGCATCGCATAGGACGCATTTACGATGCCGGGTAATCTGGCTACATTGGTGACCTGTTCATAAACTTTTTCATCCATGTCCAGAATCAGATCTTTACTGGCAAAGATAATCCCCGGCACATGCATGCCATTAACGGGTTCAATGTGCCATTGATAATCCGATATGCGATGTAATTTGTTTATATCCATAACGTTTGCCTGGTTTGTAAGGTTTATACATCAACAACACATTGCGCTATCCACTGGTCCTGTGAGCTGTGCACTGCCAATTCGGTATACGTGGCACCTTTAATTTCAACAGTGGGCTGATGCCGTTTTATATTTATCGGCTCACCCCATGCGCTGGCCTTTAGATGTCCGTTGTTTATACAGACTTCGAACTGGCTGAATAACATATTGCGCGTAGACATTTCGAAGATCAAGGCGTTTAACCAGTCGGTAAATAATAGTTCCTGATCTGCTTCCTCACAAACAATATTAACTTCATCCCTGGGCTCGATAAGTGATAAATCTGTGATAATGGCACTCATGGCAAGGGCCGCCTGTTCAAATGCTTCAGCGGGTTTATTGCCAAAACCGCGAATACCCATGTCGGCTTGATGTTCAAAATGCTCCCAGTGAGGAGTAATCATCAGGTAAACCTGTATTATTAATTAAATGGCGAATAAAGAATAATAATCGTTTAGTAAGTAAAGTTACTTGTCTGAGGTCAATATAATTAAGGATTAGATAATCTAAATTATCAATATGATGATATTGAGTAAATGCTGGCTATGTAAAGTACTTGTCTTGTGTGTATGTTTTACGGTGGGAGGTATGGTAATGGCAGAAGCAAATGAACAGATCAAACTCCCAAATCCTGAGTTAACAGGTGAACAGTCAGTTGAGATGCTTTTACAGCAACGTCGGTCTGTACGCTCATACAAAAAATCAGCATTGAATTTAGCGGAAGTAGGGCAGTTGCTGTGGAGTGCTCAAGGGGTATCAGATGCACAGGGTTTACGCACTGCGCCTTCAGCAGGGGCTTTGTATCCACTAAAACTTTTTGTTGTTGTGGGAGATGTGAATGAATTATCAGCTGGCATATATCAATATAATCCAGAAGAACACAGCTTGCTGAAAACCGCCAACGGGGATTTGCGAAAGGTACTGCAAAAAGCAGCGCTTAATCAGTCCTGTATTGGTGATGCCGCCATGATATTTGTGTTTACTGCAATTTATCAGCGTACTACCTGGAAATATGGCGAGCGGGGCCTGCGTTATGTGCATATGGAAGTGGGCCATGCAGGCCAGAATCTTTTTTTGCAAGCTGAAGCACTGCATCTTGGCACAGTGGTGGTTGGCGCATTCGATGATGATGAGGTAAGGGAAGTTCTAAATTTAGACAGCGATATACAACCGTTAAGTTTAATGCCTGTCGGTAAAAAGTAAGCGCCGACTGGCATCGAACCATAGTTGGCTGGTTCGTATGTAAGGGAAAACATGGCCTATTATTTAAATACTTTAAACAAAAAAATCTACTTATGAATAAAAAATCACAGCAGTGGGAGTTAGTTTCCTGGGAATTATTTTATGACATGGCACGCCAGCTGGCGTTCATGATTCATAATGACAATTATCGCCCTGACATCATTATTGCCATTGCGCGTGGTGGATACACTCCAGCTAGAATTCTGTCTGACTATCTTGGTGTAATGGACATGACTAGCTTCAAAGTAAAACATTATCAGTCAACTCAAAAGGAAAACATTGCAGTTATTCAACACCCGCTTGCCGCAGATGTAAGCGGGCAAAAAATATTACTAGTTGATGATGTAAGTGATACCGGGGATACCTTCGAAGTCGCCATTGATCACATAAACGAATGCACAAACCCGACCGAAGTAAGAAGCGCTGTTTTACACCACAAGCTTGTTTCCAGATACAAACCAGATTATTACACCCGTGAAGTCAAGGAGTGGCACTGGATAACTTATCCCTGGGCCATTATGGAAGATATGACAGCATTCATAAAAAAAATGCAGCCCGCGCCTACTAGTGCAGAACAAGTTGCGCAAAAACTTAGATCAGAACACAGCATAGAAGCACCAACACAGATTTTGTCAGATGCATTTAAATTAAGTGGTCTCAAATAAATAGTACTTTTCATTAAATGGCTATTTGATTTTGCTGCGAGCAGGCTGGAAAATGATTCTATCGATACTTCGTAGTTTTTTATGGTATCAGAAATATGTCTGTCAATTTCATCATGCACATTCTGGAGTATAATTTTCTTATATCGACACAGACGAGTGAAAAAGTGGTGTTTGAACTGGATAAAGATCTTACTCATCAGGATCCCGAGGATACTCGTAAACATTTACCCAAATTCCTCACGCATTGATACTATCCCTTACAAGGACGCATTTGCCTGTGCAGGGGGTCATGCTCAATAGCATTCGCTTGATTTGTTAAGGCGCTACTGTCAACTATAACTGCATGGTCGTTTAGTTATGTGCCCGAATGAGTGCTGGCCCAAAGATAAAGCAATTACGCCAGATCTGTGTTTAATACACAGGAAGTATATACTTGCTTACATAGAAAGTTTTAGCTGAAAAAAATAACGCCCCGGTTTTTTTCAGTTATGCCTGATCAAAATGAGAAAATTAAGGAGGCTAACGATTATGGTTTACGTCAAAAAGATTGTTCTGGATGTGCTTAAACCTCATCAACCGAACGCGTTAGATTTTTCACAGACCATCGCCAAAGTTGGTAGTGATTATCGGGTGCATTTAATCGTGCTTGAAATGGATGAAAACACCGAAACGATACAAATCGA
Source organism: uncultured Gammaproteobacteria bacterium (assembly GCA_963759005.1). Classification (GTDB taxonomy): domain Bacteria; phylum Pseudomonadota; class Gammaproteobacteria; order SZUA-229; family SZUA-229. Next base: position 22,369 of record CAVWXQ010000010.1, read on the forward strand.
GGTGACGGGTGAGGCGATTGATTTTGAAGCGATTCAAGCGGCAATCAAAAATTTAGGCGGTTCGCTGCACAGCATTGATCAAGTAGAAGTTCAAAATGAAGCCGATCCCGCTTAAGGTTTTCTAAGCATGCTGGGCCAGATAAAATTTTTGCTGGACATCACTCGAACGCACGACATTGTGCGTCGCTATTTTGTGGTCAACGGCTTTGATGGCGCACTCACTATGTTAGGTTTGATCATCGGTTTTATTGTTAGTGAATCGGATGATTTAGCGGTGGTTATTAACGTCTGTCTGGGCGCGGCTATTGCTCTGGGTATGAGTGGTTTGAGCAGCGCCTACATCAGCGAATCGGCGGAACGAAAACGGGCGCTGGGTAAACTGGAGCAGGCAATGATCAGTGATCTCACGGGCAGCGCACATGGTGATGCCTCACGCTGGGTGCCGCTGTTGATTGCACTGGTTAATGGTCTGGCACCGTTGCTTATTTCATTTTTGATTCTGATGCCAATATGGCTGACTATTTCCGGCATCGCTCTGCCACTATCACCGCTCTACTCAGCCATTATTATTGCGTTATTTCTAATCTTTCTACTGGGTGTATTTCTGGGGCGGATTGCGGATATCTCGTGGCTGCGCAGCGGCCTCCAGACTTTATTAGTCGCAGTGGTGACCACTGTGCTTATTTATCTGTTTGTGGGAAAGTAAAGAGTCGCTGCCCATCTGGCACAGTATGGAGTCTGATGAGGTTTTGCAGTACCTCGAATCTTCGGTAACGGGCCTGACTTCAATCGAGGCGCAAAAACGTCTGGCCGAATACGGCCTGAATGCCATTCCCGGAAAACAAAAACATTCCCTGCTGCTTATCCGCGGGCGTGGTAAGGGAGTGGTAGTGGCAACCGGTCTGGAGACAGAGATTGGCCGTATCGCCGGACTGTTGCAGGGTGAGGCCGGTGTGAAAACACCGCTACAGGTGCGACTGATCCGTTTCGGTCGTATATTTGCACCGACAAGACCGGCACGCTCACCCAGAACCAGATGAGCGCTGAGCTATTTTATCTATATGAATACGAAAAGTCCTTCTCAGAAAATCCATCATGCAAGTGCCATCCGAAGAATTAATAATCGGCCACGAAAGTGTCTTGAATGCACGCCATCATAAGAAACAGGTGACAGATTAAAGTCATTATCGCTATAACTTGCCTTTTGTTTTGCAGAGAGTATTTA
>CAVWXQ010000011.1:0-18328 GCA_963759005.1 uncultured Gammaproteobacteria bacterium
CGTGTGGCATACCAGGTCTTGCTTTACTTTAATCCGAGACCTGAATCAGGAGTAGCCACCAACGACACGCCGTGAAACGACCTGTACGGATGTAGGAAATGCAGATATTACATCGTTACATGGATGTAACTTATTAGGGCAATGCAGGAGCTATTGCCGAGGAGCAAATATCTATCTACCGTCCATGGTGGCTCAACGCCCGCAGCTGACCACTACGGACGGTGGAAGTGCAGGTTTTGCAGGAGCAAAAACCCGCCATGAGTGTGATGGCGTTGATAGATGCCCCTGATTTATGTCTCTAACCGTTAACTGGGCTGCAGTGCTGTATCAATTATTTTTACGAATATGTTGTAATAATCCCTCAGATGCATCTTCCACAAGATTTAACACGATTTCAAAACCACGACCCTGGCCATAATAGGGATCAGGCACTTCACTTTGTTCGCTATCAGAAAAAGCAAGAAACAGGTGCAAACGGTCTTCATAGCCGACAGGGCAGATAGCTAACAGATCCTCCATATTGCTTTCGTCCATCGCGATAATATAATTAAATTCTGAAAAATCATCGGCGTGAACTCGACGTGCGTGTTGATTACTTAAATCAATGTCGCGTTTAAGTGCGGCTTCCTGCGCGCGTTTGTCTGGCGAGTTGCCGACGTGGTAGGCATGAGTGCCGGCGGAATCAATCGAAATCTGATTTTGCAGATTGTTTTGTTCAACTTTGTGCCGAAACACGCCTTCTGCTGTAGGCGAGCGACATATATTGCCCATGCACACGAATAAAACTTTTACCATGTTAAAACTCTATCTACTATATTAAAAAATTCGTAGTTTACCTGACTTGTGCTGATAGGTTAGCGCTTCATCCAGTATTCCGTTAATATTCCCCATCATTTTATCTATTTAAGAAGCTCATGTTAAAGATACACAATAGCCAGACCAGAAAAAAAGAAGTCTTCCAGCCGATCGAGCCCGGTAAGGTGAAAATGTATGTCTGTGGCATGACGGTTTATGATTTGTGCCATCTCGGTCATGCCCGTGTGCTGGTGGTATTTGATGCGGTGACACGTTATCTTCGTTACCGCGGTTTCGACGTGACTTACGTGCGTAATATTACCGATATCGATGACAAGATTATCAATCGTGCTAATGAAAATGGAGAAGACTTTTCTGTCTTAACCGAGCGTTTTATACAGGCAATGCATGAAGATGCTGCACAACTGGGTGTGTTAGCGCCCGATGAAGAGCCACGTGCTACCGCGTCTATGCCGGAGATTATCAGTATGGTGCAAGCCTTAATTGACAATGGCTACGCCTACACGGCTAAAACAGAAGAAGGCGGGGGTGATGTTTATTATGATGTCAGTCGATTTCAGGGTTATGGGAAGTTATCCGGTAAAAAAATTGAAGATTTACGTGCGGGTGAACGCGTCGTGGTTGATGAACGCAAAGATGACCCGCTGGATTTTGTGTTGTGGAAAGCAGCAAAACCGGGCGAGCCATTCTGGGATTCGCCCTGGGGAAAGGGACGTCCCGGCTGGCATATAGAGTGTTCAGCAATGTCTACCTGCTGCCTTGGTAATCATTTTGATATTCACGGCGGTGGACAGGATTTACAGTTTCCGCACCATGAAAATGAGATCGCGCAGTCAGAAGCGGCGACCGGCGAAACTTTCGTCAACCTGTGGATGCACAATGGTTTCGTTCGCATCGACAATGAAAAGATGTCCAAGTCTTTGGGTAACTTCTTCACCGTAAGAGAGATCTTGAAGCTGTACAAAGGTGAAGAGATCCGTTATTTCGTCCTGGCTAGCCAGTATCGCAGCCCGCTGAACTATTCAGACCAGTTATTAGATAGTGCACGAACGGCTTTGTCTCGTTTATACAGTACCTTGCGTGGTCTTGATGTGCCAGCAGACATTGATGAAAGCGATCCCGCGATAGAAGAGTTCAAGCAGGCAATGGACGATGATTTTAATACACCAGAAGCCTTAGCGGTGTTGTTTGATCTGGCAAACCAGGTTAATCGTTTGCGCGATAAAGATAGAAGTGCGGCATTGCAGAAAGCTGCAGTGCTTAAAAAACTGGCCAATGTCTTAGGTTTACTGGAAGTAGATGCCGAGCAGTTTTTGCAGACCGGAGCCGGTGAAAGTGATGATGGTGCAGATATTGATGCATTGATTGAAGCGAGAAACACTGCCAGAGAACATAAAGACTGGGCTGAGGCCGATCGAATTCGCGATGAGCTCGATGACATGGGTATTGTGCTGGAAGACAAGGGCGGTCGGACGATCTGGCGCAGATCGTAGTAAAAATGCTGGCGCAGTTTTTAGCGGACCTGCATGACATGCAGAAAATGGTAGGGCTGCTATTGAAATATTAAGTAGTGATGAGCATATTGACCTGCTATTTTGCGATATCGTTATGCCTGGTGGTATGAATGGTTACCAGGTTTCAGAAAAAGCCAGAGAGATACGACCGCATTTAGCTGTTCAGCTTACCTCAGGGCTGGCAGATATATCGCCGAACAGCGCAGTTCAGGCTGTTCTGGAAACGAATATTTTACAAAAGCCCTTCAGTCGTTCAGATTTAATTAAGTGTGTTGGTAAATTCTTTGAAAAATAAGCTGGTTATTCAAAGTCCTGGTATACCTAAGTGTTTTGAGTTTTCACACAGAATAGGCCGATTTTATTTCTTTAGTTATTTTACGTTAACGTCTGGTTGAGGGTTTTTAAGGGCTCAGCTCTATTTGAATATGTTCTTAAATACTGATAAACACACTTCTATTTGATGTATAGGCTTGTTTTTAAACATTTTTCACTTTTCATTATACATTTTTCATTGTTTTTCCTGTAAACTTCGCGCCCTGCAATTTGAATAACCCTTGCTCCACCACAAATGATGGGGGGCTTTAACCGAGAGGAACACTATGCGACATTACGAAATCGTATTTCTGGTGCATCCAGACCAGAGCGAACAGGTACCTGCAATGATTGACCGTTACAAAGCAACGGTTGAATCTAATGGCGGAACAGTACACCGTTTAGAAGACTGGGGCCGTCGCCAGTTAGCTTACCCGATTAACAAAATTCACAAGGCACACTACGTATTATTGAATGTTGAATGTGATCAGGCTGTGCGTGATGAAATTGAAACAGCTTTTAGATTTAACGACGCGGTAATTCGTAGCCTGATTCTTAAACGTGATGAAGCGGTTACTGATATGTCAGTGTTTGCTAAAGCGAAAAACGAAGAAGATGCTTCGGATAAAAAGTCAGCTGCGGAACGTGCTGCAAAAGAACGCGCGGCGGCAGAGCGTGCAGCAGTAGCGGCTAAGGAAGAAGCTGCAAAAGTAGCAGCAGAAAAGATAGATACTGATAATTCAGATGCTGCTGAAGCAGCACCTGCAGAGTAGGGGGAAGAAAAATGGCAGATAATGCTAATTTTAGACGTAAACGTTATTGTCGTTTTACTGCAGAAGGTATTACTGACGTAGATTACAAAGACCTGGAATTGCTTAAAGCTTTTGTTTCTGAAAGTGGAAAAATTGTACCGGCACGTATAACCGGTACTAAAGCAAAATACCAGCGTAAGTTAACTAAAGCAGTGAAAGTTGCACGTTATCTTGCGCTTATCCCTTTTACAGATAGCCATAAGTAAGTCACAGTAATATTTATTGGATGATGTTACCTGATATCGACCATGATTGTTTTTGGTCGCAGCAGGTAGGCCCGGGCAGCACATTACGGGCAACACATTAATGGTGTCTTAAGTGTTATTTCTGGCAAGATTTATATTAAAAGGCCAAAGTCAGGCAGCGTTAGTTGCTGCATCAATGGCCATTTTAGGTCTGATGGTTCCGCCAGCAGCGTGGATTAGCGCGGCAGCCATTGTACTGATGACACTGGTTCATGGTCCGAAAAGTGGTTTGATAACTACTGCATTGTCATCACTGGGTGCCGCAATATTTTCATATATGATTTTTGCGACGCCGCAGGTGGCAGTGATATTTGTCTTGCTTGTCTGGTTACCGGCCTGGCTAATTGCAATGATATTGCGGCAAACGGTGTCACTGGCTTATAGTTTGCAGTTACTGGCAGCGATCAGTTTATTGGCAATTGTGCTGATTTATAGTCTGTTCCCGAATTTTGGTGAACTCTGGCGCGAGCCATTGGATATTATGGTACAACAGCTGGCAGAGCAGTCTGAAGATTTTAGTCTGGCAGAGTTAACGCAGACAGAAGACTGGCTTATTAAGTTTTTACCGGGTTTGTTTGCCAGCAGCATTATGTTTGGTACCATGTTAAGCCTGTTTTTAGGTCGCTGGTGGCAGGCGGTTTTTTATAATCCGGGTGGTTTTGCTAAGGAGTTTCAAAGCTTAAATCTGGGGAAGATATCTGCTTTAGTTGCTATGGCCATAATGTTGATAGCGATGGTTGCAAATAATGTATTTGCAATTGCGCTGGTAACGGTAGTATTTGTGTTGTATGGAATGCAGGTTTTGTCGATATTGCATGCAGCAATAAAAATACGGCAGTTGAATGCGGCCTGGTTATTGGTTGTTTATTTAATCATGCTTTTTATACCGCAGTTGCTATTGTTGCTGATTTTAGCGAGTTTTACGGATCCCTGGCTGAATATACGGCAGCGTATTCGTTTACCCGCGTGAAGTAGTTTGAGCGAAGTGATTTGTTACAAAGAAGAATTTAACACTAAGAATTTACATTAAGAATACACAACAGAGGTTTGAAAGATGGAAGTCATCTTATTTGAAAAAATTGATAGTTTAGGTGGTATTGGTGATCTGGTTAACGTAAAAGCCGGTTTTGCACGTAACTTTCTGTTGCCTCAGGGTAAAGCGAAAATAGCAACAGATAGTAATAAGGCAGAAATTGAAGAGCGCCGTGCAGAGTTTGAAAAACTGGCAGCGGACTCACTGTCGACTGCTGCAAAACGCCGTGAGGCAATTGAAGCACTGAGTATTGAAATCACTGCAAAATCAGGTACTGAAGGTAAATTATTCGGTTCAATCGGTAATACTGATATTGCCAGTGCGTTTACTGAAGCAGGCGTGGAAGTCGAAAAACGCGAAGTGCGTCTTCCGGACGGCCCGCTTCGTCAGGCTGGTGAATATGAAATCACACTGCATTTACATAGTGATGTTAATGCAGTGGCTAAAGTTACCATTGTCGGTGAAGAAGAAGCTTAAGGTTTTTTCTGCTGTTTGATACCAGAAGGCCTGCATTATTGCAGGCCTTTGTTATTTGAGCTTCTGTTAAAAGCTTTGTTAGTCCACAGATGAACGCAAATGAACGCAAAATAAAAACTGATAATTAATTATGTTATTTTGCGCTGAGCAATAGCGTAATGGAAGATGAGGCTGTTTCTATTTTTCATTCAGCTGCGTGGAATGTGTTGACACACAAAGCTTTTTTATTTGCATTCATCTGTTGACAAAATTATTTTTTTCTTTTCTTTTTATTTAGCGCGCCTCTGCGTTAAAAATAAATTTGTTTTAAAAATGGCTTTCACTCACCGTCTTCTGTCTTTATAATCGAAGCAATTTTCAACGGAACTATTCATGTCAGAAACTGCACCCTTTCCAACGTCCGATCCAATGTCTGATGGACAGACCAGTAATTTGCGTGTGCCGCCGCACTCGATAGAAGCCGAACAGGCAGTGATTGGCGGGCTGTTGCTGGATAATCGTGCGTGGGAAAATATCGCAGATAAGCTGGTTGATGAAGATTTTTATCGTTACGACCATCGTCTGCTATTTTCTGCGATTCGTGAACTGGAATCTCGAAGTGAGCCTTTCGACGCGGTCACGCTGTCACAGTGTCTGCAAAAAAATGATCATCTTGAACAGGCGGGTGGCCTGCTTTATTTAGGTCGTCTTGCAAAAGATACGCCCAGTGCAGCTAATATTGTGGCTTATGCCAATATAGTACGTGAAAAATCGGTATTACGTCAGCTCATTGCGGTAGGTACCGATATTAGCGGCAGTGGCTATGTGCCTGAAGGGCGTGATAGTAAAGAATTGCTGGATAATGCAGAGAAAAAGGTTTTTCAGATAGCAGAGCAGGGTGCGCGTGGTGAAGGTGGTTTTCAGGACATGAAAACCTTGCTGTCTAAAACAGTGGATAAAATTGATCACCTGTTTAATAGTGATGGCGGTATCACCGGTGTGTCGACCGGTTTTGATAAATTTGATGAGATGACGACCGGTTTGCAGGAAGCCGATCTGGTTATTGTCGCCGGCCGTCCGTCGATGGGTAAAACCACCTTTGCAATGAATATTGCGGAAAATGCGGCGATTGGTGACAAGCTTCCGGTGGCTGTGTTCAGTATGGAGATGCCCGGCGATTCACTGGCAATGCGAATGATTTCTTCACTGGGGCGTGTTGATCAGCACCATATTCGAACCGGTAATCTTACCGATGAAGACTGGGCACGTATTACCTCGGCAATTCATATTCTGTCTGAAGCCAAAATTTTTATTGATGATACGCCTGCTATGTCGCCTAATGAGATAAGAGCTCGTGCGCGTCGTCTAAAGCGTCAACATGGCCTGGGGTTGATTGTGATTGATTATTTACAGTTAATGCAAGTTCATGGCGGCAGTGAAAACAGGGCAACGGAGATTTCTGAAATTTCACGTGGTTTAAAGGCCATGGCAAAAGAACTGAAAGTACCGGTGATTGCCCTGTCCCAGTTAAATCGGAGTCTGGAGCAGCGTCCGGATAAACGCCCGGTGATGTCGGATCTTCGTGAATCGGGTGCGATTGAGCAGGATGCGGATTTAATTGTGTTTATTTACCGTGACGAAGTGTATAACGATGACAGCCCGCAAAAAGGTGTTGCTGAAATCATCATTGCCAAACAACGTAATGGCCCAATCGGAAAATCTCTGCTTACCTTTCTTGGTAAATATACCAAGTTTGAAAATTACATTCCTGAAATGTATGACAATGATGGTTTTGAATGAGCGAGTTGTCTTTCGCTGCTGTGAGAGGCATTAGCAGCAGACATTGGCGCCGAGCCAGTCTAACAATAAACCAAAACACCTTATCCAGTAACCTGAGTAAAGTTCGAGAGTTCGCACCAGGCTGCCAGATAATGGCGGTGATAAAAGCCAATGCTTATGGACATGGCATGCTGATGGCTGCACAACAACTCGCTGATGCAGACCTGTTCGCTGTGGTTATGCCAGAAGAGGCGTATGCATTAAGAGCTGATGGATGTACTAAACCCATTCTTGTCTTGCATGGTTTTTGCAATGTAACCGAGCTTGAGCAATTTTATAAACTAAAGTTATCGACTGTGGTGCATCAGCGTGCGCAGTTAGATATGCTGTTAGACATGTCATCAGCCATATCATCAGCCATATCATCAGAGCAGGACGTTTCATCAGCGATTGATGTGTGGATTAAAGTTGATACCGGGATGCATCGTCTGGGTATTTCTGGCAATGAATTAGATAGCTACTTTGGTCAATTACGAAATTGCAAAAATGTAAAAAACGTATTTGTAATGAGCCATTTTGCTAACGCGGATATTGTTTCAAATTCCTTAAATAACATACAGTTAGAGCGCTTTATTAAAGTAACTAATGATATAGAGGTGGCGTGCAGCATGGCTAATTCTGCGGCCATAATGCGTTTGCCTAAAAGCCATTTTGAAATAGTGCGCCCTGGCATCATGTTGTACGGTTCATCTCCTTTTGCTGATGTCTCAGCTGCTGATTTGGGGTTGCAGGCCGTGATGCAGTTTGAATCGATACTGATCGATATTAAAGTGGTTAAAGCCGGCGAGTCTATCGGTTATGGTAGCAGCTATACTGCGGATAAAGACATAACAATGGGTGTGGTCGCAGCGGGTTACGGCGATGGTTATCCGCGTCATGCCAGAAACGGCACGCCGGTCTGGATTAATCATCAGCGTTGCGCACTGCTGGGACGAGTTTCAATGGATAGCCTGTGCATTGACCTGACCGGTATGGATGCCTGCATTGGCGATCGTGTAGTGCTTTGGGGTGAAGAATTAAGCGTTGATGAGGTGGCGAAGTGTAGTGACACTATTTCATATGAATTGATGTGTAATGCGGGTGCCGCCGCTTTTGCTCATTGATAATAAATACCCTGGCAACTATCTAACAGGTTAAAACCTGGGCCTGATAATCTCAAAGTCGTGATTTTGTTATAAAACTAGTCTATTCTCTGATGAAAATATCAGCATTATTATTACCATGCAGAGCAATGCTGATTGATTACAATGTATAACAAAAAATACGGGGAGTTGTTGCTGTGTCCATGAAAAATAACAATCATTTACTAAATAAGGTCTTACTGGCAGCTATTGCTGTTTCAACAATTGCACTCACAGCCTGTGGTAGTGGTAAAACCAGCATGTTTCGTGGTGATGTGAATCACACTGCAGTCTACAGTGACTCTGGACCCACTAAGCTGGATCAGCTGGACTGGAAATACAGTGCACCAGATAAAACCTATTCCTCACCAGTAGTGGCTAATGGTGTTATTTATCTGGGTAGTAACGACAAACACTTATACGCTATCGATCAAAATACCGGTCAAATGAAATGGTCGTTTAAAACCGGCGGCAACGTTGAATCAACACCGGCTATTTCCAACGGTATTATTTATGTTGCCAGCTGGGATAAGAATTTGTATGCCATTAGAGAAGATACGCAGTCGCTGGTGTGGAAACAGAAAACCAAAGGCCCGATATCTGCTTCACTCATTATAGATAATGAGGTTATTTATTTTGCCAGTGAAGATGGAAATTTGTACGCGGCTGATGTGAATACTGGCTTTAGAAAATGGAGCTTCAATGCCGGAGCACCGATATATAGTTCACCTGCCATTTATGGTAAATACCTTTTTTTCGGCACATTAAAGGGTGATATGTTTGCGGTAAACCGAGAGACAGGACAGGAGTACTGGCGATTTAAGACCAGTGGTAAGATCCATTCATCACCTGCGGTCGATGCACGTAATGTTTATTTCGGCAGTGATGACAAACATGTTTACGCAGTCAATATTCATACTGGCCAGCAAAGCTGGGATAAGAAAACAGCCGGCCCTGTATTGTCCTCACCTGCTCTTCATGACGGAAGAGTTTTTATCGGCAGTAAAGATGGTTATATCTATGCATATAATGCTGAAGACGGTACACGTGAATGGGAATATCGTACCGAAGGTTATGTATACGCACCGATCACTGTTGCATCAAACACCGTTTATGCAGGCAGTACAGATGGTCATTTATATGCTTTGGATACCAGTAAAGGTCAGTTGCGCTGGAAATATAAAGTCGATGGCAATATTTTTTCTGCTGCGGTGATAAGTGATAGTCATGTATATTTTAATAGTGTGAATGGCTCTTTGTTTGCAGTGAAATAACAATTGCCGCGAAGCACGTGAATTAACGCAAATAAAAGCTTCCTGGTTTTTATTTGCGTTTTTTGCGGCTAATTCTCTAAGGCAGAACTTTGTTTTAACTATTCTGTCCATTCAGCTTTCCGGCAAAGACCAGAAAAATTACAATAACGACAAACCATAACATCACCCCAGGCAGGCATGGGTTCGCTGTTTTTCATCTGCTTAAACAGCTTGATTAAACGTTGTTTATTTTGTTCACGGTTTATTTCCAAATTTTCAGCTGACAAAGAAGATTTAGTTTCAACTTTTTGATTAGAAGAATCCACCGATAAATAACTGACCTCACTTGCCTGGGTATCAAGCAACGCATAGATAGAGAGCTGTACGTTTTCACCAATATCGATATCGTCCTGCCGGGCAGTTTTGCCGGTTTTGTAATCAATAATAGCGTGTGTGTTGTTTACTTTACACTTATCGACGCGGTCTAGCCGGCCAACTATTTTTAATGTTTCATTCAGAGTGACTTCAAGGTTTTTTTCGCTGAGAAATATAGCCCAGTCCATTTGGTGTTTTATTTGCCAGTTTATATAAGCTGGAATATGTTTTTGCCAACGATATAACCAGCTTCTGTGCAGTATGTTATTTTCTAAATCGGCAAGAAATATTTTTTCAGACAGTTTTGATAAATATTGTTCAGCCTGTTTAGCGTTTTTTTCTGTTATTGTATGGCTGAACGCCTTTCCAAATTTTATATGTCCATTATGAAAGCATTGTAAAATTAAGTGGATACGCTCACCGTAATCTGATTTTTTTAATTCCTCACTTAATTCTTCTAATGGTTTTAGTTTTAATCCATCGGCACTAAAATACTGGTATGGACAATTAATAATCCGTTGATAGGCACTTGCAGAAATACTTTCAGGAATTAAATCTTCAGGAATGCTCGGTGCAGGTTTTGATGACTGCTCTGGAAGCTCAATATCATCACTATTAAAAACTTCACTGTTTGCTAGCACAAGTTGTTGCAGATGCAGATTATCCGGTTTTTTGTTATAAGCCAGTTGATAAAAATTGATAAGTAATTCTAACCAGGGTGAAACCGGTTTTTCTTCGCCATTTTCTTCAAAGCAGGCCGTTAATAATATGTCGGGTGCCGATAGTAAGGCACGAGTGAATAATTCGTGGCGCTGTTCTCGTTGTTTATCCCAGGTCCTGAGTCCCAGGGAAGCGCGCACTGCCTGATTGAAAAAAGGCTGATTTTTTGCACTGCCCGGATAGTGCTGTGATTCGGTGGCAGCAATAACAAGACAGTCAAAATTAAGGTGTGAGGCTTGCTCGAGTGTCATTAACTGCACTCGGCTATCGTTAGTTGGTGGTGTAAAATGCTGCGATTCAAGTGCCATGCCTAACCAGATGCGACAGTCAAACCAGCTTAATGCCGGATTCGAGTAGGTAATACTTTGTTTTAATGATTCAAAAGTTTTAAGCAATACCAGGCCAGCATTATCATTCTGGTAAGCCTGCATAACACCCAGCTGCTGCAGGCTATTTAATAATGCATCAAGAAAATCAGATAAGTTTATTTTTTTTTCAGAGGTATAAAAATTTGTTAATGGAGCTGCAGTCTGCTGAATATAATTCAACGTGTTTATTAAATCATCGTAAGTATTAGCGGGCCAGTTGGAGAGGCGATCTACGCGTTGTTTTAATTTAGCTTTGTACAGTCCAATGTTACTGCTGACATTTTCATGAAAAATTAAATCATGCTCAAAACGATAGATATTTTTTTTGAAGTTATCATCTGCGGATTCATCAGCAGTATCAGGTCTAATATTGATGAAGGGAGATTTTAAACAGTCGAGTAAGGGGTAGGCACTAAAGTCTTCTTCGATACACTCCAGCCAGCGTTCAATAATGGTCGCGGCCTGTGTTGTTGCCAGTGACCAGCCGGCTTTATCCTGCAGCTGAATATTTGCCCGTTCAAGTAATGCACGTAAGCGACGTGATAATTTTCTATCTTCACTGATAATGGCAATATTATTTTTGCCGTTCAGTATGTTGAGTCGAACATAATAATCAATCGCACGTATCTGTTCTTCCTCATTACTGGCAAGGTAAGTGGAAAAAGGGATGTTAATAGATGGATTTTCAGGATATTTCTTTGCAAAATTTTGAGCGCGCTGTTTGATTGATAGTGCTGATGGCGTGAATGTTTCGCGAATAAAATCTGTAAATGCATTGCTGGTACCAATGTTAGTGGTTTCGTCAGCAGCAACCTTGCTGTCCATCTCAGGCTTGATGGCAGATTTGATAGTATGCGCAAACTCGATGTCATGGCATTGCTTATTGTCGATTAAATATTGAATAAAGTCCTGCTCGGTTTTTGTATATTGTGAAAGCCCCAGGCAGATGAATTGCTGTTGTTGGTCGATTACAGCCGGGGCATTTTTTAGCCGGCCAAGATAGTCAGCGGTTTCATCATATAGCTGGTTTTCACTCAGTTGTTCTTGCCAGGCATGCCACAGGGTGTAAACCAGTTTACTTTCATAAAGCAGGTGCTCATGCTGCTGTTCTAAACCATAGGCATGTTGGAGTTGTTGCGACAGCTCTTCAGCCGAGATAAAAATATCCTGCTGGTTTAGACTCAGCTCATCAAACAGGCTGAGTAGTGCCTGTGTAACCTGCCACTGGTTCTCTTCTTTGAACAGGTCGGGATGTTGCTGTAATGCTTCAATAAATAGTAGCTGGCGTGCGGGTTCGCCGATAATTTGCCAACTGTCATTTATCGCAGGGTGCGGGTTGCTGACAAAGTGTTTTGTCCAGGCTTTTAGTGTATCGGCCCATGGTGGAATAATGGCAGGTAAATCTGAGTCGAGTGAGCGACACAGGGTTTCATTAAACCGCTGTGTTAACTGTGTCTGGGGTAATAATACAAACAGATTAGAAAAATCAGGTGCCTGAACAGAATGGTTCTGACCTTTAAAGGTATCAAAGATAAACTCAGCGGCAAATTGAAGTATGTTTTGATCGGCTGGAACGACAATGGTGGATGCTGCTGTCACAGAAACTGACTTTCATTGCCTTTGTGCATAGTCATCTATCGTTCCAGTAATTTTAACTTGTCGGGAACGCCTTCCCATTCAGCTGCGTCGGGAAGCGATTCTTTACTAATGTTAATCACCGGCCATTGCAGACTTAATTCTGCGTTGAGTGCGGTAAAGTGTTCCTGTCCTTCGGGCACATCATCCTCGGCAAAAATTGCCCCGATAGGGCATTCAGGCTCACACAAGGTGCAGTCAATGCATTCTTCAGGGTCAATCACCAGAAAATTAGGTCCTTCATGAAAACAGTCAACAGGGCAAACGTCCACACAATCAGTGTATTTACATTTAATACAGTCTTCAACAACTACGTAGGTCATAATAATTCAGGTTAATTTAAAATATTGTCGAAATTTTACCATAGTCGTTCAACCTTGCATGCCAACTTAGTCTAAAATTGGGGTTTATTTAAAAAACATTTTAGGAATCTTCATATGAGTGTTATTCGAACGGCTGTTTTTCCTGTTGCCGGATTAGGTACACGTTTTTTACCGGCGACTAAAGCCATCGCAAAAGAAATGCTGACTGTGGTTGATAAACCGTTAATTCAATATGCGACTGAAGAAGCAGTTGCCGCTGGTATGGATACGCTGGTATTTATTGTCGGCAGAACTAAAAACGCGATAATAGATCATTATGACAAAGCCTATGAGCTTGAAACCGAACTAAGCCTGCGAAATAAAACCGCATTATTAAAAATAGTACAGGATGTGGTACCAGCACATATTCACTGTGTGTTTATTCGCCAGTCGGAAGCGTTGGGTTTAGGGCATGCAGTATTGTGCGCAGAACCAGCGGTAGGCAATGCTCCATTTGCTGTGTTATTGCCTGATGACCTGATTTATAACAAAGGCGAAGCCAGCTGTATTCAACAGATGGTCGATGTATATAAAGAAAAGCAGGGCAGTGTCATCGGTACACAAACGGTGCCGGTAACGGAAAGCGATAAATATGGTATGGTGGCAGGACCTAAACTTGGCGATAGATTATCGCGGGTTGATGAAATTGTAGAAAAACCAGCACCAGCTGAAGCGCCTTCTGATCAGGCAGTTGTTGGGCGTTATATCCTGACACCAGAGATATTTAACAAGCTCAAAACAACGAAACGTGGCACAGGCAATGAGATACAGTTAACGGATGCCATCGCCGAACTCAGAAAAACAGAAGAGATATATGCTTACAGTTTTGAAGGTCGCCGCTATGATTGCGGTAGTAAAAACGGCTACTTAGAAGCTAATGTTGAGATTGCACTTCAACATGAAGAAATGGCTGATAAGTTTAGAATTTTCCTTAAAAATTTAAATGTTGATTGAGTTGTACATTAGAATAAATTAATATAGAAATATTCTATTTGTTTCCTATTGTATAATAATATGACCACAGAAAAACCTGAAATACCAGAAAAGCAAAATAAGATTACGCCTTTTTCATTTATGGGTAGTATTATCGCCGCCTGGTTTGGTGTGCAAACTAAAACCAATAGAGATCGTGATTTTGAGCATGGCAAGTTTCACCATTTTGTTATTGGCGGTATTGTCTTTGCCGTCTTATTTATATTGTTAGTTATTGGTATTGTGAAGGTTGTTATGCACTTTGCGGGTGCGTAATCAGCTATAACTGATCTGCTTTAAGCAGGCAAATCATTTGAAGCTAGCTTGAGCATCGTATAGTTATTTTCTATTCTCTGCTAGCTTCTACGTTCTACATCTTAATCACATCTTGCTCAGCAAGTTTGGCTTTAATAGCCACGACCAGTTCATCAGAAATCACCGCATCTATCACTGTTGCGCACTCAGGATTACCTTTGTTGGCAGGTATACACATCTGGCCGTAGTAAGACATTAACTCTCCAGGTGGAATTGTACTGGCTGCAAAATTAATCACTATCTCTCGGTACATTTGTCGACATTCCTGATTACTGACTATCTTGTCAGCATGTGCGGGGACGGATAACAACAACAACGATAAAAATGAATATTTCATAATAATTCCGTATTTAAGTTATTAATATTTAGATTATTTTGTTAAACCTGCATAAGAGTATAGGAAATTACTGTAAAATTGCATTGAATGATTTCTGGGCATCTCTATTAATACTGGGCTCAAGACGCCAATCCATGAGACCTGTGACATGGATATGGCGTTAACAAACCTGAATAATGCTGCCCTTCATCTATCCTACAATTGTTATCGCCTTAAAACCAGTTTCATGTTTCAATAGAGTCATGAAAACACGATGCCTCATTGGTTTATGTTGCATTTTAATCGGCTGTAGCGAGCTACCTTTACCCACAGTCCACGAACAACTGCGCCAGCACATTCTTGAAGCCGAGCTCGGCAGCGCCATCACCATTTCTTTTGCTAAAAAGCCCGTTATTCCGTTGCCATCACAGCAGGATGAAACACTATTAGTTCGGCAGTTAAAGTCCAGTAACAAGTAAACACGCTGGCTGGCCGCTGAAAAACTTTCCTATAGTGCTAATAAAGATGTGGTACTGGCATTAATTGATGCCATGCAAGATACCTCGGGCACTTTGCGTGTTTGCGTAATGGCACAGGCACTCGGTCACCTAAAAGATCCACGTGCACTTAGTGCGCTTACACAGGCCGCATTTGATCCTTCTAGCCGTGACCTGCGGCTGTGTGCCATCCGTTCAATCGGTATGATTGGTGATAAATCTGCCGTTCCCGAACTGATTTTAGCGCTAAAACAAAATAACACCCCGATACAGACCGCTAATTCACTGGCCAGGCTTGGCGATAAACGAGCGGTTTTGCCATTAATTGAAGCCGCCAGCAATAAAACCATTCGTCCCTGGATGATTCGTGTTCTTGGTGAGCTGGGCAAATCAGAAGTGGTAAGCTATCTTAGTGATGAACTTGCCAATCGACCTGCTGATAGCAACCTGAATGAACAGAAATTAATCAAGGAAGCATTATGGAAAATATCAATTCTCGACCAGGATAAAAATACAGAAGCTTTATTGCAGGTATTATTGTCCGATCAGGATTCAAACAGGCGTATGTGGTCAGCCTATCGACTGGGTGAGGTTAGCAATAAAATTGCCGTAAATAGTCTCATTCGCGCAACACATGACCTAAACACCGACGTTGCTCGACGTGCAGCAGCGGCCCTGGTCCGTATTAACAAAATATCACTTAAAGCAGTACGTAACGCACTGAATCATGGTGTTATTCAGCCCCGGATAAATTCAACCAGAGCACAGGGCACTTATCTCTATGCCGTGCTTGGTTATATCGGTGATACAGGTGATATCAAAAAACTGGAAGCCATAAGAGATAAAGATAAGAAGACAGTCAGGATTATTACAGAATCATTGCAGTTGATAAAAAAACAGGATATAAAAGGTTAAAACCGGATCAATCTAATCTTACTGTTGATGTGTATCAAGCTGAAAACAGCTAAGCGTATAAACTGGTATTATCGTAGAAAACTACCAGGAGAAAATCATGAAAAAGCCCATACACGTAGACCCACTTGATGCTCTCGGTGCAGCTTATGAAACCATGTACGAACGCGTTGCTGAAAATTTGCGCAATGCAAAAGAACATACTGGTCCATTGCTGCACAGGTTTATTGATGAAGCTAAAGATAAAGCGGTAGAGCTTGACGAGTTAACAGAAGAGGATGCTGAGAAACTCACACTCTGGCTCAAGCGTGATCTTGACGATGCCATCAGTCATATTGCTAAAACCGATGAAAAGCTTACTGACTGGCTTGGTTTTGAAACCACGCTCATTGAAAGCGCCTTGCTGTACATGTTGCTGGAGACGGCTGATAAAACTACGGTCGAACTGCTACAGCTGAAACAGAATGCCAAGCTGCCCTATATCTATCACACCGGCGAAGTCACCGGCCCTGGTATGCTGGTCTGTGACCAGTGCGATGAAGTGCTGCATTTTCACCAGGCTGGAAAAATTCCACCCTGTCCCCGCTGCCATAAAACACAATTTCATCGTGAAGGGAAAAAAGTTAGACAGGACTAATTTAGAGATGCACTAAAGCTGATTATCGTTTGTTTATGTCTATACTCTAATACGTTGATTAATTAACGGAAAGGTAAAACAATGATTGTAAGCAACATGGAAATTATTCCAGGAAAACATATAAAAGAACATCTGGGATTAGTGCAGGGCAGCACGGTAAGAACGAAACATGTTGGTCGCGACATTATGGCCAGTTTAAAAAATGTATTCGGTGGCGAACTGCGTGGTTACACCGAGTTATTGCAGGAATCCAGGGAAGAAGCAGTAAACCGTATGAAGATGCAGGCAAAAGCCGTTGGTGCTAATGCTGTGCTTAATGTGCGCTTCTCAACGTCCTCGGTTACACAGGGCGCAGCAGAACTGTTTGCCTACGGAACAGCAGTAGTCATGGAGTAACACAATGGCAGATCTAATTGTATTAGCGGCGTTATTAGCCTTTGGTTATTTCTTCGGGCGTATTGCCGAGAAACGCCACTACAAATCCATTATTAAACGTGAGACACAATACCGCCATATAGTAGCGATCAGCAGCCGCATACTGCCGCGAAGTTCTTACTCGTCACCGGCACCGGATGCATCAATGCTGGTAACCGGTAGCGTGGTTATCTCGGTCGATTACTTCAAGCGTTTTCTGGCATCACTGCGCACACTTATTGGTGGCAGAGTGACCTCTTATGAAAGCCTGTTAGATCGCGCAAGACGTGAAGCTATTTTACGCATGAAAGAAAGCGCCGATGGTTTAGGTGCAACAAAAGTGTTTAATATAAAACTGGAAACATCATCCATTTCAAAAAGTGCAAAAGGAAAAATTGGTTCATTAGAAGTGCTGGCTTATGGCACGGCCTTAATACCGATTGATTCAACAGAAATATAATCGGGGCGTAAGACTGAAATACCGAAATCCAGAAATACCGGAAGGGATAAACAACACAGATACACACCCGCTAAAAGAATTTTCTTTTTTAATTGGCGTTGTTTTTGCTGCAGTAATTATCGTTACCGCCATGCTTGCCGTATCGGTTGACTGGTTGGCAGAATATATTCCCTTTGAAATGGAAACTTCAATCTTGCAGTCCTTTGCCAAAAAACTGAATGATGAAAGTAACGAAGACGAAAGCAAAGAAGTAAACGAGTACCTTCAGGCCCTGGCCGACAAAATTATTCCATACATGGATTTACCTGAGGACATGACCATAACCGTGCACTACGTTGATAAAGACGTGGTTAACGCAATGGCGACCCTGGGCGGCCACGTGATGATCTATCGTGGCCTGCTGGAAAAGTTAAGCAACGAAAATACCCTGATTATGTTGCTGGGACATGAAATCGGCCACGTAAAACTACGCCATCCTGTTAAAGCAATGGGTAAAGGCGTTGTTATTGGCCTGTTACTAAGCACGGTACTTGGCCAGTCATCCGATTCAGTAGCCAATGTACTAACAGATGCAAGCATGTTGACCATGTTAAGCTTCAACCGGGAACAGGAAGAGGATGCCGATGATGAAGGCATAAGAGTAATGAATGCCTATTACAACCATGTACAGTTTTCGACAGAATTATTTGAAATACTAAAAAATGAAGATCAGGAAAATGGCCTGAATGTTCCGCAGTTTTTAAGCTCTCATCCGGATACCGAACTCCGCATTCAACATTTGAATGAACTGGCGCAAACACAAAACTGGATTCAACAGGGGACAATCAGGCCGATACCGGACATCATCAGAAAAAAACTGGCCGAAGATAAACAAACAGCGGAAGCAGCGCTAAAAAAAGAAACTGAATAAACGGCCATAATGTAAAAACATGCGCTATTGTCGG
>CAVWXQ010000012.1:0-86722 GCA_963759005.1 uncultured Gammaproteobacteria bacterium
CTACGATGAATTAATGGATATAGACAGAGATCTTACTGAATAACAGCTAGATTCAAGTGACGATATTCATGCTACAGGTATAACGATACAGTTAAAAGATGGTAGTGTTGTTTGTGCCAGTGTAACGCTTGAATTATTAAATACGGTGATGCAAAGTATCAATGCGGATGAACTGAATACTTTAGTATGTGCAATTACGGAAGCAGTAGAAGATCCTGACGAACGAGGCCTGTGCCAACGTTAGGGAACGTACCACTTATTGCGGAGTATTAAATGAAAAAAGTTTGCTTAAATTGTAAAGAGAAAAAACATTGTGCTGAATTGCCTGGCATATGTTTAAAACTTCCTTTCATACTTTCTGGTGCTGTCGCTGTCATGCTTATTGTTTTAATTCTTAATAGCACCCTCTAATATCAATGATTTAAAAAAAATAGATACAATAATCCGCAATGAAAATTATTGAAGTCATTGCGGATGCCGGGCACCACGACACCATAATTATGCGTTACTGAGCAACAGCAAATCGTATACATCAGCTGCGGCAAAAATAATCAGGCTTAATAATAATCACAGTCAATTTACAGGCTATGTTTTTAATATAATATCGATTGCTTTTGCTGCTGCAACAAATCCAAAAGTGCTGGTTACCATCACCGATGAACCATACCCAAAACTGCAATCCAGTGACAACCCCGCCACACCCGGCTTCTGATAACCCACATTACCCTCTTTATCCAGATAACGTTGCTGCTCGGTAGAATAAACACAAGGCACGCCAAAACTGCGCTTAGGATTGCGTGTAAAGTTATGCACCTGTCGCAGTGCCAGACGAACGGACGATGCCAATGGATCATTCCACGTGCGTGACAAATCCTTCACTTCTACCTGTGAAGGATCAATCAGACCGCCCGCCCCACCTGTGGTCACCACTGGAAGTTTGTTTCGTTTACAAAAATAGATCATCAAGGCCTTATACTTGATGCGGTCAATTGCATCGATAACACAATCAAAAGGCGATGAAGCATCAGCTAACAATAAATCAAAAATGTTATTCTCATTTAGATACTGCTCTTCTGCCTGCACCTGACAATCGGGATTAATATCCAGCACACGCCGCTTCATGACCCTTGTTTTCATTTTCCCTATGGTTGATTCCAGTGTGTGACACTGACGATTCATATTACTTCGAGAGATATCATCACCGTCAATTAAGGTCATCCGCTGAACACCAGACCGTGCTAATGCCTCAACCACCCAGGAGCCGACACCACCGATACCGACCACACAAATATGGGCCTGTTGTATTTTTTGCAGCTGCTCCTCGCCATAAAGACGAGCGAGTGCAGCGAAACGTTCTTCATTCATAAAACGTAGTTTAAAGTTAAAAGTTGTAGGTTATAAGTCAAAAGATTCTGATCACCTTATTTTTCACCCCAGACATAAAAACTACCAACTTATAACTTAAAACTTACAACCTCTCATTTAAGGTAAAATACTCTCTTTCAAAAAAAACAGTCATCACATGAATTCAAGCACAACAAAACAAACACCACACCGAGTCGGCTTCGTCAGTCTCGGCTGCCCCAAAGCCACGGTAGACTCAGAGCATATTCTCACACAACTTCGTGCTGAAGGTTACGATATTGTGCCCAGCTATGAAGACGCCGATCTGGTGGTGGTTAATACCTGTGTTTTATTGATGCCGCTATTGAAGAATCTTTAGAGGCTATCGGTGAAGCGCTGGATGAAAACGGTAAGGTCATTGTCACCGGCTGTCTCGGCGCAAAAGGCGACATCGTTAAACAAACCCACCCTAATGTACTTGCGGTGACCGGACCGCATGCCACTGATGAAGTTATGCAGGCCATTCACCAATACCTGCCTGCAAAACACGATCCATTCATTGATCTGGTACCTCCACAGGGCGTTCGACTCACCCCCAGACATTATGCTTATTTGAAAATATCGGAGGGCTGTAATCATCGCTTCACCTTCTGCATTATTCCGATCCTTGCGCGGCGACCTGGTCAGCCGTCCGGTAAATGATGTTTTAGTAGAAGCAGAACGATTAGCGGCCGCTGGTGTTAAAGAATTACTGGTGGTTTCACAGGATACCAGTGCTTACGGTGTTGACGTTAAATACGAAACCGAGTTTTACAATGGCATGCCGGTAAAAACTCGCATGACTGAACTATGTCAGGCATTAAGCCAGTCGGTATTTGGGTACGCTTGCATTATGTCTACCCCTATCCGCATGCTCAATGAAATCATTCCATTAATGGCAGAAGGCAAAATCCTGCCTTATCTGGACATCCCATTTCAGCATGCAAGTGCTAAAATATTAAAAGCCATGAAGCGCCCGGCTTCTTCCGAAAACACCTTGCAACGTATCAATCAATGGCGTGAGATCTGTCCAGACATAACTATCCGCAGCACCTTTATTGCTGGCTTTCCCGGCGAAACAGAAGAAGATTTTGAACAACTGCTCAATTTTCTCGATGCAGCACAACTCGACCGGGTTGGTTGCTTTGCTTATTCTGATGTCGATGGAGCCAAAGCTAATGAACTGACCGGCGCCGTACCAGAAGAAGTTAAACAGGAACGTGTTGCACGTTTCATGGAAAAACAGGCAGGTATTAGCGCAAACAAATTAAAAAAGAACATCGGTAAAACACGAGAAATCATTATTGATAAAGTGGGTAATGAACAAACGTAATCGGTCGCAAAGGTACTGATGCACCAGATATTGATGGTTTAGTTTATGTCAAAATACCCAATAATAATAACTATCAGGTAGGTGATATAATTCAGGTCAAAATCACAGATACCGACGAATACGACATGTGGGGCAACAAAATAAAGCTAACCGTTTTTCTTTAAATTATCTACTGCCAGCTTTAAGCTGCCAACTTCTCTGTTATGAACGATTGAGTCACCCTAACCTCGGCTTTTTTATTAGGCTTCTTCAGTACTATGCACTGCATTGGCATGTGCGGTGGCGTTATCGGCGCTTTAAGCCTGAGCCTGCCCGTTGAAATACGAAATAATAAAGCAAAGCTGTTCACATTCGTCCTGTCATACAACATCGGACGACTGATCAGCTACAGTGTTGCCGGATTAATTGCCGGTGCAGTAGGCACCAGTGTATTACAGTCCACTGGTTTTGATCAAGGGCATGCCATATTAAGAATTATTGGTGTCGCTATGATGGTCGCCATCGGCTTATATTTGACTGGCTGGCTACCACGGCTTTGCCAGTGTCGAAAAAATTGGTATCCCGGTGTGGAAGCACATTGAACCCATTGGCAGAAAACTTGTACCTGTGGCTTCAATACCCAAAGCATTAGCTTATGGCCTTATCTGGGGCTGGCTACCCTGCGGCCTGGTATATTTTGTTCTTATCTGGGCACTCACTGCCGGTGATGCAGTTCATGGTGCTCTCACTATGCTGGCATTTGGCCTGGGAACACTGCCAACACTGATTACCGCAGGATTTATGACAATCCTGGATTACTCGCTTTGCACATTCAACACGAACCAGGCAACTTGTTGGATTACTTATGATTGTTATGGCCATTGGCAGCCTGTTTATACCAATGGAGCATCATAACCATTAATATTTTTTGACCTGACTATTTAAGCAGCATGTTTAACTTTAGTAACAAAAACGCTTTCACAGCTATTGTCGGACACTCCCCCGCACTGGAGTCTGTCATTCGTACTGCACAAATTGTGGCGGCAGCTGATGTACACATCCTGATACAGGGCGAAACCGGTACCGGCAAAGAACTCATGGCGCATGCATTACAACAGAGCAGTAAACGTGCTGACCAGCCCTTTATCATTATTAACTGTGCAACGCTGCCTGCTGAACTGATTGAATCACTACTGTTTGGACACGAAAAAGGTGCCTTTACCGGTGCCGATGAAAGCAAAGACGGTTATGTACAAAAAGCATCTGGCGGCACGCTTTTTCTCGACGAAATAGGTGAGCTGCCACTCTCATTGCAGGCTAAATTATTACGTTTTGTTGAATACGGCGAGTGCCAACGCGTGGGCTCACACAAACTTGAAAAGGTAGATGTCAGAATTTTAGCGGCCACCAATCACAACCTGCTGCAAATGATGGATGAAGGCAAATTCCGCCAGGATCTATTTTATCGCCTTAGCGTAGTAACTTTACGCCTTCCTAATTTACGGGAACGTCGACGTGATATTCCCGAACTGGCAAAACATTTCTTACAACAGGCAGCGAAAAACAACCACGCAAAGATTTGTACATTCAGTCAGGATGCACTCAACCAGTTAAAACACTATGCCTGGCCGGGCAATATTCGCGAACTGAAAAACGTTTGTGAACATGTCTCCGCGCTGTTACCCGGGGAAGTTATAAATAAAGACAACCTGCCTATGGATATCCGCCAGAGCACCCCCTTAAGTCAGTCCGGATACACCCTGCCGGAACACGGCATCAACATGGAATCACTAGAAATTGACCTGATAAAACAAGCGCTTACATACTCAAACGGTAACAAGTCAAAAGCCGCTAAACTACTTGGCCTGAGTCGAGATGCCTTTTTGTATCGGCTTAAAAAACATAATCTGTAACATCAAGTCCATGCTTGACAGGGAAAAATTGGCCATTAGCGCTAGTTCAAAAAAACAATTTTATTCCGCAAATAAACGCAAATACACGCAAATTAAATTATTTAAGTCCACAGATAAACGCAGATGAACCCAGATGTTTAAAAGCTAAAAAACGCTTTATCTGTGTTTATCTGCGTTTATCTGTGGATGATTAATTTTTTTGCTTTTAAAAAAATATGCGTGTATTTGCGTTCATTTACGGAAGAATCTAAAAGATTTTTTTTGCCAACGGTAACTTAAGGGTCGACAGCGCTGGTTTATCCAGAATGCCTTTTTTCTGCCAGCTAAAAAAGCATAATTGATGGTGCTATAATTAAACTGTTTCTACAATAGATATATTAGGCGCAATATGGTCGAAACCAGCATCAATGAAAATACCGGTTTAGCAAAAATTGTGCTCAGGCCGAACAACTCTGCAAGCTGGCGATTCAACATGCAGATTGTAGCCTCTCTGGCATTTATTGCTTTTTGTCTATCCACTTATTTAGCGCTACAGGGCTTATGGGTGGTTTTCCCCTTCGCTGGTCTGGAAATTGGCTTTCTTTTTATCTGTTTATACTTACGCTTGCGCGCTAATATCAACACTGAAGTCATCACTTTCGATGAAGGCACCGTCGTTGTTGAGCGCGGCTGTTACCATGCTGAAAAAACCTGGAAATACCACCGTATGTGGGCAAAAATATTTGTTAAAAAACCAGTTACACGCGGATATCCAAAACAAATATTTATTCGCTCCCACGGCAAAGAACTCGAATTAGGCTCTTTTCTTAATAAAAAAGACAAAGAAATCCTTATCAAAGATTTAAAACATATTGTTTACAGCTAAATTATCAATGAGTTACATGTGACATAGTCACAATATATGGGCATATAAACATATTAAACTATACTTATACTTGGGTATTCCGTCTATTTCTAATCAATCAATCTTTTGATGTATGTCATATAAGTAAAACTCTTTATTTCATAGCATTATAGCTTGACATTACACTCTTCTAAATATAGCCAGTAACTTATGGACAATAAAGTAGTTTTTGATAAAAATTTAATACGTCGCTACGACACATTTGGACCGCGTTATACATCTTATCCAACCGCCGTGCAGTTCACTTCAGAATTTAATCTGGAAGATTATCTGGACGGGGTTAAACACAGTAATGAGGACCCGATTCCTTCTCCGCTTTCGCTGTACCTGCACATTCCTTTCTGCGATACCATTTGTTATTACTGTGGCTGCAGTAAAGTCATTACCAAAGATAAATCGAAAGCAGCTCACTATATCAAGCTGCTTAAAAAGGAAATTAAATTACAGGGTGCGCTATTTGCAAAAGACAGAGTAGTCACACAAATACATTGGGGTGGCGGTACACCCACTTTTTTGAGCGATAAAGAAATTTACGAAATCATCGAATGCATACGTGATAATTTTAATGTACCTGCTGACAATGAAGTTGAATTCGGTATCGAAGTCGACCCGCGTACCGTTGACCAGCAACGCTTAAAAAACTTAAACAATCTTGGCTTTAATCGAATCAGTTTTGGTATACAGGATTTTGATAGCAGTGTTCAAAAAGCTGTTAACCGTGAGCAATCAAATGAACAGATTAAACAACACATCAACGATTCACGAAAGCTGCACTATCAATCAATTAATATTGATTTAATGTACGGCCTTCCTAACCAGAGCGTACAAAGTTTTTCAAAAACACTGGACACCACGATTGAGTTAAACCCGGATCGCATTGCTATTTATAACTACGCTCATTTACCTGAAATGTTTAAACCGCAACGCCGAATTAACGAAGAAGAACTGCCATCAGCAGAAGAAAAGTTAAATATTATGCAGTTATGTATCGACAAGTTACAGAATGCGGGTTATGTGTACATTGGCATGGATCATTTTGCCAAAGCCTCTGATGCCCTGGTAAAAGCACAGCAGGAAGGTAGCTTATATCGGAATTTTCAGGGTTATTCAACTCATTCAGATTGCGACATGATTGCCATGGGCATTACTGCAATTAGCCGCATTGGTAATAATTATAGCCAGAACGTACGCACCATTGATGAATATGAAAGTTATTTAAAGCAGGATAAAATTCCTGTTTTTCGCGGTATCGAACTTGAAAATGACGATATTCTACGTCGAGAAATAATCAATCAGCTGATGTGCAATAACAGTCTGGATATTAAAAAACTGGAAAAAAAATGGGGCATCAATTTTAAAAAGTATTTCGAATCATCCCTGGAAAATTTACAGCAAATGGCAGACGATGGACTGCTAAACATTGAAAAAACAAAACTAACCATCACTACCAGCGGTCGCCTGCTAGCACGCTCAATATGCATGCAGTTTGATCGCTATCTACAGGAAAAAAATAATAATCGCTTTTCACGGGTGATATGAAGAATTACATACTTTCTGGTTTTTCGTCATCCTGAGTGCCTATTTTCAAACCCGTTGCTTATGCCTGTTTTTCAAAAAATAACGTCAAAAACCGCCTCACATACAAATTCAGAAATACTTAAAGAATTTCTAGTCCAGCAGAACAAAAATGACATTCGTAAAACACATTTATTTGAGGGCCGTTATGAAAACATCTATTTAAATGAGCAGCACATCCCGGAATTAAAATTCATCATTAATGAAGCTATCGACCTGGCAGAGATCATTCTTCATAAAAAAAATATACGTGCTGGTTACTGGTTTAATTACATGCCGCCTGGC
This sequence comes from uncultured Gammaproteobacteria bacterium, assembly GCA_963759005.1. GTDB lineage: Bacteria > Pseudomonadota > Gammaproteobacteria > SZUA-229 > SZUA-229. The sequence continues at coordinate 7,373 of CAVWXQ010000012.1, forward strand.
GCGACTACGACATTACATACACACGATGATGATGACGAGCTGCTATCAGCAGTATATTATGTTTATGTACCTGAAAATTCAGGAAATTTAATCCTTTACGATGACTTGAAAAGCGGCCGTAGGGAAACAATAGAAATACCATCCAGGACGGGGGATTTCATTTTTTTCAAACCCGACATTCGCCATGAAGTGAGCAAAAATAACAGCACGGAGCACCGCCTGTCTATCGGTATAAATTTTGGACAGAGAGAAGTATAAAATAACGCTGAACATCCACAGGCCAGCATCAACCATTTTTCATTTGAGTAAATTCATTTATTACTTTCGACTAATGTATCGCTAGCCATATAAGCGTACAATAAGCGCTTTTGAAAATTCCGCATTTTTTAAAACCCGAAGACAACAGGATCAGGCAATAGCAGGCACGTTTATGGTTCAATACAAAGAAAATTACAGTCGCAACGTTATATTTCAGTTTTTAATGCTCTCGCTTATGCTTGGTTTTTTATTACTGATAAATCATGAGTTCCTGTTCAGCTTTTATTTTAAAAATCAGGCAACCAATACCGGTTATATCGTCAATGGCAGCATTCTTGGATTATTCATTGTTGGTATATCTCGACTCATCTCTTTGCTTGTACGCTACAGCAGGGAAGAAAATGCATTGGCTCGATTTATAAAAAATGTACATACTGATGAAACCTTACCGACAAAGCGCATCAACAAAAAAAGCCTGATACATAACCGTTATGCTTCTGTTCTGGAAATCAGCAAACACAATGTTGCCGTCAACCACAGTGCGCTTGCGTCTACACTGTCTGCCACTGAAAGCACCCGCTTAAGTTTGCCACGTTTTATCAGTAACATTTTGATTCTTACCGGTGTTTTTGGCACCATCATATCATTATCCATAGCCCTGCTCGGTGCGTCCGACATTATTGACAGCGCTGATGGTATTAGTGGCATGAGCATTGTCATTCATGGCATGTCAACCGCGCTTTCAACTACGGCCACGGCCATTGTCTGTTATTTATTCTTTGCTTATTTCTACATGAAACTCACCGATGTTCAGACTGAACTATTAAGCGGCATCGAGCAGGCAACCACACTTTACATCATGCCTCGCTTTACCTATCAAACTGATAGTATGCTGCATGAAGTCGGCAGCCTGGTGAAAGCCTTACATGATGCAGCCCGTGTTATGGCGAATACGCAGGCTGATTTTGCTGAAGCAGGTCGTAACCTCAGCGCATTAACTGGCAATTATGATCAAAGCCTGATGCGTTTAAGTGCCGATATCGATGAAATTAAATCACTGTTGCGCGAAGGCTTCCGCCTGTCATCACATTAATCGCAGACTAGAGAATTTATTGTGAACGAAGAATTTGTTGATCTACGTCGAGGTCATTTAAGCAGCGAAAGTTTCTGGCCGTCGTTTACCGATATCATGATGGTAGTCGTCATGATATTTCTGCTAACTTCTATGATACTGATGGTGAAAAACTGGGAACTGCTGGATCAGTTACGCAGCAGCATGGCCGCCGAAGAACAGGCTGAGAAAATCATTCATGATACCTCCCAGGAAAATGCCACACTTGAAGAACAGCTGGCTCAGGCGCAAAACGAGATTTCCATGTTGCGTATGCAACTATTACAGGCCAGTGAGCAAGCCAATCAATTAAATGTTGAGCTTGACGATAAAGACAGACAGATAGTTATCATGTTATCCGAAAACGCGAAGTTGAAAAATTCTGTTGATAAAAATGAAAATCAAATTACCAGTTTAAGCTCACAACTTTCATCTATGCAGGACAAGCTAGCGCTACTAAATATTGATATCGAGCAAAAACAAAATAAGCTAAATGAAGAGCGCCAGAAAATCATTATCATCACCCAGGAGCGTGATAATCAGGCGCGCAGACTATCCAGCCTTGAAGGTGATTTTGGCTCATTACAAGTTAAATATGATAAATTGATAAAACCCTCACGCACTGCCAAAGGCAAATATGTGGTCAGCGTTAATTATCAGCGAGTTAAAGGCAAAGAGCGCATTCGTTTTAAAGACTCCGGTGAGGATAATTACACCGTTGTGAGTAATAAACAACTGCACAAAAAACTCGCTGATCTTAAAAAGAAATACCAGAAAAAACTGTATATAAAAATTATTATCCCAAAGGAAAGTGGTCTCACTTACAACGAAGCCTGGACCTTCATGAACGAAACGTTGAATAAATACGACTATTATTATCAGGAATAGTTGAACTTAGCTCATCACTGAGACACGCCGTGAACCAACCTACACGGATGCAGGAAAAGCAGATATTTCATCGTTACATGTATGGGGCCGCAGTGGAAATCAGCTCACTTTTTTCGCTGCCGCTAATGTCTGACTTATCAAAATTTAGGAAAATACTGGTTTTTTAACTATAATTTAAGCCAGAAGTCTGACGGATTTAAAATAATTCACCCGGCTTATGGATATAGTTATGACCAAACTGATTTTATTAATACTTATCTTTGCTAGCACTGTGTACGTGACTGGCGCCTCTGCGGACGAAACAATCTACCCGCTGGTCACTTACAAGTGTAATCCTGAGGCCGATATTATTACCCTGACAAATTCCCTGCTCAAAGGCGCTGAGGGCGCTACGTATAATTACTCAGATGAAAATGGCATCTACTCCCCCTGGAATCTGGTTGAAATTGATCGCAGAGCAGCACATACCCGTATCGTTCGAACAAAAAAAATCACCAAAACCTGCACCCTCAGCTCCGGTGAATATACCATTACACTCGAACCACAGATTTTCAGTCAAAATTTAACTGACGCCTGTGGTGCCTCAGTATCTTCTGCATTCACCGTAAGTTATGATGGCATTGATATCAAAGAGCGTACCCCTTTTGAAGTTTACTGCCAGGGTAATTCACCCATCATTACCCGGGTAACTATATTTGGCAAAACCAGTGAAGTTAAAATAAAACGCATCGCACGCTATAAATTTTACTAGAGAATATTCAGCTTAAGCTGATTAGGGATTTCCTGGTAAGTCAGTAGTTGTTTCACAACATATTCCTGTTATCATATCACTACCATTCACCTCACTTTACTGTGCTTATGTGAATGTCCATATAACAAAAACACAGGTAACCCAAAAATGACTCAACACCCACAAATTATACCTGGGAAAATTCAGGTGCTACGTCTACTTACTTTTGCCACACTATTTCTTGTTTCATCGTGGTCTTTTGCTTATCCTGCAGACGACTCCTCGCGTGCCGTTACTCCTGCTGATCCCGCTTATGTCATTAAAACAGCACTGAGTAAAATCACCACCTTCAGTAGCAAATCAGATAAAATCAACCCGATAAAGCTTCGTGGTTTTATCGAAAATGAGATTATTCCTCATTTTGACTTCGACAACATGTCTCACTGGATTACCGGCCAATATGCGCGCAATATGACAAAAGAAGACAAAGCCGACTTCCAGCGTAATTTACGTGAAACCTTTTTATCCAGCCTGTCAAAACATCTAGGCAGCTTTGACGCAAAAAACACACGTGTTCGGCTCTCTCCTGCACGTTACCGTGGACAGGCTGAAGCCTTTGTCAGCACAAATATTTATCGACCCGACACATTACCCGTACGTCTGGAGTTTCGTATGCGCCGCGAAGAAAACGACTGGAAGATTATTGATGTAAAAGCCAATGGTTCCAGCGCTGTCATTTACTATCGCCGTCACTTTATGTCTCAACTGCGTCAATTTCAGAGACAAAAGCGAGCTTATTACTAACCTGGTTTTTCGTAACCAGCAAGCACTGAACTTGATTGCATAGTTCTGGTCTATTTTTAACCCGGATGATTCTTATGAACTATCCGGGTTAAGCCGACTCCCTGATAAAGCAGCATTCAGTCATCGGATTAGTAAGTACCCAGCTTCTACTTTTTGTTGACTATGAATGAGCAAACTGAAAACAGCAAAAAAAATAATACAGAACCTACGCACGAACGAAAAAGACGTAAAGTCATGGGCATTGGTTTATTTATTGCCATGTTCCTTTCATTTGTTCTAATTATTTACAACCAACATGAAGTCGTCAACACCATAGACTGCAGCCCGGAAATCATTGCCAGCAAACCCGATGTCATCATGTTAGGTGCATGGTGGTGCAGCTACTGTTACCGCGCCAAAAAATATTTTCAGCAGAATAATATTCATTACTGCGAATACGACATGGAAAATACAAAAATCGGGAAACAGCTTTATCAGCAACACGGTGCAGGTGCCGTACCGATACTGCTAGTCGGCAAACATCAATTAACCGGTTTTAGTGAGCGACAGGTTGAAACCGCACTAAGCCTGTTAAATAAATCCCGGTTAAATAACATTCCAGATGACCTTAAATAAACCGCACTAACATCCCTTATGCTTACAAAAATACAACAGTTTTTTAATCAATACTTAAGCGAGGACACAAAAGACAACATACCTCCTGAACGTCGCTTGCAAATGGCAACCGCTGCTTTGATGGTAGAAATGTTACATGTGGACGAGCGCGTCACTGCAGAAGAAGAGGAAAAATTACGACATATACTCAAACAACGTTTTAAGCTGGACACAGATGAAATCGAAGCTTTAATTACTCTTGCTCATAATGAAAAACATGAAGCCACAGATTATTACACATTTACTTCCTTACTCAACGAACATTACACACAACAACAAAAAATAAAACTTGTAGAAGACTTGTGGCAACTGGCATATGCCGATGGCGATCTGGATAAATATGAAGAACATTTATTGCGTCGCTTAGCAGATCTATTACATGTTCCACATCAGGACTTTATCCGCACAAAACACAATGTATTAAAAAAAACATAAAATCTTTAGTTTTTAATGCAGCGAACTCTCCGAACCCCACATATTATTGTATCGTTCAACCACTTTACGCACCTCATCCGGATAACCAATAATGTCCATTTGTTGCATACCTTCTTTAAAAAATTGTCGCGCATCCTGCGGTAAGTTTTTCACCAGACTATCATACGCCTGTTCAATTAACTCTGGATTATGACTGCGCGTCGCAACAATGCCGTAATTCAAATTTAAAATACGCCACGGTCGCATCATATTAGTTTGTTCAACATCACGACGAATTTCGTTGTCACAGGCATCAACAACTTCTTTGATAACACCTGCTAAATCCGCGAGCATGTGAGGCTCGGTTATTTCATTAGCGTATATCGCCAGTGAATTTACCAGCATATCAATTTGTGCTAATTTACCGCCATGACGAGCAATCCATAACGATACAGGTAAACTTAAAGACAATAATTCACGATTCTGCTCGCCTGTTTTATTTTGTACAAAAGCGACCGTAGCTTCGAGTATATCAAGCGCATACTGCCCTATATTGGTTATATCTTTTTCCTCCAGCATGCCCATGCTTTCCGCGCTCATATCTTTTTGCACGACACTATCGGCATCGGCTCTCGCCATCACATCGATTGCCTGGTCCATTGCTGCAAGTAAATCATGAGGTGAATTTAACCCTTTCTGAGATGGCTGGTCATGCCCTGCTTCGTCATCTTCCAGATATTTTTCCACCGCATTATAAAATAGATCTCTGAAGGTTTTGGCGTTAAAGGAAAAATCCATAATTTTAGTCCCACATATTAACTAGAGTTTTTAAATAATATTATTTTTCCATTATAAGTTAAGATATCTATAAATCCTAACTATCAGAAAAATCATCATGAGATTACTGCATACCATGTTACGCGTTGGCAATCTGCAAGATTCCATACAGTTTTATACTGAAACTCTGGGCATGACTTTATTACGCCAGAAAGATTACCCGGAGGGGAAATTCACCCTCGCTTTTCTCGGTTACGGTGATGAAAAACATCATAGCGCCCTGGAACTTACCTATAACTGGGATACCGATCATTATGATATCGGTTCAGGTTTTGGTCATCTGGCGATCGAAGTGGATGACGTCTATAAAGCGGCTGAAAAAATCAGAACAGCCGGTGGCAAGATAATTCGTGAACCCGGCCCAATGAATGCAGGCACTACCCTGCTGGCATTTGTCGCTGACCCAGACGGCTACGAAATAGAACTGCTGCAAGCTAAATCCTAATAGTTGTTTTACTATTAACTACTCGCTATTCACTGTTATATGACACCTGACTTAATTGAATCATCCAGCAAAATGGAAAACCTGCTTGAACAGTTAAATGATGAAAAAATAATTGCTGTCGATACAGAATTTTTTCGGGAAACGACTTATTACCCGCAACTTGCACTGGTGCAAATTGCAACTGGTTCAATCGTCGCCTGCATCGACCCTTTAGCGTTTGATGCCAAACCTGCATTAAAAAAACTTTTACTTGATGACGACATTACAAAAATATTTCACTCCTGCTCACAGGATCTGGAAGTACTTTTTTATTACCTGGGAAAAATCCCACGTAGCATTTATGACACACAAATTGCCAACGCCTTGCTCAGCGAGCACCATCAGATTGGTTATGCATCACTGGTTGAAAATGAACTCGGTATGCAGCTAGATAAATCACAAACCCGAACCAACTGGTTACAACGCCCTCTGACTGAAAAACAAATACAATATGCTGGTGATGATGTTTTTTATCTGTACCAGCTGCATTCATTACTTGATAAAAAATTACATAATGCTGGCAGGAAAACCTGGTTTGATGAGGAATCGTCAAAATTATTAAATGATGAAAACAATTTTCTGGTAGCCACCGACAAACTCTGGAGACGAGTTAAAGGCGCAACAAAATTAAATAAGAATAAACTGGCTATTGTACAATCAATAGCGGTATGGCGAGAGCACCTTGCACAGCAAAAAGATAAAACGCGTAGAAAGATTTTATCTGATGACATAATTATCCAGCTCGCGAATGATCCACCTGAAAACACCAGCACTCTCAACTCATATATATCCCGCAACACCAGTTTTAATGATAAAGAAAAACAACAATTATTTGAAACCATACAAACCGCTTTGATATGCCCGGAAAATGAGTGGCCAGACAACCGGTTTACTGTTTTAGACAATCAACAGAAAGCCTTACTAAAAAATTTACAGCTATGTGTCAATAGTCAGGCTGAAAAACTAGGAATTTCAACTGCGATTTTATGTTCAAGAAAAGAACTGGAAAAACTGATAGTGCATTATAATCAGCGGGATAATCAGCAAGATGAATTTCTACAAGGTAAACTAAGCATCCTACAAGGCTGGCGTTATCGCTGCGTAGGCCAGCACTTAATAGAAACAATAAAAAACGCTAAATAACAGTTGTTTCGATACCGTAAGCGTAATACTATCTACAGTAATGGCATTTATTAATTGATGAATAAATAAATATACCATTTACAATGGTATTCTTCCTGAAAGACTGAATATGACTGGTTAACTATTTTAACCTAAACTATACATATATATTAAAGTCATAAATAATGACAACAATAAAAACGTACCACGAGGAGACCCTATGCATACTCTAATCAACCACTTTTTTAAGTTATTATTTATTTCCGCTTTATCACTAGCCAGCTTGAATGGCTACGCCGAAAACTCAAAAGAATTTGGTGATTACGTAATACATTACAATGCGTTTAGAAGCGACACAATTTCACCTGAAGTAGCAAAACAATATGGTCTGACACGCGCTAATAACCGTATTCTTATCAATATTGCTGTGTTGAAAAAAGTGATGAACACCACTGGCAAGCCCACAAGCTCAAAAGTGACAGGGCATGCCAGCAATTTAACCGGACAACTAAAAAATCTGGAATTTAAAGAAATCACTGAAGGAAATGCCATTTATTACCTGGCTAACACAACAATCAGTGATGGCGAATTTCTTAAGTTTGATATAAAAATAATGCCTGATGGCGAAACCCGTGCAGCCAGGCTTCGCTTTGATAAGCGTTTTTTCACTTATTAAGAGCACTAAAACATAGACCTGTAAAAATAGCCGAATTACCGGCTATTTTTATAAACAAGGCGACCTTTAAGCCGGATATTTAATGGCAATACAGGATAGTGTCGGGTCGAAATTATTCCGCGATAATCTGCAAAGCTCTGATTAAGTGTCTGACAAACAAACAGGCCGTCACTTTTTTTATCAGATATCACTACGCCTGTTTCCAGCATCTTCATGCGGAAATTTTGTTTCCACCACCTGCTTACCGATCAAAACAATATAACCCTGTTGTCGCTCACCAAATTCTGAGCGAGCAAACGCTGAGCTTCCTGCTCCAGACATCTCGCCATTATAATATTCAAAACTGTATAAACGGCATATCTGCACACTACCAGCAGAACCTCTTCGCAACCACACGCGTTGCCGCGTAACGGTGGCATCTAAAAGCTGCAAACCAGCATTTATACACTTTTGTTTACACACAGCCAAGGCAATCTCATTACATTGCTGCGTGTCCCACCAGTACCAGATAACGGCTAAAATCAGAGTTATAAACAGTAAATCTTCCATCTTTGCGTAATACTTCGTATAGAGTGGCTCAAAATCATTTCATCGTACAGGATTTTCAGATAAAATTGAAAGCTTGCTGAAATTTTAATTTTACAGACCACTGAGAGACATTATGCCTGCGGATGAGGAAACGACCGTTCGACCTAGCTCATATAGCTACGAAGAACTACTAACCTGTAGCCGAGGTGAACTGTTCGGCCCCGGCAATGCTCAATTACCCGCACCCAATATGTTGATGCTAGATCGCATTATGCGTATAGCTGACAATGGCGGCGCATACGACAAAGGTGAAATTAAAGCTGAGCTGGATATAAACCCTGATTTGTGGTTTTTTGAGTGCCACTTTAAAAACGACCCGGTAATGCCTGGCTGCCTTGGACTAGATGCTATGTGGCAACTAGTTGGCTTTTATCTGGGCTGGAAGGGGTACCCCGGTCGTGGTCGAGCATTAGGTGTAGGTGAGGTCAAATTCACCGGTCAGGTACTACCCACGGGGAAAATAGTACAGTATCAAATCGATATTAAACGCGTTATCGCACGTGACCTGATTATGGGAATTGCCGATGCAACCATGTCAATTGATGGCCGCGAAATCTATGCAGCGAAGAACTTACGTGTTGGTCTATTTACTTCAACAGAAAATTTTTAAGGTAATGTAATGAAACGAGTAGTAATTTCTGGTATCGGAATAGTTTCCTGTCTCGGCAATGATAAAAATGCCGTACTGGACTCACTACAACAGGGTCGTTCGGGCATTAAATTTAAACAGGAATATGTGGACATGGGTATGCGCAGCCACATTGCTGGCAGCGTTGATATCAACACCGCTGATTTCATCGACCGTAAAGTAAAACGCTTTATGGGTGATGCTGCTGCCTTCGCCTACATCTCCATGCAACAGGCGATTGAAGATGCAAATCTGGACGACAGCCTGGTATCGAATATTAGAACCGGTATTATCATGGGTTCTGGCGGTGCATCATCAGCCAACCAGGTCGAAGCCGCTGATATTCTCCGTGAAAAAGGCATTCGCCGTGTCGGCCCTTACATGGTGCCGCGCACCATGGCCAGCACTGTATCAGCCTGTCTGGCAACGCCTTTTCACATCAAAGGCGTTAATTACTCAATCAGTTCGGCTTGCGCAACCAGCACACACTGTATTGGTAATGCCTACGAATTAATTCAGATGGGCAAACAGGACATCATTTTTGCCGGTGGTGGTGAAGAAGAACACTGGTCACTCAGCATGTTGTTTGATGCCATGGGCGCACTTTCAACCAAATACAATGAAACCCCGGAAAAAGCTTCCCGCACCTATGATGCGGACCGCGATGGTTTTGTAATTGCCGGTGGTGGCGCAACGGTGGTAGTTGAAGAACTCGAACATGCAATCAAACGCGGCGCGCCCATTTATGCGGAACTGGTCGGTTATGGTGCGACTTCCGATGGTGTTGATATGGTTGCTCCGTCTGGCGAAGGCGCTATTCGCTGCATGCAAATGGCGATGCAGGGCATTGATGAAAATCTAGATTACATCAATTCTCATGGTACCAGCACGCCAGTGGGTGATTCAAAAGAGCTTTATGCCATTAAAGAAACCTTTGGCGACAGTACTCCAGCAATCAGTTCTAGTAAGTCACTGGCTGGCCATTCCCTCGGCGCTTCAGGTGCGCAGGAAGCCATTTACACGATGCTGATGATGAAGCATAACTTTATTCAGGCATCGGCGAACATCGAGACCATGGATGAAAGCGCTGTTGGCATGCCTATTGTTACCGAACGACAGGACAATATTGATATCAATCATGCCATGTCAAATAACTTTGGCTTTGGCGGCACTAATGCCTGCCTGGTGATGAAAAAATTTAATGAATGAGTGCTTTGCACGATGTGGATTTTTATTCGGCATATCCCCATGCCTCACCCCTTCGGGGCTGGCATTCAAATCGTTCCTGACGATTTAGTCATCATGGCAAGACATAAATTGTCGACGTGTTGCATATGTACAGGACGTACGGTAGTAGGGCAACGCAGGAGCAGTTGCCGAGGAGCAAATTGAACAGCCCTGCTGACCCGAAGGGCGAAGGGCAGGAGCCCGTAGTAAAAAGCGCAGTTTTCACCGTGTAAATGAGCATTTGAGACTATTTATAACACAGCCATGGCGGAAAAGATGCTGCGTGCAAAGCACTCGAATAATTAGTAACTTTCCAACACTTTTCAATTCTGATGCTACAATTATAGGTATTATAAAAAAACCAATTGTTGTATGACATGCTGATGAACAATTTACTTACAAAAAAGGCAATACAGACAAACAAAACAAGCCGCCGAAACACGCTAAGTTTTGCCCTGTTCGCTGCCACACTGTTTTCTTCATCCAGTGCATTTGCTAACCGACCAGCCATGGAAGAAAGCAGCGAAGTCAGCCATGAAGTCAGCCATGAAGTCAGAAGCACCATCGAAGAAGCGGCATCATCACGGCCTGAAGTTTTGCCAGAAGATCAGCAAGCAGGACCCTCTTCAGTCGAGATCATGATGCAGCAGCAAAACCAACAGAACTATCAAACAGGTGATGTCGTACAGCTGCCAGCTAAAGAAATGCAGCCGGGTGAAACACTACAAATACCATTGCTTGATTTTCCGCCTCGCGGCATGAGCATGGACAAGGTTCAGTTCACATACGGCCAACCCGTTGCTATATCAGAAACTGTTGGCAAACCACCAATCACGCGCTGGATCTATAATGATCGTGTGGTTTATTTTGAGTATTCCACTGTTATACACGTAGTTGCACGTTAGCAGGAAGTCGTTTGTCTGAGATCATTGCTCATTCATCAACAGGGCATTCGAATCTTGATGTTTCAGCATTAGCAAATAGCCCTTTACAGCAGTTACAAAGCCCTTTCCTTGAACAAGCCGACGTTCTACTTTACGTCAAACGTGATGATTTAATTCACCCTCAGCTTGGTGGCAACAAATGGCGCAAGCTAAAATACAATCTGATTAATGCCAGAGAAAACCAGTTCGAAACCTTGTTAACATTTGGCGGTGCCTGGTCAAACCATATTTACGCAACTGCAGCAGCGGGCAAATATTTTGGCTTTAAAACCATCGGCATTATTCGTGGCGAACAGCATTCACCGCTCAACGCAACCTTATCATTTGCCAAAGCATGTGGCATGCAATTGCATTACATCACTCGCGCTGAGTATAGACAAAAAAATGAAGCGCTATTCATACGAAAATTAAAACAGAAATTTGGCAATGTTTACATTCTGCCAGAAGGCGGCAGTAACGCTCTGGCCATAAAAGGCTGCAAAGAAATAGTGAACGAGATTAGCCAGCAACTGGATAGACCATTTGATACCATCTGCTGCGCTAGCGGAACCGGTGCGACTCTGGCAGGTTTAATCTCTGCCATAAAACCAGCACCAGCAAAGCATCAACCATTGGCCATCGGCTTTTCAGCATTAAAAGGTGGTCATTTCCTAAACGACGAAGTCAAAGCCTTTCTACAAGATAAAAAAGTGCACGCAAACTGGCGCATCGAAAGTTCTTTTCATTTTGGTGGTTATGCAAAAATAAATGACGAATTAATTCACTTTATGCAGGAATTTCAACCTCAGTATGGTTTTGCTCTGGACGCTGTTTATACCGGAAAAATGTTTTATGGTTTATTTAATCTTATACAGAACAAAACCTTTAAACGCGGTACAACCATAATTACTTTACATAGTGGTGGACTGCAGGGTAACAAAGGGTTTAATCTTTAGGGCACCTCTATTAATTGCTTATGTCCTCTGCGTGACCTGAAGCGTGTAGCTGCAAGGCGTGAGCCGCAGCAGAATGGTTATTCCATTCTCAAGGCTCACAACACATATGTCCATGGAAGGACGGTAGTAGGGCAATGCAGGAGCAATTGCCGAGCGGATGCATGCTTCAGGCCGCGCCCTACGGGGCTTTACGACCAGCCCAGACTCTGCGTTGCGCTTTTTCGACAGGCAATAAGCATGGCTTCAAAAGCACATCTTGATTCTGAACTGGTCGTAAAGCCAGAGGGCACAAGCAATTAATAGAGGTGCCCTTTAACAAATCTGACTATATTCAGTCTGCACAAAGATATTTTATCCGCAAATGAAACTTTAATTTAACACTAAAAATATTTTGCATTTATAATATTGGCATTAATTTGTGTACATTTGCAGGAAAAAACGTTAGCTATAAAGTAAAAACACACATGCAAACCCAATGTCCATATTGCGATACAAAATTTAGAGTCACTGAAACACAGGTTCAGGCTGCTGCTGGATTTGTACGCTGCGGTGTTTGCGAAGAAGTTTTTAATGCCATTGAAGTAGCCAGTCAGCAGAAACATCAAGTCTCATTACTTGACAATATTCCCGTAGAAGAGTCACCTGCAAAAGAGTCGCCTACAGACGAGCTGACTGCAGAAACGCAGCTAGCAGCAGTAACTGAAGAAAATAAAAACATTGAAGCTCTACCTATAGAAACGCTAGCTGATGATGCATCCGTTGATTTCAATGAAACCACAGCAGCAGATAAATCAGGAAAAGACGCTTTTGACTTTTTTAATGAAGAAAACAATAAATCGCTGCAACACGTAGCGCCGAATAAGTTCCGGGATTCTTACTCATCACAAACACCATTCGTTGCCTCAACTGCGTTATGGAGCATAGGCATACTATTATTAACAGCAACATTAATAATAGAGTATGTCTGGTTTAACCGAGACCAGTTAAGTAAAATTCCTGAACTGCAGGCCACTATCAACACCCTATGCCAGCAGGTTGAATGTAAAAACCTATCCATGCGCGATCCTGCAAGCATTGAGCTTATCACGCGTAATGTTTACTCGCACCCAAATGAAAAAAGTGCGCTTATGGTAAATGTCACCATGAAAAATAATGCAGCGATCGCACAACCTTACCCTGTTATGCAAATTGATTTTTCTGATATTCGCGGTGACACCGTTGCAGCAAGACGCTTCTGGCCCAAAGAGTATCTAACCACCGAATATCAGCAGAATAACAGCGAACAGCCATATTTATTACAGCCCAATACCAGTGCAAGCATCTCCCTGGAAATACAGGACCCCGGTAAACAGGCAATGACCTATGAATTCAATTTTTTATAATTCATTAACCCGGATATTCCATAGGCACGCTAATTATCCTGGAAACCACAGTTGACTGCTCTATTGAAGTTTTAACGACATGATTACAAATAGGTTTCCAGCACAACAGGATTCAGCCATTGGGTGAGTCCACTACGGGCTGAATTGCAAGGTTTTCGGTGCGCATGGCTGCGTTATAACTCCCTGGAATGGAGTAACCATTGCGCGTCGCTGTGCCTTGCCTTCACCCCGAAAAACGCACACTCCAATCCGTCCCAACTGCGGATTCCGGGATTATATGACTTAGGCGTATAAATACAGCAAAAAATCATCTCCTCGAAATTCTGCATTCCTATGAAATATCCGGGTAAAACTGCCATTTTACAAATTTCTATAATCTGTCAAAATACAAACCTGATGAATATTGGCCAATACACATTTAACACTCCTATAATTCTTGCACCGATGGCTGGCGTTACCGACCGTCCGTTCCGCAATCTGTGTTATCAACTGGGCGCTGATTTATGCATCTCTGAAATGGTAACCGCTGAAAAACACCTGTGGAACTCCAGAAAAACACAGTTACGGCTGAATCATAAAGGTGAGAAAGGCATACGCAGCGTACAGATTGCCGGAACAGATCCAAAAAAAATGGCTGCAGCAGCACAATTTAATGTATCCCATGGCGCGCAAATAATCGATATCAACATGGGCTGCCCGGCGAAAAAAGTCTGTAATGTACTGGCCGGCTCAGCCCTGCTGAAAAATGAACCTTTAGTCGCTGATATTATTTCTTCCGTGGTGAATGCAGTTGATGTCCCGGTCACCTTAAAAATTCGCACCGGTTGGGATCAATACAACAGAAACGCAGTGAATATCGCCAAGATCGCTGAGCAAAATGGCATACAGGCTCTCTCTGTGCATGGCCGAACCCGTGCTGATGCCTATACAGGTGAAGCGGAATACGAAACCATCGCCGCCGTTAAAACGGCTATTGCTATCCCGGTTTTTGCCAATGGTGACATTACCGACCCGAAAAAAGCCAAAGCAGTACTCGAGGCCACTAACGCAGACGGTTTGATGATTGGCCGCGCGGCCCAGGGCAATCCCTGGATATTCAATCAAATAAAATATTATCTAACTGAAAACATCCTGATTTCGCCCCCGGATAATAAACAAGTTTGCCAGCTATTAACGACACACCTACAACACTTATATGATTTTTATGGTGAATACTCAGGCGTTCGCATAGCACGCAAGCACATTGCGTGGTATCTTAAGAACCTGTCTGCAAAAACCGGTTATGATCAGGACAGACAGCATGCCGAATCCCTTAGAAGAGACATAAACCAGGTTGATGAAGCCACCAAACAGCTTGAACTCGTGACCGAATTTTTTAACTTACAACTAAAACTGTTAGCCGCATGAGAGAACAAGATTTTCAAAATAATAACAAGGATGACATTGATATTATGACTGCCACTACACCAACAGAAATTTCACAGCTAAGCCACGCAGTAAAACATTCCATACGTCGTTATCTTTACGAACTGGATGGCACCCTGCCAAACGATATGTATGATCTGGTACTAAGACAAATAGAGCGACCTTTGTTTGAAGCGATTCTAGAGCATACCAAAGGCAATCAATCCAGGGCAGCTGAGCTGCTTGGACTCAACCGGGGTACATTACGCAAAAAGTTACGTAGTTATGATTTACATAAATAGTGCTAACCAGCAAAGTGTGAGCCTTCATACCCACACGCCTGCCTGAGAATGCGTATATTTTCTCTGCCAATTCAGATTTTTTTCATTTGTAGTTTTTGATTACGACTGAGTTCTTATTAGGCATTACGAGTCTCGCCCATCTGGCGAGTCACTCTTTTTATGGATTACATCCCTGTAATCCACCCTACTGGCCAAGCAGAGCTTGTTCAAATTAGCTCCGAGCACATATAGTCAACAGCCACAAAGAGTAAGCAAACTAACCTGCTGGGAGCAAAATTGAACAGCTGTTTTGTAGCTGGTCTGACTAATTCGACAGGATCGAATTAGAACGTGTGTTGTCTACACGACCCAAAGGGCAGAAACCATGGATGGTTTCACGGCGTGTCGTTGGTAGTTGCGCCCGATTCATGTCTCGGATTAGAGTAAAGCAAGGTCAGGCCTGCTACCTTAACCTTTATGGATTATAAATATTTATATCAACGCGACAGCAGTGATGCTAAACAATAAAACCATGAAACAACACATTGCCACGCAGGAACTGGAACAAAGGCATGGGAAAAAGTAACATTAAAACTCTATAGCCTATGCCATCAAGTCATAATAAACTGCCTACATGTCTACCCCTGGAAAAAAAGTAAATAGCCTCGATGCCTGCAATCCAGCGCTAAACGCTACCGTCTCAGCTTCAGCCGGCAGCGGTAAAACCTGGTTATTAATCACTCGAATTGTTCGCCTGCTCATCGATGGTGCTGAGCCGGGCAACATTATTGCCCTCACCTTTACCCGCAAGGCCGCTGGTGAAATGCAAATGCGACTGAATCAACGTCTGTATGAAATGGCGACGGCGGAAGATAAGGAACTGAATGATCTGTTGCAACAAATCGGCTGTGCATGTGAGACAACAACAAAAACCGTTGCCGCTGGTCTTTACGAAAAGCTGATGCACAGCCTGTATCCGATACGTATTCAAACCTTTCACTCGTTCTGTCAGGATATTCTTTCGCGTTTCCCACTGGAAGCCGATATCCCGCCTGGTTTTGAATTACTTGAAGATACCAGTCTGCTGGAACGCCAGGCATGGCATGTTTTATTTGATAAAGCCGGTTTAAACCAAGATTCCGAGTTGAACCTGCAACTGGATTTCATCATGCAGGTCTGCAACGGTCCGGATAATACATGGACGGCATTGCGCAGCTTTTTAGCACATCGTAGCGACTGGTGGGCGTATACCGCAGATAGACAAAACCCGGTTGATTTTGCCGGTGATGAACTCACAAATCTTTTGCAGATTGATAAACCGTTCATAGAGGAAAGACATGAACCTGTAACACTGTTCCTTAATGAACTCAACACCCAAAAATTAAAAATCTTCGCTAATCTACTGCGCGAAATTAAAAACAAAACCAGTGAAAAACATGCGGCTAGTTTAGATCAGGCCCTCAAATATGATACGGATAAGAAGGTAGCGTTCGAGCTAATTAAATCCGCCTTTATTAAAAAAGACGGCGAGATTTTAGTGCAGGGCCGTAAACACACTGCAGCACTGGAAAAGAAACTGGGCACTGAAAATGCAGAGATTTTTATCGATTTGCATCGCAACATTGCCAGCAACATACAGGATGTCAGTGAGCAGTTAAAACGCTTACTCACCTTAAAAATAAATAAAGCCTGGTATTTTGCCGGTTTTCACTATGTCGAAATCTTCCAGCAGCTGAAAAGAGAAATGCGGCTGCTTGATTTCACCGACCTTGAATGGAAGTGTTATCGATTATTACAACATGCTGATAATGCACAGTGGGTGCAATATAAAATTGATCAGCGCATCGACCATCTGTTAATTGATGAGTTTCAGGACACTAACCCCACACAATGGCATTTGCTGTCACCGATACTGGAAGAAGTTGCCGCCAATCCGGAACAACGCCCGCGCAGCGTTTTTCTGGTGGGTGATGAAAAACAGTCGATATACAGTTTCAGACGTGCAAACCCGGCACTACAGGCGCAGGCTAGCCAGTGGTTAGCAGACAAACTCTTTGCCAAAGCAACGCCACTTGATTTCTCACGGCGATCATCCTCCGCCATCATACATTGTGTCAACCAGGTATTTGAACAGGACAATATCAAAGCCATTATGACCGGTTACACAAGCCATGATACGTATTTAAAGTCATTACCGGGTCGCGTTCAATTATGTGATTTATTTGAAGAAGATAAGCAAGAAGCCAATCCGGTTGAAGCCGCTATTATTAAATCATGTCACTTTCGTAACCCGCTAACACAGGCCAGGGAAATATCGGTTAAAACATTAAGGCATAAAGAAGCAGACTATATCGCCAAACAGATTTTGCAACTTGTTTGCCAGCCCGCGTTAATTACTGACAATGAAACCGTTCGCCCTGCCAGGTTTGGCGATGTTCTGATATTGATGCGTAACCGCACCCATATCGACATTTATGAATCTGCTTTAAAACAACACGACATCCCTTTCATCGGCAATAAAAAAGGTGGTCTGCTGGACAATCTGGAAATACAGGATCTACAGCTGCTTACTTAACACGCTGATTACGCCATACAACAATCTTGCACTGGCTCAGGTTTTAAAATCACCATTATTTAATGCCAGCGATGATGATTTGATTTTACTGGCAAAACAGAAAAACAGCACACACTGGTATGAACGGTTGTTGCAGCTCGCTGCAGCTACAATAGAAGAAGGTGACAAACCATCTCATCGACCCTATCTCAGTAAACCATTACAACGTGCGGCCATACTGTTACCGCGCTGGCAAAAGCTGGCCGAACAACTGCCAGTACATGATTGCCTGGATAAAATTTTCTCAGAAGGCAATATTATTAAACGTTACATTGCCGCCAATAAAGTTGAAAACAAGCAAAAAGTAGTCGCCAACTGTCAGCGTTTTCTTGAGTTATCACTGGAAACTGATAGTGGACGATACCCCAGTATTACGCGCTTTCTACAGCAATTAAACCAGCTGCAAAATTATTCTGCAAACCCACCGCAAGAACCGCTGTCACAAAGTAATGAATCCCGCGTCAGTCTGATGACCATCCACGGCAGTAAAGGTCTGGAAGCACCGATTGTATTTTTAGCCGATTGCAACAGCACATCAAGCAATAGAAATGCCTATGCCAGCCTGGTTCGCTGGCCGGCAGACAAATCACGGCCAGTCAGTTTTCAGCTACAGCTAAGTCTTGATAACACCGATCAGATCACCCAGAAACTGCAACAGGAAAAACTCAATGAGCAAGCGCGAGAAGAATTAAATTTACTTTATGTCGCGCTTACCCGCGCACGTGAGCAGCTTTATATTAGCGGTGTTGCAAGCAACAGAAGTCAGCCCAATAGCTGGTACCAGATCATCTCAAGTGGTTTAGATAATGTTAAACAAGCAGAGACAGCGAGTAATGGGTCAGGCTGCAAGGTATACCAGCACCTAAGTTATGATCTCAGTAATCTCAATAAACCAGAAACTGAAAATTTATCTGCAAACACCCCATTTGAAATGGATAAACGTCTGTTAAGCCCACTGCAAAACGTCCCTACACCCTCCTTTATGATTGCACCGAGTCTGCACACAGATGAATATAAACCGGACCAGCGGCAAATCCAAAACGCTGGTCAGACGAATACGCAGGCTAGTACACAGGATAAAACAAAATGGCGCGGCACCATTATCCACCGCGTACTGGAACAACTTTGCAAAACCAGCATTTACCCGGCATCTGAGCAATCCATTGGCAGCATACAGCAACAACTACAAGCAGAAACTTCGCTCAACCAACCGACATTTAGCCAATATCTGACTGACTGCATAGAAGAAGCCGTTACCGTGTTTAATCTCACCGACTTTGAAGCTATCTTCAATCCTGCACCTGATAAACAGACATACAACGAAATGCCATTGATGTATCTACAGGGACAGCAAGCGGTTTACGGTATTGTTGATCGACTTATCAAGTCTGATGAAAAGATATGGATTATTGACTACAAATCTCATCACACGCCGAAACAATCAATGCAGGACGCAGCCAGGCAATTTTCAAAACAACTGGATTATTACCGGAATGGCATAAAAAAATTGTGGCCCGAACATATGGTAGAAACAGGTATATTATTTACCCGCCATAAGGAAATAGTCTGGTTGGAATAAAAAAAAGTTGGCAGTTGGCAGTTGGCAGTTGGCAGTAATTTTAAAAAATTACTGCTGCTTTTAAACAGTTTTTTATCTCCACGGATGGAGTGTATTCCGCAAGGAGCCAGGAAGGCGCTGCGGTTATCTCCACGGATGGAGTGTATTCCGCAAAGAGCCAGGAAGGCGCTGCGGTTATCTCCACGGATGGAGTGGCAAATAACTGCCCCATGCGTGATCTGCAGTTCCCACATCCATATAGGTCATATGCTGAAAATCGTCTGGAACGATTTCAGTGCGCTTTTAACTGCAAACCGATAACTGCCAACTGCCAGCTTCTTTATTATTTACGAAGCTCAGCCACTAACTTGTCAACTGGTACATAACCCGGCAGTAATCGACCATCTTCTAATAAAATTGCAGGGGTACCACGCACGCCGAGCTCGCGCGCCAGTGCCAGGTGATCATTAATTGGATTGTCACAGGTTTTATCTTCAACTATTCCACCTGATTTTGCAGTATCCAGCGCCGTTTGCTGATTATCTGAACACCACACACTAACTGTTTTCTTCATATCAGCAGCACCTTTAAGCGGCATAAAGATATATCGAACCTGTATTTCATTTTTCATATAATCAGGTATTTCATTGTGCAAACGCCTGCAGTAAGGACAGTCTATATCCGTAACCACCGTTATGGTGTTTTTAACCTTTTCCGGTTTGTACACCAGCATATTGTCAGCCCCCAGTTTTTCTATTGCGGCCAGACGAATAACTGATTTCGCATCCTCACTCACATTTCTTTTAGTTTTCAGGTCAAACAGATCACCTTCAATCATATAACGTGCATCAACA
The DNA here is from genome assembly GCA_963759005.1 of uncultured Gammaproteobacteria bacterium. Lineage (GTDB taxonomy): Bacteria > Pseudomonadota > Gammaproteobacteria > SZUA-229 > SZUA-229. The sequence goes on from CAVWXQ010000012.1 coordinate 27,766, forward strand.
CTCATGTACACCACTTGAGAGCCAACAATGACCTCATACAACCCCTCTACTGGTGTTGCTGAGATCCTGGTTGCCTGTACATTAGGCATACTTTTTGCCAATGCCTGTTTTAACTTTTCGGCATTATCCACCTCGGCAGCAGATACGGTAAAAGTCATCAATAATGAAGAAAAAAATAATAAAGAGAAAAATTTCATAAATAACACTCTGGTAAATAATTAAAATCTATATAACAAGACAGCGCAGATTATAGTTAATTCCATGAAATGTTGATATAGCTGTATTTTATATCAAAAAATGTCTCATGCTCGAGGATGGTGAATATGGTACATCTCGCGTAATCGTTGATCCGCCACATGGGTATAGATTTGTGTTGTCGAAATATCACTATGTCCAAGCAACATCTGCACCACACGGAGATCTGCACCGTTATTCAACAAATGCGTAGCAAAGGCGTGTCTTAATGTATGAGGCGATAAATGGTCAGTGTTAATACCCGCAATCAGTGCATAACGTTTCACCATATACCAGAACGCCTGACGTGTCATCGCCCTGCCTCGCCTGGTCACAAAAACGTCACTGCATTGACTCAAATTTTTCTTCTGTTTCGTTGTTTTTAATACCAACTGTGGTCTGGATTGCTGGTAATACTGCATTAACCAGTCAAGTGCAATTTCACCCACAGGCACCAGTCGTTCTTTATTGCCTTTTCCAATCACACGAATAACACCCTGTTGCAATGAAATCTGTGATGTTTGTAAATTTATTAACTCGCTGACACGTAACCCGGTGGCATATAAAACTTCCAGCATTGCCCTGTCCCTTAAACCTAAATCATCAGAGGTATCGGGCGCTGCCAATAAATCATCAATTTGCTTCTCATTCAACGATAACGGAAGTGAACGTTCACCTTTGGGCGACTCGATCAAACGAGTAGGATCTTCGCTAATCTGATTTTCACGAAGTAGATATAAATAAAAACGGCGTAATGTTGATAATAATCGAGCCACAGAACGTCGTTTTTGCTGAATGTCGTAATTGAATGCTAAGAAATCTTGAATGATGCAGGTATTCACTGCGCTTAATAGATGACTTTTTTCTTTTAACCAAAGTGCAAAACCAGCAAGGTCATTTCTATAAGCGGTCAAGGTGTTTTCACTTAAACCGTTTTCCATCCATAAGTGATCGATAAAACTTTCGATTATCACCTGCTCAGAGTGTATTATTCTGTCAAATTTAGCCATATCTAAATTATCCTAAAATAATCAGTTGGACAGCTTTCAGAGTGGTCTTGCCGGCTTGACCGGCGTAGCAAAAAAATAAGGCAATGGTCGCTCCATTGCCGTTTTTTTTGCTTAGTCAGGCGAGTTGGCAAGGCTGCTATGAATGCTGTAGCGTCTTCACCCGCTGGGTGAATTGGGTATTTAACTCTTTTTACTTTAAGATTATTCACTTAAACAGACTCTCAAGCGGTCAACTGATTAATTTAGGATTATAGGGCAACTCTAATTAATTATCATAATTTCTGGCGATGCATCTGGCATAAAAAAACCACTCACAGAAGTGAGTGGTTTTTTTACATACAAGGTGAAACAGCTACTTACGTTTTCGACGTTTTGGATTAAGAGCATTCTCAATCTTAGCCATTTCTTGCTTAGACCAACTTTCCACAAACCTGGCAACGGCAGCTTCTTTCTTCTCAGCCATCTTGATCATAAGATCCTGACGTTTCCTGGTTATTGCTACTTCCGCTTGTGCTTCAGCTAGAGCAGATGCCGTAGCAGTTACACGATCACGTAGTTTCTGCTTGGCTACTGCTGCATTTTCTCTAGCCTTTTTCATACGTTCAGCAGTAGCTTTTTTCTTCGCCGCTAATGCTTTACGCTTAGCGGCTACGGCCTTTTTTTTTACGGCAGTCGCTCTTTTCTTGATACCAGCGGCTTTTTTCTTAGTAGCAACTTTTTTCTTAGCAGCAGCAACTGCTAGAAGTTTTTCTTAGCTACTTTCTTCTTAGCTACTTTCTTCTTAGCTACTTTCTTCTTAGCTACTTTCTTCTTAGCTACTTTCTTCTTAGCTACTTTCTTCTGAGCTACTTTCTTTTTAACTACTTTCTTCTGAGCTACTTTCTTCTTAACTACTTTCTTCTTTACTATTTTTTTCTTAGCAACTTTCTTTTTAGCTACTTTACGTTTTACTGGCGCTTTAGGCTTAGCAACTTTTTTCTTTATTACTTTTTTCTTAGTCGTACTAACCATCTTAGAAATCCCCTTTTGTGAGTTACGCTTAGAAGTATAAAACGTTATTCTAATTTAGCAAACTTTTTTTTCAATTAAATAAATTACTTAACAGTGATTTAATGTTTAATTGCTAAGATATTTTATATTTTTAAGCGTACTCATCTTTAAAAATACTATATACAGAATGCAAGATCGTAAGGTAATGCATACGTCCATGAATGGACGGTAATAGAGTATTGCCTATTTGAAATCATTTTTAAAACCTGAAACCTGTTTGTAAAAATGCACCAACTGAATTATCGGTATATATTGCAGCTATATCCAGATTGAAACCTAACCAGAAACCGATACCTGCTGTTATTGCAGTATCTTTTGCACCATCAGGTACACCACTAGCTACATTTTTTCGTGCACCAACTCGAAGTTGCATGAAATCAAACGCATTAAATTCAGCACCAACTGCCAGGTATTGTGTTTTTAAATCATCAAACACCGGGTTGGCCAATAGCGGTTGATTTTCTATCAAGTCATAATCAACAGCGACAGTAACAAGCCTGTTATGATAGGCCAGACCCAGCCGTGCCTCTGTATCAAAATTCAATACAGTGCCGCCTAGATCAAATTCGTCAGTTATTAGATTACGAATATTCAATCCCAGGCGAAATGATTTAGTAACATCGTAAGCCAATCCTAAGTCAATCGTGATAAACGTACCCAGATCACTTTTATTATTCTGATCGGTAAGACTATCTAACCCATCAACCGTTTTAATTGATTCTCTATATGTTATAGCCTGTAAATCGACCAGTTTTGGTTTAATACCAACAGACAACTTTCTATCGGCGAGCTGAAAAGCCTTAGCGAAGGAGACACCAAATTCTGTTGCTAACACACCTTCTATATTTAATATGTTTTTTGTATCACTGGTAACTTCCTGTTCAAATTGAACCAGATCACATCCTGGATCAACATTTAATTCACAGGCAAGATCGGTGACGGTACCCGCGCCAATTGCATCCGCCCGAATACTGATTGCCATCGAAAATGAATCAAAGGCAATGCCCATCGCCGCAAGTCCCGAGAAATCAACAGCCATATCTTTATCTTCAATTCGATTAATCACCTCTGCCATTTCTAATAATGCCACCCCTTCACCGACAATATCACCTGAGTTTGTTGCTGTCTGCCTGCGCTCATCCGCAGCCTGATAATTATCAATATCGGTTATCAAATCATCGTTATCTCGTAAAAATGCACCGATACCGATCAATAATGAAAAATCATCATCAGGCCGCTGATTGGTCAGCATTGCCGGGTTTGCCCATGCGGCCGTTGCCATGTCTGCTGTTGCAGTCGCAACTCCGCCCATACCTAGTGATCGCCCTTCAAAGGTAAATGGAACGGCATAGGCAACTTGAGTAAGTACAGATAATGCGACAATTGATAAAATTTTATTTTCAAGTTTCATAGTTTTCTTCTCGCTAAAAGTCCGTGTTAATGAATGCCATGCAAAAAATTCTGACAAACCGTATAGTTAAAGGCATCCTCAGGATGCAACCCTTAAATGAGCATATATCAAACTTAACCAAACACAAGGATTCCTGTTATTATGTATTACCGGTCACGCGTCACTTGTGATGGTTATCTCGAAATAGTTAACACCTGCAAATAATCCTCTTCAATTAATGCCTTTAACCATATATGACCGAGTCAACTAATACAGAACTTAGATATGCGGGTTTATTCAGGCGCCTGTTTGCGATTTTCTATGACAGCTTTCTGTTGCTTGCCATTCTCATTATCGTTTCCGCAATTGCCACTGTTTTAAATAATGGAAAAGCTGTTGAACCGGGTGATGTTCTCTACCCGATTTTTGTTATTTTAATTTTTAGCCTTAGTTACCTGTACTTTGCATGGTTCTGGATACATGGCGGTCAATCACTGGGCATGAAAACCTGGCGTATACAGTTACAAAGCTGTGCCCCTGAAAAGAACAGCAATAGACCAATTGGCTGGAAAATAGCAGCCATTCGATTTTTTAGCGCAATCGTTTCCTGGAGTGTGTTTGGACTGGGATTTTTATGGGCGTTTTTTGATAAAAAAAATCGTTGCTGGCATGATTTAATTAGCAAAACGGTGCTGATTGATTTAAGGAATCGAAAATAACATTATAAAAGATAAATTTTCACCACAGAGAACACAGAGGTCACAGAGAAAAGCATTTAAGATTTATTGTTAGTTGCGCCGCAGGCGGCAGCTAACAATAAAAAGTTTTTCCTCTGTGACCTCTGTGTTCTCTGTGGTGAAAATCTTTTTAAGTGCCTTAATTGACTCTTCTCAAGAAAAACAAACTAATCATCGTTACCAGCATTAATGGCGCCAATGCACTTAGTAAAGGCGCAATATTCATGGCCAGCCCCAGGTGATTCACCGAACGATTAATCACAAAATAAACAATACCTATAATTATCGCCAGCATAATACGCTGACCAGCACCACCACTACGTGGTGTCGTCGCAAACACGATAGGCATTGCTATCATCAACATTGCTAAACAGGTAAATGGCGTAAAAACTTTTATCCAGAATGCCAGAAAATACTCGCTACTGTCCAGATTATTATTCTGTAGATATTGGCTATATGTCAGTAACTCCATTGCTGACATATCATTAGACTCAAGCTCCAGCACAGAAAAAAGTTCTAATAAAATAAGTCGCTTTAGTATTAGCTTTGGTTCATATGTGGTTTGTACACCAGAAGTGGATATCTCTGAACGTTTAATATTGTTCAACACCCATTCTCGGTTTAGCTCCTGGTATTGCGCCTGCTCTGCATAGGTTATTGAATTTAACTGCCGTTTTTCATCCAGCTCATAAAGGTGTACATGACGCAACTGTTGGTCAGGCAGTATTTTTTTTACATTGACATATCGATTACCATCACGCGCCCAGATATCATTAGAACCACCCACCATAAGTTTTTTCTCTATTGCTTCAGCGCGGTATGCTTTTGCAGATCTGGTTGCAGATGGCACAATATATTCACCCAGCAAAGCAACCATGATGGCAATGAACAACCCGGTTTGCAAAACCGAACGGGTAATACGCATAACGGTAACACCGGATGCACGCATCACAATTAATTCAGAATTTGCAGCTAGCGTTCCTAAAGACAAAATGCTGCCAAGCAACAATATTGACGGTGACAGTTCATATAAACGTTGTGGTAAACGTAATAAAACAAAAACAGCCGCCTGCAGTGCACCATAATCTCCCTTGCCAACATCACTTAACTGCGCAATGAAATCAACAAAAGCAAATATTGATAACACCACAAAACTGGCAAGTATGCAGCCCGAGATCACCGTTTTTGCGATGTATCGGTCAAGAACCAACGGATGACTCCTTTTTAAGAAGACTGTGCTTAAAACTTATCCCACTCAGATAACCTTTATGCTTGAGCAAAATTAAAGTAAAGACAATTGCAATGATATGTACCCACCATGTGCCAATCCACACCGGCACTTTTTCCTGCACAATCCATGTTTTTCCAACGCCAAGAAGGTTCGAATACAGAAGATATAAAATCAACGCAACAGCAAGTTTAGAATAACGACCGCTGCGCGGATTAGTATGACTTAGCGGTAATGCCATGAATGCTACGATAATCGTTGCCAATGGTATAGTAAATCGCCATTGCAATTCAGCCTGGTATTTTGGATCCGTAGACTGCCAAAGCTCGGTAATATTTTTAGATTTTTCCGATTGATGCGCTTGAACCTGTTTTCTATCAATATGAATACCGTAGTCTTTATAATTTATAATTTTAAAGTCGGCATCACCTGCATTACCAACATAATGCATACCATTATGCATCATCATATAACGACGCCCTTCTTTGTTATAAAAACTGCTGGTGCTTTTAGCTAAATCAACATGACTTGTATCTTCACGATGCTGCTGAAAAAACACATTTTTAACATGATTATTATTAGTTGTGTTGTTATCTGCATCTCCTGATTCTAGAAATAATACAGCTCCGTCTTTGCTGGAACGATTGAATTGACCCACTAATAATGTATCAAGCTGTGATTGACTGAGAATTTCTGCAGTGAGCAGTGCGCGTTGATAGTTTATTACCGGTTGCACATAGGCAAGCAAAACAAACAAAATAAGTGTTGTCGGAATAGCGATTAACATTAGCGGGCGATACCACTGCATCGGACCAATGCCCGCTGACATAATCGCCGCCATTTCACTATCACTATATAGTCGACCAAAAGCAAGCATTATACCCATCAACATACTAAGCGGTATCAAAATAACACTAAATTCAAACAGGCTGTTCATTAGATAAGCTAGAAATGCTGTAATCGGAATAATACCTTGTGTCACCCAGCTTAAGAGATGCACAATTTCTGTACTCAGCACGATAATCAGCAGCACAAAGTAGACGGAGAGAAATACTGCCAGTAATTCTTTAGCGATATATTTATCGATTATTGTTAGTTTCATTGTTATTGTACTGAAAAAATTCACCTGAGTTAGAGTTAATCATGGAAAGAAGTTTAACCTGAAAAGTTAAGTAAACTACAATAAATCATGAGATAACGTTAATATGAACTAAAAAACGAACGATGCCACTACCCTCACTGCTATAAATTGCATACAATCTGCTCTTATCTACTTACGATTACCTCGTTGAATTAAATAATAATCACGGAGCACCCATGGAATACACAGTCAAAAGTGGCAATCCCGAAAAGCAACGTATCGGATGTGTTGTCATTCCGGTATACGCATCAAGAAAGCTCTCACCCTCTGCCAAAATTATTGATAAAGCCAGTAAGGGTTATATCTCTACCCTGATCCGCCGCGGTGAAATTGAAGGCGATTTAGACAATACCCTGTTATTGCATAATATTGAAAACACATTATGCGACCGTATTTTACTGATTGGTTGCGGCAAAGAGAAAAATATTGACGTCACAACTTTTTATAAAATAAATCACTCCATGGTGAAAAGATTACAGGCCAGCGGTGCCACCGAAATTGCCTCCTATCTCACCGAAGTACCGGTAAAACATAAAGATATAAACTGGAAAATCCAGCACTCTATTGAAGCGATCGAGGAGACCTTATATCAGTTCAACCAGCTCAAATCCGAGAAAAAAGAAACCCGTCGCCCGCTAAGAAAATTTATTTTCAGCGTCAGTGGTCGTGGCCAGTTAATGCAGGGAGAAAAGGCAGTCCGTCAGGGCATGGCTATTTCTACCGGTACTCACCTGGCAAAAGACCTGGGTAATTTACCAGGCAATATTTGCACGCCTGCTTACCTGGCAAAGCAGGCTGAAATATTGGCCAAACAATATAAAGATGTAAAAACCACAATACTGGAAGAAAAGGACATGGAAAAGCTTGGCATGGGTTCACTCCTGTCCGTTTCCAAAGGTAGCCATGAGCCCGCTAAATTAATCACCATTGAATACCGGGCTGGTGATAAAAAGCAGGCACCCATTGTTTTTGTTGGCAAAGGTGTAACCTTCGATTCAGGTGGCATCAGTCTGAAACCGGGTGCTGCCATGGACGAAATGAAATATGACATGTGCGGTGCCGCCAGTGTTATTGGTGTTATAAGCGCCTGTGCAGAGCTATTGTTGCCCATCAACATTGTTGGCATCATACCAACGGTCGAAAACATGCCCGATGGCATCGCTTCACGACCCGGTGATATTGTCACCAGTATGTCGGGGCAGACCATAGAGATATTAAACACGGATGCCGAGGGCCGACTCATATTATGTGATGCTTTAACATACGCCGAAAAATTCGACCCGGATGTGGTGATCGACATTGCCACATTAACCGGTGCCTGCATTGTTGCCTTAGGCTCACACCCTGCTGGCTTGCTTAGCAACCACAGTCCACTGGCCAATGATTTATTGTCTGCCGGACAAAGCAGTGGTGATCGTTGCTGGCAACTGCCTTTATGGGACGACTACCAGGAAGAGTTAAAAAGTAATTTTGCTGATATGGCAAACATCGGCGGCAAAGGTGCAGGCACCATAACCGCTGCCTGCTTCCTGTCGCGTTTTACCAAAAAATATCACTGGGCACATCTGGATATTGCAGGTGTGGCGTGGAAAAGTGGCCACCACAAAGGTGCAACCGGTAGGCCAGTCGGACTGTTGACACAATATGTACTTGATCGCTGTGTAAACTGCTAAATAAATAAACTATTTATGCCTGATTACGATCCTAAAAACATCCCCATTCTTGATGATATCATTGAGAGTAGCGATAACGAAAAAAGAGATGTTGATCTCAGTGTTGGCAGCGCTGAACCGCTTGATGACGAATCTGATTCAGAATTTCATGCGACAGAAAATAACATGGATCTGTTTGCAGGCGAAGATATCGATTTAGCCGCTGAAGATTCTGATATTGATCCTGCTTTTTTTGAAGTTGAAGCGGCAGCAATCACAACTCCTATTTTTGAATACACGATTAGTGCAGTCGCGGAACCTCAAATTGGCGCGATTGATAATATAAGCAATGAAAACGGTTATGCTCAGAGTCAGACGGTAGTAGAGCAAAACAGATCTCCATGGATGGACCATAGCATAGCAGTACAAGGAGCTATTGCCGAGGAGCAGCGAAGCGGTGTAGCGAGCAGCAGCGAAGCGTTGCGCCAGGACGATGTTCCGCTTTATAGTCCAGCAAAAGCATCTGAAGATGAAGAAGAAGTAGAAAAGGTTGAATCTGCGCTGATTGACTATCCGGCAGTTGATGAAGCTGAAATGGAGACACCAGCTATAAACATGTCTGCCATAAATCAGCAGGTCGAAGTAAAACAACATAGCTTAGCAGCAACCTCACTACAAGCCGTCACCGATGACATCATCAAACAGCTGATGCCCGAACTGGAACAGCAATTACGACTTTTGCTTGAACAGGCCCTAAAAGACAAACTACCTGAAGAAATCATCCGAGGCGAAGTTTCGCCCTCATCAGATATCGATAGTTATTAGCGCTTATCACAGCTTCTATTCAGCTCAGGGTACTGCGCTAGGACAGCCTGCCGGGTTTTCGGTATAATTATTCGTTTTGAATCTGGTCAACTGAGCCCGCAATGGAAAAAACCTACAATCCACAAGCCATCGAAGACAAATGGTACACAATCTGGGAAAACAACGGCTATTTTAATGCCGAGCAAACCATTGAAGGTACAGATCATGATGCAGAACGTGAAAAATTCTGCATCATGATCCCACCACCCAATGTCACTGGCCGTTTGCATATGGGCCATGCCTTTCAGGATACCATTATGGATGCCATGGTACGTTATCACCGCATGAAAGGCGACGATACATTGTGGCAGGTAGGTACAGACCATGCCGGCATCGCCACGCAGATGGTCGTTGAGCGCATGATCAATGCCGAAGGCAAAACCCGTCACGATTACGGCCGTGAAAAATTCACCGAAAAAATCTGGGAGTGGAAAGAACATTCCGGTAACACCATTACCAAACAGTTACGTCGTATGGGCGCCTCACTCGACTGGTCTCGTGAACGTTTCACCATGGATGAAGGTTTATCGACTGCGGTAACTGAAGTATTTGTTCGCCTTTACGAGGAAGGATTGATATATCGCGGTAAGCGACTGGTTAACTGGGACCCTGTTTTACATACCGCAGTCTCAGATTTAGAAGTACTGTCCAAAGAAGAATCTGGTCACATGTGGCACATGCGCTACCCGCGCAGTAATGGTGCTGGTTATATTGTGGTTGCCACTACCCGCCCTGAAACCCTGTTAGGCGACTTTGCTGTCGCGGTACACCCGTCCGATGAACGCTACTCCTACTTATTAGGTGAATTCCTGGAACTGCCACTGACAGGACGCAAAATTCCTGTTATTGCCGACGAATATGTCGACCCTGAATTTGGAACCGGTTGTGTAAAAATCACCCCGGCACATGATTTTAATGACTACCAGGTATGGACTCGCCACAAAAATAAAACCGAAGTCCGTGAATTGCCCAATGGTGGTTTAATCAACATTTTCACCAATAATGCAGAGATTCGAGATAACAAAGATGATATTAACAATATTATTCCACAGGCTTATATCGGTCTGGATCGTTTTGCAGCGCGGAAGAAAATTGTTGCTGACCTGGAGGCTGCCGGTCTACTGGAAAAAGTCGACGATCATAAACTGATGGTGCCACGAGGTGACCGCTCAAATGCGGTTATCGAACCCTTCTTAACCGATCAGTGGTATGTCAAAGTTGGCCCCCTCGCAAAACCGGCGATAAAAGCGGTAGAAGACGGCGATATAAAATTTGTGCCTGATAACTGGAAAAACACTTATTTTGAGTGGATGAATAATATCGAAGACTGGTGTATTTCACGCCAGATCTGGTGGGGGCACCGTATCCCTGCGTGGTATGACGACCAGGGCAATGTATATGTTGGTTACGACATAAACGATGTTCGCAGCAAAAATAAGCTGCCTGATGATTACCCACTAATCCAGGATGAAGACGTTTTAGACACCTGGTTTTCCTCTGCGTTGTGGCCATTTTCAACATTAGGCTGGCCAGAAAAAACTGCTGAACTGGAAAAATATTATCCCACCAACGTACTGGTAACCGGCTTTGATATTATTTTCTTCTGGGTCGCGCGCATGATTATGATGGGCCTGAAATTCATGGGTGATGTGCCTTTCCGTGAAGTTTATGTACATGGCCTGGTACGTGACGGTGAAGGCCAGAAAATGTCAAAATCCAAAGGTAATGTGATTGACCCGATTGATGTTATTGATGGTATCGACCTTGAATCTTTAGTCAAAAAACGCACGCAGGCAGTCATGCAGCCACACTTGATAGAGCGTATCGAAAAACTCACACGTAAAAGCCTGCCGGACGGTATTCCCGCCTTCGGCACCGACGCCATGCGCTTTACCTTTGCCGCATTGGCCACCACCGGTCGTGATGTCGTATTCTCACCCGGCCGTATTGAAGGTTATCGCAACTTCTGTAACAAGTTATGGAATGCCACACGTTATGTGTTAATGCAGGCTGAGGACAAAGACACCGGTTTATTAGAGAATGGTTCAGATAATCCTGATGTTGTTTATTCTCTGGCTGACCGCTGGATTATTTCACGCTTACAACGCGTTGAAGAGCGCATCGAACAACACAATATCAACTCTCGTATCGATCTGATAGCACAAGACCTGTACTCTTTTGTCTGGGAAGATTACTGCGACTGGTACCTGGAATTATCCAAACCGGTTTTATTTAACGAAAAAACACCTGAAAATGCACAACGCGGCACACGTCGTACATTAGTACGTGTACTGGAAACTATTTTACGTTTGAACCACCCCATCATCCCCTTTATCACCGAAGAATGCTGGCAATATGTTGCGCCGTTAGCCGGTAAAACCGGTGATACCATAATGCTGCAGCCCTACCCTGAGTCTGATAACAGCAAGATTGATGATCAAGCTGAAGAGGAACTGGAATGGGTGAAAACCTTTATCAGCGGTGTACGCCGTATCCGTTCTGAAATGGATATCCCACCCGGCAAACCTTTATCTTTACTGTTACAGAATGCTTCAGATAAGGATAAAAGACTTTATAACAATAACCAGTCATTTATTGAATCACTGTCCAGGCTGGAAAAAAGTGAGTGGTTAGAAAGCACCGATGAAGCGCCTGAATCAGCCACCGCCCTGGTCGGGGAAATGAAAATCCTGATTCCACTTGCCGGCCTTATCGATAAAGATGCAGAACTTGCCCGCCTGGAAAAAGAAATCAACAAGATACAGATAAACGTTGATAAAACCACTGCCAAACTGGTAAACAAAAACTTTATTGATAAAGCACCGGCAGCCGTTGTTGAAAAAGAACGCGTCCGGCTGGCTGAAATGACGAAGGCCATAGAGCAGCTGAAAGAACAGGCTGACAAGATTAAAAAGTTATAAAAAAGTTATCAGTTTGCAGTATGCAGTTATAAGTTAAAAGCGAAAAACAGTTTTTTGCTTTTACTGCCAACTAATGACTGCCAACTGTATTTAAGGTATCCTCATGCAACAAATAACTTCGGATTAAATGCCATGGCTATTTCAGAAAAAACAGACCAGATTCTTCAAACCCATGCCAGCCTGGTACTGGCCGTGGTACAAACCATTCATAACCCGGAATTAAAACCGCACTTAGAACAGGTATTACAGCAGTCTGCACAAAATGGCTGGCAGGACCTGGTCAATGTTATTAACAAAATTGTTGCAGGCAGTCGAGACCAGGCGCTGTTAAATGGCCTTGATGAAGAAGATGCTGTTATTGTTGATAGTATTTTACGTGGATTACAAAACCCGGAAAACTTACCGAAAGCAGAACAAACTGGCGATGCTACACAGGCAGCACCCATGTTTGCCCGGCTAATCGATGAAGCACGGCGAGGTAATCACAACTCACTTTCAATATTAGGCGCAATGGCGGAACAAATGTCCAATGCCGGTGGTGATATGGCAAGTCTCAGTGCAGTGCTGAAAGATATGATTGATGGTGAACGTAATGTCGACAAACTCTGTACACGTATGGGCCCACAGGGTGAATCGTTAATCACGCAAATACTGAGTGAACTGGCAAAGCTCGATTTGCATTAATTTTCCCGCTTTCATTTTCAAGCAAAAACCATCGTGAGTAATACAAATCAAACTGTTATTCAGCAAACAAAAAGCTGGGTAGAGGAAATTGTGATAGGTTTAAATCTCTGCCCTTTTGCCTCACAGCCATTCCAGAATAATGCTATTGAATATACCGTAAACACCGGTGACTCAACAGAACAACATTTACAACAGCTGGCAGACTGCTTTAGCAGACTTGATCAGTCAGTAGATATAGAAACAAGCCTGTTAATCTACCCTGATGCATATCAGAATTTCGACAGTTATCCCGACACAGGGAGCTACCTCGATCTACTGTATTTCGCTAATTACTTACTGGAAGATTTAAATTACGCAGGTACCTACCAGGTCGCCAGTTTTCATCCAGACTATCGTTTTGCAGACAGCACAGAAAATGATGCCAGTAATTTCAGCAACCGCTCGCCCTACCCGATGTTACACCTGATAAGAGAAAGTAGTCTTGCAAAAGCCATCGCTACCTACCCGAATATTGAACAGGTGCCGAAAAATAATATTAAAAAACTGCGGGAAATCGGTTACAAAGAAATGCAGGAAAAATTAAAAAAACTAACTGCCTGAATAAAAATCGCCTTCAAGGAAAAACCATGAGTATTTTAACGACTGTTGCCATAAGCATTGTTATTATTTTACATGTGCTATTTCTGGTACTGGAAATGTTTTTATGGAATACCCCTTTCGGACGAAAAACCTTTGGCTTAAAAGAAGAATACGCCAGACAATCAGCCGCTCTGGCGGCAAACCAGGGATTATATAACGGCTTCCTGGCAGCAGGACTACTATGGGGCCTGGTCAGCACCGACGGTTTTGAAACACTCGTATTTTTCCTTAGCTGTATTATAATCGCAGGCATATACGGCGCATTAACTGCAAAACGCTCTATCTTATTTTTACAGGCACTGCCTGCCGCTATCGCAATGACCCTGCTTATTCTAAATAACTAAGCAGCCCCTGATTATTAACCACAGGAATCAAACTATGAACCAGCAAACAAAATCTATTATAAAATCAGTTAGCGCATTGTTTTTACCTGCTGTACTAATGGCCTGGACGCTAACGGCTTATACAGCACCAGGTAACAACACAGCTGATAAAACAACATCACCAGCCAGCGCACAAACAACTAGTTCTACAACTGCAGGCACTACACAAGCAGGCACACAAGCAAGCGACTTCCCTTACGCTTTTGAGAAAGTAGCAGAAAACACCTGGGTAATGCATGGCCCGCGTGAATTACCCAACCCTGAAAACAAAGGCTTTATGAATAATCCGGCTGTTGTCAAAACCACAGCAGGCCTGGTTATTATTGACCCAGGCTCAACGGTAAAAGTTGGTGAGCATGTGCTGGCTGAAATTAAAAAGATAAACAAGTTACCCGTCGTGGCCGTATTCAACACTCACATTCACGGTGATCACTGGTTGGGAAATCAGGCGATTAAAGCAGCCTATCCGGAAGTCAAAATTTACGGCCATCCGCAGATGCTGGCTGAAATCAAAAATGGTGAAGGTGATAACTGGGTTAATATAATGGACAGCATGACCGAAGGCGCCAGCAAAGGCACCATCGTTGTCGCTCCTGACAGCACAGTAAACAATACTGATGTCATTACAGTTGGTGATACGCAATTTAAAATTCATCACTATGGCATTGCTCACACAAAAACAGACATAATGATCGAAGTGGTAGAAAACTCCGTATTATTTCTCGGCGATAATGTATTAGCACTACGTTTACCCAGAGCATCTGATGGCAACTTTCAGGGCAATATATCGACTATCAGAACAATACTTGATAATGATGCGAAAATATTCGTACCAGGGCATGGGCCAACTGGCGACAAAAAAATGGTCAAAGTATACCTGGATTATTTAACACTGGTCTATCAGGCTGCACAAAAAGCCTTTAATGAAGACCTTGATAGCAGTGACGTCATTACTATCACAAGAGAAACAACCGCCGCATATAAGGACTGGTCAGGTTACGAAGATGAAATTGGTCCACATGGCGCGCAGGCTTATAGTGAAGTAGAAGCGGCTGAGTTTTAAACATTCATCCGTCATCTCGACCAAAGGGATCGTTACATGGATGTAACTTAGTAGTGTAATGCACGGAGCAATTACCGAGAGATCTTTGAATTGACAGACCTGGTGTTAATGCATCTACGACTTATTTTAACATAAACATTGCGGGTCTCGCCCCGCTGGCGAGTTACTCTTTTGTGAATTACATCCATTTTATTCACCCTGTGGGCCGAGCAAAGCTCGCTCAAATTTGTTCCAGGCAAATTTAGTCAACAGTTTAAAAAAGTAACCAGGCTAATTTGTCTTGAATAAAATTGAATAGCTGCTTTTTTGCTGGCCGACTAATTCGACAGCTTCGAATTAGAACGTGTGTTGCCTACACGACCCAAAGGGCGGAAACCATGGATACCTGGAGTAAAGGCAAAACACGGGACGTGTTTGTAAAAGGCCGCTCTTATTCGTTTGCCCCGAGAAAAACACTCAGGATACCTGAATTAGCTGGCACTGCCAATACGAGCGTGCCTTGATGTACCATCCGGCTTAGGGGTACCCCTTTAATTGTTGTTGAAATTTTATATTAGCTGGCCAACTCTTAGTGCATTTTACAAATTTCTCACGCTTGTTAGCTTCAGCAAACTTTATTGTGTTAACCATCCATCCAGATGCTCTTAGCTTCAAGAGAACAGTTTCTCGGCTGTTAATGGTAGATGCATACTGAGCTAAGCAATTTCCATTCTCGACAGAGTAGGACGCGCAATTCCAGGCTTCAGTCATATCTATATCTGCCTGGCGTTTACGTTTATCAATATCGATATTATGATACTGCCTGCTGACCTTACATTCTCGAAACTCTCCATATTTCTCGAGGAACTTGATTGCCGCCAGCACACTCCTCAAAGCTTCTCCCTCGTAGAACATCTTTAAGGTAGTTGTGTTGAAAGTCCGTTTGGCTCTTACCTCATGTTGAGATGCTTTCTCGATGGTCAGTTTTATGCTGTCCTCTGTCATGAAGTTATTATCGTCCTGCGGGTTTATCGGTGGCGTTGGGGGCGTATTTTCGACTGGATTCGGACCAGGTGGCGCCATAAATATGGCGATACCGCTGATTAGCAGGATTGTTCCAACCAATGCTGCTGTTTTTTGTCTGTTGGGCGGTACCGATAAGTTCGCACCTACCTTTCCGGCAACAGCTAATAATAAGAACACTATACCAGCGATGACCAGCACGTTTGGTACAGGTGTATTACTTAATTGGGACAGTAAGTCCAACATAATTTATCCTTTGTGTTCTATATCAAGGTTAGTGCGGTTAGAAGAAGTATCTGACGGTTTTTCCCGGCAGATCCAATCTTGAACCAGCTGAATAGCAAGAGCATATGGTAATCAGTGGGTAATTACAGACACCCATAAAATCAATTGACACTAGCTTACCAAGTTTGGCACTTCATGAAAACAATCAGCTAAGGACTGCTCTATGCCAGAATCAGGGAAGTCATTGATGTCTCTTGATACCACTCCCTGTTACCATTGTGTTTCTCGTTTTGTACACCACGCCTTTCTTTGTGGTCAGGATACACTCACAGTCAGAACTTCAATCATCAGCAGCGTACTGAAGAGGCAGGCCTTACAGTTGACATTGAAGGGTGTTATGGTGATTTTTTTGTTCCAGTTAATTAACGCATGAACATCATCAAGTTCTTCTATCGCACTACACTATGCACTTCAACGAAGGTATCGGCCAAACTGCGTTTTTTCAGGTTCTTACAGGACGTACTATTTTTCTTTTAGTTTAAGTGCAATTTTCTCATTTTGGCTTAGCTTTTGTTCGTTTCGTGCAAGGCTCTCATTTTATATTTATAGTTTATGACAAGAATCAAGGAATCTTATTTTATTTTTATGCAAAATGTAACGATGGGTTTCTCGTTTAACACGCTTGGCAGGTAAAAATAAATGTTAAAAAATATTTTACGTAAAAGCCTGATTATTATTCTCTGTCAAACATTGGTTTACTCTCCGTTAATAAGAGGACAAGTCCTGTTGCCTTTACCGTCCGGTGATAAGACTGAACCTGAAATATTACAGGAAAAATATATTAAGACGGTAAAGAAAGGCGCAGATGTTCAAATCACTGTATCCGTTACCGACAATGTTGGTGTTAAGCAGGTTACCCTCGTATATAGAACTATCGACACTATAATAAATACGAACGCATGACCATGGATAACATCGTTAACACTAATGATTACCGTGCAACGATTAAGTCAGATAAAATCAAAGCACCCGGCGTGGAATACTATGTTGAGGCGATAGACAAAGCAGGTAACAAATCATCCGCTCCGCTAATAAGAGTCAGCCAGCTTACTTTACCGCCTGATGATCGGATTAAACCAAAAATCTCACATGAAGAAAACTATATTAAGACAGTAAAGAAAGGCGCAGATCATCAAATCACTGTATCCGTTACCGACAATGTTGGTGTTAAGCAGGTTACCCTCGTATATAGAACTATCCACACTAAAAAATACGAACGCATGACCATGGATAAGATCGTTAGCACTAATGATTACCATGCAACGATTAAGTCGGATAAAATCAAAGCCCCCGGCGTGGAATACTATGTTGAGGCGATAGACAAATCAGGTAACAAATGCTGGTCATTCAGCCGAAACATTCAGTGTAAAAATGACTAATGGAGACGCTACTAGTGTGGCATCAGGACACGTCATACCACCCTAACATCTAAAGATGAATCATCCAATACATGGTTATGGATAGGCTTAGGTGTACTGGCCGCAGGTGTAGCTCGCCGCCGCTGGCGGTAGTGGTGGTGATGGTGATAGCACCACCCTCCACAGCAACTTTAAATATAAATGCCAGTGATCCAACACAATAAACGCCAGCATAAAAAGAGAATGGAGTATGAATATGTACGATAGGCATAACATAACAAAATTTTTGAAACTGATTTTCAGCGCCTGTTTTATACTCGTTTTATCAGCCTGTAGTCAGCAACGATGATACAGTCAGCAACAGCATGAAACAGTGACAGAAATTCCTCAATTTATCCAGAAACTTGCGCTGAATACAACAGATCCAGATGCTAGTTTATTGGCATGGATCACAATAGATGGTGCACGCAGCCCAAATGACCATTGACAGCGTAGCAGGAGGCACGGCAAGTACATCTATCCCCGGCTTAAGCAGGTCAATACATACCGTTCAGATTGAATTTGAATTTACAGACGGTGTTGATACCATCACTTTAGCTACGGCAACGAGTACTGTTGATTTATCAGCGGGTGATGCCAGCCTTTCATTTGACGATCACAGATTACGAAATAGCCAGCTATGATGACGATAATGATGAAATTAGCAATTTAGATGAAATAATAAACGGTAGCGACCCACTTGTCCCAAGTGCGACGCTTTCCATTCAAGCCACCCTGGAGCTTGATCTGAGTACAACAGACGGCAATCTACTGGTATGGATCACGATCGATGAAGGCACACGGATCCAACTGACCATTGATAGTACTACAAGCACGTTGAGCACTAGCACGGTAAGTACTGTAAGTACGGTAAGCGCTAGCATATCTATCACAGACTTGAGCAGGTCAATCCATACTTTGTTAATTGAATTTGAATTTACAGACGGTGTTGATACCATCACTTTAGCTACAGTAACCAGTACCGTTGATTTATCAGCGGGTGATGCCAGCCTTTCATTTGCCGACACAGATTACGAAACAGCCAGCTACGATGACGATAATGATGGAATTAACAATTTAACTGAAATAATAAACGGCACTGATCCATTAGTACCAGATATCAGTGATTGTATTCTTGATACTTCAGTTATTGGTGGCTGTACATTAGGTTAATGTAAAAACACCATAGAACTTATTAAATAATTTTAACCAGGAATATTTAACCGTACAGATAATACGTGCCCGGTGCACACCAAGAATCAGACATGCAGTAAGGAGAAAATCATGAAATACAGCATCATTTTTACAACCGTTATCACACTGGCACTTATCTAGCCAGCTTGTTTTTGCAGGAGATATTACCGATACCTACACAGCAGGTGATACTCTGACTGCTGAAAAAATGGATAATATTAAAACGGCAGTTAATGATAATGATACCAGGTTAACCTCATTGGAATCTGGCGCATTATCTGTAAGTTCAAAAGCTTTTACTGATGAGAACCATGGCTTTATTGCTGGAGCAGGTTGCATCTGGTCTAAAATTGCTAATGGTCAATATGGCTATTATAATTTAGTTCCAGCTGGTACAGCAGGTAATATATTATGTGATGCTGTGGCTCCGGTGCAAATTCCTGATGGGGTAACTATAACAGCATTAACTTGTGTTTTTTTAGACAATTATCCTTCCAATCAACTTACTGGAAAATTTAACAGGATCAATTTAACAACTGGTATCAATGAAATAATATTCTCCACAGCTGGTTCTGTTGATTCTACAAGCATACAAACACTCACAGATACTACCACCACAACCCCAGGTCAAAATATTATTAACAATAGTACATTTGCTTACAGCATAGCAGTAGATTTTTCTGCAACAGGTAGTGCTTTCGAAACCTTAGGGAGCGATGGCGGAGTATACGGATGCACTATTAGTTACACTAAATAACACCCATTGTTGTAAAGTATTAGAAAAGTTTCGATAGTGAAAAAATATAAAGCCAGAACAAGATATTCTTTTTTGGTTCTGGTTTTTTTTGCTTTATTTATAATATATAAATGGTCGAGTAGTGGGTTGTTTTTGTTTGATTATAGTGATATATCTATAAATAAATTAAAGCCTCCAGAAATTTCATACATAAATAATCGACTATCAAGAAAAACAACGCCTCAAGTAATAGAAGAGATTGTATATGATAGCAAGTTTGTAGATTATCTTGCGCAAGATTCAGGTCATAATAATGACGCCTATAAATCCGTTAATACATATGAGCAAGATCAGGAAAATATTAACGAGATGGATGGTTTTAATAAAAATGTGGTCAATGATGATGGCCAGTCAATTACTTTTGGGCCTATACCTGTCGATGATAAATTAGCTGATGAGAATTTGCTGGAAATATCCCCGCCTTCCTATGATAACGGCCAGTTAATTTCTTTTGGACCTCTGGCTGTAAATGATGAGGTACCTGAAGAGAGCATAGAAATGATAGGCCAGCCTTATGATAGTGGTCAGTCAATTACTTTTGGCCCCACAGCTATCGATAACATACTACTAACAGAAGAAAATATAGAAGTAATAAACCCGACTAATTGAGGGAGGATGAGAGAGGGTGATAATACGGGGTGATACGAATACCCACAAAATCATTTGGCTCCAGCTTAGTGAATTTGTACTCTGAAGACAAACAAAGACATATATGGACGCCCCCTAAAAGTCAACAAGAGGAGTGAAACAAGAACACGGGGGCAGGTCTTTCCATGCCACATTTCTATTCATTATCTTTAACTATTCGACTGATTGTTGAGTAATGTTTTAGGAAATGATCACCTATCTCTTTTAAAGTATAACCTCCGGATAAGTATGCTTTATAGATTGCTAGTTTTTGATTCTTGTATTTTCTTTCGTAATATTCAAGCGACTTCGGTATTTTTCTTTTATGGAGCCGTGGTACTTCACCTAAGGATTTTTTCTTATTAATGAGGCTTTGCTTTTTGTTCACAAATTTTTCTGTTCCCATAAATATCTATCCGAGTATCCGGATACTCGAATATAGTGCTAGGGGACACTCTAAAAAATAGAGAGTGGCGGGATATGTGGATTTGAGAAGGTTTTGTGGGGACCCGTCGTTTGTAAAAATTAGCTGTAGTCGCTCAAATCTAAACTAAAAGTCAAGCTGTAAAAACGGGTAACTATCAGTTCAAGTTTGGGTTACTAGGCTTGATTAGAGCCTGAATAAAACTCCACCATTCATTGGATTTTAAAACCAGGATTATTGCCCAACATAACGAAAATCGATGAGGCATTGCCCCATCGATTCAGTAGCCCATTTAGTTTTATACGTATTTCTTAAGCAAATCCGTAAACTCAGGCGTTCTCAGGTAGCCATATGATTTATGGTGTATGCCTCCCCAATCGTTAATAACAAGGTCATCGCCTACTTTGACATCGTAATCGTTAGCCTGATAGTCATCCGAGAGGTGCGTATCTGCAGCTACAGGGTCTCTCCTATCTGCTAGATTAGACCACTTTTTCACAATACTTGGCGTGCGTACCAGGTGATTCTCTTTGTTGATCATGTACTTAACATGAGACAACCCCCCCTGTGTCAGGATAGTTGTCGCCTCTAATTTTTATTAGAGGAAAACAAAATGGGTATAAGACATACACAATCATTTAAAATACAAGCAGTGGAAAAGGCCTTGAGCCGGTCACCACAGACAAGTTTACAAGAGATCGCTGATAGTCTTGGAGTTGGCTATTCAACCTTAGGGACATGGATGTCAAAATCAAGAAAACATGAATTAGAAAGTGTTAATCCTTTTATGATGACAAAAGAGAAAAGACCGCAAGACTGGAGCTTGGAAGAAAGACTAAATATGGTCATAGCATGCGCTTCTTTGGATGAAGAAAAGATGAATGCCTATTGCCGTGAACAAGGTGTTTATTCTCATCATGTTATGCAGTGGAAAGAAGATTTTGCCAATGGTCATTCATCAGTAAGCAAAGTGAAATCACAAACACAAATAAAACAGTTGAAGAAGGAGAACAAGACCTTAAAGAAGGACCTGAACCGTAAAGAAAAAGCACTGGCTGAAACAGCGGCATTATTAGTGCTGCAAAAAAAAGTAAACGTGATCTGGGGAAGCGACGAGGACGACTTACAATGAGCAGCGAAAGAGCCGAAGTCATTGAGTTGGTTAATGAGTCCCGTGCATCGGGTGCCCGTCAGTCCATGGCTTGTGAAATCATGGGTATTAGCGCCAAAACCTTACAAAGGTGGAAGCAGGATGGTAATGCACAGGATGGCCGTATTGATGCTAAACATGAGCCTGCCAACAAACTAACAGCGATGGAGAAACAACGCCTTATCCAGACGGCTAACAAGCCAGAATACGCAGACCTGCCACCAGGTAAGATTGTTCCAAAACTAGCTGATAAAGGGGTTTATATTGCCTCAGAATCAACATTCTATCGTGTATTAAAGGAGGCTAACCAACAGCATCATCGACAAAAGGCAAAACCCGACAGGCAGATTAAAAAGCCACGTGCTTTAACGGCAACAGGACCTAATCAGATTTTCACCTGGGATATCACCTATTTGCCGACACAGGTAAAAGGCATCTTTTTATACCTGTACCTGGTCATGGATATATACAGTCGAAAGATTGTTGGCTGGCAAGTACATGAGGAAGAATCCAGTACCCTGGCAAGCTCTCTGATGACAGACATCTGCCAGCGTGAAGGAATCATGCCTAATCAGGTGACGCTACACTCAGATAACGGTAGCCCAATGAAGGGGGCAACAATGCTGGCAACCCTGCAGGAGCTTGGTGTGGTCCCTTCATTTAGCAGACCATCAGTGAGTAATGATAATCCCTATTCTGAATCACTGTTCCGTACCTTAAAATACAGACCGGAGTATCCTGAGAAACCTTTTTCAAATCTGTTATCTGCACGGGTTTGGGTACAGGGCTTTGTTGATTGGTATAACTTTGAACATCTGCACAGTGCCATCCGGTTTGTCACACCTGTCCAGCGTCATACTGGTGAAGATATTGAGATACTGGCAAAACGAAAGCGGGTATACGAACAAGCAAAATTAAGAAAGCCGGAACGCTGGAGTGGTGAAATAAGAAACTGGAAACCAGCAGCCAAGGTTTATCTCAATCCAGAAAAACAAGAACCGGGTCTTGTGGAAAAAAAGGCGGCATAAATTTTAACTTTAGGCGACAACTCACTTGAAAAACGCCGCAACCCAAGTGGTGAGCCAAGTGTTACAAAATGCTCTATAGAAAAATCTTTGTTCTCCTTACCTAACTTTCTTAAAACATCATAAGCAATGATAGTCCCCATTGAATGAGACACTACCATTATCCTGTTACCCTTCTTCACGTTATCTATAATCGCATTCTCAAACCGACCTCTAAGTTTTTCACGAATAGTTTTATCTGTGTAGTATGCATGTAAGTCTTTTAATTTGCTTTTTAACACCGCGTTTGCAGCCACATCAATATCAAGCCAGTTTTTAAGTGGATCTACCACATCATCAATCTTGTCTGACGACCATGCCCTAAATGTATCAAACCATCCATCTTCATATCGCTTAATATCACCTTTGTTTGCAGTTTTGTAACCATCATATTTAGTATCCGGTTTTTTATACATTACATCGGCCCAGTATACTGATTCGAAGTTAAAAGATTTGTCAGTTATATTAATCCCGGCATTCTTTTTCAATCCTTCACGCATTGCATCTGACCAGCCTTTTTTTAGCACTTCATCTGCGGGCTTATTTGCTAACCCGTGAATACCAATAATTATTTTTGACATCGACTCTCTCCTTATTGTTGAATAATCAATCATAAAGAATGATTATGCTTTTGTCATTAAGATGTATATCTAAATCGAGAAACATTTATTGAACCTGGAAGGGCTCGAACCGGGACTATAGTCCCATTGTTGTTTTAATATATGTAGCAACCAAACTCACGCCAATTTTTTCAGCGACACCTAATCCCCACGTACCTATTTTTGACATCGCTTCTAATGCCTTCGCACCTCTCCCTTCTTTAGCCTCGCTTTCAGCAGTCGAGATGTTTGCTAATTCAGCAAATTGCTCAGCTTGTTTAGCATCTGGTGTTAACGCTTCCCGTAACGTTGCCAGCTCTTCGCTGAGCTTTTATAAATCTATATCAGTTTTATTCTGTTCCCATATTTGGTTGAAGTTAATATCATGCACCAGAGCGCGGGTCGAGCGTTGTGTCAGGTCTTTCCACGCCACATTTCTATTCATTATCTTTAACTATTCGACTGATTGTTGAGTAATGTTTTTGGAAATGATCACCTATCTCTTTTAAAGTATAATCTCCGGATAAGTATGCTTTATAGATTGCTAGTTTTTGATTCTTGTATTTTCTTTCGTAATATTCAAGCGACTTCGGTATTTTTCTTTTATGGTGCCGTGGTACTTCACCAATCATGGCTTTGTAGCTGCTCCATTTCCATTCATCGAGGTTTTAATCATATGTGCTCTGATAGGATTTAATTCCACATACCGTGATAATTCCAAGAAAAACGTGGCTGTCCCCTATTCTTGTTCTCCGCCCGTTGGCGCGAATACCCACTACCTCTAAAGTTTCAGTTCACGAAAATAAAGAGTAATATTGCAATTACCAATCACTTTAATATGGAGATGTCAAAATGAATCTGAAGACACTGCTAATACTATTAAGCCTGCTAATCGACCACCGCTGCCCATGCTGAAATCATCAGCAAAGAAATTGATTACAAACAGGGGGATACCATCATGAAAGGTATGCTGGCTTATGATGATGACATTAAAGGCAAACGTCCCGGTGTGCTGATTGTTCATGAATGGTGGGGACACAATAAACACGCACGCGATAAAGCCAAAATGCTGGCAAAAGAAGGCTATGTGGCATTTGCAGTAGATATGTATGGTGATAGAAAAAACGCGGAACACCCTGATGATGCGGGTAAATTCTCCAGTGCAGTAGCCGGAAATATGCCATTAGCCAAAGCCCGTTTTATCGCTGCGATGGATACACTCAAAGCACAGGACAATGTCGAAGCCGATAAACTGGCAGCGATGGGTTACTGCTTCGGTGGCGGCGTTGTTTTAAATATGGCACGCATGGGTGTTGAGTTAAAAGGTGTATCCAGTTTCCACGGTAGTATTGCGACTAAAAACCCTGCAAAGAAGGGTGAGATTAAAACTCGTATCAGAGTGTTTAACGGTGAGGCTGATCCTTTTGTAAAAGCAGAACAAATAACAGCACTAAAAACAGAAATGAAAAATGCCGGTGTTGATTTTAAATTTATAAACTATGCGGGAGCCAAACATAGCTTCACCAACCCCGATGCGGATGCAACCGGTAAAAAGTTTTCTTTGCCGCTGGAATACAATGCCGCAGCAGATAAAGATTCGTGGCAGAAAAATTTAGAATTCTTTAAAGAGATATTTTCGCAATAGTATATTTGGCGTTAAAGTGATGGTGGGATTATTTTTTAACCACGTACTGTAATTGGTCATTGTTAATCCTTCCGTCTCCTTTAATTTTGACACGCCCCCCCACGCAGGTGAATAATACGCCTGCCCACTTTAGCAAGACTTGTTTTAACGAGGTAAACAGTGTGAATAAAAAATAAAATTCTTAAAAAATGCACTCTATCTGCGCTTACTGCCTTGTATTACGCGCGAATTTTTGCAGAATAGATAGTAGTTATGCTTGTCATGAATGATCTAAAGGGAGAGTTGACGCCATGGCACAATTACCACAACCAGGAAATACCGGCTTTACGCTAGGCGGTTTTTTAATTTTGGCCGCACTTGGCACCTTCTTATGGAAGGGTGCACCGCTCGAAAGCGTACGCCCGAGCAGTGAGCAGAGTGGCTGGTATGAACACCAGCTCGCGCAACAGGTACCGGCAAGACTCTGGCAGGATCCCTTTAAAGCCGTTCACAAACACGAACAGGCGATCAAGTCTGGCACTGCCACCACTACCGATGAAAACGACCCGCGCTCAAAGATAATCGAAGAACTGCAAAAGAGTGACAGTAACACCGAAATAAGTCTGTTAATGGTCATGGTGACGCCCGGTTCCTACGCAGAAATTGAGGAGCGCCGTCGCCGTCGTCGTTATGCAGTGTTATCAGCACTCAACGAAGAACATTTTGTACCGCGCAACCCGGAGATGCTAAACGTATTCTACCGACCAACGATCAACTCGGACGTTACTACCTGCTTTCCCGAAGATAAGATCAGCAACGCCCCTTCAAAAGAATGTTATCCCATTCCCTATGAATGGTATGATTACGAAGGGCCGATGGCTGAACCTGATGGGCAACATCAGGTACTTGTTCTCTGGCTAAACGAATCCCAATTTGTTGATTCGCCGTTAGAAAGATACACAGCTTTCCTAAAATACCTGTTACCCGAAACTGTTCCAACCGATATTACTTTGCGTGCCACCTTGCTCGGCCCCGGGCGCTCCGATGCTTTACGCAACCTGGTAACAATCACCGATACAGCAACAGAAACAGAAACTGAAACCTATAAATGGTTACGATGCTCTTCTGCGCTATCGGAGTTCAATATTATCTCCTCCACTGCGACAGTCGATGATTCTGATCTGATACGAACAAAAGATAAAAGTGCCAGACAGAATAATTTTTCACCGCTGGCACAACTACAACATAAGATTTCCGATAGTAGACTGTGTCATGCAGACAATAAAAGATTAACCAATATACATTTTCTTCGGACCATTCAAAGCGATGATGCCCTGATAAAAAAACTGGTGACAGAATTGATTGATAAGCGATCGATAGGCAGCGAAAAAGATTATGTGGTGGTGATATCCGAATGGGATACCTATTTTGGCAGATCGCTGCCACGATCGTTTATCAGGCACTTTTGTAAAAAGGGCTGTGGAGAAAAAAACCTGGTGAAGTACAGCTACCAACGGGGCATGGATGGCAGCATCGCTGGTGAACAAAATAAGGCAAATCAGCCACAACGCAGTAATCAGCAAAAAACTAATGGCCGTGCTCCATCGATTGATGAAACGACAATGCGCCGCCCGATTGGATCGGGACAGTTTGACTATCTCAGGCGGCTGGCTGCTGACATAAAGAACAAAGACCGTGAATGGCGTCTGGAATCCGGCCACGGCGTACGTGCCGTGGTGTTACTGGGTAGCGACGTCTATGACAAGTTACTGATCCTGCGCGCCTTGCGTCCGGAACTTCCCGGCGCCATATTTGCCACTACCGATCTCGATGCGCATCTATTACATCCGGCTGAATTTAGCTGGACGCGAAACATGATCGTCGCATCCACCTACGACCTCAGCCTGTCACCGCAGATCGCGATGACAACCATGCCGTTTCGCGATAGCTATCAGACCTCTATATATCTGGCAACACGGCTAATATTCAATGGAAAAATGCAGGCTGATGTGGCGTTCGATCAGCAGAGCATCTACGAAAAAATTCCCCCGCAGCTGATGGAGATCGGTCGCCAAACCCTGATACCGTTAGCAGATAACGAAGACAACACGCATACCTGGAACCATGTGTTGATAAAGTCTTTTGTACCGGCGATATCTCTGGGACTGGTTACCATAGCAATACTTGGTATTTTCGCTTTCCATCAGCTAAGACCCAGGGCAGGACGCCAGGTTGTCGTGCTGAGCGCTATGCTGCTGGTGTTTACAGTACTATCCATGCTGATATCAAAATTTAATACTGCAGGAGAGCCGCTGGCGATTTTAGCCGGTGCCAGTATCTGGCCGGCTGAGTACATCCGATTACTCGGCGTGATGTTATCGCTGGTGTTCATCTGGGCAGTGATCCATATTTTGCATAAAAGCTGGAGTGACCTCGGTACCCGGTATTTCTGGCAGGATTCAAAGGACCGTGACGATGGTGTAACCGTCAATGAGTTATGGCGGGCATTGAAACAGAATCTCAGACACCCCGTACGAAACCTGAAGAGAATCAAGTGCACCCAGGTACTTCCTGCGATCATGATCGCGATCCTGATCGCGGTCATGAAATTCGTCCTTCCCATTACCGTTACCCTTGTTCGACAAAATCACTGTTGTTAATCGCTGTCTGGGGTGTACTGATTACGTTCTGGTGGGCACTGATCTACGGCCACATAAAAAAAGATTTTCACGTACTCTCAGTCAATAAATGGGATTCAACATGCGTGCCCAACAACAAGGATGCGGTCGAGATGTGGCGAACCTATGGTGAGTATGGCGCTGGTGATCAACGCTTCCTGCGCACCATCGCCTACATCCTGATCTACTTCGCCTTCGCTTCGATTGTGTTTGCCCTGCTGGGCTCACCCGCGTCGCCATGCCGGGGCGGGTTTAGCTGCGGCATCGACAGAATCATCCTGGGATTCAGTGTACTGTCGATGCTGGTACTGCTGTTTATCGTTGTTGACGCCGCCAGACTGTGCATCTGCTGGGTCGATTCCATGCACAAACACAAGGTCGACTGGAGTAACAGCAGAAAACTTGAATTTGTGCAGCGCCTCAAGTTACCAGACACACATGCCGTGGCCTGGATTCAGGTTCATCTGATCGGCGAACGCACCAGTGATGTAACCCGCCTCATCTATTTTCCGGTAATAATTATTCTGCTGTTAATGCTGGCACGCAGCACCTACTTTGATAACTGGGATTTTCCGCAGGCACTGGCGATCGTCATCGGTCTTAACTTTATCATCGCCCTGGGTAGTGTTGTCCGTCTGAACTTTGTCGCGCAATCAGCACGGGCTGAGATATTAAGAAATCTGCAGGATGAAAAACTGGCTGCCGACAGGAAAGAAGACATAAGCTACGAGCCCAGCTCGTCAGAACGACAGGAGCTCATCCACCAACTAGAGAGCCTGCGTATCGGCGCCTATTTACGAGTATGGGATCAACCCCCTGTTCGCGCAACGCTGATGTTACTGGGTGGCGTGGTGCTGACTTATGCCGAATATCTCACCGTATTTTTGAAGTGAGCAGAGGGGCGAGACCAGCAAACCATTAGAATAAAACAGCAATATACAGGTATAACGATTAGTCTACCGAAGATAAGATCCTTCTCTACCGCTCAGGATGACAGCAATTTTGGTGTGCCTAATTTGCGATGAATAGTTTTTCATTTGCGTTTATTCGCGGAAAAAAATCAGTTATAAATCCCATGTTCACGAGTTGAAAGGAATTTTATCTTCGGCCATTTTTCAATGGTCATATCAAGGTTAACCCGCGTTGGCGCAATATAGGCCAGATCACCCGCATGATCTAATGCCAGATTTGTTGTCTGGCGAGCCTTAAACCTGGCTAGCTCTTTATCATCATCACACTCAACCCAGCGCGCGGTGGTAACATTTACCGCTTCAAAGTCACAGTCAACACTATACTCATCCATCAAACGGTATTTAACCACTTCAAACTGCAGCACACCCACTGCGCCTAAAATCAAATCATTATTATGTAGTGGACGGTAGAGCTGTGTAGCGCCCTCCTCACACAATTGCATCAATCCTTTTTGCAGCGCTTTCATTTTTAACGGATCTTTCAACTGAGCACGACGAAATAATTCTGGCGCAAAATTAGGAATGCCGGTAAACGACAGATCTTCTCCCATGGTAAAGGTATCGCCAATACGCATGGTGCCGTGATTATGCAAACCAATAATATCGCCGGTATAGGCTTCCTCGACATGTTCACGATCCGATGCCATAAAGGTCACCGCATCGGCCAATTTTATGTCCTTGCCCAAACGTACATGTTTTACTTTCATGCCTTTTTTATATGTGCCAGAACAGATACGCACAAAAGCTATACGGTCGCGATGCCCCGGATCCATGTTCGCCTGAATTTTAAAAACGAAACCGGTGAATTTTTCTTCTTCAGGCTCAACTACACGGCTTTGTGTATGACGCGCTTTTGGTGAGGGTGCAAAGTCATTGAGTGCATCGAGCAACTCACCGACACCAAAGTTATTAATACCAGAACCAAAAAACACTGGTGTCAGTTCGCCTTTTTGATACGCTGCTAAATCAAATTCATGGCTGGCACCTTTAACCAGTTCGATTTCTTCACGAAGCTCATCGGCCATATAACCCAGAATTTCATCAAGCTGTGGATTATCCAGCCCTTCAATCACATCACCCTGCTGTATTTTTCCACCATGCGTTGCGCTGAAAAACTGCACCGTATTCGTTGCCAGATTAAACACGCCCTTAAAGTTTTTCCCCATACCTATCGGCCAGGTGATGGGGGCACACTGAATATTTAGAATATCTTCGATTTCATCGAGAATATCAATGGGTTCACGCGCTTCGCGGTCCATTTTATTGACAAAGGTAATAATTGGCGTGGTACGCAGGCGACACACTTCCATTAACTTTATCGTACGTTCTTCTACGCCTTTTGCTGCATCTATCACCATCAAAGCGGAATCAACAGCGGTTAACGTACGGTAAGTATCTTCGGAGAAATCGGCATGGCCAGGCGTATCCAGTAAATTAATAATGCAATCTTTATGTGGGAACTGCATCACCGATGAGGTTACCGATATACCACGCTGTTTTTCCAGCTCCATCCAGTCTGATGTCGCATGACGCGCGGCCTTCCTGCCTTTTACCGTGCCTGCCATTTGAATAGCACCACCAAAAAGCAGTAATTTTTCAGTCAGTGTGGTTTTACCCGCATCCGGGTGGGAGATAATGGCGAAAGTACGCCGACGTTTTACTTCTTCTAAATATGCCATAGCGGCGCAATTATACAGGCTTATTGGCGAATGCCCACCTAAGAGCATGGTATTTATAATTAATGTCGATTGTTCTTCCTCAAACCTAAATAAGCCACAAGCATTTAGCCGCAAAAGACGCAAAAAGCGCAAAGAAAAACATTTTCATTGTAAGCGTACGTAATAACCTTTTAAAAAGTGGCTGAGTTGTCTACAGGAAAGGGTCATGCAACATTGGTAATGTTGAAACATTATTGCTTGTGTTGTTTTTGCGCTCTTAGCGTCCTTTGCGGCAAATCAACGCGTGAAATTGCTAAGCTTATTTAGCTAAATATTTAGCCAGAATAATCGCATCCTCACGTCCATTGTCTGCAGGATAATACGCTTTACGCACACCCAATTCATGAAAGCCTTCCGATTCATACAGCTGTTGTGCCACTGCGTTAGAACGTCGCACCTCAAGCAACACCATATCAACATCTGTCTGAGCTGACTTTTTAAGTATAAAACGCAATAAGTAACGTCCCAGTCCTTTTTTCTGATAATCAGGATCAATGCAGATATTTAAAATATGCGCCTCTCCCGCTGCCAGCATCACTATACTATAACCAATGATTTTTTTATCCAGTGTCACCACCCAGGCGTTATAACCAATACGCAGGCAGTCTCGAAAAATACCCAGTGTCCAGGGGTGTGGATAAGATTTTTTTTCAACCGCAATAACCTCTTTCAAATCCTGATAACTCATGGTGCGTATTTCCACCAGCGCACTCATATTTTCATTCATGTTTTGATGATTTACTGCCATGGATTATTACTATTTCTGCTGTATTCATTGTATTCTGCTTTATTGATTATGATGTTTAAACATTTTCTGGAGCAGCTGCAAATCTGCCCAGGCTTTTCGCTTGTACTCAGGCTGCAACAATAATTCATGCGGTGAATAACTCACAAATATCGGTACCGAATCTATTTGAAATTGCGACTTTGTATTCAACTCTCGAAAATCATCTAAAGACATGTTTTTCTGTAGCAGACAACGAATCGTCGTTTCACCTAAAACAATTAAATGTTTAGGCTGTATTAACTGAATTTGCTGTTTTAGATAAGCCCCACAATGTTTAATTTCTTTTGCTGAAACCGTATGTCTTGCAGGCACTTTGCATTTTAATAATGAAGTGATATAAACATCGTCGATTGCTATATTGATGGCTGCCAGCATTTTACTAAACAGATCATTGGCTTCACCGCTGCAGATATAACCTGCTTCGTCATCGTTGCTATTGGGTGCGAGCAATACAAACATCAGCTCTGCAGACTGCTTACCACGACCTGCTATCGCCTGCTTGCGCGTAACACTGAGCTGGCATTTTTCACATTGTTGTATTCTGCTATCTAGTTGCGACCAGTTGTTATCATGCGAAACGATATCAGTTGAAATAACATCCCTGTTATTTGCCGTAAAAGAATCCTCTATTACACGTTGCCTTTCTTCGACTGGCCTATCTTCAGCTCTCCTATCTTCTTCCGGCCGGTCTTCTGTCTCACGCAATTGCCAGCACTGAATTCCCATGACATCGAGATAATAGCGACGTGTATTTTCATCGAAAGAAAAGGCAGTGCTTTTACCCATAATTTACACATCACCCAGTTGTGGATGCTCTCGATCATCCAGTTTTTCCAGTTTATTCAGGGCATTGATATAGGCATTTGCCGAGGCGATAACAATATCGGTGTCCGCACCCTGTCCACTGACAATGCGGCCTGCTTTCTCCAGGCGCACAGTCACTTCTCCCTGTGCATCCGTGCCACTGGTAATATTATTGACGGAATACAGCTGAAGCTGGGTATCACTGTGAACAACACTTTCAATCGCTCTAAACGAGGCATCAACGGGACCACCACCAGTCGCATTCGCGGCAACTTCATTACCACCAATTTCCAGCACTATCGATGCCGTCGGGATTTCGCCCGTTTCTGAACAGACGCGCAGGCTAACCAGTTTGTAATGTTCGTTTTCTATACTCCAGGTTGTGTCGGCTACCAGGGCACGTAAATCTTCATCAAAGATTTCGTGTTTTTTATCAGCAAGATCTTTAAATCGAGAAAACGCTTCGTTTAATTCCTGCTCAGAGTCAAACTCGATATTCAACTCTTTTAAGCGACTCCTGAACGCATTACGACCTGAATGTTTGCCCAGCACCATACGGTTATCGGACCAGCCTACATCCTGAGCACGCATAATTTCGTAAGTCTCACGACTCTTCAAAATGCCATCCTGATGGATTCCCGATTCGTGGGCAAATGCATTGGCACCTACAATCGCCTTATTGGGTTGCACCGGAAAACCGGTAATACCTGAGACCAGTTTTGAACACGGAACAATTTGTCGGGTATCAAGCCGGGTATCACAGGCAAAAACATCCTGACGAGTACGTACTGCCATGACAATTTCTTCCAGTGATGCATTTCCGGCACGTTCACCCAGACCATTAATAGTGCATTCAACCTGGCGCGCACCATTTAATACTGCCGCCAGAGAATTGCCGACTGCCAGACCTAAATCATTATGGCAATGTACAGAAAAAACCGCTTTATCTGAGTTTGGAATGCGCTCTAATAAGGTACGAATTAATTCGCCGAACTGGTGTGGAATGTTATAACCCACGGTATCAGGAATATTGATGGTGGTAGCACCGGCATCAATTGCCGCCTCAATGATACGACACAGGAAATCGATTTCAGAGCGACCGGCATCTTCTGGTGAAAATTCAATGTCATTAGTATATTGCCTCGCCAATTTTACCGAATTAACTGCCTGCGCCAGCACATCATCCGGCTGCATACGCAGTTTCATTTTCATGTGAATGGGCGAGGTCGCGATAAAGGTATGGATACGCGATGAAGCCGCAGGTTTCAGCGCTTCTCCCGCGCGGACTATGTCTTTTTCCAGTGCACGCGCCAGGCCACATACGGTACTGTCTTTAATAACGGAAGCAACCGCTTTTACAGATTCAAAGTCACCAGGACTGGCAACAGGAAAACCCGCTTCAATAATATCGACCTGCATTTTTTCCAGTGCTTTGGCGATACGTACTTTTTCGTCCTTTGTCATGGAAGCACCGGGGCTCTGCTCTCCATCACGTAAGGTTGTATCAAATATAATTAACTGATCCGGCCTGGTTTGAACCTGGCTGGATTGATCTTGTACTGTAGATTCATTACTCATGACTTGACCTTCAAATCAATAAATTTATTTTGTGAAAAACTGTTGAGCGCGTATTCTCCTCGCCAGGAATCATATATTTGCCCTAAGGCAGGAGGAGAAGCAAGGAGTCTAACAGGAACGCCACAGCCAGTGCCGACGCATTAGAAGTGCGCACTACAGCAAGATCAAGTTGTGGTGTGAAATATTTCATGTCTGTAATAACTATAGCGATAAGTTAGAAAATATACAACCAAAAAATAGATATTTGCCGCGAAGGACGCGAACAGCGCACTAAAATGTCGGGAGCATTTTGAACGTACGCTAGTACGGTCCGAAGGACGTAGCGCAGGAGGCGCGTAGTAAAAGACGAAAATGTAAAAAACAAATAAAAAAGCTTTTTTCGCGCTCTTCGCGTCCTTCGCGGCAAAAATTTCTTTTAACTTATTCTACCCCGCCGCGTTTTCTACAACGATCATTGTTACGCCGAATCGGATAAACAAACTCACTGACCGATTTTGAATAAAACATGGCTCCAATAACTGCATTGCTATGAATATCGTAAGCCTGCCTATTAAGAAAATAATTAAAAATACCCGGATGTGCATTCTGTAACTTCAATCTTAAATCAACTTGAACTTCACTTTTTTCCTGTTCCGCCTGTATCAATTGTTGTAATGCCTTGAATGCAGATGCTGCGCTCGATGAGTTTGCATGAATATGCTTTGCCAGACCTGGTTCATTAAATAACAACCAGGCCGGAAAATGTTGCCATCCCCATTTTACCTCCAGTTCTAAATCGATAAATTTATTCCAGGCCTGAACACTATTACTGTCATCGGGTAAAAAACCATCGGCTTCAGGATGAAGCCAGCAGTAATCGCACAATACCTGAATACTCTCAATTCGTTGATTATCCCGGTAATAGGCATGAGCCAGCTGGGCAAACAGGCCTGTGTATTGCTGCCATTGCGGAATATTATGAACACTGTTTATCACCTCAGGCCAAAGCAGGATTTGTGCATAGCAATAAACGGCATTTAAATCTGCACATTGTTCGTCAAAAAAACCAGTCTCCAGATTTGATGCCAGTCTGCGCCAGAAAGGTGCCATAAAATCTCGGGCACTCCCCTTTAAAACATCTTTTGCCAGCGGAGCCAGCTGTTTCTGCAAATAATCCAATTCCTGCTTTGTATCACTGAGATTATTTTTTTGCTGCAGTTTTTGTATGGCCAGCTTTTGTATAGCCAACAGTAACTCAGCGCCCTGACCACATAACGGGTGATTGG
This sequence comes from uncultured Gammaproteobacteria bacterium, assembly GCA_963759005.1. Lineage (GTDB taxonomy): Bacteria > Pseudomonadota > Gammaproteobacteria > SZUA-229 > SZUA-229. The sequence goes on from CAVWXQ010000012.1 coordinate 62,725, forward strand.
GATCGACCTGCTCTAGTTGGTTGAGTTTTTCTTCACTGCATTTTGCATCGCGGTCACCAAGTGCCTGTATTAAATCGTTGGCGAGCTGCACACCCTGATTATCATAAAACAAATCCATTTGTGGTATATCTTCTTTACGTGAATATTGGGTGCTTAATAAATCACCGTCAATCGCATTATTTGCGGGGCAGAAATCCAGCCGGGTATTGGCTTTTTCTCCCTGCCATCCAAGCAAATGATACGTTTCTGCAGTAAAACCCAGAGCCTGCACATAATCACGTGCCGATTCTAATAAGGCACTAATTCGTTTTGAACTGCCCATAAAAGTTTCACATATAAAATCAATTTCACCATTACGCCAGCTTTCATAATCGGTGTAACGTAAACGCCCCTGTCGCAACAACAACTCAAGTGGGCGGTAATATCCTAAATCAGTGATAATTTCATCAACTGCATAACTAACAGCATTCATATGTCGATTTCCAGTAATTGCAACAAACCATTCAGATCCCGGCTATCAAAGATTTTCTGACTTGTGCCCTGTAGTAAATTATCCGCAATGTTCTGTTTATTTTTCTGCAATTCAATAATTTTTTCTTCAATGGTATTAGCTGCAATAAGTTTGTATACCATTACAGATCTATTCTGACCTATACGGTGCGCTCTATCGGTAGCCTGATGCTCTATTGCCGGGTTCCACCAGGGATCATAATGAATAACGGTATCCGCCTGGGTTAAATTTAAACCACTGCCGCCGGCCTTAAGACTGATTAAAAACAAAGGCACCTGGCCTTGCTGAAAACGTTTAATTTGTTCGTCACGCTTTCTAGTTTGACCTGTCAATAGTGCATATTTTATATTTTTACGTTTTAGCTCACCTTCCAGCAGCGATAGAAAACTGGTGAACTGGGAAAACAGCAGAATTTTTCGTCCCTGCTCCAGCATTTCATCCAGCATATCAAGTAAATAATTCAGTTTGGAGGACGCTGGCTTTTTTTCAGCTGAGCACTCAGCCGAGAATTCACCCGACAATCCACCAGGCAATAAGCGTGGATCACAACATATTTGCCGCAGACGTGTCAGCGCATCCAGTATATGCATACGGCTAGCATTAAGACCTTTGTAACGGATATTATCACGCAGGCTTTGTGACATTTGTTTATGAATTGTTTGATAAATTTGTTGCTGTGAATCACTCAGCTCAATAAAAACAGATTGATATATTTTTTCAGGCAACTGGGGTAACACCTCAGCTTTACTTCTGTGCAGCATCACCGAGCTAATACGCTCCACTAATAAATCATGTTGTACGGTATCATTATGGCTTTCAATGGGGTCACGAAACCAGTCATTAAATTGCTGTTGAGCGCCCAGTAAACCTGGCAGAGTAAAATCAAATAAGGCCCATAGTTCACCCAGATGATTTTCCACAGGTGTTCCTGACATACAAATATTCATTACTGCATTAAATTCACGTACTGCTTTTGATGTTAGAGAGTTAGCATTTTTTATGGCCTGTGCCTCATCCAGTATTAGCATCTGCCAGGAATGCTCTAATAACAATGGCAAATCACGTATTAGTAAGGGGTAACTGGTAATGATTAAATCATTATAATCAATATGAGGGAAATATTGATGGCGTTGAGGGCCGTGTAACACCTGAGATTTAAGCCCTGGTGTAAATGTTTGTATTTCAGACTTCCAGTTACTCAATAAACTGGTTGGCGCAAGAATAAGCACCGGATGCTTTAACTGACCTCGACACTTGCACTGCCATATAAAGACCAGGATTTGCAGTGTTTTTCCTAGCCCCATATCATCCGCTAACACCCCGCCAAGCTGACGCTGATGCAAGGCATGCAGCCAGTCTACTCCCTGTTGCTGATAGAGACGTAACTGAGCATTCACTCCGCTTAATTCATCTTCCTTATGAAATGGCAAAACCCTGAGTTGTTGAATAATATCCAGTTCATTAGACAACGAAATATGAATATCCAGTTCACCTTGCAGATTTTTTAACACTGTGTGAACGGCCTGAAAACGACCACGACTTAATAACAAAGCGCCATCTTTATCCAGCGCTATATCTGCATTTAATTCCAGCAGACAATCCAGCACAGGTTTTAGATGGTGATTGGATATGACGATTAATTGCTTATTTTCAGTCGCCAGTACAGAGTGATCATCGGCTACTAACTGTTTTGTTGTTATCCATCTCCATTTTTAAATTCTGCGCGAGGACGTTAAGAAAATTTATCTGCTCGCCATTTTCAGTTGCCAGCTTGATGCTAAAATAAATTTGTCGATGATCTGCAGCAATAGCAAACTCACTTTGCCAGCGAAGTTGTTCCAGCTGGAAAATATCCGGGCAGTTTTCATACTGAACTCGCCAGTTCTGCTGCAGTAATTGTGGACAATCGAGTGCCAGAAAACAAGCCGCATGCTGGCCACTTAAATCATTAGTCAAATTCCAGATATTATTATTTTGTGCATTAACAATAGACCAGCCTAAATCTTGTATCTGCTTTGCCATAGATAATTCAAATTCGGTATCTCGTTGCCATTGAATAAAACCATCACCAGAAAACTGTCCAACATAAGAACCAGGCTCATTATAATGTACCGTCCAGCCGGGATAATGAAATTCCAATTTCAATTCGAGCCTAATTTTTTTCAGCCCATCTTTTTTCAACCAGGCCTTTTTATTATTTCGTTTAGTTAATTCTCCCTCTTCAATACGAAGCTGAAGACCTGCTTGTGGACAAGCCTGTTTTTTATTTATTGTTTCTGCAAGACGTGGCTGGGGCAATCGATCTGCCAGCTGTTGCAAAGGTGTTTTTTTCAGTGCAGCATGAATTTCTCCCACTTGAAAAGCGGGAAGCTCAAATAGTTGCTGATCCTGCCGAGGCAGAAAACCGGTATTAACCAGACCAATGCAATGCTGTTTGCAATCAAGATAAAGCAAAGGCAAGGTAGGAAGCAAGGTCAATGTCTCATCTTTCATGCTGACCACCAATCGCTGTTGGCCATCTACATATTGCTGCCAATGCCATTTTCCTGGCTTTACTGAATGAAGCTTTAATGGCGGCTGTTTTACATCCAGCCAGTGACAGCAAGCGGTTTGAAGCAATGTTTTGATAAGGACATCACTGCTCTGATTCAACACAAAGCCTGATCCACCGGCATCACGATGCTCATCTGCTAACAACTGAAATAACCGTAAATCATGAGCTTGTATAAATCGGGGCGCATTTTTTAATAACAGTTTGGCGGTATAAGCCGTTGTTGTTTCATCTGAAACAAGAAATAAATGCAGTACAAGTTTTTGCTCCTGTAAAGACAACACATAATGCAGTTTCTTTTTAGTTGCAGATTCTGTATTTGCAATTTCTAGATTTACTGATTTTATAGATGAGTCTGAAAATTCACTTTCAATAGCCGTGCTTGTATTATTGGCGGGACTATTTTTAGCTGGCGCATCTGTCTCAATATACTGTAGCAATGTTGCCACCACATGAGAGCAGTTAAATTCCTGTTCACAACTGCATTCACCATCTACCTGTAACAACTCACCCTGTTGATTAATATTGATAAATGTTTTGCAGGCACCCGCTTGTGGATCATTTACCTGTGCGCTGATATGCGGCGACTTTTGCAGATGACTGACACTATTTGCCTGCTGCAAAAACCGGCCCTGTTCAAAAACAGCGCTATCAAACAGGCCCTGTATCTGTACAGCTAGCTGCTTGCTATAAGGCATATTATTGACTCTTTAGGAAAACATGTGGGTACTATAATAATAACGGGTTCTCGCAAAGACGCAAAACTACCGTGTCCTCGGCACACCGCTTCATTGCTCCTGCATTGCTCTACTACTGTACATCCTGGACATATGCTCACACCCCTTACCGCTCCAGTATAGGGCTAAGCTGTTGACAGATCGTGATAAAAACCCTTAACTTAGTGCCATTCTATACTGTCCCCGGAATTCCGATACTAGATTAAAAAAATCATAGGAAAATAAGTCGGTTCTTGTTATCAAGCTGTCGTTCAGAAATCAATTAATAGTAGATTATTGGTTGTTTTTTATACGATAAAAACTATGACATAACATGAAATATTTAGCCAACAAAAATCCTTCTTTTTTCTTGCATGTCACTTCGGGTGTCGTAACATTGACCCATCAGTAAAATCAAAAAATGTAAGTCCTGCGCGTTCATTCATTAAGATATTACCTAACGTCGCAAAAAAATGATTTCCTGCAAAGTCTGGTATTGTGAGGGCGGTACTGTCAACTTAACTAATATCACAGCGTTTTTCATGGAAATCCGAGTTCATCTAAACTACGAATCAATAACTTACAAGCATATATTTGACGCTAATCGTTGTTAATCCACTTAAGTTAATAGTACCTATCCCGGCATAGTCTGCGGTTAGTACAAATGGTCTTTCTCATGGCATCAAACAACAGGTTAATATCCGTTGGGTAATGCACATTGGTTTCAACCACAAAAGAATCGCAGCGTCCCATCAGGTAATCTTTTTTTTGAGTTTCAGGCCGGCCCGGACAACAACTTGATTGATCTCATCGAGTATTTCAGGGGTGAATAATTGAACATTGTCTTTGAGTGTTTGCAGGCTATAGATCTTGTCATCATCGCTAAAGCTATGGCCCAACATTTGTCTGATGGTGTTGTGGTGATTAACCAGTTCCTGGAGGCGATCATAATCACAATTCAAGTTAAGGCGTAGTGTGCCCATGACGAATATTTTCCACCACATCATTCCTGGCCGCCCCATCTCTGCGCTGATCTTTTACGGGCAGAGTTTTTCCAGTATCTGAAATATTTCCTTGCGTAGTGTGTCATCGCAATAAAGGTACTGTAAGCCTCTTAATAGCTGTGGAATATCATCACGAGAGCGCGGATTAATTTTAATGTTGGCAATATCGATTTCGCCTAACTGAAGCTGGGACCCGGTGGCTGTGCGCATACTTTTTCTCAACGAAGTTTTAATGAAGGGGGCTTATTTCGGGTTTATTATGCCAGTTTTAGACCTTTATTGGTAAAACTTCGCCCGCCTTTTTGAGATGTTTTGCTTTTTATTTCAATACCTTATGCTTTTTCGGTCAGGCACTAATTCGAGCCAGAATAAAAAACATTAACTCATGATTATCCACTACTATTTCCAAACAAATCGTCGCTTCAATTTGTTTTGGTGACTATATTGAATCAATCTGTCATGTTGAAGTATTCCAACAACAATTCCAGAGGGGAGATTTCTAAATCTTTAGCAAGAGTAGCCTTGCCATAATTATTTATTTCAAATAAAGTTCAACATCAGCTTTTTTGGCTGCTTTTCTAAGAGCCTTATCTAGCGTGGCTAGTGGCAATCCCTCTCGTATTGCCAATTCAAGATAAGCAGCATCATAACTACTGAGTTTATAGATTCTGGACAGTGCCATTGTTCTATTAAATGACTGATGCGATGTCAATGGATCAACATGTAGTGGCAGATTTTCTAATTGTGAGATAAAGCGCTCAATCTCACCCGCCTCTACCTCACACCGCTTCTCGGCTCCCAAAAGAACATTTGTTGCTTCGAGATGCCAAAGATTCGGCACCAATGCATCCGCTTCAAGCAGGCTTTTTAATACTGCTTCCGCATATTTCTGATCTGGTGCTTTTTCACTTTCTAATAACCACCGCATAGAGACGGAATTATCGAGTACAAAATCCGTCATTTACGGCCACTTTCTTTTAAATCGTCCAGCACATCATCAGAAACCTTATGTTTTTTAGCCTTTAAGATGTTATTGATTGCAGCTTCTGTTTTTTGCAGATGACCTACGCGGCTAGGAATTAGGTCTGCAATGGGTTTCCCGCGATTAGTGATAGTGAACGCTTCACCACCCTCTACCCGACGCAGTATTTCGGGTAATTTAGTTTTAGCATCATATGAACCAATTTCTTCTAGCATTTAAACTCTCCTAAAATTATATAGACTAGTGTACTGGTCTATATAACAAATGCAACAAAAAGACTACTAAACGGGTCAATTATGGACACCCATAAATTCATTAAGACATTTTCTGTGAATAGACTATCGGCTCACTCTCCAGCCAAAGATTCCAGAACCATACGAATCTCAGCATAAGAAAAATCATCGCCCAGATGTTCTTTCACTACAGCCAGACTTTTCCTGCCTTTATCCTCAAATGCTTTCTGGATAGCGGCAATTTTTTCTTCGTTAACGAAATCATTAATACTTAATTTGCCAAGCCTGATGTAATGCGCGATATGGGCTTCGATTGTGCTGGTAACAAACTCTCTTTTTTCAGCAATTTCTTTTATGCTGTTACCTTGCAAATAAAGTTCATATGTGATTTTTTTGCTATCTTTTTTCTTCCCTTTCTTTTTTAGCGTTGTCTTCGGCTGGCGCTGCCTGTCGGTATTCAATATTGCTGGAGTTTATCTGGTATGTATCACAGTATTCAATAATCATCGCAATTAATTGTGTGCCATATTTTTCAACGGTATGTTTTCCAACCCCCTTGATTTGCAATAACGCTGCCTGAGTATCAGCCAGGGTATTGGCAATCTGAATTAAAACCTGTTGATGGATAATTCGATATTGTTCAACCCCCTCTTCCTCGGCCTGTTCTATTCGCCATGATTTTAGTGCCTGCAACAGCTCCGGGTGCTCCACATCGGCCGCATTATAATCCGGTGGTGGTTTTTTAACCGGGGCATTTGATTTGAAATCTATATCTGCAAGAGCCAGCGCATTTAGATAAGAACCCGTTGAAAAACCTTTCCTGCAACTTTGCAGACAGGCCATTTTTATAGCCAATGTATGTGCCAGAGAATTAAAACTCTGGATTATTTGTTTTTTTATTTCTTTATTGTCGGAATCAACATTAAAGGAAACAAGCCACTCATTCAGTCCCGACTGTAGCTTCTCGCTGAAATAGTGAGATGCTTTTTGTACACGCTCCTGCAATTTAGCATCGTCTTCCGGTACTTTGTTATTTGCAAATAATGACTGCAACTGACGTTTGAATTTATCACTGACAATGATAATTTCATCAGTATTTTGCTTTTCTACTTTATCTACTAGTTCAAAACCGGAAAACTGAATAAGCTTAATATTCTGAAACAATAGTTTACTGAGTTTTTTTAAATTAAAATGCAGCGCCTGAAAATCAAAACACGCCAGTAATAATTTTTGCTGGTATAAGATTTTGGCGCTGTTCAGCTGTTCCTGTGTCGGTGAGTTCTGGCTGGCACGCTCTACAAATTGCGCCACGGTACTATCTGTTTTTACCGCACGTTGAGTAATAGGGGTACTCAACACCATGCCTTCAAAAGTTTTACATCGGCTCAATGCTACATAAACCTGTCCATGGGAGAAAGCTGCATTAGCATCAATAATGGCGTGGTCAAAGGTTAAACCCTGACTTTTATGGATAGTAATTGCCCATGCCAGCCGTAAAGGAAACTGGCAAAAAGTACCTATTACCTGTTCTGATATTTCCTTGTTTTTTGCATCCAGTACGTATTTTATATTTTCCCAATTCGCCCTTTCTACCAGTATTTCACTTTTTTCATCGGGACATTTTACGGTAATGCTATGTTTATCAATTTGCGTAATTTTCCCGATCTTACCATTGAAATATAATTTTTCTGCAGAGCTATCGTTGCGCACAAACATAACCTGTGCACCTTCTTTCAGGATTAGCTTTTCAGCAGTAGGGTAATTATATTCCGGGTAATCGCCTTCAATGACCGCCTGAAAAACAAACGATTTTGAGCCCAGTTTTTGCAGATGGTTTTCATTAATATTATCAGCGCTACGATTATGAGTGCTTAGTGTGATGTAATTATTTTCTTCATCTGCCTGGAATGCTGGTTTATATCTTGTGTTAAGCGCTGCTAAGGTGTCAGGATCCAGTCGATTTTCACGTACTCGATTTAACAACTGTATAAAATGTGCATCAGACTGACGATAAATATGTTTCAGCTCAATGCTGATCATTTGCGTTAGCCGAAGCGCATTGCTGCTAAAAAAATAGAATGAATCGTAATATTGTTTCAGCAGATTCCATTCATCATCCTTAACCACGGGTGAAAGTTGATGTAGGTCCCCAATCATTAGTAATTGCACGCCACCAAATGGCTGGTTTTGGTGTTTGTAACGGCGTAACACCGCATCAATAGCATCAAGTAAATCAGCACGTACCATACTGATTTCATCAATAACCAGTAGATCCAGGCTTTTGATGATATTAACTTTTTCCTTGCTGAAACGGTGACGCTGTCTTTGTTGATGAGTTTCACTGCCCGGCACAAAGGGACCAAATGGCAGTTGAAAAAAAGAATGCAGGGTGACGCCACCTGCGTTAATCGCCGCTACACCAGTCGGTGCCGTTATGATCATACGCTTAGGCGTGTTTTCTTTTAGTTTGTGCAAAAATGTGGTTTTACCTGTACCCGCTTTACCCGTTAGAAAAATAGTGTTGCTGGTATGCTTTATAAAATCATTGGCCAGTTGCAGCTCGGGGTTTGCTATATCCATTTTACCGCCTTAAATGGGCGCTTTATTCGGCCCTTCCGCGTCTTTTAAAGCGTCGTAGGATACTTATTACCGGACCAGACAGAGCATAAAGCATAAAACCGCTAAATAATGTGACCGGCGGATCAACTGATGCAAACACAAAAACCATTACCACAACTAACATCGCCATAAAGGGTACTTTGTTATGAAAATCTACATCTTTAAAACTGTAATAGGAAACGTTACTCACCATCATTAAACCTGAAAACACAATAATAGCTAACGCGATTATTGATACGTTTTCGCCTTTAATATCGTTATCAAAACAGGCCCAGACAAAACCAACAACAACTGCCAGCTGCTAGCGGCGGGCTGGGCAAGCCCTGAAAATAACGTTTATCGGTATTACTCGCTTTGGTATTAAAACGTGCAAGACGTAATGCCGCCGAAGCCACATATATAAAAGCGGCTAGCCAGCCAAGTTTCCCCCAGTGCCAGCTCACATTCACCAGTGAAGACAATGACCATTCATACATAATCAATGCAGGAGCAAGACCAAATGATCCCATATCAGCCAGGCTATCGTACTCTGCACCAAATTCGGTTTGTGTATTGGTCATGCGGGCAACACGGCCATCAAGCCCATCCAGAATCATGGCTATAAAAATAGCCACTGATGCCTGCTCGAACTTACCCTGTGTTGCGGCAACTATGCCATAAAAACCGGCAAATAATGCAGCGGTGGTAATCAGGTTAGGTAGTAAATAAATACCACGCCGGCGTGTTTTAGTGGGTTGTTCTGGTGATGTGTCCATATGGGTAAGGATAACCTAGTCGCACTGTGTCGTCTAATTTTAATAGACTTTTATTAGTCCGAAAATGAACGTAAATTACAATTTTTATCACTGCTGTCCCGATAAAATTGCTGTCATTCGCCTTAATTCACCACGGTATCAGGATTAACCTGCATCAAACCGATCCGAGACATGAATTGGCAAACACCACCTGTGACACGCTGTAAATACTTCCATGTACGCTCGGATGCCGCATCCATGCGGCATACGGTCACAGATGGTGGCCGCCATCCCATGTCTCTCATAGTTAGCGGGACAGCAGTGAACTTTTATATTCTTTTCTTCAAAAAAGAACATTTGTTCTATTCGCGATCATTTGCGGAAATATTGTTTTTAATCTTACAAAAAAAAGGGCCATACAGCCCTTTTTAAATAAACAAAGTTATCAAGATTAGTTTTTGCTCTTATCAACAATCTTGTTGGCTTTTATCCATGGCATCATGGCGCGTAAGTTAGCACCCACTTCCTCGATTTGATGTTCACGGCCTTTTTTACGTAACGATTCTAGATTTTTCGCTCCAGAATGCATTTCTTCAAGGTATTCTTTGGCAAATTGACCGCTTTGAATTTCACTAAGAATCTTCTTCATTTCGGCTTTGGTATTTTCATTCACAACACGAGGACCACGTGTTACATCGCCGTATTCCGCTGTATTTGAAATAGAATAACGCATGTCAGCGATGCCGCCCTGATACATTAAGTCGACAATCAATTTCAGTTCATGCAAACATTCAAAATAAGCCATTTCAGGTGCATAACCAGCCTCTACCAATGTTTCAAAACCAGCCTGTACTAATGCTGTGGTACCACCACACAATACTGCCTGTTCACCAAATAAATCGGTTTCAGTTTCTTCGCGGAATGTGGTTTCAATAATCGCAGTACGGCCACCACCAATAGCAGAAGCATAAGATAATGAGATGGCTTTTGCATTGCCTGAAGCGTCTTGTGCTATAGCAATCAGGTCAGGAATACCAGCGCCATTAACAAATTCACTACGCACAGTATGACCTGGTGCTTTTGGTGCAACCATAATGACATCTAAATCAGCACGAGGACTAATCGCTTTAAAATGAATATTAAAACCATGAGCAAAAGCCATTGCTGCACCCTGTTTAATATTAGGTTCAATCTGCTCTTTATAGATCGCGGCCTGATTCTCATCTGGTGCTAACACCATAACCACATCAGCCCATGCTACGCCATCTTCAATAGATTTTACGGCAATACCCGCTGCTTCTGCTTTTGCCGCAGAAGCAGAACCTTGACGCAGACCAACACAAACATCAACACCTGAGTCCTGCAAGTTATTTGCATGCGCGTGCCCCTGTGAGCCATAACCGATAATGCAAACTTTTTTGTTTTGTATGATAGAAAGATCGCAATCTTTATCGTAATAAATATTCATTGTTACTAATCCGTAAATGTTTTAATTAAAATTTGTAACCACTCAGCTCACGCCCCAAATCCACCAACTCTGCGTTAAAAAATGGTCATTTACGACCCACATGGAAGTGGGAAGTGCAGATATTGCAGGAGCAAATATCAGCCATTTGTAAACTCACATTTTTCGCCTTGATTTGATGTATATGGAGCGCAATCTGAGTGGTTGCCTTCTATTATTAATATTCGCTGAGGTACAAAATTATTATATTGTTAGCGTAGGGTGGCCTACAATTTAGAAGTATTTGCCATACTTGATTAAACCATACCTTTTGCGCCACGGCCCATTCCGAGCTGACCGGAACGAACCACTTCCAGCATAGTTATCGGCTTAAGCGCTTTTAGTAACGCGTCAATCTTTTCACTGTCACCAGTAACTTCCAGGGTATAAGTAGTATCTGTCATATCAATAATATGGCCATTAAAAATATCAGCTATACGCTTCACTTCATCGCGCTGTTCGTTTTCAGCTTTAACCTTTATCAGAATTAACTCGCGCTCGACATGCACGTCATCGGTTAAATTAACCAGCTTTACCACGTCAATAAGCTTGTTGAGCTGTTTACACACCTGTTCAACAATTTCATCGGTACCGGAGGTCACTAAAGTCATACGTGACAATGACGGGTCATCGGTTGGCGCTACCGTTAACGACTCAATATTGTATGCTCGCGCGGAAAACAGACCGGCAACGCGCGACAGTGCGCCAGCTTCGTTTTCTAATAATATAGAAATGATATGTCTCATTTCTACTGCTTTTCTATTGTCTATTTCATATACCACAATAACTACACCAGTATCATTTCGTTCAAGCCGGCACCGGCTGGAATCATTGGATAAACGTTTTCTTCGCGGTCAGTAATAAAATCAAGAAACACCAGGCGATCTTTTTGCTTAAAGGCTTCTTCAAGTGCGGGGCGCACATCTTCTGGTTTTTCTACTTTAATGCCTAGGTGACCATAACTTTCTGCGAGTGCAACAAAGTCCGGCAGCGCATCAAAATATGACATGGCATAACGTTTTTCATAAAAGAATTCCTGCCACTGCCTCACCATCCCCATATAACCATTATTCAAATTAATAATTTTTAATGGCAATGAATACTGCTTACAGGTGGATAATTCCTGCAAACACATCTGAATACTGGCTTCACCCGTAATACAGGCCACAGTCTCATCAGGAAATGCCAGTTGCACGCCCATCGCCGCGGGCAGACCAAACCCCATGGTGCCAAGACCGCCAGAATTAATCCAGCGGCGAGGTTTATCAAAACCATAATATTGTGCAGCAAACATTTGATGCTGGCCAACATCCGATGTTATAAAGGCATCACCATGGGTCACCTTAAATAATTCTTCAACTACAAACTGTGGTTTGATGGTAGCGCTATCACGATCGAACTTCAGGCAGTCCTGTGCACGCCATTCATTTATCTGCGCCCACCATTTTTCTATGGCCGCTTTATTTGTCGGTGCCGCCGATTTAGCCAATAACGCATTTGCCGAAGCAAGCACCTGCGCTACCTCACCAACAATAGGCACATCAACTTTTACATTTTTCGAAATAGAGGCCGGATCAACATCGATGTGAATGATTTTTGCATCCGGGCAGAATTTGTCCAGGTTGCCGGTAACACGATCATCAAAGCGTGCACCTATCGCAATGATTAGATCACTGTGGTGCATGCCCATATTGGCTTCATAAGTTCCGTGCATACCCAACATACCAAGCGACAAAGGGTCACTCGCCGGGAATGCACCTAAACCCATTAATGTCTGTGTAATCGGGTAACCCAGGGTTCGAACAAATGTTCGTAACTGCTCCGAGCCATTTCCTATTATTACACCGCCACCCGTGTAAATCATTGGCCGCTCTGCTTTTACGATTAGCTCAAGCGCACGCTTAATTTGGCCATTATGGCCTTTAACTGTCGGATTATATGAACGCATTTCAAGTTTCGACGGATAGGCAAACTCGACTTTTTCAGCCGTGATATCTTTTGGCATGTCAATAACAACCGGTCCCGGACGCCCCGTTGTTGCCACATAAAATGCTTTTTTAAAGGTCATGGCAATATCATTGACATCGTTAATTAAAAAATTGTGCTTAACGATAGGTCGCGTGATGCCCACAGAATCGACTTCCTGAAAAGCATCGTTACCAATCAAGTGCTTAGGCACCTGCCCGGTGATAACAATCATCGGAATAGAATCCATATAGGCAGTAGCAATGCCGGTGACCGCATTAGTTGCACCGGGACCGGATGTCACCAGAACCACACCCGGCTTGCCTGTTGCTCTGGCATAACCATCAGCCGCATGGGTCGCACCCTGTTCATGACGAACAAGGATGTGATTAACAAAGTCGGGCTGCACCTCATCCTGCTGATAAAAAGCATCATAAATATGCAACACGGCACCACCCGGGTAACCAAATACGTAATCAACACCTTCGGCTTTCAGGCATTCAATAATTATTTCTGCGCCGCTTAATTCCACTGTGTTCTATCTCGCTCAGTATTTAGCGGAAAGATTGCTCCTGCATTTTCCGCACTTGCCACATCTGACCTCCACGGATGGAGGAAATTCAATAGGAATGTAGGAACAATCCTTGCTATGTGGGTCGAATTATATGTTCAAAAACCCTTATAAATCATGTGCTTTTCAAACCTGATCTTTTTGGCCTGATTAGCGAACCGTGCATTCTAAACGGTTACCCGGAAAATTTCACGAACAATTTTCAGGGAATCTCAGATTAAGATAGAGACACCCAAAAAAAAACCCTGGAATACCAGGGTTTATTTAGCAAAAGACTAACTATTTTACATTAGTAGTCTTCTTCTTCTAATTCACCACCTGCAGTTTTTGTTAATGCCTCTTTAATGGCATCAGGTGATGGCATGATGTTCATAAAACTGTTAGCACCCATCATGCTTAAATCAGGGAAGTTAATAGCAATACGAAAACGCGCATGCAATGCTTCAACTTCCTCACCCGTTACCAGAATATCGTATGGCAGATGTGCTGTAGAACGCAGTTCTTTGAAATCAATTTCAGCCATAATGAATGTATCATCCATATATTTATTAGTTGTTGAAGCTAAAGCAACTCCAAACAAGGTTTGTTTTTTGCCAGCAACATCAATACGGTAAACCTTTGAAACACCAGCCGTTTTTGCTGCCAGACCTTTTTCTACCGCAGCGACGGCTTCTTCATAACTATTATATGATGCTAACTCTAGCGGCTCATCAAAATATTCCATACCGAATGTATAGTGATAACCTGCAATGTCATCAGCATCCATCCCTTCATCAGGACCGTATTCTTTAACTGAACCTAAAGCAGTACCCAAAGCAGCCGTTACCGCTGAGACATCGCCTTTAACATGATATGCAGCAGCCATGTATGCAGGATTTGTGTAGGTAATTTGAATCTGATCACCAACTTTTGTAATCGCAACACGTTGACCTGCAGCATAACCACCTCGATCATGAGAACCTGCCACTTTCTTCAGAGCGTCGTTGGTAACGATAATAATATGCGCAGTTTTATAAGGTGAGTATTCACCAACCACTTCAAACCCATTATCGGTTAACGATTTTTTAACACCTGCCACTTTGTCAGCAACGGCACCTGTGCTTGTTGAACCTAAAATAAACGGTTTCATCTCACCTGCAGCATTTGCCACCATCGATGCCATACTCATTACAGCTGCGGCTGCAACGGCAAGTAATTTTGTATTAACTCTAATCATGCTATTTCACTCCAAAGTGTTTCTCAGTTATATTCATTTAGTAATATTCATTTAGTCTCACGTATCCCAGGCCTGATTATTTCAAATATAGATTTAATCCGCCCATTTATGGGAAAGCAGTCACGACAATCTAAATAAAAGCATAAAGTTATGCAAGCTTTTTCGAAAAAAAATTAAATATTTAAATAATTTATAATATTCTTATATAGATTTAATACACTAACCGGGCGCGAAAGTCCATCTCCTGAAATCAAATACCTGTTGTAGAAAAACACAGCATATTTTCGTTTACCAGGTCAAAAAAAAGACCCCATCCGGGGTCTTTTTTTATCATGCTTGAAAAGTCTAACTCAGTATTTCCAGGCCCATCCTGCCTGAATGTCCCACTGAGACATATTAATTTCTATCTGCGTTGCACCACCATCAAATGGGTTAGCCCCTTTCACAGTAGTTTCAGGCGCGTACATGCCAGCGAGATTAAACTCCTGGTTAGCCCCTACTTTCATTGTCCAGCCAGCAGTAAAATGATCTTCAACAACAGCAGGCGCTAATATGTTAAACAGCGTCTCTGAATCAGGAATCGGTTGATCTGCATGACTGTAACCTACACGGACGGTGTGCTTTTTATTAACATCAATCTGATAACCTATTTTAAAAATAGTCATATCTTCCCAGCCAAAACCAGCACCATTGGAGCCACCTAAACAACCTGCACCAGAAGCAGCTAGTGGACCACCATTTAAAATACTATTCAGCGCATCAATACAGGAGCCATCGGTTAACCTTGATATTGGATTCGAAATGGAAGCAACATCACTGTAATTAATCTGCTGAACATCAGCCACAATCACACCTGTTGCACCCACATCAACTGAAATACCTATGTTATAGGTAGATGGAATATCAAAATCACCACCTTCAGCCAAAAGACCCTTATACTCATCGAATTCAGACATAGAGATTTTTGACTGGTAAGCCGCACCGAGACGTAACGCGTTTAGCAACTTCGACCCTGGTAACCAACCTTAAGACCGGCACCATAAGAGTCTGATTTTCTATTGCCTGATAAATTATCTGGATCAAGCGAAAAACCCTCAAAGTTATCCACACCTTGCACGATCAAGCGCTGCCCAACCAAAAGTAAACTACCACCAAATGCATGTTTGGCATTTATTTTTTTCGCAAAACTGACATTAATAAACAACTGCGCCAGATTTATACCCGCCGTACCTGCACCATATGTACCCGGCAGTGTTGCCATTGAAAATTGCGGATCATTACTATTCGGTACTAATGCGCTTCCACTCTTATATTCAGTATTCATACCACCATTACCATAAACAGAAACACCCACGGTGCTGTCATTTTTTAGTTGCCAGTTATAACCAAAGCTGTGGAATTAAAAAGAAATCATTATCACTTTCTACTGAGCCAGGTGTAACACTAAATGGAGGCTGACAAACACCAGGTGTTGACCCAAACGGATCTTGACAACCTGTCAAGCCTACAACGGGCAAGCCTTCTACTGGCGGCTGCGTACCTGTAACAGTATAACCACGCGGTGATGGACTAAATAATTGCAAACCAATGTCCATACGTTCACCAACAAATGCCATACCCGCCGGGTTGGTCGCTGCTGCCATGGAATCCTGAGAATAAGCGGTACCGGCGCCAGCCAGACCTTTCTCTTTTGTACTAAAACCGTGACTAAAATAACCGTTAGTCGCGTTAACGGCAGGCGAAACTAATATGCCTGAAACTGCAATTGCAAGGAGTGATTTGTTCACAATTTTTTTCATTTTTACTACCTCCAGGGTAGGTGTATGAAGCCTGAAAAGACTTTTAATAATTAACAGGAATAATTATTTTATTTTAATAGTTATAAATAGGTCGAATATTGCGCTATGTCAATCAGATGACAACTTTAACTACTTAATTTTATTATTTTTCTTCGCTATTCTCCCTCAAAATAGCCTGGCCTAGTATACAAATAAAATCTGGGCTGTAAATCACTTTTGCCCTGTTATAGAACATATAGTCAACAATTGTGTAACTCACAACCAGGAGCAGGCAACTTTTCTGTACCGCTGCACTCCAAATAACTGTCGGCAACCTTGTTTGTACTGTGGAACTGGTGACTAAAAAATGAGTGAAATAAGATGTTATTTATTAGGTATTATTTAAATTTCATAAACTGACCACATTATATTAACAACAGATAAAGAATAATTTTTTCGAATCATCCAACCATAAAACATTACTATAGTGTTGCTGCTTCTATATAATTGCTCACAGAATGATTGCCTACGAAAGCTGCACACACAAAATGCCTACCTGTTTAGATACAAAATCATTTTTTAGACGGCTTGCTTTTAACACCATGCTGATTTCAATCATGGCATTCACTGTGGTTACCCCAGCATACGCCAATCTACCAACCCTGGGCGACCCCACGCTGGACAGTTTTAGCAACAAAGAAGAGCAGCAGCTTGGTTTGGCTTTTTATCGTTCATTGCGCGCAAATCTGGTTTTCATTGATGACCCGCAGATAAATTACTACCTCAACAGCATCGGCCAACGGTTAGCTTCACACTCGGATGCTGCTGGCGGTGAGTTTCATTTTTTTATCCTTAAAGCGCCAACAATAAATGCTTTTGCCGGCCCTGCCGGGTACATTGGCATACATACCCAGCTCATTCTGGAAGCTAAAAATGAAAGCCAGCTCGCCAGTGTACTGGCACATGAGATTGCCCACGTTTCACAACGCCACCTGGCTCGTGCCTTTGATAATTCAGGGCAGTCAACAGCCCTGACCATCGCCACTTTGCTTGCTGCTATTCTGATTGGCACACAGGATACACAGGCGGGACAGGCTGTTTTGATGTCGGGCATTGCGGGCAGCCAGCAATCTTCCATCAACTTTACCCGCAGCAATGAGTATGAAGCCGACCGTGTCGGCATTGGCATTCTGGCTGATACCGGCATCAACCCTGAGGGCATGGTTGAATTTTTTGAAATCCTGCTGAACAAAAGCCCTGAAGGTGGTATTGAATATTTACGCACCCACCCGCTAAGCAGCAATCGTGTTTCTGAAGCAAAAGATCGTTTAACGAAAAAAAGTGAAGAATTACCAAAAGATAACCTGGACTTCCAGTTCACCAAAGCCCGACTGGTTATTCTGCTCAGCAAACAGCCCGAATACTACCTTGATGACAAAGTTGTGGGTGATGGACTTATTGGACAATACCAGAAAGCGCTAGCCGCTATTCGACTGCAAAAAGCAGATCTAGCGATACACATTCTGAACCAGTATTTGGAAAATCATCAGCACCCCTGGATTCGACTTGCACTGGCGGAAGCCTACACCAGTAAAAAAGATGATAAAAAAGCACTGGAAATCTTGAGCACATTAGCGAATCTATATCCTGGTTATTTACCCGTCACTATGGCTTACGCCAGCGCACTAAATAAAAACAAGATGCCAGACAAAAGCATAACCATATTGCAAAAGCAATTACAGATAAATGATTACGACATTGTCCATGAGTCATTAGCAAAGGCGTATTATGCCAATGGTCAGATCAGCGCCGCGTTAGAGTCCACCGGTAACCAGTATGCACGTCAGGGGTATACTGAGCTTGCTATACAACAGTACGACAAAGCACTGCAACAGGAAAACCTAAGTCAGTCCACAAAACAACGACTGGAAGCAGCAAAAAAGGAGTTAAAAAAAATAGTGCAACAGGACAAAGATTTGCTTCGATAAATAACCATAACCACTACCCCGGATATTTAAATAAGTATTTTCTTATATTCTGCCATATATGCAGAGATAGTGATTAAGCTAGATAACTGCTTGTTTTTTTCAATAAAACCCTTGCCTTATATCACTTATAGAGTATGCTATATCCCTTATTCAATCGTGAATATATTCCTACAAGTATTAAGTTTGCGGGACATGTATGACTATTTATTTTTGAACTTTCTAAGAATAATCGCATCTGTAAAGAATGTCTTGTAACAATGAATAACATTAACAGGAGGAAAAAAGAATGCGGCTAACCGCACATATACTAACCACTACTGCGTCTATCGCTGCCCTAGTTGGTTGTCTTGGATTTGCACCGACAATTGCTAGCGCTGATGAAGCAGCCGATCTTGAAAAAGGCAAAAAATTATCATTTGACAGAAAGAAAGGTAATTGCCTGGCCTGCCATCAAATTGAAGGCGGAACATTAGCAGGTAATATCGGACCACCGTTAATTGCTATGAAAGCTCGTTTTCCAGATTACGATAAACTTCGTGCTCAGATTTACGACGCTCGCACAAATAACCCGAATACCATCATGATTCCTTTTGGCCCTCACGCTGTGATGTCTGAAAGTGAAATCGATTTGGTAACAAAATTCATTCACACCCTATAAAGGTAAGAAGGTAAGACTAGATGAATCAAAATCGAAGAATACTACTAAAAGGCACTTTTGCTGCAGGCGCAACTGGCATTGCAATAAGTGCAGGCTTATTAACGCCAAAAGCCGTTTTAGCTGCCTGGCCTAAAGCTGCATTTGAAGCCAAAGATGCAAATGTTGCGCTGGAAGCTTCACTAGGAAGCTCAAA
The DNA here is from genome assembly GCA_963759005.1 of uncultured Gammaproteobacteria bacterium. Taxonomy (GTDB): domain Bacteria; phylum Pseudomonadota; class Gammaproteobacteria; order SZUA-229; family SZUA-229. Next base: position 81,948 of record CAVWXQ010000012.1, read on the forward strand.
AACAACAAAAAGTAGCGACATTAAACTAAAAGCACCTGATATAGCTGAAAACGGTGCAGTTGTACCTGTTACTGTAACCAGCAACATTGCCAACACTGAAGCCATCAGCATCATTGTTGCAGAAAATGGTACACCTTTAGCTGCCACATTTAACCTTGGTGCAAACACAAAAGGTTTTGTTTCTACCCGTATCAAAATGGGTAAAACATCCGATGTTACCGCTGTTGTAAAAGCAGGCGGCAAATTGTACAGCACTTCCAAAAACGTCAAAGTCACCATCGGTGGTTGCGGCGGTTAAGCAAAAATCTAAGAGGTTACACAAGATGGCTAAATCATCAATTAAAATACGCGCTAAGGTCAAAGACGGCGAAGCAAAAGTAAAATGCTTAATCAGCCACCCAATGGAAACAGGCCTTCGTAAGGACAAGAAAACCGGTAACTTAATCCCTGCTCACTTCATTCAGGAAGTCGTTTGCGAACACGGCGGCGCAACTGTAATGAACGCACAGTGGAACGGTACTATTTCTAAAAATCCTTTCGTTTCTTTTGCATTCACTGGTGCTAAATCAGGTGACATGATTAAAATTAGCTGGGTCGATAATACTGGAAAAAGCGACTCTACCGAAGCCAAGATGAAATAATTGAGCATTTGAATCGAGTACTTGATAAACATTCTCTCAATATTGTGTTGGTATAACAAACAAAGGTGAACCATGAAAAAAATTGCTACCGCATTATCTATTATGCTGCTTGCTGCAACACCGTTTGCAGCACAGGCAACACCAGATGATGACTTAAAGGCATTCCGCTCGTACTTCACGCAAAAATTTCCTGAAGTGCCTGAAAATGACTTTATTAACGGCGTCTACGCCATAGACGCTGCTTCACGTGAACAGTGGGAAGCATTTGAAGAATTTCCTTCATATGAAATTGCTCTTGAAATCGGCGAAGAAAAGTTCCACAAAAAATTTGCTAACGGTAAAGGTTATGCAGACTGCTTTCCTAACTACGAAAAAGGCATAAAACAAAATTATCCTTATTTTGATACAGATAGTGGCAAAGTTGTTACTCTGGAAGGCGCAATCAACAAGTGCCGTACTGATAACGGCGAAGCAGCACTGAAATGGCAGAAAGGTGAGATCACCGAGATCGGAGCTTACCTGGCATCACAGTCACGCGGTCAGACAATCAACGTGAAAGTACCTAACGATGCAAAAGCAATAGCTGCTTACAATCGTGGTAAAAAACACTTTTACTCGAAACGTGGCCAGTTGAACATGTCCTGTGCTGATTGCCATTATAATTATGCCGGCAGTAAAATCCGAGCTGACATCTTAAGCCCTGCTTATGGTCAACCATCAGGTTTTCCGGTTTATCGTAATAAATGGGAAGGCATGGGTACCTTACAACGTCGTTATGGCGGCTGTAACAAACAGGTACGTGCAAAACCATTTAAACCTCAGAGTGATGAATATAATGCACTTGAGTATTTCCATACCTACATGAGTAATGGCCTGGAAATTAATGGTCCAAGCCAAAGAAAGTAAGACCTGAAAAAATCAAACCCAGTTTAATATCGATTGGGTTTGATCGCAACATCAAAAAAGTAGCAACAAAAAAGCCCTGGACAATGTCCAAGGCGATAAGTAAAGGTGTTGAATTAAAGGCCGCTATTTTAGCGGCCTTTTTTGTTTTAGTTATAATTCATTAAACCCATTAAAATAGATGATATTTTCTAACGGCACCGAACCTTTTGCCAACCCGATCCGCATTGCGGGTGTTTGTTTGCCTTTTCCTACCAGACAATAGTTGTAATAGACTCTGAATATGTCAAGTAACTTTACTATTACAGCAGGGTTGTACGGGCTGTAACCATACCACACACGCCCTGTACTGCTAGCCGTAGATATAGGTCGCTCTAACAGTGATAATCTGCGTCTAATCTGCATAAAGAAACAATCAATACCGTGCATAGATGCTTTGTTGTAAAGCCATGCTTTATGATCTTCATCATAATCATGATGATCAGTCAGATAACAAATTGCCTTTTCAGGCTCACTCATATTAGGAAATGGGTGTGATAACCACATATCTTTCCATTTTCCCATTTCTCTCATATTGTCCATGCGCTGCTTTATTAGTAATAACTTGATTTCGTTATCCGTAAGCTCAGGGTGTCCGATCTTCTCACGCTTAAATACCTTGCGTGAATCAGCCAGGACCTGTCGTTTTTCATCAACAGTGTACGTTTTATTAATACGTACATAAAATGCATCACACACTCTACTACTTACTTCCTTTTGAAAAGCAGATAAACATGCTGCTCTTATCCCTGAATCTTGATCGAGAAAGAAACGTGTTTTTTCAACACCACCTAACAGTGAGTGTAAATAAAAGAAGTGTCCGTACATCGTATAGTCTGAATGTACTTGCATACCCTTATTGGGCAACATCTGCGATAAGGCAACCAACTCTGATGCTTCTATATTATCGCGCTTAATAGCCTGCTCATAGGTTGTCGTAATATCACCACTTAAATCTGTAGTAAATTGCTTGTTTGACACGCTACGTTGCACACTTTCTGTGTAATCAGCTTGTAGCCATAATCTTGCGTATTTTCTAAAGGCATACTGGTTTACTGCATCATTGAGTTGAAGTGCGTCAGTCTCAACAAAATTTACATCTGCATCGGAATCGTAATTCAAACTCATTTGAAAGACATAGCCTGTCTGGTTATCCGCGCTCCCTATCGCGGAAAGAGTGACATTACGTTTATCTTCACGTTTAGCCCAGTTCACCACATAGTCTTGTCTATCTACGCTTATGTAAAGCCGTTCAATATGTTTCCCGTCAAGTAATTTCCGTTCACGCTCAGCCACAAACGCAAGGCATTGGCGATGGAGAAAGTCTATCTTGTTGTAGATGGTAGGCATTCTCACGTCGGCCACTTCACAGATCCGCCTGAAGGGCAATTTGTTCATTAATAACTTGAAGATCAGCTTATTCTTATGAGGCTGTTTTTGACCTGTGGTTGCACGTTTCACTGAAAAGGTTTTGTTACAGGCTTTACAGCGGTATCGAGGTGATCCTGACTTGGTTTTCCCAAACGCCTGGTAGAACACTTTACCCGCGCTGATCTCCTTGCCGTGATTAGCGCATTTAGTATTCGGGCAACTAGCTTCAGGAGTAGCGTGTTCAAGATAGCGACCAATGCGCTTTGTTTAATCTGAAATGGCTTGATTGCTTTTAACGGGTGGCGTTTCACCGCAGCATAAACAAATCAGTTGCGTAACCTTTTTTCTGCCGCCTCTGTTTAATTGGTACTTGTCACGATCACCTTTAGATGCATTAGGGCCGCGTGGTTGTTTTTGTGTACTGGCAGGTACTCCAAAGTTTTTACACGCAGGATTTTTGCAGAAATTTACCTGAATGCCATCAACGGCTAATGGAATTCTTGGACCACTTCTATGACAAGATTTCTTTTCCAAAAAAAAATCCCTCTAACTGTTGAAATTAGAGGGATTATACTTGCTTGTGAACTACAGTTTCAACACCTTTACTTATCGCCTTGGATTCATGCCAGGGCTTTTTTTCTCGGATGTTCGGTGCATCAGTTTTTTCAATCATTTTTCGTTTCATCTCCATGTCGATTTCCAGATAGACATGTGTCGTATTGATGTTGGCATGTCCTAACCAATAGCTCACCATGTTAATGTCGTTTCCAGCACGCAGCAGGTGCATCGCGGTGGTATGGCGAAGGGTGTGCGGGGTAACCGTCTTGATCTTGAGCGATGGGCATTGTTCACCCGCCATAGCAGCATATTTGCCGATAACATGACGTATGCCAAAGCGTGTAATCGGTGCGCCATTGGCGTTAAGGAACAGATTCTGAGTTTCAGCTTGCCTGGGGTTGCGTTGTTTGAGGTAATCATTGATTGCGCTGACCGTCTCAGGCCATAATGGACAACGGCGATGCTTGTCGCCTTTACCTTTTAAATTGACTTGAGCGTTGCCATTTAAACGTAGACCATCAAGCTTAAGCGACACGATCTCACTGACCCGCGCACCGGTATTGTAGAGCAGCAACAGCAGCGCCTGATCTCGAACACCGGTGCGTGTATCGGGATCTAGCGCATCCATCAGTGCCTGTAATTCATCTTCTTCCAGGTAATCGACACTGACATGTTCGGTGCGTTTAAGTGGGATGGCGCGTATCTGTTGGCATTGGGCCAGCAACTCGGGCTGTGTTCTTGCAATGAAGGCAAACAGGCTACGGATGGCCGCCAATCGGGCATTGCGAGTTTGTGGCGAGCAGCCACGCTGCTGTTGCAGAAAATCCAGAAAGTCGAGCACCATGGTTTCTGTGATGTCTTCGACATCGAGTGCATCCACCGATTTTTTGATCTGCTCGGCGACAAAGCAGAGTATCAGCCTGATCGCATCGCGATAGGAGGCGATGGTGTTGCACGACAAGCCCCTTTGCACGGGCAGGTAATGACTGAAGAACGATTTCATAAAGTTGGCTAGTGAATGTGTCATGAGATGGCTCCGTAAGCGGTGGTATCCTGTAGATGGATATGTTGTAAGTAATGGCGGTGAAAGCGGTCATTGACCTGTTCGAGTAATTCAGCGGTGGGGTGCAAATAAACCTGGGTGGACTGTATGTTCACATGGCCCATATAGGTGGCTAGCCACGCCAGCCTTGCGTTGATATCTATCCCGGTCCCGATACCAGTCAAGCAGTCGGTGAACCGCAAATGTATGGCGTAGAAAAT
>CAVWXQ010000013.1:0-49716 GCA_963759005.1 uncultured Gammaproteobacteria bacterium
ATTTTTGTGTAGTTAGCCTCGCGACAGGTTGCCAGTATTTTTCGTAACAGGCCATATTGAATATTTTCATCACCCATTATAGTAACGTTTCTACCCTTCGCTTTACTTTCCGTAGTAGTCAGTACACTGCTTTTTGATGCCTGGAACATCAGTTCTTTTTCCAGACCGATAATTAGTGGCTCAGCATTGGAGATTACCTGCTGAATAATAGCCACCTCTTTACCCTGCACCAAAATATTTCGTTGTGTCACAGAAATAATGAGTGTTTCCTCAGGTGTTTTTGTTGCCACAGATATCGGCAAGTGTATGTCTTTTTCTTTGGCAACTGCTGGACATTCGACGAACTAACCAGCAGAAAAAATACCAGAATGGTAAATACATCCATTAAAGAAACCAGATTGAGCGCGGGTTGTTTATTTCGCTTATGGTTTCTTTCCATTCGTCTCGCACGACGCGACATTTCCATCATTTCGATGACGCCTCTTTTGTACTGGCCGTTTCTGTCCTGGCCGCTTTTGTACTAGAAGCATCAGAAACAGAGACTGCTGAATCAGCCTCGAGGATTACTGCATCGCCAATGGAGATGTTTGGAAACAGTTCTACATTTTCAACTTCGGTAAATTGCACAACATCAGCCGAACGCACACGATCCATTACCTGAATAAGTGTTTTGTAATTAATCGTAGGCTCAAGTAATAATGTAATACTTTGTTCTTCTGGAAAACGTCTTTTAATTTCAACAAGAACATCAGTAAATACTTTCCAGTTAGGCTTTACTTCATTACGATCAATATATTTAATGCTACCGATATTGGAATCTCTAACTTCAAAACTGTGTTGCCTTATTACCAGTTCAAGCTGTAACTTAATTTTTTCTTCCTGTTTGGCAAACGCATCTTTAGAAGGCAAATTGAGTTCGAGTACTGTTACCCGAGAGAATACCGCGGTAATCAACAAAAATGGCACAAGTATCACCATTAAATAAGGAAGGCAGTAATGTTTAGTTCAACCGTTTCCTGTATATGCTTGAACGTCTGACCAGCTTCATGCAATGTCTCTTATTTTTGCGACTACATTTGTTAGTGACTAAATGGTTAGTGACTAATTATTAGCAATCAGGTTTAAACATTTAACGGCAGCCATTTCGATGTTATCGATTAAACGAGAGGTTTTAGTGACTAAATAAGAATGCATCAAAATAAGAGGAATAGCGACAACAAGACCAAATGCGGTTGTATTCATGGCAACTGAAATACTGGCGGATAACAAGTCTGCTTTTTCAGCAGGGTCTGCACCTGCAACTGCGGTAAAAGCCTGAATTAGACCAATAATGGTACCCAATAGGCCTAGTAGAGTGGCGATGTTGGCGAACGTTGCCAGGTAATGCGTACGTTGCTCCAGTACTGGCATTACTTCCATCATGCCTTCTTCCATTGCAGATTCGATACCTTCGCGTGCAGCATTTGCATTTTTTCTCGCAAAGCCGTAGTTAAGCATAGTCGCTAATGGCGTTCTCTCTGATTCAGTTAACTTTGTGGCACGCGCAATATCCTGCGCTTTTAACATTGGAACCATCTGCCCCCAAATTTTGTTTGTGCTGCCCTGCGTTTTTGTAATATAAAAAAAGCGCTCGATGGCGATAGCCAGACCCTAATGCAAGTACCAGTAAAATAGGGTACATAAATGGCCCTCCAGTTTTAAAAAACTTAACTAACTCCATGAAACATCCCCTTTTTAACTAAAATTAAGCTGATTTTATATAACTTTAAAACATCAGCACACTGTTTAATTCACTAACTTTTTAATGTACCGGTCTCAAATAATGATAAGAGTATGGCACAGATAATCAGCTATCATCATCGTTACCTTCAAAGAACGCAATTGTGTTCATGGAGAGTGATAATTTCTCAGCTTCATCGGCCTGCAAATCAGGCATTTTAGACCATTAAACTCTTCGTCTATTTTATCCAGTATGATTTTTCTCTGTAAACGATATTCTTCAAAGTCAATATGGTTCTGATAATAATCTTTTGACAAGTAACGTAGTCGTTGAATAATTTTCTTCACTCATAATCGAATCCTAAGTTCACCCAACATCTGGAGCCAGTTGCGCTGTCCGCTATCGTTATGTTGATTAAGTGTAGTAACGGTACAATTTTCCATAGATTGTTTATAAGAACCACCAACTGCCACTAGTTTTCGTCCCTGGTCATAAACCCATTCCTGTACATTACCCACATAATTCACTAAGCCCCAACTATTCTGTTTGCCTATATTGGCCTTAACCAGTTCCTCGCCCTTTTCTATACCTCGAGTGCTAAGCTTACAGTTTCTATTTGCATCAAGGCTTTGTCGGCTGGATTTAGCCGCATAAACCCATTCATTCTTTGTCGGTAGTCGATATTTCTGTCCAGACATTTTGCTTAGCCACTTCACATACTTTTTAACCAGACTAAAATTCATTTTAGATACCGGTAGTTCACCATCAGGATTTTTTACTGATTCACAAATTGATGATGTTTTACAGAATTTATTCAACTCATTTATTGATACTTCATACTTACCTATGGCAAAAGCTTTCATTTTACTGTTACCTGGAATAACCACCAGCTCAGGACCTGTACCAGTGTCTTTAATTTTATCTTTACACACTGTCCGCTTACCACGTGCGCCCAGACCTGCCAGTGACTTACCACAAGGGTCTCTCGCCTCAATTTTAATGTCAGCCAATACCCTGTTAGGTGCAAATATTCGTAAACTATGTTTTTTAGCTTCTAACGCTCTTTCTGGAAAGGCCTTAGCTATTTTTGTTATACAAATCGCCAGAGATTTCACTATTTTTACTTGCAGAGTTTTATATCGAGATCGATCAAGCTCCTGTAGTTTATTAATTGCAGTTTCAAAATTTCGCATGTTGAGACGTTGCTGGCACTCAAGTTGATCATTAACGTTAGCCAGCGCTATATCAAAACGTTTTACTAGCTCCTGTTTTTTTGATTGTCGCTGAGTTTTATCCTTTTGTTTGGTTTGTAGACCCCGTATATTATCCTGTTGCTTGTTTTGAGCTAGTATTCTGGATTTTTCTGACTCTATCGCCACTACTATTATATTGGATTGAAGATCCAGCTCGGCAGTATCATCTGTGTAACGTTTAGCATTTTCAACAAATCCTTTAGCTATAGTATATTTATAACCTTTAATTGCAGATGTTATCTTATTCAAATACAGTTTATAAATAACCTGCTTTTTTTCAACAAGCCATGGGTCTTCCCCTTTTGTCAGAATTGTTAAATCAGATACATCTTTCCAGGTCGACTCCTGCCAGCGGCGAGTAAAGCTTGCTTCTTTAATTAAAGATTCAAGATCTTTTTTATAGAAATCAATTTTTATTTTTAACTCTAACTCGTTTCGTATATCAAATTCTGAAAACGGATCGACTTCTTTTTCCTGAAAAAAAACAAAGTAACCGGTAATGATCACGGACAATAATAAAGCAAGTGAAGTTACTATCCAGTTTGAAGTTTTTAATTTTGGCGATACTGCTTCAATAAACTCATCAACAGTAGCAATACGATTTTCACGTCTAAAAGCAATAGCTTTTTCAATAGCACGCCACTGAGTTTTTTTAATATTAGCAATTCGTTTAGGTTTTAAACCCTGATGCTCAGCCTCATCGGCAGGAACTTTGTTATAGGGGTGCACACCAGTAAACAATTCATATGCCACACAGCCTAATGCATATATATCGTCACGAACATCAGGCTCTTTACCATCTAGCATTTCCAGACTTGCATAGGCAGGTGTTAATGCACCTAAATTACCCGCATCAAAGATTGTTCTATCTTCAGGGTTGTCATCCAGATGCTCAACTTTAGCGACTGCGCGAGCGATACCAAAATCAAAAACTTTTGCCAGGCCTTTTTTTGTAACGAATACATTTCCTGGTTTAAAATCAGAATGAATGATTTTTTCAGCATGTGCATATGATAATGCAGCAGTCATCCCATTAATAATGTTCCATGCATCATCAGTGGGTAGCCCCGTAGCTTTATATTGCCTTATCAACTGATCCAGCGGGCTACCATCGAGAAACTCCATTGTCATAAAAACCGTTGCGCCATCTCGATCAAAATCGTGTACATTTACAATATTAGGATGTGCAATACGTTGCGATTTTCGTGATTCACGTTGCAACGAAATAAAGGCCTCTGGATGTGTTTTAAACTCATCACTTAATACTTTAATCGCAACGTAAGGATCATTATCCTGCGCTTCTACCTTTAGCATGTCTTTTGCTTTATATACAATACCCATGCCACCAACACCCAAAACTTTTTCCAAAATAAAGCGGTGTTTTAATGTGCCATGCTCGCCCTCTTCAAATTGCAGTGACTGCGGTTTAGAACTACCGGTAATTTCGTTCACTGTGGCAGCTCGATTATTGTCTGATGTTATGGAGCTTGCTTTAAACCGAGTCCGGTCAGATACCACTTCGTTGGAATTGGAGTTGGAGTTGGAGTTTGAGTTAGTATTATATTTACTCGTCTTACCGCCTATCCTGGTTTTGTCATCTGCCGGTTGTTGTCGAGGTGAAAGTCCTGCTATACGCGTTTTATCTTCATTAGCTGGTGCTGTAATTTTTTTATTTTTAGCCGGGTTTATACGTGTCGCATCTTCTGCTTCAACAAACTTATTTACAACAGGCTTATTTACAGCGTGCTTATTTACCACGAGCTTTATTTTAGTTTTGTCGTCGCCACTATCACGCATGTTATATCACTGGGTTCTGTGGTGAGTTGGATTGCGTTCTCACTGTAGAATAGGCAGATAATGCCCCATTGACTAATATGACGGACACATTATCATTCGCACCATTAGCTAGCGCTTTTTGAATTAATACATCCACCGCATTAGCAATTGGCAAGCTGGCGATGGTGTCGCTTATTTCGTCTTTCGAAACCATATTATAAAGACCATCACTGCACAGTAAAAAGGTATCGCCAAGCTGTGCAGTAAATGCATTAATATCTATATAGAGTTCAGGGCCTGCGCCAATTGCACGGGTAATAATATTTGAGTCAGGATGATTTTCTGCTTCTTCAGGTGAAATAAATCCCTGTGATAGTAAGTCCTCTACCTGACTATGGTCACGCGACAATTGCACAAGCTGGTTTTTTCGATAGCGATATAAACGTGAATCACCGGCCCATAGACAAACCCCCGCATACCCCTGTATAAGAAGCGCGACCACAGTACTGCCAAGTGTGCGACCATCCAGCATGATGTCAGCATATTCAAGTATACGGTGATTAACATCAATCAAACTGTCCTCAACACTGTCAACCATTTGACTCAGTGATGATTTTCTTATCAGAGGACACAGTGCTTTAACAATCATATCACTGGCTACATTACCCGCCTCATAACCACCCATACCATCAGCCACTGCCCAAAGTTGAGCTTCAGGCAACGACAATATTGAATCTTCATTTATTTCTCTGACCATGCCGACATTAGTATCTTGTGCAGATTGCCAGCATATCGGACGTCTGATTGTTATATCACTCATGGAACACTACCAGGACTAAGCGAGGAACCACTGATCAAGTCTGGACCAGGTAGATTGTGATCCAGAATGTCCAGATTCAAGGTGCAAGTCGCACCTAATAGCAGGCTAGTGCCTACAGGACATAGGTAAGAGGCGTGAGCATATGTCCATGGATGGACGGTAGTAGGACAGAATGTATAGGAGCGTTCATGGACGTAAGCAGTTGTTAGGAGCAGTTGCCGGGAGCAATTGTCGAGAGCGGTAGCTTTGCGAACGACGACATGGATGCAGCAGTTTCCGAGATTTGCAACGTGGAAGCTGAATATTCTGGGTACAGGAGTCGAGTTCATGACTTAATCAGAGGTCCCTGGCTGCATGTTATATGGAATTTTCCAGTTACGTTGTTGCCATTGACCATCTAACATCGAAGCAAGACTGCCAATAGGCGGTAAACCCTGACAACTAAACAGGACCGGACTGACTAATTCTGAACCTGCTGTTTGCCACAGGCTGAAGCTATTTAATCCTGTAGTTAGTGCAGCACTTAACATATAAGTCATCGCGTTCTTAACCTGCTCCTCACCACCGGATGGTAAGCCAAATAACATTGGTCCCACCTCGCCTAAATTATAAGTAGGCTGATAACTTTGCTGCGTTAACTCCTCAATTTCTGTAACAGTTGAAAGCAATTCATCAATATCGATATTGCCATTTAGCGCAGTTAAACCATGTTTTTCCAGTTCATTAAACCAGTCACCCTGTTTCAACATAAAGTTAACCGGACTTATGTTTGAGGTAAACGGCTTAACAATACTAATCGGAAAATAACGTCCAACTCGATCAACGCTAGGCATCATCAACCCTGCCCACATATTATTATCAATAACACCCGGCGATAAAACAAAACGCCAGATTGGACTCGTTAAATAAATGTTTAGCCAGTCTTCACCGATTTGTTCCTGTGAAGCAGAAATAAAATGCTGCAACCACTCATCCCAGGTAGTGATGAAAGCAGGATTTAAATTACGAAAAATAAAATCACCATAAGCAGGTAGCTTGCCATACAAACCAGTCGATAATACAGCACTCATTTATATCAACTCCGGACAGTTAAATGCGCTAAGCAAATTTTGACCAAATGGATTATTAACACTCTTAGCTTTAATCAAATATTTTATCGTATGATTAATTTTAGTCTCTTCGCCAGCGCTTTCAGGCACGGTATAAGTAACTAAATAAACATTGGATTGTTTTGTCTTCGATAACTCTGAGCGATCTTGTAACTTAAACCAGGCCCAGGGACCATCAAATGATTTATCATGACGTTTTTCATCAAGATCTTCAAACACAATTCGAACCCGCCTGTTCTCATCTTCACCCGACCAAGACACATCTTTCCAAAACTTCGGTCCATGGTTGTAGGTAATACGTTGCTCGCCTATTTCAAGCAGAAAACGCGCATCTATCTTGTCTAATTTATAAGGTTTCATTTGAAAAGAAATACCAGGAACAGCGGGGTTATTTCTAAAGAAAACACTTTTAATAGTTTGTGCTCGATTAATTTGTTTTAGTGTAGTCGAACTCAAACCTAAGGATCGATTATCAACCTCTCGATTACTCCAGCCTTTTCGGGTATTTATAAATGGTTTAATGAAACCAGTATAAAATACATCCATTTTTCCTTTGGGCTTAAAAAACTCACTAAAGTCAAACAGAGCGAGCTCATCACTGGATGAACGTTTTAATGGATAACGTCCGGCAAGTGCTTGCTGATAAACACTATACACCTGATTCTTCCATTCTGTATTTACATGTTGCCGGGCTGAAAACAATATTGTTTTCCAGGTTTCATCCGAAATAGAAATCAACCATTGCTTAACCGGCTCCGGCATATTTTTAGAAAATGCACGTAGTGAGGTAATTGCATTTCCTGAACCACTTGAATAACGTGCTTTAGCAACCTCAAATGCTTTTTTATCCGGGTCCGGAGAGACAGAAATTTCACCTAAGAAATCTTGCAATTGCTGTATTTTTTGTACGATAGAGGTAACAGGCGCTGGTTTTTTGGCCGATTCTCTTAGCAGCACATTCAAATCTCTGAACTGTTGATCAACTTTTGTGCCCTTAAACTTATTAGCCAGTAAACCTGTCACCGCACCCGCTTTACCTTCACCATGATCATCATTAAGGTTTTGTAGAAGCTGTTCTGATAACTGTGTATTTGCTGCGCCAACCTGAAGAATAGAAAGTAATGGTGAATACACCGGGTCTGTAAAACCTGCCAGCACCTCAGACGCGTGTTTAATACTTTTAAATTCAGCCACACTTAAAGTCTTAAATATTTTTTTCCACTGCGCAGTGTAATCAGCCATGTAAAGGTCTTTTACCTTTTCACTAATTTCACTTAAGTCATCTTTAATAAAGTCGACTTTGGCATTTTTCTCGTCTGTTAATACCCAACGATCATTAACAATCCCTGCAATCACCGGGAAATCTGTAGAAAGGTCTATATTTTCATAACCTTCTTTTGTATACATGTATGGTACCTGCAGCGCTTCTTCTATAGCCGGTGTAACGGTGTAAGCCTCACGTACCGATTCACCAAAAAGATTGAGTACATCAATTTTCTGATTAAACTCTGGATTGGTTCGAATACGACTGTATATGCGTTGTTGCACAGGAACACGAAGTAACAACCTACGCGTCTGCTTAACAAGGTTGTCGTTTAGTTGATACGGTTCCAGCTCAAGCTCAAGTAATGTCTGCAGATGCTGATCAAGCTCTTTACGTGTTGACGCTTTACCCTGCATAGTTAATGTCCAGTCAGTTGTAAACCAGTCACTGATCAATTGCTTATCGATATGTTCAAGTTTATTAAACATCAAATATGTTCTAAAACTATTATATAAATCACCGCCTTGATGACCTTTTTGAATTTGTTTTTCCAGATAAGCAATAAGTCTCGGCAAAAACAATTCTTTAAGTTGCGCCTCATACGCATCATCGGCAGATGCATCAACACTGCTATCGTAAAGCCCTAAACCGGACATCCATGGGTGCTCGTCCTGATCATAAACAATGCTTGCTTTTGCCAGAGCATTTAACGTTGGCAATGTCACTCTTATGTCTTTATTCCATGTATTAAGCCGTTTATTCTCCGCATTAAATTCAGCAATATACGATTCAACTTCTGAGATAAGAATAGTATGCCTGGTTACCGCACCTGCCCACGCCGTTAATAAGCCTATGCCTGATAATACAATCGCAACATAAGCAGAGCGCTGTGCCCATTTAATAAACTGTTCATATTTACGATTAGCACCAACCAGTTCTGATTCTGGAAAAATAACTTTGCGAAACAAGTTACCCAGAAAAAAACTCTTACCCTGACCTTCCTGCAAATGAACATGTTCTCGCGTAAAACCAAAATTAGACGAGACTGCAGTCATCATACGGTCAATAGGAGTACCATCCTGAGTACCGCTAGTGAAATAGATGCCACGCAAATAAGGCTGGTACTGAAAGCGGTTTTTTATAAAAGTTTGTTTTACAAAACTATTAATAACTGATTTAAGATTTTCGAACTGCTGAGGGAAACCTTGTATCGCAGCACGGCGCACTACATCGCGTTCAGTGTGTAGTCGAGACAACTCTCTTGAATAAAGTCTTTCAAGTAATTTTTGATATTCAAGCTCAAGATAATCAAAATCAGGTGATTGCGTTGCTTTAGGCGCATCAGGTAAAGACACTCCCCAAACTTGCTCTCTATCTTCTTTACCTAAATCTTCAAAATACTCTGTAAAACCAGAAACCAGATCCACTTTAGTAAACATTAAATATATAGGAAAACGAATTTCCAGTTTATCCATTAATTCATCGATTCGAGTCCTGATAGTCCTGGCATGCTGAATGCGCTCTTCTTCTGTTTGCAACAATAGATCATGAATACTAATAGAAATAATAGCGCCATTTATAGGCCGACGACGGCGATTTTTTTTAAGTAATTTCAGAAAGCCTTCCCAGGCATTACTGTCGACAACTTTATGACTGTCCTGCGTAGTATAACGACCTGCTGTGTCGATCAGTACCGCCTCGTTAGTAAACCACCAGTCACAATTACGGGTACCACCAATGCCCTGTAAAGCCCCCTTACCAAACTGATCCGCTAGTGGGAAATCAAGACTGGAGTTAACCAGGGCGGTTGTTTTACCAGAACCAGGTGGCCCGATAATGATATACCAGGGCAATTCATATAACGCTTTCTCACTTCCCTTAGCTTTAAATTTCAACCTCTTTAAAGTCGACATGGCCTCGGTAAATCGCTGGTTGATCTGATGCATTTCTTTAGAAGACTGCTCAGAACTTATCTCTGCAACCGTGTTTTCCAGATTATCTTCAAGATCATTAAGCAAGTTTTCGTTATGCTTCTTATTCATTAGTTGAATACGTAAATTATTCATGCCCCAGAGTGCAACCAGAATAAGAATAACGATTAGACGAGCATTTTCACTTTCAAATGGCGCAGCATTATCTTCACCAAATTTAATCCCCGGTCCTGCGAACCAGACTAAAAGAGAAAGAGCCATAATCCCAATAAATGAAATGACGATTTTATTCCTGAAAAACTCGATAACTGATTTCATTGACGGCCTGAATTAATAATTATTATTTTAAGAGGATCTTAACTTTACAGTTCAGCGTTCACTGATTTAATTGTCTGACTCTGTGCTTTTATTATCTGAAGTTTTACCAGCAATTGTGCGCATGTCTGCAATTTCATCCAGTTGTTCTGCAACAGGCGATGACGAGTCATATAGCCATATGCGAAAACCAGAATAACTAAGAAACAGAACCACGCCTAATATACTGGCGACGACCCACAAAGGAATATATTGTCTCAGTGATTTCCTCGTTCTACCCAGGCCTTGCCAGCCAGGTGACAACGAACGTTCATATTCGCCTCGTTGGCGACGAATGGTGATATACAATTCATCACGCATCTGTTCAATCATATCTCGTCCGCGATGAATCACTCTGTATTTGCCTTCAAAGCCCAGGCTTAAAAAAATATACATCAACTCTAGAATATATAGATTTTCAGAAGGCTGCTCTTTCATCCGATCAAGTATCAGAAAAAACTTTTCACCACCTGATGTCTCATTATGAAAAACACTTAATAAGGTTCTTTGTGGCCATGCACTATCTGAACCCCATGGTGTATTAAGTACCGCTTCGTCTAATGCTGCACATACTAAATAACGTGCAGATAAAATAATTTCTGGCTTAATATTTATTTCTTTCGCTTTTGTTTCAAATGTTTTAACTTCATTAACCAGACGTTGGTGTAAACCACCAACATCCGGGTGCGATAGTGCCTGCCGCGTTTTTTCAAAAACAGCAATTAAGGTAGAAGCGGAATTAACTAATGGGTTTAATCCACTATTGGTACTGAAGTAAGCACTGCTTGAACCAGAAACGGATTGCACTTGTTGTTGTGCATGCTGCCTTGATTGATACTGGCGAGGCGCAGCTGGCTGCTGCGACTGTGGCGGTGGTTGCATCGGTTGCATCGGTTTCTGCGGCTGTCCTGGAGGCTGTAATGGAGATTGTTGGACATGCGATTGTTGTGTATTGCGGCCACCCGGCATGGGCCGGATGACTGTGCGATCACCATCAACTGAGGGTTGCCTAAATACTGTCTTGTCAGAATCATCAGATGACATAATTAACTCCGTAAAAAGACTTCTATTGTCGAATGGCCCAAAATTCAAGTTCAAGACCAGGGAAATCGCCACCTACATGCATAGCAAATCCACCAGAGTTTTTTAATTCATTCCAAAAATCACTCTGTGGATCAAGTTGAAAATAAGTGTAACCAGAATGATAAGGGATTTGCCGAGGTGCAACTGGCAAAGATTTTAAAGCTATACCCGGCATAGCCGCATTAACTAATTGCCTGATACGCTCAACAGGAGCAATTTTAATTTGCGCTGGCAAGTGGGTTCGCAAAGCATCTTCCGCTACATCAGCACGAACAGAAAGCACAAACATTGCACTACCAATGAGTGATTTGTCTGTGAGTTCGGCAACTCGAATGCCATATTTTTTCTCAACAAGCTGAAGTGCAACAGCCGTTTGTTCGTACACCATGCTAAGGCAATTTCTAAGTGCAACAAAAACAGGCATAAAACTTGCCTGCAAATCATCATGCAAATAAGGCGAAAATGCCGGTGCACGTTTATCCTTCGCTACAAAGGTTGATAACTCACCAACCATTTGCACCAATTCAGCGAAAAGATTGACTGGATGCAAACCATTCATATTCGACAGGTGATTTGACAGTGGTTCCAGGCGATTAACAAGTTGCAACATCATATAATCAGCAATTTCAGCCGTGCCACCACGATTAGTATCTGCCAACCTGCCAGCGATGGCCTCTCCCCTATGATGCAATAATCCGGTTAATTCTGTTAAGAAACCGGCAAGCTTTGCTGATTTTTTGCAATCAACACAGGTAGCAATATAATTATCATCTAATAATACATTTTTATCATCGCGTGATTCGGCGATACGTAATAAGCCAATACAGGCATAGCCGCTTAAATCGTCCGTTTGCAGCATTAAGCGAAAACGTAATTTGCCGACATTCATTGAAACATTGTCACCAGAATCACTAGCAACGTCACGCGTTTCCTGTTCAAAACTATAATAGCGCGCAAGACCCTGTGCATTCTCATCCGCAATAACATCAATGGCCCCGGGACGTTTAACCGGCACACATAAATAAACAATATTATTATGCGTATTTTCAGGCACTTCAAATACAGGTGGAGCCTGATCAACATCAGGGAAACTAAATGGTGTGCCGTCAGGAAAGACACCTTTACCTTTAATCACTGAAACTTTACCGAGAGTAAGTAATTGCTGATCAACTTCAAACTCGTGCATACCCCAACCATAAGCACCAAAAGCAGAACATTTGCCATCAACAAAACGCTCGAAATAACGTTCTTGCTGTTGAAAATGCTGTGGATTCAGAAACATACCTTCTGACCAGACAACTTTACTATCTAATGACATTTTATATTCGCCAGTTATTTTTAATAGCTAATTATATAGAAACCCTGAATAATTCAGGGCTCTGTAGCACAAGGCTGTGCTGCCATTTTCAATCACTGATAAGAGATTGAAAATGGAGAAATAGATAAAGTCGCATTTTTCTATTTCTTACTCTGACAATTCAGCCATGAATTAATCAGAGCTTCCTTATAATTTATAATTACAGTCAGGATGTTACTAATTATTGGTTAGTAGAAAAGCTCACCTGCTTTATCAGTATTACCTTTTACCTTAGCATCATCCCCCAAACTGCTACTATCATCTACTTACTTCTACTATTTCTTCATCAAATATTAATTCATTACCCGAAACGCGTATAACAACAGAATCTCTAAATACATTGTTCGACACAACAGGAATAATCAGTTTGAATTTTGACTCTTTAAACTCAAGAAACTCAGCATAAAGCGCAACATAATTAGTTTTCTTATCCAGTACAAAATGTTCTGACCGGTCCTCGCCCGGTTTTAAACGTTTTAATTTATGCACTGCGATCATGTCTGCACCCAGTATTTCTTTATCACGTTCATAAATTTCGATAAAGTCTGCTTTTCTTATCATTTTATTTGACGACAGTTCATACATTCGAATAAATAAAGGTGAGGCCTTACCCAGTTCATCGGGGTTTATGTCAGCATCGACCATAAGATCAATCTGTATATCAGTATCCAGATCAAAATAGCCACCAACAGAAGAGTTTACTGCCTGACAAGCAGTTAATACGCTTAAAAAAATAGCAATAAATGCCAGATTGTAAACTTGATATAGCTTCATAAAATATCCCATTTATTTAACGCCCTTAGCTTTTTTTGTCTTTCTAGCAATAACAAGCCGCTGTAATTGATCTTCATATGCCCGCACAAAATCATCGCCAAAAAGGTACTGGAAAGTATTGTCTATATCACCGACCAGTTCGTTGTAATAGTCAAGATATGAATCCCAGTTTTTCGCCTTCTGGCTACCGGGAATTAAACC
Organism: uncultured Gammaproteobacteria bacterium; assembly: GCA_963759005.1. Classification (GTDB taxonomy): domain Bacteria; phylum Pseudomonadota; class Gammaproteobacteria; order SZUA-229; family SZUA-229. Next base: position 13,643 of record CAVWXQ010000013.1, read on the forward strand.
ACCTTTATTCTGCCTGGAAAATCGTGCATCCAGAAGAACAGGATCAAAACGTTCAACAATCCCTTTAAAAGCCGATCTTATGCCCGCCAGTATGGCCACCTGATGCTCTGCAATACCATCAAAACAATCAGCCACTGCTTCTAATGGCTTTTTATAAGCATTTCCTTCCTTAATAAACATATTTTCTAATGCATCATCCACATTAGCAGAAAACTTTATCGGGTTATTTTCAACCGGCTGAATGGTGGTAACATTCATGCGAAACTCATTTTTAATAGAACTACGAGACCCTAACACCTGCATCAGTCCACTAACCATCTCTCGAAGAACTTCACCAGCCAATTCATTAATCTGCATAATTTGAGCATCAACTAAATGATGATTTTGAAAACCCATTGCGTCGACTATAGATGTATCAGCAGTTATGTCGGCTTTTTCACCACGTTGCTGCTGTGCTTTTATTTGCTGTTTAAGTACATTCAATTCAGCCTGAAGAATTGCATTGGCTTTTTGTAGCGACCGGTTCTCGATCGCTAATGTTCCACCTTCAACAATGTCAGACTGTCCAGCATTCGGTGGCATGACTTGCGCCGGATCAGGTACAACAGGTGGTTCTGTTAAGGGCATTGAAGGCGACATTGGTGCCACCGGCACACCCGCAGGTGATACCGGTTGTGCTGGAGCAGATATCAAATCATCATCCCAGTCATCCGGTATACCGCAACCGCGATTTGAAGCGTGTTCTGATACGGCATCTGGCCATGACACCTGTTGATTTAGGGCACCGCTCTGGTCAGAATATGCCGGACTAGCAAACGGATCAACATTGCTATCAAAACCAGCAGGCACTGCAGACACAGGATTGATATTTTCAGCAGCACCACCACCCTGAGCCCTATCCAGTGCAGCTAATGGATCAGTTTCTTCCGAGCTGGTACTAAATAACGACTCCGAACTAGATACATGCGCACCAGCAAAAGGATTAGCCATAAATTCATCATCAGCAAAATCACTGTTATTAGAATGCGATTGAGTAAATATATCCACTGCTGATGAAGAGCCCACACTGTCAGCAAAAGGATCAACTGATGACAACGAATCCGATATACTCATCGAAAACACATAATCACCTAATGCAAAGCTGTCTCCGTCATGGACGGGTAACCTTGAACCTTTACCAATAGGATGTGGCGAACCATTATAAAAAGTGCCATTTGTACTTAAGTCAGTAATATAAAACTGATTATTTTCACAGCTAAACTGGCAATGGTTAGACGACAAAAAACGCTCTGGGTCCTCAAGTATCCAGGTATTATCTTTACCGCGTCCTATTGACCCGCCGTTATTATCGAAAGTCTTACTCGATTCAACAATGACCACAGGATCTGGCACTTTTATAATGGTAATTAACAACGACATTCAATACATCATCCTGACAATTATCTATAACGGACTTTATCTACTCACTTATATAAGTCGGCGAACTGCATCAAACATGATACGACCTGGTTTAATTTTTTAATAAAGCAAAGAAAATAGATCCAGAAACTATAGAACATTAACCATAAATTGTTTAAATTTCAGGCAGTATGGCAACAAATATCCCTGGTTTACTTAATAATACTCGTAAAAAGCTTAGCTTCTTTGACATAAGCGCCTCGGTATCTTATATATATAAAGCTGGTATCTTTAAATTATATTATAGCGATGATGCTTTGAAGTACTAACATAGTCAAAACATTCGACTAAGCTAATATAAATGTATAAATAACATATAAGGGAAAATCATTAATGTCGTCAGAAGAGATTATACAGATAGATAACCTGCTACAGCCAATATCTGAAGATAATACAGTCGGTAACGACATTCGCGAAGATTCATCCCCCGCATCACTCTATTACACCATTAAAGATGCACGTAATGCCGCCCGCGCAGCAGAACGTAATAATATATTTGATGGTAACAATAGTGAAGCCGATGAGCATTGGCGAAAAATACTGGAACTCGCACCCGATATTTTGCAGAATCACGCCAAAGATCTTGAAATTGCCAGCTGGTTCACAGAAGCTTTAATCCGCCGTTATGGTTTTCAGGGTTTACGTGATGGCTTCAAATTAATACATGGTTTAATTGAACAATATTGGGACAAGCTCTATCCACTTCCGGACGAAGATGGTATAGAAACTCGTGTTGCATCACTTAGTGGCTTAAATGGTGAAGGTGCAGAAGGGGTATTAATTGCCCCCATTCGTAATGTCAAAATAACGCAAGGCAATGAACCCGGCCCTTTCAGCTACTGGAAATACCAGCAAGCACTTGATGTTGAAAAAATTATCGATGAAGAAGCAAAAGCCGATAAAGCAACAAAACTGGGCTTTAGTATTGATGATGTAGAGCGTGCTGTCTGTGAATCCAGCGAAACTTTTTTTCTTAACATCCGTGATGATGTCAACGAAGCGATTACTACTTACCGAGAAACAGGTCGCATGCTGGATGAATATTGCGGCATTAATGATTCACCTCCATCCAGCAACATTATCAATATACTTGAAGACTGTTTAGGCACTATTAATCACATTGGTAAACACAAAATGCCTACAGAAGATTTAGCCGGAAATACAGAAGCTGATACTACCGATGATTCATCTGCACCGTCAGCAACGGATTCATCTGCGCAAACTACGGGACCTGTTAAATCACGTGCAGATGCCTTTAAAAAATTAACAGAAATTTCTGAGTTTTTTCGCAAAACAGAACCCCACTCACCAATTTCATATATACTCGAGCGAGCAGTCAAATGGGGCGATATGTCACTAAATGACTTAATTAAAGAACTAATCCCGGACTCTTCAGCACGGGACTTCTATGGTTCCTTAACCGGTATTAAAACAGAAGATGATTATTAATTCATATATTAAAGAGGACTAAGCCATGTCTGAGAGCATTCATGACAAATTAAAGAGAGTAAGGAAACCCCGCGTTCATATTACTTATGATGTAGAAACAAATGGAGCGGTGCAGGAAAAAGAAATTCCATTTGTAATGGGCGTAATGGGTGACTATTCAGGTGATAATACTGAAAACAAAAAAGCCTTAAAAGATCGCAAGTTTTCACAGATTGATCGCGATAACTTCAATGAAGTAATGAATAACGTCTCCCCTCAGTTAAACATGAAAGTCGAGAACACACTGGAAGGTGATGGTAGTGAAATGTCAGTTAATCTTGATTTTAAAAATATGGAAGACTTTGAACCACAAAACATTGTTGAAAAAGTTGACCCGCTGAAAAAATTAATGGAAACACGCAATAAACTACGTGACCTGTTAACCAAAGCTGATCGCTCAGATGATCTGGAAGCGCTTTTAGAAGAAGTTTTAAGTAGCACGGATGCCCTGGCCAGGTTAAAAGGTGAATTAGGTTCAGATGAAGAAGGTGATAAATAATGGCTAATAAAGAACAACAATCGCAAGAAGCAGAAGTTCAGGAAGAAGTTAGTTTTCTTGAACAGGCCATTTCTGCTACCAAACAAACCTCGCGTGATGAAACTGAAGAACTACTAAAAACACTTACCAATGAGGCCATGGATGGAACGGTTAAGTGGGATAAAAACCTGACCGTCACCATCAACAATGCCATTGCAGCAATTGATAAGGTAATGTCAAAACAGTTATCAGCAATTATGCAAAATGAAAAATTCCAGAAACTGGAAGGTTCATGGCGTGGACTGAATCATCTGGTGTCAAATTCTGAAACCAGTACCGATTTAAAAATTCGCATGCTGAATATCAGTAAAAAAGAACTGACCAAAGATCTTGAAAAAGCAGTTGAGTTTGACCAAAGCCAAATCTTCAAGAAAATTTACGAAAGTGAATTCGGTACCGCAGGTGGTGAACCCTATGCTGCATTAATTGGTGATTATGAATTCTCTGCACACCCCGATGATCTAGATATGCTAACCAGCATGTCAAATGTCGCAGCAGCCGGCTTCTGCCCTTTTATCTCGGCGGCCGATCCTAAAATGTTTGGTTTTGACAGCTTTACAGAATTATCAAAACCACGTGATCTGGAAAAAATATTTGATTCAGCAGAATACATTAAATGGCGCAGTTTCCGTGACAGCGAAGATTCACGCTTTGTCACATTAACCATGCCTCGCGTACTAGCACGACTTCCTTATGGAAAAGACACCAAACCCGTCGAAGCCTTCAACTTTGAAGAGGCATCGTTAGACTCAACAGGGCGTCAGTTAGAAAGCGGCCATGATGAATACTGCTGGATGAATGCAGCCTATGCAATGGGCACAACACTTACCCAATCTTATGCAGAGTATGGCTGGTGCACCAGTATTCGTGGTGCTGAAGGCGGTGGTAAAGTCGAAGGTTTACCAAGTCACACATTTGTTAGTGATGACGGTGATACCGATCAAAAATGTCCAACTGAAATCGGCATTACAGACCGACGCGAAGCAGAACTAAGTAAACTTGGCTTCTTGCCATTGTGCCACTATAAAAACACAGATTATGCCGTGTTCTTTGGTGCACAAACAACGCAAAAACCAAAGAAATTTGATGACCCTGCTGCAACAGCTAATGCAGAAATTTCAGCACGTCTGCCCTACATTATGGCAACTTCACGCATTGCACACTTCCTTAAAGTAATGGCGCGCGACAAAATTGGTTCGTTTATGGAAGCCAGTGACGCTGAAGAATGGCTAAACCGCTGGATTGCAGGCTATGTAAATGCAAGCCCGGGTGCCAGTGCTGAAATGAAAGCTCGCTTCCCACTTGCTGAAGCCAACATTGAAGTTAAAGAAGTACCTGGTCAACCAGGTGTATACAGTGCTGTTGCCTGGATGCGCCCCTGGTTACAAATGGAAGAACTTAGTGCTTCAATGCGTATGGTGGCGAACATTCCTAAAGCAGGCTAATGTCTAGTAAAGTCTAAAATCACAGAAACCGTACCACCTTCAAGATACGGTTTCTGTTTCTAACAACAGCAGTTTATCAAAGCTGAAGACCATACGGTAACAATGTTAAGGGAAACACCGACAGACAACAGCACAGACAAAGATACCCTCTACTCGAGATCAGCTTATATCACCAGTGTTGATCAATTTATAAATGAAATTGATTATTTAAAAGCACTACATTACTGGCTTACTGAATTCACACCTGTTCATACCCTTAAAAACCCTGAAGATATTATTGATGCGATACATCGATCAATTGCCGATATTGATCACATGATCAATGATCAAGTTAATATCATCATTCATCATAAAAGATTTCAAAAACTCGAAGCATCCTGGCGAGGACTCTGGTATTTAACCGTACAGGCGGATGGCACCAAAAATATAAAAATAAAAGTACTAAATATCAACTGGACTGAAGTCTCACGTGACATTTCACGTGCACTTGAATTCGATCAAAGCCAGCTGTTTCAAAAAATTTACAGTGAAGAGTATGGCACGCCCTGGAGGTGAACCCTATGGTGTGTTGATTGGTGATTATGAAATCAGTCATAAACCTTCACAAAATCACAAACATGATGATATAGCAACTTTGGAAGGTATTATCTCAGGTTGCGGCCGCGGCTTTTTCACCTTTTATTGCAGCCGCATCACCTGAACTATTTGGACTCGATGATTTTTCAACGCTAGGGCAATCCACTCAATTTACATAGTATTTTTGCACAAAAAGAATACATTAAATGGCGTGCATTCAGAGACAAATCTGATTCACAGTTTGTTGGCTTAACCATGCCACATATTCTAATGCGCTTACCTTATCGAAAAACACCTGGCAGTTACAAAGGCCTGTTTTTCTATGAACAAAGCGCCAGTAAAGAACGAGAAAATTACTGCTGGGGTAGTGCTGCCTATGCCTTTGCTGCCATTATGATACGCGAGTTTGCCAATGTCGGCTGGTTTGGACATATACGTGGCGTACCCCGCAATCAAATTGGCGGTGGACTTATTAACCAATCTGCCGTGTGATACATTCGAAACCGATGCTGACGATATTGCAATCAAAACCGGTTACCGACGTCATTATTACCGATATGAAAGAACGTGAACTTAAGTGATCTGGGACTTGATACCCTTATGTCAATGTTACGACACACCCTTTGCCGCGTTTTATGGCAACCAGTCGGTACGCAAACCTGCACGACAGGCAAATCGTGACAGGTGAAGTTAATGCACGACTTTCTGCCATGCTACAACATGTTTTATGTGGAGCACGTATCGCGCATTACATAAAAGTAATCATTCGTGACAAGGTCGGCTCATTTATTACCGCTGAAGAATGTGAGGACTATTTACGTAACTGGTTGTTTAAGTACACCACAGGACGGGAAGATTTAGAATGGGAAGAACAGGCACGATATCCACTGCGTGAAGCCGCCGTTAACGTTAAAGAACATCCGGAAAAACCCGGTAATTTTGTTTGTGTGATTCATCTACGCCCGCATTACCAGCTGGATCATATGGTTTCTGAATTAGAACTAGTAACTGAACTAGCTCAGTCTGCATAAATAATCGTAATGCTTCATAAATAATAAAGCAGGGGCAACAATAATGGCATCAGTCGATAAAAAGAAAAAACTTCGACCATCAATACTGGATCGTTTAATTGATAACGATCCAGACAATACTGTTGAAAAAGATCCGGACCAACATCAGAAACTTAAAGAACTTCGCAATAGCGTTCGTCGTGATCTGGAAAACTTGCTCAACACACGTTTTCGCATGGTCGAACCTGCTGATGAATACACAGAACTAAAAAAGTCGTTATTAAATTATGGCCTACCCGACCTGGCCACAGTAAATATTTCAGATAAAATAAAACAAAAAGAATTTATTAACCATTTGGAATCTATACTTATCGATTTTGAACCCAGATTTAAAACAGTAAAAGTAAATTATATGGAAAACTCCGATTCACTCGATCGCAGCTTAAGATTTAGAATTGATGCGACACTATATGCTGACCCATCACCAGAAGTCGTTGTATTTGACTCAATCCTGGAACCCGTAACACGAACAGTAAATGTAGAAGAGACCAGCCATGGCTGATGAATTACTGCCCTATTATGAAAAAGAACTGGCTTTCATTAGACAAATGGGGGCCGAGTTTGCCAGCGAGAACCCAAAAATTGCAGGGCGTTTGGGCATCAATGCGGAAACCATTGAAGACCCTCACGTCTCTCGTTTAATTGAAGGTTTCGCCTATTTAAATGCACGCATACAACACAAACTGGATGATGACTTCCCAGAACTCAGTGACGCCTTATTAGGTGTTTTATTTCCACATTATCAGCGGCCCATCCCTGCAATGTGCATTGTGCAATTTGTCGCGGATGAAGAAAAGTTAGAAACCACTTATCGCTTAGCTAAGAACACGCTTCTTGAGACGGAGCAGTTTCAGGGTGAAAGCTGTCGCTTTACGGCGATTTATGAAACACAAATACACCCCTTTAAACTGACAGAGGCCTGCATATTAGGTCAGCCATTTACCACGCCTGGTTCGAAAAATATAAAAGGTGCTGGCAGTGTATTAAAAATATCATTAAAAACATTTAATTCAGAAATCACTTTTGCCGATGTCAAACCAGATCGCTTACGCTTTTATCTTAAAGGTCAACCGCAGCACATAAACCCGCTTTATCAAATATTATTAAATAATTGTCAGGCCATATACATGGCAACATCAGAAAGCGATGTTAACCCTGTACGATTACCAGCTAACATTATTAAACCTGTAGGGTTTGCCATTAATGACGGCCTTTTACCCTACCCTGATTCATCATTTATGGGTTATCGACTACTAACAGAATACTTCACCTTTCCAGAAAAATTCATGTTTATCGATATAGAAGGGTTTTGCAGATAAAATAGCTGCAACTAGCGAAGATACACTGGAATTTTATATCTATTTAGGTGAAGCCAACGTTGAACTTGAACATAACATAACAGCACAAACCTTTCAGATGGGTTGCTCACCCGCAATAAATTTATTTTCACATCGATCAGACCCGATCAAGCTAGACCATACCTCAACAGAATATCAAATCATCGCCGACGCAAGACGGCCGATGGGATATGAGGTCTATTCGGTGAACAAAGTCACTGCTTCAACATCAGCGGGTGATAAAGAAACTTACTTACCACTATATGGCACCAACCATGAAAGCCAGGAACAGGCAAACCATGCTTACTGGTTTGCCTCACGTAGAGATGCAAAAATGGGGACTTATGTACGCGATGATGGTACCGATGTTTTCCTGAGCCTTGTTGATTTACACTTTAACCCAAATAATCCGGATGATCGCACGCTATCACTTGAAACCACCTGCAGTAACCGAGACCAACCAGCAAAGTTACCTTTTTCAGCAGATCAACCAAAATTACAATGTGTTGATAACGCACCGCCCTGCGAACGTATTCGCTGTCTGACACAAGCCACTGCGACTGTACGTCCATCCATGCGTAACAACACACGTTGGCGACTTAATTTCGCATTTAAGCCTTAATCATCTGTCGTTAACAGGAAGAGATAATGCGACAAAAGCACTAAAAGAAATATTACGCCTGTATGATTTTAAAGAGTCATCAATTAACCGAGCACAAATTGAATCTATTAGCCAGGTCAATACGCGGCCGATAAGCGCACCACTCACCATTGATGGTCGTGCAACACTATGCCGTGGCATAGAAATAGAAATAGAACTGGATGATTCACAATTAGCAGGCAGCAGCAGCTATTTATTTGCTACGGTGTTAGAACATTTTTTTGCACTATATTGTTCATTAAATTCATTTACCAGAGTTCTGGTTAAACTAAAAAGTAGAGAAGGTTATCTAAAGAAATGTCCACCAAGGGCTGGCGAAAAAACACTTCTGTAACGCGAAAGCTAACAGAAGCACCTTATGAGTATCAATTTCTGCAGGCAGTACGCTTGCTGGAACGCTCTGCCCTGTTTGAAAAAGAAAATACACTGTCAAGAATTGCCAGTAATCCTGTTGCCAAATTCACTCCACCGGGTAACGAGTTGTTACGATTTAGAACAAACCAGTCCTTAGCTTTTCCTTCTTCTGAAATCGATAGCATAAATCGCATTGATAGAGATTCAGATGTCTCACAGTGGCAAATAATCGTGAACTTTATGGGTCTAACAGGTGCCATGGGCGTGTTACCTTTTCACTACACCGAACTTGTTCTAAAACGTCAAAAACAAAAAGATGAAACCATGGAACGTTTCTTTGATTTGTTTAATCATCGAATAATTTCATTGTTTTTTCAGGCATCCGTTAAATACCATCTGCCATTACAATACGAACGCAACCGATTACATAACACACGAGAAAATCAGCAAGAACCACAAACCCGCGCACTGCTGTCATTGATCGGCATGGGAACAGAAGGTTTAGCAAACCGTCTATACACAAAAGATGAGTCACTAATTTATTACAGCGGTTTATTTAGCCAACAAGTCAGAAGCGCTACTGGACTTAAACAAATCTTACGTTCTCACTTTGGTATCCCTGTAGAAATCGATCAGTTTGTTGGCCAATGGAACAATCTAATTGATGATGTACGCACCAGGCTAGCTGATTTCAACCACCCGACTGGCCGTAATATTTGCCTGGGTCGCTCTGCTATGATCGGAAAGAAAGGCTGGTTTGCACAAGGTAAAATACACATCATTCTTGGACCTTTGAACAGACAGCAGCTTAATCAATTTGCACCAGGCACTTATACACTTAAAGCATTAAACGAACTAGTAAGAATGTACGTAGGTATGGAAAATGATTATGAATTTATTATTCGCACCAAAAAAAGCGAAATACCTGAACACATACAATTAAGTAAAAACACACCACCCATTATTGGTTGGAATACCTGGTTAGCAAACAGGCGCGGGGGGTTATGCAGAGCAAAATAAAACACTAGACATCTCAGTGTCTGCCAGTCGTTTAAGATAAAAAGCAACTTAATACATTACGTGCTTTGGTAGCGTTTATAGTGAGCAGATTTCATTGTCAGATCGACTCACCGTAGCTTTTTTATACCAGCTATTTTAAACAGATTCACACAATAATATGATTTTTTGCAGCGCAAGATTTTCGTTAAAACGAGGCCTTCGATAACATCAAACAATATTCAGTAAGTTGCATACATTACTACGGTTGAAAACAACACAAAGGAAAGCAATATGATTACTATCGATTTAAAATCTCTGGTCGGAAAACTCAATGAATCATGCCGTACGGCACTGGAAGGTGCAGCGGGATTATGTCTTGCACGCACACACTACAATGTAGAAATTGAACACTGGTTATTAAAGCTGCTCGAATTGCCTGATAGCGACATAACCGCTTTGCTGGAAAAATTTGAGATCAATCCCGGCAAACTGACCGCCGATTTAAATCGTGAACTTGATAAAATTAAAGCAGGCAATACACGGGCACCAGCACTCTCTCCAACGGTTGTTGATTTGGCCAAAAATGCATGGATGTTAGCCTCAGTTGAGTATGGCCACCCGCAGGCCACCTCCGCCCATATATTGGCAGCCTTAATGCTGGATGATAGTTTACGTCGCTCTACAGAAGCATCATCCGGTGAATTGAAAAAAATTGCACCAGAGTCCTTACGTGCGGTATTACCCAGCATTGTTGGTAGCACATCAGAATCAATAACCGCCGGTGTCGGTGATACCTCTTCATCAGATGGCTCAGCGCCTGCAGGCCCAACCAGCACACCTGCTTTAGATAAGTTCACCATTAACCTGACTGAGGATGCCAAAAACGGCAAGATAGATGCCGTACTGGGCCGTGATAAAGAAGTCCGACAGATTATTGATATACTCATTCGACGCCGTCAAAACAATCCTATTTTAACTGGTGAAGCAGGTGTTGGTAAAACCGCTGTTGTTGAAGGCTTTGCTTTACGCATCGCATCCGGTGATGTGCCTGAACCATTAAAGGGCGTTTCTGTACGTGGCCTGGATCTTGGTCTGCTACAGGCCGGGGCCAGTGTAAAAGGTGAATTTGAAAATCGATTAAAGTCGGTTATTGCCGAAGTTAAAGCCTCCCCCGAACCTATCATTATGTTTATTGACGAAGCGCACACGCTGATTGGCGCCGGCGGTAAAGAAGGTCAGGGAGACGCGGCGAACCTGCTAAAACCAGCACTTGCTCGCGGAGAATTACGCACCATCGCAGCGACAACCTGGGCCGAATATAAAAAGTATTTCGAGCGAGATCCTGCCCTGACCCGTCGCTTCCAGGTAGTAAAGATTGAAGAACCAGATGAAGCTAAGGCCATAGACATGATGCGCGCGATTTCGATAATGCTAGCTAATCATCATGGTGTACGCATTATGGATGAGGCAATTGTCGACTCGGTTAAATTATCCAGTCGTTACATTACTGCACGGCAGTTACCTGATAAATCAGTAAGCTTGCTGGATACTGCCTGTGCCCGTGTTGCACTAAGCCAAAGCGCAACGCCGGCGGCCATTGAAGATACCCGCCGCCGCATAAGCCAATGTGAAACCAATATCACCTCATTGGAGCGTGAGAATGCCACACTGGGTAACTGTGACGATCGTATTGCTAAATTAAATGAAGATAAATCAAAACTCGAAACGGAGTTAACCGTTCAGCAAGCACAATGGGACAAAGAAACAGAAAAGGTTAATCAGATACACCAGCTGCAAAGCAAAATTGAGGATGACTTTCATGCACAAAAGTTAAGCGCAGAAGAAACTAAAAAAGAGCAGGCACCAAAAAAACTGGATAATACTGAACGTGAGTTAATAAAAGCCGATCTTCACCAACACATGCAACAACTCACTGAACTCCAGGGCGAATCACCTTTAATCCAGGTTAATGTCGATGGTCAGGCAATCGCAGAAGTGGTTGCTAACTGGACAGGCATACCAGTCGGTAAAATGGTAGCAGATGAAATCAACACCGTACTGGATCTAACAAACGTACTCGGTAAGCGAATCATCGGTCAGAAACACGCTCTGGAATCCATTGCCCAGGCAATTCGCACATCACGTGCTGGCTTGACAGACCCACGCAAACCCGTTGGCGTCTTCTTCCTGGTTGGTTCCAGTGGTGTTGGTAAAACTGAAACCGCACTCGCCCTTGCCGACTTACTCTATGGCGGAGAACAAAATATCACGACCATTAACATGTCAGAATTTAAAGAAGAACACAAAGTCTCCATGCTACTAGGTTCGCCTCCGGGTTACGTCGGTTTTGGTGAAGGTGGCGTACTGACAGAAGCGGTACGCAGAAAACCATACAGCGTCATACTATTAGATGAAATGGAAAAAGCCCACAGTGGCGTACAGGACATCTTCTACAACCTGTTAGACAAAGGCACCATTAAAGATGGCGAAGGTCGAGATATAGACTTCCGCAATACCGTCATCATCATGACCTCAAACGCCGGTGAAGAGCATATAAGAGTCATGTGCGCCGCAGGTGAAGAACTACCAGAACCTGACATTTTGCTCGATAATTTCCGCCCACAGCTACTACAATATTTCAAGCCCGCTTTTCTTGGTAGAACCACCGTCATACCCTATTATCCACTAAGCGATGATGATTTGATGAAAATCTGCAAAATCAATATGAATCGCATCAACAAGCGCATAAAAGATCATTACAATGCAGAATTTAGCTATGACGAAGACTTGATGCTGCACATAGTCGCCAGAAGTCAGGAAGTAGATACCGGTGCCAGAAACATCGAAAACATCCTCACCCGCACCATGCTGCCCGAATTGGCTTCTGAGTGTTTATCCAGAATGGCGAATAGTGAGGCAATTACAAAAATTCATGTAACAGTGAATGAAGAAGAAAAATTTGGTTATCAGATAAGCTAAATTTTCAACACAGTTGACAACCACACTAATAAATAGCGCTTTTGCCTTGAAGGCGCTATATAGAGTGTAGCTACTCACCATTATTTACTGGCATAATTATTTATGGAAAAAAAACCCGGTCAAATTGTGCTTGTTGATTTTGGCCTTAAGTCTATTACCGCTGAGGACGTCGGCAATGTCATTATTTGATTCAAAGAAAATAATCTTTTTTCAGAAATGAAAGGTGTAGTTACCTTTGAGGGCAAACCTGTCGCTGCAGCACAGATCATTCGTACAGCGATACCGAATAACGACAAGGTGTATACGGATAGTACTAAAACAGATACCCATGGTAACTTTCGGCTTGAACGAATGACAACGAACTCATTTCTAAAAACACTTCCAGGTCAATCTACTGTCTATCAAAAATCATAATTCATTATAATGATATTGAGTATCTAGCCTGGAAAACCGTTCTTGTCAGTGAGCGTGACAAAGGTGAATTGAATACGGAGGAAGTCTTCGGTACTGATAAAGAGATCGAAATAATTTAAAATGTGAATTAACTACAGACTAAATCAGGAAGTCAGCCGCAAACAATGTTATTACAGGTATTTGCTGCTGGGTTGGACAAAAGGTTTTAGATTAGAGTCTTATCAGGAGAGAGCATGTCAAATTCATCTAATAATCTCAGCCCATTGGCATAGCGTACGGCAAAACATGGCGTAGCAGCCCAGGGAGCGAAAACCCCATCGTTTTCACCCGGGTGTTTTACTGGTCCCAGCTACACGTAAACAAAGCGTTTCAATTTCATCCCATACATTGGCATCAATCAAACCCTTGCTTACCGCATCGATATAGGCGCAACGTTTTAGCATTAGCTGAAACGTTCGTGGTCTATGACGTAACAGGCAAGATTTGAATAAAGCAATTCGACTTTGCCATACGCCTGACCGTTTTAGTTTTAAGTCAACCGATGATTGCTCTGCCGCCACCTGCGACAATAAACGGATATCTTTAGCCAACGCCCAGTTAATGACCACGGGCACCATGCCCTCTGCTTTTAAGCCTGCAATGATTTTGATCACGCGTTTACTGTTTCCCGTTAACAACATATCAACCAGTTCAAACACACTGTATCTTGACTGTGAAGTAACCACTTGCGCAACATCTGCATAAGTGATTTTGCCAGACCCTAATAACAGATAAAGTTTTTCAATTTCCTGATCGGCAGCAAGCAGATTACCTTCAACATGCTGGCTGATAAAGCTAAGTACTTCATTATCTGCATCCATATCACGCAAACTAAAACGCTGCTTTAACCAGGAGGGTAGTTTATCTACCGGCAGCGGCCAGCACTGTATGAACAAGCCATTTTTTTCGATGGCTTTAAACCAGGCAGACTTTTTTGCATTGCCATCGATTTTACCAGCATTAACAATTAACACCGTATCTTCAGGTGGTCGAGATATATAATCTTTTAGTATAAGCGAACCCTGTTTTCCGGGTTTTGCTGAAGGCAATCGCAATTCAACAATACGACGTGTGGCAAATAAAGACATGCTGGCGGCTTCGTCGATTAGTCGCTGCCAGTCAAATTGCGCATCGACATCCAGCACTTCTCTTTCAGTGAAACCCTGCTCACGTAAAAATGAACGGATTAAATCCATAGACTCCATCTGTTGTAGTGGCTCATCACCACTGACCATATAAACCGGATATAGCTCCCTGGCTATCATCGATTGAAGTTGATCCGGGCGAACGTTCATTGTGTCTTATCATTGCCTGAGTCTATATTTGCATTCGGGTTTACTATGTTGTCATCAACCTGTTGTCGCGAACTCGCCTGCAACTTTAATAAAATCGAACGCGCAGCATCACGCCGCATGTCTTTGTATAAAATTTCGGATTCGTTGACCACAGCAACTACCGCATCAGGATCAAATAACAAAGGACGTGAAACCGAAATAGAATCTACCCTGCCCTGATCGTTTATGTCGTTTATGCCGTTTATGTCGTTTATGTCTTTTGATGGGTTAATTATTTTTATCGAAAAATTAGCCGTGTAATTTAATAAATATTCTTTAACACGGCCATTGCCATCAACAGACAAAACACGTCGGGTTTTTACCTCTTTCAACAGAGTTAATAACGTTTTTGCCTGCTTATCATTTTCAGTCATTTGTATTTTATTAGCAGTCAATAACGACCTTATCTCACGCCCCAGTTCGAATACACTATTTTGCTGCAGATAAATCGGTGATATATCCTGAGACAAATCCAGCGCACCACGCAACTGAAAACCGCAGGCCTGCATAAAAAACACAAGTGATAAAATTGTTATAGAACGCCTTAGTCTTAACATTTTGAATCCTGACATTGCCTGATTAAATACCCAGTGTTTAAATAGAAATAGAAGGTGACTACTCAATTGGCAACAATATTAACTAATCGACCTGGCACAACAATAACTTTGCGCACCGTTTTACCTTCAATATTCGTCATAATTTTTTCATCCGTCAAAGCCATTACTTCAATTGTTTTTTTGTCAGCATTTGCTGCAACATTAATTTTTGAACGTAATTTTCCGTTCACCTGAACCACCAGTTCGATCTCATCCCGCTGCAATGCAGACTCATCACAGATTGGCCATTTTGTATCTGCAAGTAATTCATCATGCCCTAACTCATACCAAAGTTGCTGTGTGATATGCGGTATGATTGGGGATAACATTAAAACGATACTTTCTATTGCTTCACGTACTACCGCCTTGCCCTGCTGCGACTCATCGTCAAACCGGCTTAACTCATTAATTAATTCCATCACTGCTGCAATCGCCGTATTAAACGTATGGCGACGGTCAAAGTCATCACTTACCTTGTTGATGGTTTCGTGTAATTTACGACGAATCGTCTTTTGCTTTGCGTTTAATTTGTTTACTTCCAGGACATCAATATTGACCGGCTCATTTTCAACATGTGTGACGACCAGTTTCCACAGTCGTTTTAGGAAACGTGCCGCACCATCAACACCTTCATCATTCCACTCTAAAGACTGGTCCGGTGGCGCGGCAAATAAAATAAATAAACGAACCGTATCGGCACCGTATTTTTCGATGAGTGGCTGGGGGTCAATCGTGTTGCCTTTAGACTTGGACATTTTACTTCCGTCTTTTAACACCATACCCTGGGTTAACAGGCGTTTAAACGGCTCGTCGCTATCTAATAAATCTTCATCACGCATTAATTTGTGAAAGAAACGGGCATAGAGAAGATGCAGTACCGCATGTTCGATACCACCTATGTACTGATCGACCGGCGTCCAGTAGTTAGCTCTATCATCAAGCATCGAATCGGCATCCGGGCAGGCAAAACGTGCGTAATACCAGGACGATTCAAAAAAGGTATCAAAGGTGTCGGTTTCACGCTCCGCTGCACCACCACATTCAGGGCAGGTTGTCTGGTAAAATTCCGGCATCTTCTTAATCGGGGAACCTACATCATCACCGTATTCGATATTTTCCGGCAACACTACCGGTAACTGATCATCCGGAACCACTTTGGCACCGCATTTATCACAGTGGATAATCGGTATCGGTGTGCCCCAGTAACGTTGCCGCGAAACGCCCCAGTCACGCAGGCGATAGTTAATCTGCTTTTCGCCTTTATTCATCAATACTAGCTTATCAGCAATCGCATCAATTGCCTGTTCGGAAGTTAAACCATCAAATTCGGCTGAATTTTTCAACACACCTTTTTCGACATAAGCTTCTTTATCAACGGTTACTTCACTACCATCTGCCGGAAAAATCACCTGCTTGATAGATAGGTCATAAGCTTTAGCAAATGCATAGTCGCGTGAATCATGCGCAGGCACGGACATGACGGCACCGGAGCCATAATCAATCAACACAAAATTGGCTACCCAGATGGGCACCTGCTCACCGCTGATGGGATGCGTTGCCAGCAATCCGGTGGCCATGCCTCTCTTTTCCATGGTGGCAATATCTGCTTCAGCCACACTTGTGGCTTTACAGGAATCGATAAAGTCCTGTAAATCAGCGTTATTTTCAGCTGCCTTTTTTGCCAGTGGATGTTCTGGGGCAACCGCAACATAAGTCACCCCCATTAACGTATCCGCTCGCGTGGTATACACCGTTAACGGTGTGACACCGTTTCCGCTTTCATTATTAGGATCACCGCCCTCAACTTCACCAACAACATCAAAGCGCAGCTGCACGCCCTGAGAACGGCCAATCCAGTTTCGTTGCATGGTGCGCACCTGTTCCGGCCAGTCATCAAGCTGATCAAGATCGTCAAGCAACTGGTCCGCATAATCGGTGATTTTCATAAACCACTGTGCTATCTCGCGACGCTCCACCTCGGTATCGCAACGCCAGCATTTGCCATCAATTACCTGTTCATTCGCCAGTACGGTCTGGTCATGGGGGCACCAGTTCACACCAGCGGTTTTTTTATAGGCCAGGCCTTTTTTAAATAAACGCGTAAACAGCCATTGCTCCCAGCGATAATAATCCGGTTTACAGGTGGCAAGCTCGCGATCCCAGTCATAAGCAAATCCCAGGCGTTTTAGCTGATCGCGCATATAAGCAATATTATCGTAAGTCCATTTAGCCGGTGCCACTTTATTTTTCATCGCCGCATTTTCAGCGGGCAAACCAAAAGCATCCCAGCCCATGGGCTGCAGAACATTTTTGCCCAGCATGCGCTGAAAACGTGAGATCACATCGCCAATGGAATAATTTCGAACGTGCCCCATGTGCAGGCGTCCACTGGGGTAAGGAAACATCGCCAGACAGTAAAATTTCTCTTTTGTGGCATCCTCTGTGACGCTGAAAGTGGCTTTATCAGCCCAGATTCTCTGAACTTTTTCTTCTATTCTCTGGGCCTGGTATTCTTCATTCATAAGCAATTATATTAAAAAGTGCAGTTCGTCGGATGCTTTCACTTAGCCCAAACTACTAGGCTATAACTCTATTAACAAACTGGCGTAAACAGGGTTTTAAGCAGAAGGGAAGGATACACCAGGATGCGGTCCGAGACTAGATAAAGGCCTGGTTAAATTTTCAGACCGGATTCATCAGTAATACTATTAATAATAAATATGCAAAAGCTTTCGCACCATTAAACACAGGACAAACAAAGGACTCCATGATTCAATTACAGAAAAAATCAGCAAGCCACCTCATATCAGCCTACAACCAGATGATGAAAGAAATGCAATGCGCATTTGAACAGGCAACGCCCAGCGATATGTCACTGCAAAAAACACTGGACCTGGCTAAACATCAGGCCGTACATATAGGCGTAGTCACCGCTGAAGAAGCGCATGAAATAGGCGAATATATTAAACGTGATATTAACGATGCGGCTGAATACATGATGGACTCAAGTGCAGAATTTTATGACTGGTTATTACTGGATATTGAGATGATCGAACGGAAAGTGATGGAGCTATTTTTATCCGTTGCTGATCATACTCGTATTGAACTGGAGCAGTTCAAAAAAACAGGCCCCCTGTCTAATCACGTTCTGGCTGAGCAGATACCGGTTTATAAAAGTGGCGAGATAACCGGACCCGGCACCTTGATTTGTGAAAATTGCGGCAAAGTCAAACCATTTCTGAGTATCGATGAAATTACCAACTGCGAACGATGTGAACATACTCGTTTTATTCGGCGGCAATCAAGTAAAGATTAAGACTAAAAACTATATTCTTTCCGCTAATAAACGCTAATGAAAACTTATAGTCATTTCAAATGCTAGCCGAAGGATACAGCTAAACGTGTAAAAGTTGTTTCCAAAAAAGGTTTTATTTGCGTTTATTCGCGTTCATTTGCGGAAAAACCTTAAACCCAAATCCCAGTAATAACAAACTACACAAACCAACTATCAACCAGTCACCCCATCGCACAAACGGCGTGGCTCCACTGAGCGGCTGCAGTTCACCCATTAATACGCCGGTTTCAAACTGCGGCAATTGTTTTATCACTTCACCATGCGGACCAATGAATGCAGTAATACCGGTATTGGTTGAACGTATCATGTATCGACCAGCTTCCAGCGCACGCACACGGGCAATAGCATGATGCTGATGCGGCTGATGTGAATCTTCAAACCAGGCATCGTTACTCACATTTACCAGCAGTTTTGCCTCGGGTAAATCTTTAATCACATCACGCGCAAAAGCATCTTCAAAACAGATGGACACCCCTAATGGCACACCTGCAGCGGTTAACAATATCTGACTGTTGTCCCCCGAAGCAATATCAGACATTGGTATTTTTACAAACTGATTAAAAAACTCAATCAAAAAACGCAACGGAATATACTCACCAAGCGGCACCAGGTGGCGTTTGTGATAGACACCGCCATTCACATTTAGCACACTGTTAAGTACGCGTTTTTTTTCGTTTTTGACAAATATACCCAGCAGTAAATCTGCATCCCGTTGCTTCATCTCCGCGCTTAATTGTCGAATATAAGGCAGAGTACGATGCCAGTAATCAGGTATAGCCGTTTCCGGCCAGACAAACAGATCCACATCCTGTTGAGCCAGGGATAAATCTCGATACCTGTCCAGTGTTAACTGCTTCATGTGTGATTTCCATTTATCCTTCTGTGCGATATTTCCCTGAATCACACTGACTTTAATTACATCGCCTGCGTTATCTGTCCAGTTTACTGTTTTTAAGCCGCTACCACCCAGCCACAACAAAACCACAGGCAAAACAACGGATAAAACAAACTTGAAATTTATTTGCCTGCATTGCTGCACAAGTAAAACCAGAGCGCCTGCACATATTGCAATTAAACCGCCCACTGCATGATTGCCAAAAATCGGGGCAAATCCTGACAGCGGTAAATCAATTTGCGTGTAACCTAATTGCATCCAGGCAAAACCTGTCATCACATACCCCTGCAACCATTCAAACACTATCCAGCTGGCAGGATAGAAAAGCATTAAACGTAAAACAGGTTTGTTCGGTAGATAACGATTAACAGTATAGGCTGCCAATGCAGTGTAAAGGCTTAAGTAACAAGATAATAAAAAAATAAGCAGTGCTGCGAAAAAAGCCGGCGCACTGCCATGTGTGTGCAGGCTATGATAAATCCAGCTAACACCGGTACCCTGCAAACCTAAAGCAAATAACCAGGCACTGATTGCTGCCTGTTTAGCAGGCAGTTCGTTCCAAAAATAAAACGCTGCGGCAAGCGTTAAAAAGACCACCCAGCTTAAATCAAAGGGCGCAAATGCCAGTGTAGTTAAACCACCCGCAGTTAAACTCAACAATGGCCATTGCAGCCATTGTAATCGATGAAAAAAATTCTTCATCTTATATCTCCATGGATGGAGTGTATGCTGAGAATTGTCGGGAACAATTCCAGTGTATCTTCATGGATGGAGTGTATGCTGAAAATTGTCTGGCACGATTCCAGTGTATCTCCATGGATGGAGTGTATGCTGAGAATTGTCGGGAACAATTCCAGTGTATCTCCATGGATGAAGTGGCAGGAAAATCGCTCCTGCATTTTCTGCACTCCCCACATCCATGTGGGTCGTATGCTGAGAATTGTCAGGAACAATTCCAGTGTATATACATAGATAGCCTGGTAGAAAGTTGGCGAAAAATGAATCCTGTGCACTATTCATTATCAGATGTTACGCTACCACCTGCTTTAACGCTTTCATGCAAACGATCAACAACAGTTGAATCAGTTTTGATCTCATCGCCTGCAATAAGACTTACCTGCATATTATTAATGCGTCGCGAATTTGCGCTAATAATTTTGAAATAAAAATGATCAATATTGACTTCTTCACCACGCACGGGAAGATGACCCAGTTCAAATGTGACCAGTCCAGCGATTGTTTCAAATTTTTCATTGCTTAATTTAGCATCAAAATATTGATTAAATTCATCAATTGGCGTTAAACCACGCACGCTGTATCGTTGAAAGCCACTGCGACGAATATTAGTCACGTCTGCGGCATCATGTTCATCATCAATTTCACCGACGATTTCTTCTAACACATCTTCAATAGTAACCAGGCCCGCAACACCGCTGTATTCATCAATCACCATTGCCATATGGTTCCGGCTTTCACGAAAATCCTTTAACAATACATTTAAACGTTTACTTTCCGGCACAAAAACTGCGGGGCGTAAAATATCTTTTAGTTCAAATGCTGCACGGCTTTTTTCATCATTATAGTGCGTTAAATCTTTTGCTAACAAAATACCTACCACTTCATCCAGACTTTCATCAACAACAGGCAGCCGTGAATGACCTGAGTTCGCCACAATAGCTAACATCTCCTCAACGCCAAGATCTTCCTGGACCACTACTATCTGAGAGCGTGGCACCATGATATCGCGCACTCGCATTTCAGAAACCTGAAATACGCCTTCAATCATCATTAAAGCATCAAGACTGATCACTCCTTCACGCTGGGCATCTCGTAGATGCTGTAACAAATCATCCAGTGACTCTTTTTCTTTAAAAAGCCTGTTTTTCAGCGCTGCAAACCAGCTCACTTTTTTGTTTTTTTTGTTCATGAAAATCACGTATAAGGATTATCAAATCCTAATTGATTAAGAATTTTAATTTCCAGCTGTTCCATTTCCTCAGCCTCCTGATTGTCTATGTGATCAAAACCCTGCAAATGCAGCATGCCATGCACCACCATATGCGCCCAATGTGCATTTTCTGCTTTTGATTGCTGTTTAGCTTCCCTATTTATAACTGCCGCACACAAAGCAATATCACCTAACAGGCAGACATCAACTTCCTCGGGTGATAACATAGGAAAAGATAAAACATTGGTCGCCTTATCTTTATCTCGATACTGTTTATTGAGTTGTTGAATTTCTTCTGGGGTAGTTATCAGCAAACTGGCAATAGCAGGAAGTGTTTTTAAATAAGCAGCTGTAGCCCAGGCCTGTAATAATGCCGGTTCAGGCACATCGTCTCGGCAATCGCTCCTGCATTGCCCTACTACCTGCCTTCCCTGGCAGTAATCGCTGGATGACGGATTTATTGAAATTTCTACTGTTACTGACATGATGTTTAAGGTTTCGACTCATCCACTTCATATGCCTTAACAATTTTTTTCACCAGAGGATGCCTGACAATGTCAGCATTCTGAAAGCGTGTAACTCCAATACCTTCAATATTTGACAGCAGTTTTAAAGCATGACGTAAACCAGATGTTTTATCGCGCGGCAAATCAACCTGGGTTATGTCGCCGGTAACAACTGCCCTTGAACCAAAACCGATTCGGGTTAAAAACATTTTCATCTGATCTATTGTGGTGTTCTGAGCTTCATCCAGAATAATGAATGCATCATTTAGCGTTCGGCCACGCATATAGGCAAGTGGTGCAATTTCAATTATATTTCGCTCAATACACTTTGCAACTTTTTGCTGTCCCATCATTTCAAACAGTGCGTCATACATTGGACGTAAATAAGGGTCGATTTTCTGTGCTAAATCACCCGGTAAAAATCCTAATCGCTCGCCTGCTTCTACCGCAGGACGCACCAGAATCAATCGATCAACCAAATCATTTTCAAGTGCTTCGACTGCACTGGCAACCGCAAGATAGGTTTTACCGGTACCCGCCGGGCCCACACCAATTGTTAAATCACTGCTTTTAATTTGTCCAAGATACTGCAGCTGGCTTTTTCCACGGCCACTGATCTTACCACGACGGTTTTTAGTAAAATCATTACTGTCTTCAAAGTCAATGGATTTTGCCAGCTCATCTTCAACATTATCATTTAAGTACAACTGCACCGTCGCGGGTGACAGCGTTTCATGCCCCGCCACATTGTAAAGCGTTTGCAGCACATTTTTCACCGTTTTTAAAGACCGACCTGCACCGCTGATTTCAAAGTGATTACTGCGACTGTTAATTTTAACATTATAATAGTCTTCTATTTGAGTTAGATGTTTATTAACCGGACCGCATAAATTAACCAGGCGCTGATTATCCACAGGCAGCAGTTCAAAGTTAATACTCATAGCAGTGGAAGAATTTTGATTTTCAGAATTGCGCATTAATGGTTAAACCTGCCTTTTAGACAGCGATATGAACAAGATGGACTCACGCAAGTTTACGATTATCATAATGTAGGCTTTTTTCATTAGATGGATTATTTTTTGTTTGTTTGGCTTTTGAAAGGCCAAGCAGTTCACCTTGCAATGAATTAGTCCGTGCCTCTGTAATTTTGACATCAACAAACTGACCGATTAATTCTTTATCTCCGGTAAAATTAACCACACGGTTATTTTCTGTACGTCCTGAAATTTGTCTGTCACTTTTTCTGGAAACACTGTCAACCAGTACTGATTGAATTGACCCTACCATTTGCTGGCTGATGGCGGCAGCATTCGACGAGATGGCACTCTGCAAAATCGCTAAACGATGCTTTTTAATCAGATCAGTAGTGTTATCAAATAAAGTGGCTGCCGGTGTACCCGGGCGTGCACTGTAGATAAAACTAAACGAGTGATCAAAACCGACTTCTTCAATCAGCTTCATGGTATCCGCAAAATCTTCATCGCTTTCATCGGGAAAACCAATAATAAAATCGGATGAAATTGAAATATCCGGGCGTGCAATTTTCAGACGACGAATAATATCTTTATATTGTCCAGCAGTATGACCACGCTTCATTGCTGCCAGCACTTTGTTAGAACCACTCTGTACCGGAAGATGTAAAAAGCTGACCAGTTCGGGTACCTGTGCATACACCGCAATCAAATCATCATTAAATTCCATCGGGTGTGAGGTAGTAAAACGAATGCGTTCGATACCGTCAATGGCAGCGACGTAATGAATGAGTAAAGCAAGATCAGCCATGGTTTGCTCGCTATCCTCAGCTTCACCATCACTATTATGCATCACACCACGATAAGCATTTACATTTTGCCCCAATAAGTTAACTTCACGCACACCCTGCTCTGCTAAACCGGCAACTTCGGCAAGTACATCATCAAACGGACGACTGACTTCTTCACCTCTGGTATATGGCACAACACAGAAACTGCAGTATTTACTGCATCCTTCCATAATAGAAACAAAAGCGCTCGGTCCATCCGCTTTTGGTTCTGGCATGCAATCAAATTTTTCGATCTCAGGAAAACTGATATCAACAATTTTTTTATGCGTTTTGCTGACACTTGATATCATTTTCGGCAATCGATGGATGGTTTGAGGACCAAAAACCACATCAACGTAGGGCGCACGTTTTTGAATTTCCGCACCTTCCTGACTGGCAACACAACCACCCACACCAATGACTAAATCGGGTTTATCATTTTTCCAGTTTTTCCAGCGGCCAAGCTGAGAGAACACCTTTTCCTGTGCTTTTTCTCGAATCGAACAGGTATTCAGCAATAGCACGTCGGCTTCTTCTGGATTGCTGGTGAGCTCAAGATTGTGCGAGTCAGCGAGGACATCGGATATTCGCGATGAATCGTATTCATTCATCTGACATCCATATGTTTTGATAAACAGTTTACGCGTGGGCGCAGTCGGCGGTTTGGGTGACATTCGTACCTGATATAATGACATGGTCAGGCACTAATTATACCTTGCCAGCACCAGCAATATCTACCATTGTATTAATTGATCATTTTTCGCTGTTTTTTTACTCGCTTTTAACTGATAACTGTAGACTAATAACTTTTCTTCACTCTACCGTGACCGATTTTGCCAGATTTCGTGGTTGGTCAACATCGGTCCCCTTACGTACTGCCACAAAATAAGAAAACAACTGTAGCGGAATAGCAAACAAAACCGGGGCCAGTTCAACCTCCACTGCTGGAATTTTCATTATATGACATTGCTCACCCAGATCAGCCATATCCAGCCGTTCATCAGCAAATAGATATACCTCACCACCACGCGCTAAAATTTCCTGGATATTGGATTTGATCTTACTTTCAAAACCATCCATTGATGCAATCGCAATGGTTGGTAAATCCTGGTCAATCAAGGCAATCGGCCCATGTTTCAGTTCACCCGCAGGGTAAGCATCCGCATGAATGTAGGAGATTTCTTTAAGTTTTAATGCGCCTTCCAGAGCAATAGGAAACAGTGTGCCACGACCGATAAATATCGCATTCTCTAAATCGGTAAATTTTTCTGCCCATTCATCTATCGCATCTTTGTTCTGTAACACGTGATTCATTAATGAGGGTAATACCTGAGCCTGTTGAAACAGGGCCTTTACTTTATCTTCTGCTAAATCACGACGTTTACCCAACGCAACGACCAGCATCATTAAAGCGATAAGCTGTGTAGTAAATGCTTTGGTTGATGCCACACCAATTTCCGGACCTGCTCGTGTCATCAATTTGAGTGCACTTTCTCGCACCAGTGAACTTTCAGGTACATTACAGATTGACAGCGTAAAATTCGTAAATTTCTTGATGGCACGTAGTGCTGCCAGGGTATCGGCGGTTTCGCCTGACTGTGAAATGGTCACCACCAGGGTATCATCTATTAACACGGTTTTGCGATAGCGATACTCACTCGCCACTTCTACCCGGCAGGGAATACCGGCAATGGCTTCTAACCAGTAACGTGCAACCAGCCCGGCATGATAACTGGTACCACAGGCAATAATCTGCACTGCTTTCACCTGATCAAAAATTTTATCCGCGTTAACACCAAACGCAGTGTCTAATAACTTTCCATCAACAAAACGGCCTTCAAGAATATCAACCAGGACTGCAGGCTGTTCAAAAATCTCTTTCAACATGAAATGGCGAAATTCACCTTTTGATGTCGCGTCCGCACTTAATGCAGATTCTTTGGCTTCACGCTCAACAACCTCGCCCTTCTCATTGTAGATAACCAGTGCATTGGTTCGGATGTCGGCGATATCGCCTTCTTCAAGGTAAATAAAACGGCGCGTAACCGGTAACAATGCCGCTGCATCTGAGGCAATAAAATATTCACCAAAGCCAACACCAATCACCAATGGACTGCCACGACGTGAAGCTATCAGGCGGTTCTTTTCGCTACTGGAAATCACACCTAAAGCATAAGCGCCTTCAAAATCCGCAACAGCCATACGCACTGCGGTTAGAAGATCGCCTTCCTGTTTTAAGTAATGTTCTATCTGGTGAGCGGCAACCTCGGTATCGGTCTGCGAAGTAAAATCATAGCCTTCATTACGCTGTTGTTCACGAAGCTCGCTATGGTTTTCAATAATACCGTTATGCACAATAACCACTGACTG
Source organism: uncultured Gammaproteobacteria bacterium (assembly GCA_963759005.1). GTDB lineage: Bacteria > Pseudomonadota > Gammaproteobacteria > SZUA-229 > SZUA-229. Next base: position 39,806 of record CAVWXQ010000013.1, read on the forward strand.
GTTACATATATGTGGATGCGCGTTTTTCTCACTGGGCTCACCGTGTGTCGCCCAACGGGTATGCGCCACACCCAGCGCACCAATTACCTCGGTATGCTCAAGTGCATCTGATAACTCTTTAACCTTACCCACGCGTCGCACACGACTGATACAATCGTTTTTATCCAACACGGCAATACCCGCAGAATCGTATCCGCGGTATTCAAGACGTCGAAGTCCTTCTAACAAAATTGGCGTTACATTACGCTCGGCAACTGCGCCGACAATTCCACACATAGCTAATCCTCTCGACAATTGCTCCTGCATAACACCAATACGACCACCATGGATGGTGGAAGTGCAGATATTGCAGGAGCAAATATCTTTCCGTACTTCCTGTACATAATAAAATTAAATGAATTCCAGAGCCGAAATAAGCAGACTCTAAGTTGATAGGGGAAATTATAGAAGTTAAACCCACAAAAATCACTAATTCCTAAACCCTGTTTTACAACTATTCGTCATTTAACCACGATCCCAGCCAGGAATTCTTTCAGTAGCTCTTCAGCCAGGTTGGTTAGATACTCCTGTTTTCTTCTGGGCTTATATCGGCTGGAAATGGCATATCAGTCACCTCAATTTAGATTGCGCCGACTGTAGCAGTCATCGATACGGCTAACAAGACAGTCAGGAGTATTTTTATGAACATCAAATCCGTAAACAGCTATTTCGCAGATCACAGGTAGTAAAAGCAGAGCGATGAAACAGCTGCGCTTTTCACTGTCCGTGAGCATTTTCTCTGTTAGGTATTTTCCTCAGTTTCAAACCATCGATACACAATACCAGCCAAAATGTACCAATAAATTCCGCACCTGGTTTTTTTGTTAGTGTCATTTCTTACTCCTTAGTTTGTGTAATCAAGGTTTTGTAATCTATCACGCCTGAGGTTTAAAATTAGCTTGACGGCGCGTTTTAAACCTCGGCCAAGTTGACTGATCTGTTAGCGTCTTTCATTAATATGCTTATCGCTAAGTACGTAGTAACGCATCACGAATTTGCATGTAGGCAATAAGAAATTCAAACAACATTCGCCAAAATAGTTCCATAAACAGGAAAGAAGATATGAAAAATGCCACAAACTTAGTTTGTTGTTTTTTATTTAACGAATGCCATATTACTTCCTTTCCGTTTTCATATGTAGCATTTAAAAATTTATATTTACCTATAAGCCACGTAAGCAAACGCCATATGCCAATAGGCAATATAAGTGCACCAATGTAATAAAACACTATTAACACTTCAGTACTAATAAAGCTTTTAAAAGTAAGAAAATCCACTTTGCATGATAACCTAAGTTTTTATAGTTAACACTAACGCCATGCTAAGTATCGTGTTGTTGCATCCGCTTGAGCTAATTATTAATTTTTTACCAACGAAGACCATATTCTTCTTTAATTTTTTATCAAGACCGACATCATTACTAAAGCTATGCTGAACCTAGCCCTGGCCAACAAGTAAAAAAGGACAGACACAATTTCAATTGCTGAAATACCCAAACTTTCGCCTTTGTTGTTAAAAACCATTTAAATTAACAGCAACCAGGAGTGGAGGTTTGACTCATAGACCGTGGGGAACTTACCCCAATATTGATTTTTTTGTTAGCCATTTTTATTGTCCTGGCTTCCATTTTGCTTGCACATAGAAGCGCTTAATGGCTAATTTAACATCTGGATCAGCACATCCTTTAGTTTCGACTAAATCGTTAGCCTTTTGTGTAATCAGTTCACGTCTTTTTTGCATCGACCTGGATATATTATTTTCTGTATATTCAGGGTATGTTTCTTTAAGCCTTTTTAATGCGGAATCAGAAACCATTTGAAGATTAGCAAGAAAATGGGTCATCGTTTCTTTATCAGGTTTATCACATTTACTTACCGCAGTATTAGATGAAACAAATTGATCGAATATTTGCAAAATTTCGGGATCATTTTGTGCATATGACTGTTTAAATCCGATAATAATGACAAAAATAAACAGGGTCTTAAGATACGTCATAAATAATTCCTCGAATAGCTGAAAGTGTATTAAACACAATGTCTTATTATTAAAGACACCCATAAAAACAATTGACATAACATAACGATTTTGTACCGTTAATGCAACAACTCGCTAAGGATAGCCACATGCCAAAACCCAGGAAGACATTGGTCTCACTCGATGCCACTCCGTATTACCACTGCGTCTCACGATGCGTTCGCTGTGCTTTTTTATGTGGTGACGATGCGCTTACAGGAAAGAGCTACGAACATAGACGGCAATGGATACAGGAATGTGTAATAGCATTAGCTGACATTTTCGCCATCGACATCGCCGCCTATGCCCTCATGAGCAACCACTATTTATGTGGAGCTCCACATAAATAATGTTATGTGAAGTTCTGAATTATGTTGAGCTCAAAATGTAAGTCATTGTTTCATTGATACTTCGTCTCGAATCGCTTCACATAATTTAGATTCAGCAGACAAACCAAAGCTAGATAAATTCGCATCGCAACCACAATTTGGCGCATGAAAAACGCAAATTACGCTTAATTAATGATGTGCTGAGCATTTTGGATGATGAGATTATGTTAAGCACTTTCATCCTAAACCCATAAGAAATCTGTAAATATCCTCGTTGCTTCACATAATTTGGTACTTCACATAACACTACCACCTGGTACTGCACATCGATCGTGACACCGCTACTAACTGGAGCGCTGCTGAAGTCATCGAACAACGGCAACGTCTGTTCAAAGGCAGTGTTTTGTCACAGTGTTATAGCCAGCAGGAAAAACTCAGCCGCGCCGAACAAGATGCTCTCAACCAGCAAATAAGTAAATGGCGAGAACGCCTGATGTCTATCAGCTGGTTTATGCGCTGCCTTAACGAACCCATCACCCGTGAGGCCAACAAGAAGATAATGTCACCGGTCGTTTCTGGGCCGCTCCTGCGTATCCATGCGCTCTCGGCACTTGTGCATCCCAGCACATCGGAAGCCATTTCATGCTTATATGAGGCCTGCTTATATGAGGTCAGAGCCTGAGGTATCCCCACGAAATAAACATTGATTTCAATAAGTTAATATGTATAGTTGATCTAAAACAGCATGTGCATCGGATTTTTTCCCCTGAACTCATCACTTTTCGGGGGATCCGATGCACACAGTCAAAGTATTACACAAATTACTTTCTCAGTCTGTCCCATCTATTCATACTGTTCGTCTCAATACTTTTATGGCCGCTGTTCAAGCATTAACACGAGGTGGAAAAGCAACGGTCACTTCATTGGGACGTAACCTTATAGGGCGTGTTTACGATAAACATAAAATCAAAAGAATGGATCGTCTTTTATCAAACAAACACCTTTGCAAAGAAAGTCATGCTATTTACACAGCGTTAACACAACGAATTTTACAATGCATAGCTGAACCCATCATAGCGATTGACTGGTCGCCGTTATGTGCTGACCAAAGTTGGCAATTACTGCGTGCGGCTATTCCGGTAGGCGGACGTTCTCTAACTTTGTATGAAGAAGTTCACCCACGATCTAAACTTGGAAATAGAAAAGTCCAGCATCAGTTTTTAGATAAACTGGCGGCCATGCTGCCTGATTGTTGTCGCCCTATCATTGTGGCTGACTCCGGTTTTAAAACACCTTTCTATAAATATATAGAAAAGCAATTTCAGTGGCATTGGGTTGGTCGAATACGTGGCCGTGATTTTCTTTGCAGGGATAATGACAACGATAATCAATGGTTTAGTGCTAAATTACTTCATGAGAAGGCAACTAGAGCGGCAAAATATTTAGGTTGCATTCAATGGGTTAAAAGTAATCCACTCTCTGCTTTTATCGTGCTGGTTCGTAAAACAAAAAAACATCGTAAAGCCCTTACGTTCAAAGGTAAAAAGCGCCAATCTAAGAGTAATAATGTTCATGTAAAGCGAGAAAATGAACCCTGGTTATTGGTCGCTTCATTATCATTGATGGAACGAACACCTAAGCAGATCGTAAAAATTTATGGTACAAGAATGCAAATAGAAGAAGGTTTTCGTGATTGTAAATCGGTACATTATGGTTTGGGTCTATCTCAAAACATTCGAATGAATCAGGACAGAAGATCTGTTTTGTGTCTAATGGCTGCATGCACAATATTTGTTCTCTGGTGTATTGGTGTTGCGGGTAAGCAAACGGCCATCGCAAAACAAGTTAGAGTAAATTCTTCGAGTAAACGAGAACCATACTCTGTTATTTTTTTAGCACGATTGCTTCTTACACAACAACATTTTCGATTGCCTGAAAAAAATATAAAGGATGCATTGACCAATATAAAACCTTACATGGAGGTAGTGTTATGCTAGTCAATTTCGTGGGGATACCTCAGGGTCAGAGCCCTTTTTAGGGCCTCTACGTCTGGCTTGACCCACTTTGCATTTCAATTTCGCCTCGACTTTCTGTTTAAAATAGTCATTACCTAGAAGATAAATCCTTAACTGCTTCTATTTCAACATAAGGCAGGCCTTCATCATCAGTACGATTATTATTGTTTTTGTAATCGGCATAAACGTGTCCGCATGAAATAAAAGAAACACTGATTAAAAGAAAAACAACATTGTATGATTTCATAGTTATCTATATTAACAATTTAGTGTATTATTGAGCATTCCTTGAAATTATCCACCGAGTTTGGAAGATCTCGTTATCGATGTTATCAGCAAATCTTCCCCATAAGCAGCTATTCGTAGTGATTTATATCGCACATTAAATACCCGGTATGCAGCTTTAAGTTCAGGTTAACAGGCAGAACAAAAGGTCGGCCCTTTTACCTAGAAATGACGTTTTAGGAGTAAGGTAATCAAAAGCGAGCGGTGTAAACTCGCAGGTTAAACAGCTCGAGGTTCACGCTGCAGGTTTATCTTACAACCCTGCTATAATTAAACCAGATTTTTAAATTTAAAAACCGTTAAAAAAGCACTTCAACAAACCGGGCAATAGTCATTTCACTTTGCAACGCTCTATATTGCCGTTCAGCAAAGCTAATGACGTTTTAACAGAGCATTAATCCAATTATAGGTTTCTAACAATGTTACAGACGACAGTTAAAAAATGGTTCCGTGATAAGGATTACGGGCTCCTCGATAATGGAGGTGGTACAAATATTGTGGTAAACAAAGACGACCTTATTAACTGTCAGTTTTTAAAAGTTGGCGCAACCGTAGAGTTTGAATGTAGCTCAGATACACGTGGTCTAATTGCTAAAAAGGTCAAGCTCGTGCAGCAGAATAAGTCAGGTGGCCATCATAATAGAAACCAGGGTAATAAACCATTTCGCCCCGGTGTTATGACTTAAAATACAATTTGGGTCAAAGTAAAAACTCACAAGCTAAAATTTTTCTATCAATTTGACGTCAAAAGGACAGGTCTATTTTAAATAGTCAAAAACGATCTGCCTTCCACATTATTTGCCAGAGTTTTATTTACCTGGCACTTTTTTCACAGCTCCAACTATAGCCAATAGAACACCACCACTGACACCAGCACCAGCAATTCTGCCAATAATACTGTTAATATCCATGTCACCTGCACCGCCAAGGTCTATGCCACCGCCTGTTGCAATACCAAGCATCCTCAGAATTTAACCTCCGATACCTCCACCAAGTACACCCACAATAGAGGTAGCAACGGTACCTGGTGAGAGATTTTTCATCACTACTCACCTTATGAATTTTACCGGTGCTTTAAATATAGCTCTCTGGTACCGGTTTTCTGTCAGGCTTGTCTATGAATTTATGCCTACTAGCACAACCAGAATTTCGATTACGAGCCAACTGGCGAAGATGCCGCTAAGGAGTGTCATTACGGTCATACCGCTGATAATACAAGACCACTGGAATACATTATTTATTGTTTGCACAGGATTAATCGCCTCTTTTCATTTGATAATATTTATAACGCTATAAGACACTATCTAATGGCCAGATACAACCGGGGAAATGTTAAACAATGTAAATTGAACAGTCGTCGATGCAACGCGATAACGACCTACAAAAATACGGCGACAGAACAGTGCGCTTTCTTCTAAGGAGACAAAGAGGTCAAGTATCATATTGACTCATTATTCGATTAAACATCCACACTCAACTACTATGGACTGAAAGCCCATAGGTTGTTTCAAAATTATTTGCCGGGCTTTAAACCGCCAGCGTACTTGCTAGCTGTGCTCTGAATTGCTGCGCCTTTTCGGGATTATTGAGCGCAATGGTATTGATAATGGTAATGATCATTTCTCTGGCAGCACCTTCTTTAAATTCTGCATTGTGCTGCTGCATGTAGAACAAATGGTCGAGTGCATGCTGGGTGTTGTGTTCGGCGATTTCGCATATCGCACAATCGAAGCGCGCCTCGTAGCTATGACATTTCATTCAGCGATGGCATTGTACCTATAGATCATGAAAAAAATCTTTCCATTGAATTGTTATTGAGTCAGGCAGATTCTATAATGTATGAAAAAAAACATACGCTGGCTAAAAAATAAACAAGACACTTACACTAAAAAAAAACGAAAAGCAACTTCTTCGTCATTCAAAATAAAAATAGCAATGAAATCAATATTTCTATTCATACTAGCACTAACTTGCTTCGTAGCTCAAGCAGAAAACAACCCACGCGAAACAGAAGAAGAAATTGCAAAACGTGACGTTTGGCATGCCGCAAAATTACGCGGCGTTTCTTTTCGTGCGATTGGGCAAGAGCCACACTGGCTGCTGGAGATAACCGACGGTGAAAAAATTTTACTGGTCACTGGTTATGGTCAGAAAAGAACAATCTATCCCTACGTCGAGCCCAAAGTTAATCAGCAACAACGCAGAACTGTTTTTTCAGTGAAAGACCAGAACCTTGAAGTTGTAATTGAAGGAAAAGACTGCTCTGATATTATGAGCGGTGAAAAGTTTGCTGTGAGTGTTTTTATTACCCTGAATGACAAGCAATTCAAGGGTTGCGGTAGAGCGTTACATTGAGAAGCATCGTCATATTTATAACACTGCTAACAACTGTACCGCCCACGTTTGCAGATGAGCAACCGCTTCGCTACCGCGGTCAATACACCTTTGGCCATGAAGTGAATACCTTTTGCCCTGTAATCAATTCTCAATGCTACTGGTTAAGCCCCGAAACTGCCCAACAGCAACGTCAGCTTTTAAAACAATTAGCCGTCGAAAACACAAGCAAAGCCTACCAGGCTATTTGCGTTGTAGTTGAAGGAAAAATCAATCGTGACCCTGAAGCGAAAAATAGTATCGGTTTTGCTGCTGAGTACGATGGACTGTTTACGATAAATAATATTTTTGGTTTGTGCAGAAAAACCAGCATCGTCACCCATGGTGATTTACAACACCACCGCTGGATTCTTGAAAGCATTAACGGTAATAAGATTGAAGCTGAAAAACTGGATAACAAGATTCCTGAAATAGACTTTGGTGAACAGATGACACTAACCGGCAATACCGGGTGCAACAAGTTCTCTGCTCAGGCAACTTTGCAGGGTGATCAGATTGTCATTAGCTCTATAAAATCCACCATGATGTTCTGTACTCCCCCGCAAAATGACCTGGAACTAAAACTTAAACAGATACTGGGCAGTGAATCGAAAATAACTATTGATGATAAAAAGAACCTGATATTGGAAGCCGACGATACACGACTGGAATATCGTTTAATAGACTGGGTTCGATAATACAATTGAATCAATCAATTTTAAATGTTTTCTGGGTATCTCTGTTTGTCTTACCAGTATCCATATGGCTTATCGGCATGGATGCCGTCTATAGCGTTTTTGCAGGAGCAAAAAACCATGACTGATGCATTTTTATTATGCCACCTCGCTTTAAATTTTAGGCGTACAGATTTTTATTGGATTTAACAGCTGGCTGAATTTTACGGATGAAAGTTGTAAAAATAACTGATTCCTATTGACTGGGAACGACTAATGGCTGGCCTCATTCTTATCACTGAATTACTGCCCATACACCTCTGAAAGAAGAAAGCCCCGGTGTCCCGGGGCCGTTTGTTTAAAAAATTACCGTTGGCGTTGGCGTTGGTGTTGGTTAATGCGTAACCATTGGTTCTAAAGTTTTAGCCTGTTCTATCCACTTGCTAACAGTTGTTGAACTGGGTGAGGTTTTATATAGATGCTTTTCTTTGTTAACTGCAGCCATTTTCTCTGCAAGGTTATCAGCATTACGATTGCGAAGTTCTTTTACAGTATCAACGCCGGCACCCTCAAGAAGTTCTGCAAACTGTCCAGCGACGCCATTTATACGAAACAGATCACACATGTTGACCCACTTCAATATAATGGTTTCATTGATCGATGTTTTTTCTGCCAGTTCTTTTCGGCCAGATTTGCTGCAAGCGACTTCCAGCAACTTATCAGTAGTATTAATACCTTCCTGTACCAGTAGTTCTGCGTACTTCGGACCGATGCCTTCTACACTTTGAATCTCTTTTGACATTTTATGTTCTCCTGTGTTGTTAATATAAAGTTATTTACTAAACAAAAATTTTTAACTGAACTGATGCTGTTTCAGGCAAACACTGCATGGTTCGATCCGCTGAGAATCCGACTTCTTTGAGTTTCTCTGTAAAAAAGTGCCAACGTGTGTTTCAAAAAATTCTTTTATAAAGAGCATTTGAATCACCTACAACTGGAAGTTAGAAACAGATGAATTAATTAACCATTCGATTTCGTGACCACTATAAAAAAGCTGGTAACAATAGAAAATGCTAAAAATAAAGAATTAACAATTGCTTACAATTGACCATAAGACCGGTTAACGCATTTACTAATGACAGGTAGAACGAATTCAATTGGATGCGATGCAGGGGAACAGCAAGGTCTGGATGCAGTGTGCACACCATGATTCAACTGTTTGCGTTTTTATTCCAGTGCGCATGGTACGCCCAGAAAATACGCCTGGGTTACTCTATTTGTACTACTGGATCGATGGGATTCACTTTTGGAATTTTTAAACAGAAACTCGACTCTTCACCCAGTTTGCTCTCGACATCGACATGTCTCGAATAGTGTCTGCCGACTGCATCCACAAAAGCCAGTCCGAGTCCTATGCCTTGTTTACGCTCAACACCAGCAGCCTGAGTTCGTCTGAACATTTCAATCAAATACGGCAGATCTTCTATGGAAATACCCGAACCCTGATCGATGATGCAACAGCTTATCTCATTCTCATTCAGTGCCACATTGACGTTAACCGTTGCACCTGCGGCACTATATTTTATTGCATTGTATAGCAGGTTAAGTATTGCGCGTTCCAGTAGGTCAGGTTCTGCGTGCGTCCATAATCCTAAATAAATCACCGTCAAACTGGTGAGTGAGGCTAATTTTTCAACATTGGCACGTAGCAGGCTGGCTTCACCGCTTTCCGCGATCACCATTGCCGGGTTGGGCTATAATTTCAACATTGACAGCGAAAATACAATGCGGGTTCCCGGTAGATTTCTTCGATCGGGTCCTTCGAGTATTTTGTTTATCTCCTGGATTTCTGCTCAGTTGTTTACCCTAAAAAAATCAGTTAAGCCTGCCAAATATATAATTTAGCATGTGCGGTGTTTCATTCCAGGTTGTCATTTAGTTAGCCGGGTAAAAGTAATTCTGTCTTTCTTTGTTTACCCATTTTGAACTCAAATTTCTCCATTGCTTTCGCTAAAATACGACCCCAGCATTCCGCTAAACTCAACTGCGGCGCAATGGCTTTAAGTTCATTAAAAAACGCGATTAATCTAGCATAAGCTTTCTTTAGTTTTGTTATGTCACCGTGCGTACTGGTAATAATAAGTTTCTTTTGACGGCTGTGTTCAACTAATCGACCGACGCTA
>CAVWXQ010000014.1:0-141219 GCA_963759005.1 uncultured Gammaproteobacteria bacterium
AGCGGCCGACCTGATGTATTCCAGCGCTTCATCCTGCCTGTCTGCGGGAGCCAGGTCGCGGATATTCATCGACAACGCCTCAGTTTCTGAATAACCGTATATCTGTTCGGCACCGTGGTTCCAGTCAAGGATATTGCCATCGAAATCATGCACGGTAATCGCGTCATTAGAATCACGCACAACCGCCGCCAGTCGCCGTGATTGCGCCTCTGCTTTGAGGCGCTCGGTCATATCGTCAAAGGTAATAACAACGCCTTCGATGCGATTGTCCGGGGTACGGTAGGGCTGGCAGCGGCGTAGGTAAGCATGGCCGTCGCGGCTGTGAATTTCTTTTTCCACCGGGGCCAGCTTTTCCAGTACCAGGCGCGCGTCTTCCAGCAGGTCATCGCCGGTAAAGTCTGTTGCGAAGGTATTAATCGCACGGCCGATATCGCTGTCGATCAGTTTGAGAAGCCTGCCGGTTGCCGGTGTAAACTGCTGGATACGAAACTGGGTGTCGAGAAAAAGTGTTGCAATGTTGCTGCTGTTAAGCAGGTTGAGCATATCGTTGCTGGCCTGGTCCAGCTGCTCAACTTTATCCTGCAACTGGTTGTTGACCGTGCTTAACTCTTCATTTAGTGATTGCAGTTCTTCTTTAGATGTCTCCAGCTCCTCATTGGAAGACTGCAATTCTTCATTCATCGACATGATTTCTTCATTGGAGGCTTTCAGCTCTTCGTTAGAGCTTTCCATTTCCTCAATCGTACTTTGCAGGTCTTCGCGTGTGGACTTGAGTTCGTATTCCAGCTGGTTTACCAGGCTGGATTCTGCTTCAGCATTTTCGCTCTTATTCAAATCGGCTGACGGCATGGTTTCACGTATTTGAAATGAAACCAGCAGTAGCCCTTCGGCCTGTTTAGTGTCAATAATGGGTTTCACCGTCAGCGTGCATGGTTGCCATCCGTTGTTGCATTTGACGCGGGCGCTGCTATCCGTTACCGGTTGATTCTGGCTGATTGCCTTGTGGCACGCGGCCCTGAGTTTGGTGCGTAAACCCTGGCGCGCCATGGCCATCAGGTCGCGGGTGGGCTCACCTGTGGGCGGTTCCAGAAAGTCGCCGGTTGCACCATAAAAATATAATATTTCATATTTGCGGTTGATCAGCGCTGACGCTGGGCCGTAGTCCTGCAGTAACTGGCGGTGAGTCAGTTCAGCAAAGTTCAACTCCTGGCTGCTAGCTGTTTCTATCAGGGGTTGTAGCAGGCCGCGTCGTTTGTAGCTGGAAACAATTGGAAAATTGATCAGGTCTCGCCGGGTATGACCGATGCGCCTGAAAATGCGCCACTTTTTGGACACGGTTTCAAACATGTCCAGCTGCCGGCCAACTGTTTCCGATGAGCCGAGAAACAGGAAGCCGTCTTCATGCAGGGAAAAGTGGAACAGAGAAATAACTTTTCGCTGCACCTCAGGATCCAGGTAGATGAGCAGGTTGCGACAGCTGATCAGGTCCAATTTAGAGAACGGGGCATCGCTGATCAGGTTCTGGGCTGCAAAGACAACCGATTCCCGCAGTTGTTTCTTGACCTGGTAGTGGCTGTCGGTTGGGGTGAAAAACTGGGCTAAACGTTTCGCAGAAATATCGGCAGCAATACTTTGCGGGTAAATTCCCTGGCGGGCAAATTCAAGTGCATTTTCATCGATGTCAGAGGCATATATCTGGATATTCGGTGATTTCTGTGCAGCTGAAAATTGTTCGATCAACAGCATGGCAATGGAATAGGCTTCCTCGCCGGTGGCACAACCGGGAATCCAGGCACGAACCGGTACTTCGCTTTTATTGTGTTCAATTAAATGCGGTATGACACGTTGTTCCAGTACTCGGTAAGCTTCACTGTCACGGAAAAAACCGGTCACGCTGATTAGCAGGTCACGATACAGGCGGTCGACTTCATCAGTATTATTACGCAGTAATTCCAGGTACTCGGATAGATGGTCGACGTGGCTTAATCCCATGCGGCGCTGGATGCGGCGCAACAGCATATTTTTGCGGTAACAGCGAAAATCGTATTTAATACGGGCACGAAGCAGGGCGAGAATACGGCTGAGCTGGTCCTGTTCTGTTTCCGGCAGTTGATCGGGATTCCAGTCACCTTTCACATAGGCATGCTGTGCGTACTTGATTAAAACGTCCGGCATTTCCTCGGGTGGCAGAATGTAATCGATGCAGCCGGTGTCGATAGCATTTTGCGGCATGCGGTCGTATTCGGCAGTATCAGGATTCTGCACCATTGCCATGCCGCCATTTGCCTTGATCGCCTGCAGGCCAGAGGTACCATGCGAGCCGGTGCCGGACAGTATGATGCCGATGGCGCGTTCCTTCTGATCTTCTGCCAGTGAACGCAGAAAACTGTCAATAGCGATTTCGGCGCCGCGTGTTTCAGGTGGAGTGGCCAGCTGCAGCATGTATTTTTTAATGGTCAGGTAGTGCGCTGGTGGAATGATATATACATGGTTAGGTTCAACCAGCAGGTTATCTGTTATCTCGCATACCGGCATAGCCGTATGTTTGGCGAGCAGTTCAACCATTAAACTCTGGTGACTGGGGTCAAGGTGCGGCACCAGTACGAACGCCATGTTGCTATTGGCGGGCATGTGCGAGAAAAATGCTTTATAAGCATTGAGGCCACCGGCTGAAGCACCTATGCCTACAATCGGAAAATTCGTCGAATCACTGGCTTTTGTTGTTGATGTTTTTTTGCTGCCGGATTGGCCTTTCGCTGGTTTTTTATTGTTGTTTTCAGGCATTATGCCACTCGCGTTGGCAGTCAGAGTTCGACCATATTAACCTTAAATTCAGCACGATTATATAGCCGGAAAAACGGTGGTAATATTTTTGTGAGCTGCATAGTACAAGTATATTTATTCTGTGTACGATATCCTGAACTGGTTTTCAAACATTAGTTTGCGCGAGCGGGCTCAAACTAGATTGCTAAATGAAATGCTGTGTGCTCAAACTGATTCAAGTGAATATTGCATCGCGATGCGAGTCAGCTCGCCGGCAGAACCTAGACCAAGTTTCTTTTTTATATTAGCGCGATGCGATTCGACCGTTTTGATACTCAGGGTAAGCTTTTGCGCTATATCACCGGTGCTGAGACCGCTGCCGATGAATTCAAAAATTTCCAGCTCACGGTTAGATAGCTGTTGAACAGGAGACTGTTCGGGATTTTGACTGTTGTTTGCATTCACCTGTAACAGATGTTCTGCTACCTGCTGACTGGTGTAGACTTTCCCTTTCAGTATCTGCTGAATCGCATTGATCACTTCATCGCCGGTGGCGGACTTATTAATGTAACCTTTTGCGCCCGCACTCAGGGCACGTTCTGCAAACAGGTTTTCATCATGCATGGACGAGATCAGAATTGAAAGTGTCGGGTAACGGGCAAGCAACCGCTCGATTAGTTTAAGCCCGTTGCCATCGGGTAATGACAGGTCGACTATCGCCAGATCCGGCATACAGTTTGCGATTGTGTCCAGTGTTTCTCGCACATTTGCCGCTTCACCACATATACTGAGATCGGGCTCACCTGCAATTAGCTGGTTCAGACCGCGGCGTACAAGCGGGTGGTCATCGACGATAAAAATATTTGCGGGTGTCATTATTATCCTCTAACAGGTGGTGAAATTTGTTCTTCCCTTATTAATGACCGACTATACTCCTAAAATTGAGTATTACATAAATCCAGAAAAAGCTGACCACCAGGTGGCCAGCAAAAACCATCTGCCGTTTTAGTGAGGGTTAACATAAGCTGGCAGACAGTTTTTTATTCAACCTTAATACTTCGGCGTTTGGCACGTTCCATTTTGGGCAGTGTCAGTTCCAGTACGCCATCTTTAAATTTTGCATCCGCTTTTTCTGAGTTCGCCTCGGCGGGTAATGTTAGCGTACGGATATAAGTGCCACGTGAAGTTTCACAGCGGTAATAGTCGCCTTTTTCTTCCTTTTCTTCTTTTTTAGTTTCACCTTTAATGGTAACGGTGTGGTCTGTCATCGAAATATCAATGTCTTTTTTGTCCACACCGGGCTAGCTCGGCACGAATAAAAATCTCATTATCGCGATCAATGATATCGACTTTTGGCATCTGTCCTTCAAAAGGTGCTGCTAACTCGCTGCTTGTTGGAAAGCCGTGTTTGTACTGACGCAACAGTGATCTTGGAAAGAAATCTTCAAATAATCTTTCCATATCTTCAATAGGATTTAATAAGTGCCTTGGTTCAGTACGTGCTACCTCTTTTTTGACGGGAACGACTTCTGCTTTTTGTTCTGTTTCAGCCATCAGCTTATCTCCGTGCATAAATTAATATCTGATCTTTAGGTGTTATGATGTACCTATCGTATTTAACTCGCTATCAGGGGTTCCCCTAATCTGAACAGTGCTGTTCTTTCTGTTACTATTTTTTTAATGGTAAATCACTGCTGTCCCGTTAGCTGTTAGAGGCATGGAGTGGGACCCGTTGCCTGAGACCGTATGCCGCATGGACGCGGCATCCGAGCGTACATGGACGTATTTACAGCGTGTCTCAGGCAACGGGTCCAATTCATGTCTCGGATTAGAACTACCCTTGTCAATGCCGGCTACATCAGCCTGTTTAGATAATTTCTTTTTTGTTAACGGGACAGCAGTGATGGTAAATATAAAAGTTGTTGCGGCGCAGGTTGTTAGCGGCTGTTGATAACCGGGCTGGCTCTTAAATCGGGTTAGATTGATAGTTTCATAAAAAAAACCGTGACAATGCTACGGCTTTTTTAACAGTAACTTTTCGTATCAATAGGGTTAGTTATTAAATATTCGACCACATTCTCAACAAATTAACGTAACTGTTACCTGAATCCGTAACTTGATTAGCAATAAATAAGCGAATAATGCCGCTATTTAAAGCCTATTTTGTTAAAATAGACGCTCTCAAAAAGTCACCCGGCAAGTGAAATATGAAGCACTTGAAAATTGAACAATCTAATACCGACATCATCAGCCACAGTGGACTATCACTGATCGGTCAAGCCATAAAGCATCACACCAACCTGAGTAAGCAACTGGATGCAAACATCCCGTTACGCCATGGCATAAAGCATTCCGATGTCATCAAAAGCTACCTGGCATTACTGAGTATTGGTAAAAACGATTTTGAAGCCATCAACACCATTGAGAGTGAATTCTATTTCATGAGCGCAATGGATATCAACGATATCCCTTGTGAAGCAACGCTGCGCCAACGCATGGATAATCATGCCGATAAATTCCTACCCATTGTCGAGAAAGCCAGTCGGGACTTTTTGTGCAATATCCAGCCGACACTCCACCCCTTGTCCACCGGTCATATTCCGATCGATGCCGATGTTACCCCTATGGATAATTCGGGAAGCCATAAAGAAGGCGTGTCGAGAACCTACAAGGGACATGACGGGTTTGCACCCATGGCGGTATACCTCGGTCAGGAAGGCTATTGTATTGACTTTGAATTCCGTGAAGGCAAACAACATTGCCAGAAAGACACGCCGGCCTTGTTGGCAAACGCATTAAAACATGCCCGGCAAATAACAACACAACCACTCTTGCTCAGGCTCGACGGCGGCAACGACTCCATCGAGAACATCGACGTCATCCTTGAACACAACCAAGCCAATGAAAACCAGACACCTGTTGATTTCCTCATTAAGTGGAATCCCCGTAAACAGGATAAAACCCATTGGCTTGATCTGGCAGAACAAAATGGACAATGGGAGACACCGCGGGAAGGCAAGCGGACAACCGCCTTCAGCATACAGACTTCACGGGAATGGCGAGGCTATGAATATTCGGTACGACAGGTCATCCGTTTAACAGAAAGAACCATTGATAAACGGGGGCAGATATTGCTTGTCCCTGAGATTGATCTTGAAGGGTGGTGGACAAGTCTGGATATCAGTGAAGAAGACATCATTCAGCTGTATGCGGACCATGGCACATCGGAACAGTTCCACAGTGAATTCAAGACTGACATGGATATCGAACGGTTACCCTCCGGGAAATTCGCCACCAATGCGTTGGTGCTGGGAACCAGTGTACTGGCATACAATATCCTGCGTTGGATTGGGCAAAACGGATTGCTGGGATCTAAGTCGCCCAAGCGGAACAAGGCGAAAAGGCGACGGATTAAAACTGTGATGCAAGAACTGATGTATGTTGCAGCACGAATCGTCAGAACATCGCGCTACATCAAAATAAGCTTTGGCAAAGGTTGCCGTTCACTTCATGCCTTTCAAACGGTGTATCAGAAACTGGCCTACGGATAAAGTCAGGCCAATTATTGCGGGCAAACCTGAGACCTCACAGGATCAGTGTGTACCGAATAAGTTGAATGGTAATCATTTCTATTGAACAGCAGAAAATGATAACAATTTTTATTCAAAAAACACATTGATCAATCCATATAATGTAGACAGACTAAATTTGTATGAATAATCTTGAAGGCTACATTCGAAATTACGGATTCAGGTGTTAGTTAACAGTTCAAGCTCTCACCGGTACGGCTTGAACACTTGCGGACCTGGTAGCACTTTACCCATACTCAGGGACTGATGCTTGCGGACGGCTGTTTATTCCCTGACAAAACCCCGTCAACCATTTGACTGCTCGCCACCTCAATCGTGTCTGTAAATCAGCCGCGGCGGATGCCGAGATTGATAAACGGGTTTCGATGCACACCTTGTGTCACAGTTTTGCCACGCAACCGCTGGAAGACAAGGTGGATGTAAGGGTCATCCAGGTATTGCTGGGGCACAAAAAACTGGAAACGAAATGCCTGCACGATGAAAAAACATCAAGGTCCGATTTATACTGAGCAGTAGAAACATCCATTATCCTAAATAAATCAGTTGAACCCTGAGCGTCAACTTAATGATTGTTATGAGACCTTCTTCTTCATGCAAATTAGTAAGATGCAGTACGGAACGGTTTTAGAATCTGTCAGATCAGGAATGGGCCTCTACATTTTACTTATCGCATTATTTTTTTATATAACATTTCATCTGCTGCACTGAAACAGGCAGCAATAATGTTATTGAACTGTGAACTGTATTCCTGCATTACCTTTAATGCTATTTCAGCGGCCTGCTGTTTTGGAAAACCATAAACACCGGTGCTGATCGCGGGAAAGGCGATACTAGTCACATTATTTTCCAGTGCTACTTCGAATGAGCGCCGATAAGCGCTTTCAAGTAATATCGACTCACCCTGTTCACCGCCATGCCAGATTGGCCCAACGGTGTGTATGACGTAGCAGGCAGGCAAATTAAATCCTGGAGTGATTTTTGCATCACCGGTTTCGCATCCACCCAGCGTGCGACAGGCTTCTAATAACTCGGAACCTGCGGCAGCATGAATGGCACCATCGACACCGCCGCCACCAAGTAAAGTATTGTTCGCAGCATTAACAATAGCATCAACTTTGAGAGTAGTAATATCAACCTGGCGTATTTCAATCATGCTAATTTTTTAATTTAGATATTTTAGCACTGCTGTCCCGTTAACAGTTAGAGGCATAAATTGGGGGCATCTATCAACGACCATCACCCGCATGGATGCGGGTGTTGAGCCACCATGGACGGTTTCACGGCGTGTCGTTGGTGGTTGCGCCCGATTCATGTCTCGGATTAAAGTAAACCAGGCTTAAGATAGCTACGTCAACCTCTACATATAATTAATTTTTATATAAACGGGACAGCAGTGATATTTTAGTTAAGTTGTTAACATTTAAACGAATTAAAATAACTAAACATTCGTCCTATCTCCTGTTTCTAAACAACCGCTGCTAAACAACCGCTTAACGGCGTCCAAATAACGAACCAAGAATACCACGAATAATTTGGCGACCTATCTGACTTCCCATACTTCTCGCTGCACTAGTGACCATTGCTTCCACTGGCGACTGGCGTGTACTGCGTTTAGTTGCAGCTGTTGATTTTTTGTTTTTTTCCAGCTCAGCTGCTGCCATTTGTTTCTGCGCCTTGGCTTTCAACATTTCATACGCAGATTCACGATCAACAACCTGGTCATATCGACCTTTATATGGTGATCGTGACAAATGCTCTTTTCGTTCGTTAGCTGTTAGTGGGCCAACACGTGATTCGGGCGGTTTTATGTAAACATGTTCAACCGGTGTGGGTTTTCCGTCTGCATCTAAAACGGATACCAGGGCTTCTCCGACACCAAGTTCAGTAATCAATTGTTCTGCATCAATTTCCGGGTTCTGTCTAAACGAGGCAGCAGATGCTTTCACAATTTTTTTATCTTTTGGCGTAAATGCACGCAATGCATGCTGAATTTTCATGCCCAGTTGGCCGAGAATATCTTCTGGTATATCCATCGGACTCTGGCTGACAAAATACACACCGACACCTTTTGAACGAATTAACCTGACGACCTGTTCGATTTTATTTACCAGCACATCCGGCGCACCATCAAAGATCAAATGCGCTTCGTCAAAAAACAGTACAAACTTTGGCCTGTCTGCATCACCGACCTCTGGCAGATTTTCAAAAAGCTCGGCAAGCAACCAGATTAAAAAACAGGCGTATAACTTCGGTGACTGATGAATTAACTTACTCACATCAAGAACGTTGACCACACCATTACCGGAAAAGTCAGTCTTGATTAAATCATCCAGCTCTACAGCAGGTTCATTGAAAAAGTTTTCCGCTCCCTGTTCTTCCAGTACCAAAAGTTTTCTTTGAATCGCACCAATACTTGATGATGATATATTACCGTATTCAGTTTTTAAACTCGTTTGCATTATCGCCCATCCATAGCAGCATCGCTCGCAGGTCTTTAAAATCGAGCAATAACAAACCATTATCATCAGCAATTTTAAAACAGGAATAAAGGATACCGCTTTGCGTATCATTCAACTCGAGCAGGCTGGATAGTAATAGCGGCCCCATATCAGAAATGGTTGTGCGAATGTTATGGCCTTTAACGCCAAACATATCCCAGAAAACGGTAGGTACGGCACGAAACTGGAAATTTTCGATAGCGAGCTGTTTTACTCGTGCGTCAATTTTTGGATGCGATTGACCTGCTGCTGCCAGACCAGAAAGATCACCTTTCACATCCGCCAGGAAAACCGGTACGCCCAGACGTGAAAAATTTTCTGCCAGGTTTTGCAGTGTAATCGTCTTACCTGTACCCGTCGCACCTGCAATCAAACCATGTCGATTAGCCATGGCAGCGTCCATTGAAAAATGGCCGGCACTATTACCACCTATTAGTAAACCTGGTGTGTCACTCATTTCGAACTCCATTATTTATAAAACAAAATGCTATTAGAACATGAAGTCAGGAGAGAGACAAAACGACTTTAGCTTATCGGATCGGTAATTACCGAAGATGCGAAAGCGTTGCCTGTATGATGAGTACTATCTACTATAGATTGTTATAGTGAAAGGACGGAATGCTCCCCCCGTTTTCAACAGTGTTCAGAAATTCCACACCTGCGGTACAAGCAAAACTGTCGTCATCCCCACTAAAACTGTCAATGGGACACCAATTCGCAGGTAGTCGGAAAAACGGTATCCCCCTACACCGTATACCATCAGGTTGGTCTGATACCCTATTGGTGTGGCGAAGCTGGTGGAAGCGGCAACCATCAGCGTAATCACAAATGGCATTACACTCACCCCAAGGTTGTTTGCAGTGGTCAGTGCAATCGGAAACATGATGACGGCCGCCGCATTATTCGTTGCCACTGCTGAAAGCAATGCGGTAACAGCAAACATCAATGACAGTGAGATCCCCCTGTCGCCACCAGCAAGTTCAACCAGTGAAACGGCGATACTTTCGGCAGCACCCGTGATCTGCAGCGCACTGCCAAGTCCGAACGATGCGGCTATGACAATCAGAATCTGCCAGTCAACACTGCGCCTGGCCTCACGGCCGGTTGTACAACGTGTCAGGATCATCAAACCTGCAGCCAGCAACGAGGCCTTTAGCATGCTCAGCCAGCCAGTGGTAACCGAAAGCACCATCAATGCCAGTATTATCATTGCCAGCATAGCTTTCTGGTACTGTGGTGGCTTAGCACCATCTATCTCACTGACCAGAAAAAAATCACGTGAGTTACGCTGCTGCTCCGCGAATGAGTGGTGTGATTCCAGCAACAGCGTATCACCGGGACGTAGAACGATCTCACCGATCTTCTGATTAATACGTTTACCGTTGCGGGCAACAGCAATGATGACCGCATTGTAGACATTCCGAAACCGCCCTTTACGGACACTTTTGCCTGCCAATGGACAACTATCAGAAACCACCGCCTCAACCAGCACCCGGTCCTGGCGTGAAGAACCCAGCTTGTAAATCTGGTTCGACGCTGGTGTCAGACCCTGTGTTTTCTGTAGATCAACCACCGATTCGATCACACCCGCAAAAACCAGCCGGTCGCCGTCACGTAATACTTCATAAGAAGACACCGCTGGCATTATCTGGCCCTGGCGGTCGATTTCGATCAAATACATTCCCGGTAACTGGCGAAGTCCGGCTTCTTCGATGGACTTACCACTGAGCTTACTGCCGTTTTCTACCAGCATCTCAATGGTGTATTCGCGGGCATCGTCATATTTGCTGATAGCAGGTACCCGTTCAGGCAACAGCCATTTACTACCAACTAAGATGAAAATAAAGACAACCAGCATCACCGGAACACCGATCCAGGCTAGCTCAAGCATGGTCAGACCGTGAGCACCCGTTTCCTTGATCAACAGGCCATTAACAACCAGATTGGTACTGCTACCGATGAGAGTACACGTACCGCCGGCAATACTGGCATAACTCAACGGGATCATCAATTTCGATACCGACAGTCTGTTACGCCTGGCCCAGTCATTGATCGCAGGGATGAACATTGCGACCACAGGCGTATTATTCAGAAACGCACTTATCGCGGCCACCGGGGCCATCAGCCGAATTTGTGCATGTTGCAATGATCGCGGACGACCCAGTACCGAGTGTACGATCCAGCTTATGCCGCCCGTCTCACGCAAGCCGGTAACAACAACATAGAGCACACCGACAGTCACCATGCCCTCGTTTGCAAGACCTGACAATGCCTGCTCTGGCGAAAGCACGCCGGCTAACAGCAGCAGTGTAAGTCCGCCGACCATAACAATATCCGGCGAATAACGGGTCAGCGCCAGCGTACTAAAACATAAGATGGTAATAGCAATAGAAAACCAGCCTTCCCAGCCCATAGTGTTAACCCGGATGTTTCATAGGAATGCAGACAATGGGGTCATGTTTTATAAAATCGGTCAGTGAGTCAGTTTGTACGATTCGCCGAAAAGCATAGCCGTAGCTATGGTTACAGGGGAATCGTACAAAATGGCCGCTGATATTTTTCCAAAAACTGCATAGCGTTGTCAGGTACATAGCGTATTTCTCTAATATACCGCTATCTCTTATAATAATCATAGTGTTAAGTTTATTTTCAGTGCTCCTATGAAATATTCGGGTTTACCCTTTTCTCTGCTTAATTGAAATTAAACATGCAATGCTTTTGCGTTATAAGTAATAAGCTCACCTATAAAGCTCGCGATGAAGTGATAACTGTGATCATAGCCCGAGCTGCATACATATTAAAATAATGTTTAATAATAACAGGCAAAGTGAATGACTAACATAGTAGCGGGGATAGATTTTAAATTCTTCTATTCAAGCGTCTTTGAAAAAATAGCAACGAGAAAACCCATCAAGGTCGACATACCGACTACCGAGCCACCCTTGAAATAGGCCTCCGGCAACATGGTTTCAGCAATCATTGTCAGCATTGCACCGGCCGCAATACCTTGAATAAACGCAAAAGACGTAGCTGAAGCACCAATAAAAAATACGCTTCCCAAAGCTGCGCCGATGCCAGTGAACAGCATCAACGAGCTCCACATTATCAAAACCCGCGATTTTGAAAAACCCTGCTTACGCATACCAATTGAGCTCGAGAGGGCTTCCGGGTAATTAGAAAGAAACAGACCGACAATCAAAGATAACTCAATAGACCCATCAATCATGCTGGCGCCAATAACCAGTGACTCGGGTATACCGTCCAGCGTGATTCCCAGCCAGATCGCTAACGGCGCACCTTTATTTTTCAATAATCTCACGCCGAATATCTGCCGCTGCCGGTATTGGCAGGCCGGCATCAATATTACGCATGGCCTGTCGCATCCAGCGTGTTGTGTTAGCTTCATCCATGTGATGCCGTCCAATCAGGTAGCCATCGGCACCGGCCCGTTGAATATAAGTACGCACACGGTCAAGTAATTCCGGTAATTGTACCAGCAATTCGTCAAAATCAGATTTACGTAACTCCCACACCGTGGTGTCAACCGCTGCGACGGCAGTCACAGAATGCCTGGCACCGGTAATCATTGAAATATCGCCAAATGCATCGAAGTCTTTAATACCAGATTCTGGCATTGGCATCCGCACCGAACAGATTTACCTCGCCGTGCGCGATGATAAACATACGTTCCGCTGTTTCATTGCGGTGATAGAAACTGGTACCGCGGGCGTGCCGCTTGTAGATCAGGCGCGTACTAATTTGTTCCTGCGCAGCTAGCGATAGCCCCTGAGTTAACGGGATATGCTGCATATACTCGATTTTATTGCGAAACACATGTCTGTTACGTCGAACCTTAATAGCGGGTGGGATTACACCACGACCAACCAGACTTTGGGTCGCCTGATCCAGCCACTCTTCAGCCTGCTGCTGCCCCAGTCCCTGGTCTTGCTGTAAATACGAAAGAATGTCTTCGCTTCTGAGCATGAGATGGACTTTCTGACGGGCCTCGGACGAATTGAGATTTAATATGTCAAAAGCCTGCTCCGGTAAAACCCACAGGGTGACCTTGCTGCGCGCGAAAGCCGAATAACTAAAAGGTGAGCCGGTAATAATTGCGCGCCAGCCGAACACATCATACTTTTTCAAATGCTCAGGCAGCTTTGTTTGATCACGTGGATTGATAAGATCGACATGACCGCTCATAATTATGTACAGATTATCGGATGGGTCGCCGCATTGATAAATCCAGCTACCCTTATTAACTTCAATACTATGGATCGAAGCCGCCAGTATTCTAAAGTCAGAATCTTTCAGAACCTTGAAAAGATCAACTCGTTTCAAATGTTTCGAAATACGTTGCAACCATTGATACTGTTTACGCCGTAAATAATACACAGTCGTTGAAGCCTTACGCAAAAAACCACCATAGTCATTAACAATACGGTTTAGCGCAACAAACATAAGACCGCCACATATAGCGCCAATAGCTAGTGCATGAAAATTGCCCTTCTCTACTGCAGAGGCAACCAGGTCGATGGTCAGTGCAGCAAGTAACGCGCCACCACCAAACGCCATCAGTATAGCGATGATTCGATCAGATGGATTCCAGAAAAACGTCGTTATCGCACCCATCGGCAATGAAACCGCACTGATCAGACCGATAACAAACGCAGTGAGAATAATTGATTCAAACATACAATAAACGTTGGCTCAAACAGGTTTCTTTTAGTAAAAGATATCAGACTTCAGATAGCTTGAATTCTAACGACTTTAGCTGCACGTTTCTTTGATCTAACGCACCAGTTTTCTGAAAAAGCGTTGCCACTTTACAGGATCAAAAATGATTACATAACGTTTTCATGGCAGGAAGCTCAATCCACTAAAAGATTCGTTTCTTTTTAGACTCGTCGATCTCTTCTGGCTCTACTATAATTGCTATATGCGAATCGTCGCAGTACGGTTTATATCTGGATTGCTTGCAGCCACAAAACGCGACCATCACATTATCATCTGCCACATACCTGACTGGCTCAAAACTCGTTCCTTTATGAGAACCATCACAAAATGGTTGCGACTTACTGCGACCACACGCGCACCACCAGTAAGTTTCATCTTTCTTAACAACAACACCAAATGGTCCTTTTTTAGCAACTACTGCTTCTTCGCTCATCTTGAATACCCTTTAATTTTAATTATTATGTTTGATATCTTTCTCCATTTTATAATCATCCATTACAAAATTATTGCCAATATCCTGAACAATACTGCCGCAGTTCTCAAAGCCAAGTTTTATATAGGTTTTAATCGTAGCTGAATTATTCTTATTTACTGTTAGTGAAATTTTGCTTAGGCCTTTATCAATTGCCAGTTTTTCAAGGAACGCTATCGCTTTTCTGCCATGCCCCTTGCCACGCTCAGCTGAGATAATATAAAGCTTGCTTAAAAATAACCGGTTGTCTTTAGCAAGCACGCCCAGATAACCAATATAGTCATTGTTATTTTTAATTAAAAAATACAAAAATCCATTTTCTATTTGTTCAGTGATAACTTTTTTCGATTGAAACTTTTCCAGCATATAATCGACCTGAGCTTTGCCGATTATCGGGGTGAAATGCTCATTCCATATTTCACAGGCCAGGCCTACAATAGTTTCTATTTGATTTTCAGCTGACACTGTTTCTATAAGCATTGTCTATAAGCACCTGTCTTTTAGTCTACGGTCGTAAATCTACGACCGTAAAAGGCGTCTCACTTTTTGGTCTCCGCTGATTATCCCTGTTAGGCGAATGGACCATCACTAATTATGTCCGTGATGGTGCTGATTTGGCTGCTCGCTTTCGAGCGTACCATTCAGCAAGAGTAAAACAGCTTTTTCAGGATCACTTTCTTTCGTTATCAAACCTTTAATGCCTTTTCGTTGTAGACGTTTGACAAGACCCTGACCCATGTCACCAGCAATCAATATATCAATGTCGTCAAGCGGGTGGGAGTCATGCGGAGAACTCTCATGAAATGCCAGCTCTTTAGGGAACTCAAGAAGCTCTTTATCAACTATTTTATTGTTTTCAGTAATGAATACCCAAAATTTCCTGCATCGCCCTGCATGCTCTGTAATGGACTTTCGATTCTGACTTGTTACTGCAATCTTCATTACTACCTCTTTTTTAATTGCCTGGTGTAGAGATAATCTGCGATTTTGAGTGCTGCTGTTTTTCAGGCAACACTCGAAACTGTCGCGTTACGTGCTTCCGCACTGATTATATTCTTTCACATTACTGTCTTTCACCAGTCATCGACTAAGGGCTTGTCACTAAACTTTATCCTAAATAAATCAGTTGAACCTACTGCGAACGACCAATGCACTGAATCTACAAGACTTTCTCGAACATTTTGAACTCACGCTCTTATGCATCCTGCATCCGCGATATAACAGCATCCTTGCTGAAAACCGTTTGGATGATACGTTTTCGCTCAAAATAACCGATAAAGTATCGTATATTCAACACCTTGATCGCTCTCGCTACGATTCGACTGATTTATTTAGGATTATAGACGCCCATATAAAACCCTGATTCAATCTTTAGTACTAGTTTTTCGTTTTTTATCATTGAATGATTGCGTTATATTTTTTTAAGCTATTGATATCTATGCTTACTCGAAAAGATTGTGTTCAGTTTTTCAAGTTTTGTAATTTTCGAAACAATGTACGTTTGCTGATACCAGGTTTGCTTGCCAGGTTATTGCGATCACCCGAGTAATTTGACACTACCTGCACCAGGTAGCGCGCGTGGTTGATGGCTGGAAAAACGCAGGACTACCCTGGGGCTGGAAACTGGAAAAAGAAGTGATGTACGGCATAAACTAATAGTTTGAATCGGTCATCGATGCAGGGACATCATTCAATTATTTAGCGCGTGATTTTGTTTAAATTGTTTCACCATTTCGACGCGATCATGCGTGACGGGATGTGTTGATAAATAATCAAGCATGGATTTTTTATCAGAGTGTTTGTCCTCTGTGTTACTGGTTATTATGATCTCGCTTTCCTTTTTGTTATCACATTCTTTCTTCTCTGTGTAGTAACTTTGCAGCCGCATCATAACTGTCGCAAAGCTATCAACGGGTATGTTGTAAGTATGTAGCTGTTCCAGTGCAAAAGCGTCGGCCTCACGTTCAAATTCACGAGAGTATGATAAATCTAACATCAACGCTGGTAATCCTGTCATCAGGTCAAAACTCTCAACATCTCCCGTAATTAAAATAAGCAGTAAGGTTATCATTGAGTCCTGAAGTGTTCGGCGAATAATATGTTTGTGCTTCAGGTGACCTACTTCATGAAAAAAAACGGCCAGTAATTCCTGGTCATCCTCCACGAGCTTAACAAGGTCATCTGTCAATACAATATCACCACTGGGTAAAGCCAGGGCGTTTGCATGCATACCTGAGCGGAAATTTAGCTTAGGGTTAATCTCCTTGTAATCTTCGAGATAAGGCGAGATCAGTTCAGTGATTTCTTTTTGACGTTTTTCATCGATCGTCGAAGCTTCAAAAACCGTTTCATCTAGCAGACTAAGACTGCTACCCAATTTTTCCCAGGTAGAATCTGGTAGCTGGTCCGCAATAAATTTTGCCGAGGTAGGCACGCCGTAAACAACAGTGCTCCAGCCGGTAAAAAGTGTGGTTATCAATGCCAGTATAATTAGCAGTGTGTTCGTTTCTAACTGGTGAATACAGGATGTTGATTTTAAACTGGCGTGGCTTTTAACGAATAGGTCAACGGCATCGTGATTGTCTGTCATAAACAACTGGCCATCCTGGCCGAGTAAAACTTCTCTGGGTGTGTCACCTAGTCGAGAAAGTATTTTTAAGTCGCTATATTTAAGCTTGATTTCTTCGTCTAAACCATCACTGGCATTGCTCACGAATAAACTAATTGTCTGTGCAGTATCGCTTAAAACTTCCAGGTATGCGTCCTGGCACCTGGAAGTTTTTCCATCAAGATAGCTTCCTGCTATACGCATAAAGGTTATACGCCAAAGTCAAATACTTGACCGAGTTCGTCACCTAAGGCACTAACGCTTTGGGTTTCATCTGCAACAAAGTTATCAAGTGAACCGTTAGCGTTCATCTCCAGGCATGAACAAATGTATTTTGTCATTCGAACTTTTGCAGCGGGCAAGTATAAGCCAAGTGTTAATATGGTGAGTGCCATATTGAGCAAAATTACTTTAGCTAAACCTGGCATAGTTATTTTTGCAGAAAACTTATGCTCGGCAAGCGACAGGCTGCGATAAAACAGGTTGCTTGTCGAAACCATGAAAAACAGAATAAAACCGAAGTAGATGATTGCCATTAAAGGGTAAGAGACAAAATTCAAAGCAGGGAAGCTGCTCATAAGCCACATGAGAGGCAGTCCAAGTAATAATCCGGCACCTACCAGTACCAAAAAGATTATGCCATAATCTTTAAATGTTGCATTGAAGTCGAAACTTGTTGTTCCATATGAGCTGTTTTTAACCAGGTACTCATTTCCCTTTAACATTGCCATCGGATATAAAATACCCAGGGTCAACATGCCTAAAATCGGCCAGACATACATCACCATAAATGCCTCAAAATATGAACCTTTAAAGCGAAACTGGATGTTTTTATAGGCAGACATTCGGTGCTTAAATCTGAGCGACTGATTCAGGAAATAGGGAAAAACCAAAAGTAGCACTACCGCCATAATCATACTGGCCGTTGGCTCAATTGCAGATAAGGCACTAAATGCAATAAAAACAGCCACTGCGATGAGTCGCCCTTTTAGTATTGTTAATGGCTCTGCGAGATAGCGAAAGTTACTGCCGTCAAGATTGAGGTTGGAATAAAAATAGCGATTATTTCTAACGGTTGCCCATGCTGAATATATGCCTAAAGTAAGAATAGTTAACAGGACGTTAACTATCCATATTTTAAAATATTCCAGTCCGTCGCCACTAAATGTAAAACTTAGCGTATTGCTCGATTGTGCTGGTTCGTTTCCGTTGGACCGATCATTCATTATAAGACTCCTGTAAATATATTATTATTTAGCGTGGTAACAAAAGGATTTGACTACCATCTGCAATATTTTTTCTCATTTATTTAAATAATATTTACTGCGTCTGAAGAGATCAACTTTTTCAAAAAAGATGATATTTCAAATGAGTGACAAAGGTTTTTCCTGATTACTGCTGGTTGCTTCCCGACGCCTGGCCAGGTAGTAACTGTCCAACATGCTAATAAGCCATACCATGCCAATAACCATTGACAGGGCATTCATAGTACCTTCGCTTAAAGAGCCAGGTGTTAATAATATCTGTTCACGTATAATCGCAATATCGTAAACAATCTCACCGTGAATGATTTTTTCAGCAATAATATTTGCTCGGTGAAAAACCTCGGTGATAATAAACAAAAGACAGCTGATTGTGATTGCAAATGCCATAACTCCACGAAGCTTTTTTTTGAGAATAAAATATCCAGCGCCTGGAAATACCATTCCTGAATATATCAACACTTTTACAGATAGTTTCATAAGACACTATTCATGGGATAACAAATAAATTGATTAGTAGTAACTAGTTGCTGCAAAAACGTAAACAGCACTCCATTGCATATATTGCTGCTTTCTCAACTGCTCCACTATTTGTTGATTTTGATAAGAAAAATCATCTAATGTGCAATATGACTAAAGCAACAATAGAAGACATTACAAAAAATACCATTGATTGCAGGGAAATCTGTCCCAGAAATAGCCATTATGCTGTTATTGATGAAACACTGTTTAACGTGTCTTCTTTTGCTAATCGTACCGGCATCGGTAGTGTAAGTATTAATGTCACTTACAGCTGTGATAATACGTCAAACAGTCCACTACTTATATTTAGGTAATAATCAGCTTCACAGTAAAAAGATCAGGTCTTGCGATGCCACATTGCTGTGATAAATCTCGTCCATGGCGCGGCTCTTACGATTAGAACTTTCCTAAGGTCTACAATATTTTGAATATTTTGGGTCAGAGTAAAAACTAATGGCAGTCTATTATTGGCTGCAGATGCTACTTCGCTGAATATGTTTGAGGGTCTGTTGTTCGAACAGCAGAACTTCGTATAAGTTATCTGAAGGAAAAAACGACCCAAAGGCGACTTTGTAAAGATTCTCTGAAGTTTTTCTGGGTAGTTAAAATTACAATTTAATCGAAGAAGAAAAACTGAGGTATTTTCTATAAAGCGGACCTTCATGATGATTTAACAGGACAGGATATTGATCCCATAAGTCACTCTGACCTAGTTTGATAAATTCGACCAGGACAGCATTGCTCCCATTACGGGAATGTACTAGTATTTATTTATGAAAATTATCGCAAAATCCATGCTGAAGATATTCTGGGTTAAGTAGTCCAAAATACCGTGATGCAAAAAAGCAGATGACTGAATGGTACAATTACTGTGCAAGTGCGCAATGGAGCTCACCTCACGAACTTAAATCAGATTTACGTAATGCCAGCATACGAAGAACAATCGGGTTGTTTTTAACATATGTGGGAATAAATACCGAATTGTTGTATTAACGGACTACACCAGGTACGGAATACTTATCCGATTTGTGGATACGCATAAGCAATACGATGAAATCAAGGATATTGATAATATTTGAGGTCACATTATGAAACTTAAACCAATTAAAAAACAAAACTGAATTAAAAAAGGCGTTAAATTGTATTGATGAACTTTGGGGAGCGAAGCGTGATACCGAAAAAGGGGATGAGCTTGATGCTCTTATGCTGTTAGTTGAAAAGTATGAGGAAGAGCATTTCCAATACCCCCATCTGATCCTATTGAGGCTATCAAATTATTAATGGAGAAGAAAGCGCTGACACGAAAGACCTGGAGCCATACCTGGGTTCAAGAGCCCGTGTTTCTGAAGTACTGAATAAGAAACGTAACCTTACACTTCCCATGATAAAGAGATTGCATGAAGGCTTGAGTATCCCTTATAACTGTCTGATAGCTTAATCTCAAAAATTTGAAGCGTATAAGCCGTACTGTAAACCGGACGTCGATATGATTAACGGTTTGATTTTTACATGACAAAGTATTCTAAAATCAGAGCTTGTCACCTGTATGGCGCTGTCACCGAATAGCGGACCCTCGAATAATTGGTCTGATTGGGAAATTTCGACCCTGAACAGACACTGACGACATGACATGTGAGTACCTGCTCAGACGTAGCAATCGTGCACATCGCTCTGTCGGCACTTACTTAAATTGATAATGAGACAAGGATTGTGTAATCATTAGTAGAAACAACAGCTTATATACGAATGTTAGATATTACTGATATACGCTATACGGACCGACAGGTCAGTGTAGTATCTGTTAGTGTATATTGACCCATGATGCAGACCTTTTTAAGAGGGAGGATAGACGCAATGAAGTATTTGAATTTTGGATTCCCAGTGTGTCTGCTGTTCTTTCTAGGCCTGGCTCCAGAAGTTTCTGCAAGCTCTTGGACATGCCAGAAAGCCGAGCTTACCCGGCAAGTGGTTGTTTTCTACCCGGAAGCGCCTGCGCGTTTGCCATGCGAAGTGTTTTATGCCAAGCCAAAGGAAAATGTCTTGCCCCGTGCATTGTGGAAAGCAAAAAATACACAGAATTATTGCGAGCGCAAGGCAACAGAGTTCATTGAAAAATTGAGATCATTGGGGTGGCACTGTTTTAGCGATGACCCCGAAAAAATAAACTAAACCATTGGTAGACGCTTATGAAATATTTGCTTTGCTTGTCAACGCTCCTTACGTCGCGCCTGTTACGCTAACGTTGAGAGTCCGCTTTTATCTTTTTGCTTGGGTAGCACTACATTTCTATAGTAAGCGAATCTGATTAAATTTAGATGCTTTGCCATCATACTGACCGGGCGTATATGGCCGCAAATACTATTTCACTGAATATGCTTGAGTGTCTGTTGTTAGAACAGCAGACCTTCGTGTAAGTTATCTAAAGGAGAAAATCCGACTCATAAGAGGCATTCAATAACCGTAAAGTATTGTGACGATTCGACTACGAAAAAGGGAAAAAATTATCAAATACTTTACACCTCAGTAATCAGGAAAATTTAAAATAGAGCTTATCTCCTTGATAAATATAAGGCTGTGCTGACTATATGTATTTGTGGCGTGAATATTGCTCGGTTTTAATTTAAACAAGGTCATCGCAATGATGAGTAAATGAGCAAAATTAAGGAATAGGAAATGGAACACAATAAAGATTACCAGCTAGATAACAAAATTTTTGAGATAGTTGTATGGTTATTTGTCATAGCTATTATTTGCATGGATATTAAAGTAACCTTTTTTTAACTACCGTACATAGGCAGTCACTCAGCCTCACAACATTATCAGATTTACCCTGCAGGCATAGAACAGGTCTGCCCGTATTAAATAAATCAACCGATGCAAGGATAGCATCATGAACTGGAAGTCAGGTTGCTAGCACCCCTATTAAGGAAGGTCTGAATAAGTTGTAAACACCACCCCAAACCCGCCGTTATTTGCCGAATACTAAAGTATCCCGAATTAAGTCCACTTTAAAATTCCATCATTTTAAAATTCAACAGTGTGTGTTTTTTTACCTCGGATAAGTCAATCAATGAACAAAGAGCAAAGTAAAGCGTTATAAAGAAGAGTCATCGAGGTAATTGTTATGATAATACTGCTGTAGAATCATTCTTTAGTAGCATGAAGAAAGAAATAATAAGACGATATATATTTAACAAGCAAGAGCAGATGTTTTTGATTATATCAAAATGTTTTATAATCATGCCAGGCGCCATCAACACCCAGGAAACATCAGTCCTGTGGCTTATGAGGAGTAAATGGCAATTACAGAACGAGTGTCCGCTGAAATGAAGCAATTCCACTACTCTTAACTTGTACCCTTGAAATCAGGGTAAAACCACCATCAGTCACTTTCATGAGGTATGCTTTTTATATAAGCTGGACGAATAACATTATGAAAATTGGAGCATTCACTGTAGCCGGTTTTATACTGGCAATAATATTCTGGCTTTTTGAGTCATTGGTTCATTATTTAATATTTGAAGAGTCACAGTTTGAATTTATTCCAGCTGAATTGAACGAAATATGGATGCGTCTTATTATTGTCTTACTGATATTTTTTTATGGCGTAGTTGCTGATTTTTTTATAGATAGAATTGTGCATAGGCAATTGGAAGTAGCACGTACTTACAATGAAATGATAATTGCTAGTCGCCATATATTAAAAAACCTGGTTAATCAGATGCATTTATTTAAGGTGGAAGCAATAAAGAGTAAGGATTTCGATCGAGATATTATTGAATATTATGATAATTCAATTAATGAAGCATCAAATCTTATTGATACATTATCGAGAATTGAAGATATAGCAAATGAAAAGAGATAATCGACTTTGTTAAATAAAAGGGGCAGGATAAAACAGCTGATGCTGGTAACATAAGTCAGGGATAAGAATAATCACCTTGCTTTTTTTTCCTGGTGCAATATGCGAGCTAGCGATGCTGCTCAACGCACTTCGTGCCATTCACTCACGGGTGTGTTGGTTTTTTTCAGCAAATCCACCGCAATGACATGGGCGCCGCGTGCCCCGATACGCCGGTTGGGACCATAGGTGAGCGGTGGCGTCAGGCCGGTATCAAAGCGATACAGTGCTTCTATAGCCTGCACCAGTCCCGGTCGGTTCAGTGTCCGACCGGCGCTACGCAGGCCCTCCTCCAGCAGCTTGGCGGCGGCAAGCGCGGCGATCTGTCCCTGTAGATGATCGTGTGGCAGCGCGTGGAGATCGGCTAGTCGCTGGTACTCGGTGCGGCCGCTGGCGTTCAAATCAGTGGATAGCGTTGGATAGGCGAGGAAAATGCGCTCATGAAACGCCGCCGGTGCATCAAACAATGGTCGCGATACAAAGGCAGACAGCAGGTATATGCGCGGACTTTGCTTGCGCTCGTCCAGGGTATCGAGCAATGCCTCCAGTTCACCCTGGTTACCCAGAAACAGCACGGCATCACTTGCGCTCACCTGTAGACGATCAGCCAGCTCAGCAGCATCCAGTTTACCCTGCGGGTAGCGCAGCATCGCGGACCTGGCTCCCTCACCTTTCGGCAAATGGTCCTGAACCGCCGCCATCACCTGGTCGATATGATCGCCCTCGGGTCCGGCGAGCACTAGCCGCCCCTTGTCAGCAGTGCTTTGCTTGAGTGCCAGATCGGCGAGCACCCGGGCCTGCTCGGCGAATCCGGGGTAGATATAAAAGCTGTCTGCGTTGATGAATGCATTGCCCGGGTTCAGGGTGAATGGCCCGACCATCGGCGCCCCCTGCTCACGCAGTATTTTCGAGAATCGGCTCGTCCAGTCCGATGGTGTAGGCACCGACCAGGGCAAAGATGCCCTCCTTCTCAAACGCCCTGCGCAGGTTGTCGAGCGTCCCCTGGGCCGAATCACCATAGGGAATAGCCAGCAGTTCGAGTCGGCGTCCAAAGATGCCGCCTCGTTTGTTCACCTCTTCGAAGTGCGCATGTATCACCTGAGCCATAGCCTGCCCGAGTCCGCCCTGGGGACCCTGCAGCGGCAGCAGCGTGGCGACCTGAATGCGGTCCTTCTCCACGCCGGGGTCCCAATCGATCTCCAGGTAGCGAATATAGGCCACCAGGCTGTCCATGTCCTGCACCGACATTTTATAAAGCGGCATGGACGGGTCGAGCTGGTTGCTTGCCGGGTCCAGTCCCGTCCTCAGCACACGTGCCAGGCTGATCTCGTCGAAGGCAGGGTGTTTGCGCCCGTTCTCGTGAACATGACCGTAGACCTTGGTCAGTTCGCTCCAGCGGATATCCGGCGGCTGCACGCCACCCTCGGGGCGGCCCAGGCCATCGGGGCCGTGGCAACTCGCACAGGGCACAGCGCTGGCCGGCAACGATACCCCTTCCGTGCCTACGATGGCGGTGATTTGCCCATCAGTAGAACTGGTACCCTGCAGGTAGATTTGTTTGCCCCGGCTCTGTGCCGCGTCCGGAGCTGCCGAAACCAGGTCCGGACCAAGAACCATCGTTAGTCCGACCACGGCAAGTGCGAGTCGTTGGCGGATGCCGTATGCTGAGCTCATTCTGGACTTTCTTCCGCCAGGTCGCGCATCTTGTTCGCGATATCCGGCGGCGTAAGCATCGGCATCACACGGGTCCAGTGTTTGGTGATCGTGTTGCCAGCCAGCATCAGCGTGGTGTGCGATTCGATATCGGGCGTGTACTGGCCCAGCCGCTTGATCAGGAACTCGATGTTGTCTTTCTCACCCGTCAGGAAAATCCAGCGGCTCTCGTCCACGCTCTGCTTTTTGGCGAACGCTTTCATCGCTTCCGGGGTGTCGCGCTCCGGGTCGACGCTGAGCGTCACGTACCAGACTTCATCCTTGATCGACGGCACCATCGCTGCGCGCGCCTGCTTGAGCTTCTGTGCCTGCATCGGGCAGGCGAATTCGCAGTTGGTGAAGATGAAACTGATCAACACCACGCGGCCCTTCAACACGTCGCTGTAGAAACGCTGTTTTTTGCCGTTCTGGTCGATCACCTCGGTGTCGGTGAAATAGTTGCGTGCCTTTTCCTCTGCTGCCGCGTCACTGGACGGTATTTGACACAGCTGCAGCACTGGACAGGGGAACACTATCCTTAGACAGGACAGCTTGCGGAAGCAGTGCCAGGCCAAGACACAGCACTACTATTAGATTACTCAACTTTTTCATCATTTAACCTCCTGCTGCAACGTTGCGTGCAGCCTGTAATGCATTGACCTGCTCCACCAGCCGGTCCGGACTCGGAAAACCGAAGAAACGTGACCATTCGCCGGTCTGACCATCGCCGACCAGCACCATGGCCGGG
This sequence comes from uncultured Gammaproteobacteria bacterium, assembly GCA_963759005.1. Classification (GTDB taxonomy): domain Bacteria; phylum Pseudomonadota; class Gammaproteobacteria; order SZUA-229; family SZUA-229. Next base: position 24,794 of record CAVWXQ010000014.1, read on the forward strand.
TGGTTCTCGAAATTTGGTGTATAGGCGCCGAGGCCGTCGAGCACCTTGTCCATCGTCCGCTTGCCGCCGGTCAGCCAGATCCAGCCCGGTTCGGCCTTGTGGATAGCCGCGTAGGCCTTGAGCCGCTGCGGTGTGTCGCGCACGGGGTCGACGCTGACCGAAACCAGCACGACCTCGTCACCGAGCTGGTCGCCGAGCTTGTTCTGCACCTGGCCGAACACGGCCGAGATCACCGGACACACCGTGGTGCAACTCGTGTAAATGAAATCCATGACCACGATGCGGTCGCCGATCACGTCGCTGACGAATTTCATTTCGTCGCCGTGCTGGTCCATCAGCACCAGGTCCAGCAGTTCCACCTCGGTAGTCTTGGCCGGTTCGGCCGGCTTGTTCATCATCGCCTTGTGGTGGGCGTGGGGATCGTCGTCGCCGCTCGCTGCGTGATCATGATGCTCGTGATGTTCGTGCCCGCTGTCTTCTGCTTGGACGTTCAGCGCAAGCGTACCCGCGGCAATAAACAACACCGCTAATATCATATAATTCTTACATTTATAAAACATTTTTAATCTCCACTCTCAATTCTCAAGCCCCCTCTCCGCCTGGGCGAGGGTCAGGGTGAGGAAAAAATATTACCCCCTCATCCTGTCCTTCTCCCCAGGGGAGAAGGGACCTTCTTTCTGGCTGTCTCGCGTGCTCGCGGGTGCTTCGCAAACGCTCCAACCCAACGCACGCTCCTGCTTCCAGCGCGCCCCCTCTCCTTTGGGGAGAGGGCTGGGGTGAGGGGAAAAATTCCCTACCCTCGTCCGGCTCTTCTCCCAACGGAGAAGAGATCTTCTGCCGAACAGCACGCAGACGCACACCGCAGCGTAATTCTATTTGTCCTCCGGCCGCTCCAGCGCGATCAGGATCTCGACCTCGCCCTGCTCGCGCAGACGCACGATTTCCTGTTCAACCGCAGCTTCCATTCGTTCCTCGCGCATATGGTCTCGCAGCTTTTCTCGAATCTCGTCCAGCGGCAGCAGGTAGGCCTCCTTGTGCTCCTCCAGCTTCAGGATGTGCACGCCGAAAGGGGTCTCCACCGGGTCCGATATTTCGCCGGGCTTCAGCACGAATGCGGCTGCTTCGAACGCCGGCGCCATTTCGCCGCGCTTGAACAGGCCGGTATCGCCGCCGTTCTGTCTGGTCGCATAATCATCCGAGAACTCGCGCGCGAGCTCCGCGAAATCTTCGCCCGCACGGGCCCGTTCCAGGATCGGCTTCATCTGTTCGCGGATCGCGGCCTTGTCGTCGGTCGTGCCCATCGGCTTCCAGGTCAGCAGGATGTGGCGCACGCGCACCTGCTCCGGGAACGTTAGCCGGACCTCATTGTCGCGATAGTATTGCTCGAGGTCTTCGTCGCTGACCTCGGCCACGCTCAGGCGGATGTCATCGAGGTATTTCTTGGCAGCGATCATGCGCCCCACGTGCTCGCGGTAGCTCTCCGGCGTGAAACCCTCGCTCTGGATGCGCCGGTTGAATTCATCCGGCGTCTTGAACGGCTGGCTGATCTCGTCAATGGCCCTGTCGACCTCTGCATCGATGACCTCGATACCTTTGGTCTCCGCCGCCTGGCACACGAGCTCCTGCTTAATCATTTCGTCCATGGCTTCCTTGCGCAGCTTGGTTAGCCTGTTCAGGTGGTCGCCCCGCCCGGCCACGCTGATACCGTACGGGCGGCGGTATTCCTGGTAGAACGCGTTGAATCGCTCGTAGCTGACCTCGACCCCGTTCACGCGCGCCGCGGTGCCGGGATAAATGCCCGTCGCCCAGACCGAGGCAACGGGCGTGACAAGCAACAGCAGCAGAATTCGTAGCGCCGCAAAACCGCATGGCTGTCAGGAACCACCCTCTGCCGCAGCCTGTGGCGCGGTTTTGCCGCCCTGGGACGGCGTGCCCATCAGGCTGAAGAACGGTATGTCGTTATACATCATCTTCTCCGACTGCGAGCCCACGAACACGTAATACGTTACCATGCGTTCGATTTTCACATCGGCCTCGTAGACGCCACCACCGAGCGATTTCGCCGGCACGACCGTGCGTCCGCGACCGTCTGAGCCGTAGTACAGCACCGTGACATCGGGAATATCATGCCGCGGCAGCGTGGTGCGTGGATCGGTCAGCTTGAACTTGACCTTGGTGCTCTCGCCCACCGGTATACGCCGATCGGTGTTCAGGTATTCGATGTCCATCGGCGCCGTGGTGACCTCGATGTCGGGATTGGGTTCCACCTTCGCGCTGAAGCAGTGCAGGAAGCGCGGTGTGTCCATCATGAAGGCGACGTCGTAGGTGCCCTCGATCGGGATCTTGACCCGCCCGACATAGACGCCGGGCTCCTGTTCGCCGAGGCTGCGGTCGACGATCTCGATCGCGCGGGCCTCGTGGCCGTAGTTGCGGAACGCGCCCATGGGCGCGGCCATGCCCTCCATGTAATAATGAACCGTGCCCTCGGCCTGGTTCACGATGTAGGCCGCGGCCTGCTTGACCGAAGGCACGATGCTGTCGGCGATGCTGATGTCCGCGGCCGTGCCGGGCGGGCGCTGGCCGGCCGGGACGTAGGTGATCGGCGGGACGCTGTCCTCGTCGAGCTCGGACACCGGTATCAGGCCGACGTCCTGCGTGCCCAGCGAGCGCACATAGCCGTAGCCGCGCGTGAAGTTGACCTGGTACGGCTGCTTGCCGACGGTGATCGAGTGGGCGAGCTGGTCCTTGGAGGCGTCGATCGCGAACACCAGGTTCTCGATCGGGTTGACCACGAGCCCCCAGCGACCGTCCTGCGAGAAGCGCATCGGGCCCAGGCCCGGCTTCGCCTCGATGCGGGCGCGAATCTCGTGCTTGTCGGCATCGATCACGCTGATGATGCCGGTCTTGCCGTCGGCCACGTAGACCGCGTCGCCCAGCGGCGAGTACGCAATCGAGATCGGTATCGGCCCGGTTTCGAGGTCCTTGACCTTCTTCAGGGACTGCACGTCGATCACCGAAACCGTTCCCGTGTCGCGGTTGGTCACGAACGCGTAACTGTCATCTTCGTTGAACGTGATCTCGTGGTGCCCCGTGCCGGTCGCAATGAACGCGACCTTTTTGAGGCTCTCGGTATCGATCACGGTCACCCCGCTGTCGGCGGCTTCGTTCGAATTGTTGCCGACCCAGAGGTAGCGCTCGTCCCCCTGCAGCACGGCCCGCGTCGGGTTGTAGCCGGCCTCGATATTGTTCACGACCTTGAACGTCTCGGTATCGACCAGCGCGACCATGTCGGCGGTCGGCATGGACACGAACAGGCGCTTCTGGTCTTCGGTCTTGGCCCAGTCCGCGCCGGGCCGGTCGAGGCTGATCTGGGCGAACAGGTTGGTGATGCCGGTAATGCCGACGGCAGGGTCGATCACCGAGATCGAATCATCGCGGTTCAAGACCAGCAGGAAGTGGCTGTTCAGGTCGATCATCGGGCGCACGCCGACGATGCCCTGCAGATAGGTCGAAACCCGGTCCTCGCAGCTCATCGGTCTTTCACCCTTGGCTTCCCAGGCCAGGGCCAGGTCCATCCAGGCGGCCGGGTAGCGTCCCTTGATCGGTTCGCCGGTGTTGGCATCGGTGATGCGGAAGCTCACGTCGGCCCAGTCGGCCGCAATCACCTTGTCGGCCGTTGCATCCGTCGGACGCGTTGAGAACTCGACCACAACACCCTCGCGGCTGATGCGGTTAAGCTCGTCTTGTACAGCGGCGGCTTCGGAGCCAGCGTCTGCGCTTTGCGGCACGCTGGCGGTAGCAGCAGCGTTATCAGCGGCCGCGATGGTTTCGGCGCCGGCAGGGGTGCTCGGCGAGCAGCCCTGCAATGCGGTGGACATCAGCAGGGCAAGTGTTGCCCCCTTTAGTAAGGTATTCAGTGAAAATTGCACAGATCAACTCCTCGGTCGTTTTATCTATTTGTTCAGCGTGGAAAGTATTCCATGTCGGGTGGCGAGGTGTCGAAGAAGGATGTGAACCCTTTTTCACCATGCACGGCAGGTTGAAACATGGACTCTCCTTATCGTTACGCTGTTACAGTCATATGATTATAAACTATCCGGTCATCACCAGGGCAGACTTGTGAACACGCTTTGATTCCCATCGCAGCAGTCAACATCGATCAGTTCTGATTGCCATCCTGGCCCGACAGTATTGCCGTGTTTCCTCAACACTGTGTTTGCCATATTACTGATGCCCATTAGAGGCGAGAGTTCAACCGCTTATAGCTTGCTGAAGCTAAGCCTAAGTTGGGACATATTACAGCTGCGGTGCGCACGGCGCACCCTACGTTTCCTGTCACTTCTATCCAGCCCTCAGCCGGATGTAATCGGTACGCATAGCGCAGCCTGCTTCAAAAAAATGGGTGCAGCCTCCTGGCTGCATCCACATGTTTTATTGTGCGGCCCGTCCGTTGGGCCGCAGATGGAATGCTACTACGGCGTCGCTGGACTCCACCCTCAGGATACCGAACTGGCCGTTGCGGTTACCGTTGGGCTGTAGTCGCGGAACAGGTAGTCACCCTCAACCGCACCGCTACCACCGGCATTGAACAGGATCGGCCAGTGACCGTAGGCGTGGCCCATGCCTTCCTCGCCGCCCATGTACTTGGCCGATCGGGTTCAGACCGAGCGCGATGGAATCGACCGTGCCATGAGTCCAGACACAGGCCTGTCAGACCGAGGTCGTTCTCGACCCGGGCAGACGAACGGATCGCGCTGCCACACGTGGCCGTGCAGGATGAAGGTACCGTCACGGTCAGCCGAGGCGCCGTTGAGCACGTGGATGCGGCTGGCCTGCTCCGGCAGTCGCCCGGAACACCGGTGTTGCCGGATCACCCGCTGCGCTCACGCCCGGGATCGCCGGGACTGCGTTGGGCTCGCCGATGGTCAGCAGGTTGGCGTACATCGCCTGCGCGTTCGGGATGCGCCGAAGCTGTTGGGCGTACCGGCGTTGCCGAAGGGCACATCCGGCGGCAGTTTGAAGCGGAACCAGCTCGGCTCCATGCCGTAGTTGAAGCCGGCGAAGCCGCTGTCCTCGGCGCCTTCACGGCCCAGCTCACCCTGGTGGATGTTGGCGATCGCGGTGCCGTCCTTCCAGCGGATATTGGCGATCTTGTGACCGATCGCAGGTTCTCGCGGAAGTCACCGCCGGAACCGGCTCCACCGACAGGCGCGGTCACCGTGACCTGGGCGCGGGTCAGGCGTGTCCAGCCGGATTCAGCGTGCCGTCTGCATTGACCGCCATCTGGCCATCAGGCACCTGGGTGTCCTCTGCCACGGTTGAACCGGGCGGCAGGATCGACAGCGCACCGAACAGACCCTTCTGCGGCTGCTTGACGCGGTCCGCCGACAGCAGGTTGCTGGCGCCGAACTCGATCGGGGTAGCCACCAGCTCGAGCAGCTCGGTGTTGCCCTGCTGACCGACCGTGTTGTAGGTCAGGTCGCCCGCGTACCAGCGGTAGGTCCTGGAACTCGCCGGGCGCGACGATCTGCTGGCCCGGCGCGTTCTGGCCGACCAGGACACCGTCGTCACGGCTGGCGTCGTACTCGACCAGCTGGGCGTGCAGACCGACGTGGCTCGACGGCCGGATCAGGTTGTTGTTGAAGAAGTGCATCTCCGGCAATGCCGGTGACCGGATCAACCTGGATCCTGCGCTTGACGATCCACATCATGTCCTGCCAGCCGGCCAGGTCGGGCGCGACCGCCGGGATGCGGTTGCGCAGCGTGGTCTCGATGCAGTCGCCCGCGTTGGCGCGCAGCGCGATCGGCTCGACCGGAGCAGTATCGCTCAGACGAACCGGACAGGTTGGTGCAGCCAATGGGTCAGCTAACGGCAGGCCCGTTACCGGATCCAGACAACCGGGGTCGGCCGGATCTATAACGACCAGATCACTGGTGCGGACGTACATCATCGCGGTCGGATCGTTCAGCGGACCGTCGCCGCCCTGCAGCGTGACCGGCGGCTCGCCGCCTTCACCCGGCAGGGTCAGCGTCGGTACCGTGGTACCACGACGGTTGTAGACCAGCGTGCCGCCGGCGGTATTCAGCGGACCACCGTTGTTGTCGCGATACCGTCACCGTTGGAGTCGCCACCCACGTTGGCCGGGATGGTCACACCGAGGTTGTTCGGCAGCACGTCGTTGGCCAGTACCGCGGTCACGTCATAAGCCGACCACGTTCGGCGGTCATCCGGGCAGACGCCGTTGAACTCGTTGGCGTTGACCACGCGGCGGTTGCCGGCCGGGTTGCTCGGCAGCTCGACGAGGTCCTGTTGACGGTTGCCGTAGGCGCGCAGGATACCCCAGGGGCCGGTCCAGAAACCGTCGCGGGTGGCGTCGGTCGCGTACAGGTAGTCGACCGGTTGCCGACCTGATTCCGGATCCGGGTTGATCGGGATCTGCAGGCTGAACTGCTCGGAGATACCGTGCGACTGGAAGTTACGCCAGCCGGAGTTCGGCGAGCGGCCGAAGCCGGAGCCGTTGGACAGCCACTTCATGCCGTGCACGGTCGCCTGGTGCTGCTCCTCGGTGGCGCCGACCTGGATCTTGATCTTGACGTCGTCACCCTCGTAGGCACGCATGATCGGCGTGATCGGGTCACCGCGCCGGCGGTCGCAGTTGATGCCGTCGCCGGTGTTGCCCTGGCAGTACGTCGCCGGGGTCCGGTAGCCGGGCGGCATGTCGCCGAAGCTGGTGTTCAGCTGCGGGATCGCGCGGTCGCTGCGGCTCTGCAGCGCGAACGCGAGGTCGCCGGCTTCACCGGCCGCCTGGGTACCGTTCTGGCCGTCAGGACCGGCCGCGTTCGGATCGAACACGCGCAGGCCCACCGGCTCGTTGCGGTAGTTGACCACGAACATCGAGCTGTGGCTGATGTTGATGGCCTCGGCGCAGGGACGCGGCACGTTCGGATCGGCATTGCCGGCCGGTCCCGGGCAGACGCCCTCGGCCGTGACCATGTCCGGGAACGGCACCGACTTCAGCTTCAGCGGCGGATTGATCGCCTGCTGCCAGGTGTCCTGCATCGTCGGGCGCGAAGGCCGTGGTGACGTCGAACGCGAACGGGCTGATCGATGTGCGTCTGGACCGGACGACCATCCGCGATCGGCACCGACGTAGACACCGGCCTCGTAGGCGTGCTGGAAGTCGCTCATCTCGAAGTAGAACTCGCGATGATCCGGGATGTTCTCCGAGCCCGTGGTGCTACCCAGTGGCGCCTGGCAGGCGTCATGATGATCGCCTGCCAGGTGGTCGGGCCACCGTCGTGCACGCGGAGCCGGTCTGCCGTCGACCAGCGCGCCGATCTGCGCGCCGCTCTCGTTGTGCACCCAGGTCGAACCGGCCGGCTCGGCCAGGATGGTCGAGTACAGGCCGATCTGCTGGAAGGTCGACGGACCGTAGTGGTCGTGCGAGAAGGTCAGGCCGAGGCCGCGGTCCACACCGGCCACGTTGACCAGCGGGTCCATCAGGATGCGCTGGATGTGGTGCGCGCGCCGCAGTATTCACCATAGGGCTCGACGTCACAGTGCCGCCGACACCGGTCACCGAAGAACGGATGCGGCTTGCGGCGTGCAGCTCGGTCACGCCAGCGCACGACGCTGCTGCCCGGGTCACCGGTGTCGATGGTCGGCACCGGGGCCAGATCGGTCAGGTCAACCGTGGTGGTTGGCCACCGCAGCGACCAGGTCGGGCGGCAGGTCGTCGGCCTTGCCGAGCGCGACCAGCAGGTCAACCAGGTTGGGCGCTTGACCGGCCAACGCGTTGAAGTGGTTGATCGCGTTGATGCGCTCCTCCACCATGCCCGGCGCCAGCGTGCCGTCCTCGTAGTTCCAGCCGTTGGCCGCACCGTCGTTGGTGGTCAGGTCCCACTTCGGCAGGTGGATGTGCTGACCGATGATGTCGGTCGGCGTGCGCACCTGGAAGTCGTCCAGCTCGAACTCCTTCGGCACCAGGTTGGTGTGCAGGATCTTGCCGCAGTCGAAGGTGTTGAAGCGCATCACCAGCGGCTCCGGCGGACGCTGCTTGGCGATGGTCGGCGCCACGTCGTCCCACAGCGCGATGATGCGCTCCTGCGGGTAGTGCTAGCCGACCTTGTTGAACACCGCGTCGATCTGCACGTTGGCGACCTTGTAGGTGCGCGGGTTCTCGCAGGTCCAAGTCCGAGCGCGCCCATGTTGCCGCAGCGTACCCTGGTCGTTGTCACCATCGAACCAGTGGCCGATGACACCAGCGATCAGCGGGGTGCCCGCGTCGTCGATGCAGGGATCCTGGAAGGGACCGCCCGGTACCGGCAGGGCACCGTTGAGCACGAAGCCGCCGCTGCCGTCGGGGTTGGCCACGCCGGTTGTCGCGTCACACAGAGCCTCCGAAACGGTGCCGTCACGGTTCTGCTTGTAGGTGTCGCGGCAGCGCACGGCGTGGTAGGCCATGCGACCTGCTCCAGTCGTCGGTGCCGATCTCGGGGAAGTACACCGGCTGGGCGACCTCGACTTCCTTGGCGAAGTCGAGGCGGCTGTTGGTGTCCAGCGAGAGGCCGCCGGAGGAGTAGCCGAGCAGGTTGTGGCGCGGCAGGCCGCCGTCCCAGCCGCCGGCCTGCGCCGGTGCGATATCCGTTCGCTGTCGCGCCGGCCTCGGTCAGCATGTCCAGCGGCGGGGTCGGCATGCGCTGGCCAACCGTGCCCTTCGGGCAGCGGAGTCGTCTGCATGTCGCGTCATCACGCCGCACTCGTTGCCGGCCAGCCAGAACGGGAAGCCGGGGCTGACGTCGTCGGCGGTACCGAGGTCAGCGTCGGGACCGGCCACGGCGTGCGATAGTCGATCACGGCCTGGCTCGGACGTTCGGGGATGCCATCCGGGCCTGTCCTGCCGCCCAGCACGCCGAAGTTACCGCGGTCGACCGCGACGACCTTGACCGGGGCAGGCATACGGCATGGCCTTGCCGGGCAGCGGCACGATGGCCGGAATCGGCCAGCCGTCGGGCAGCTCGGCGTCGGGCAGCGCGCGGGCGCCGGCCGCCGGCTTACCGCTGCGCAGCGCCCAACGCGTGTCATGGAAGCCGTCACCGTCGGGTCGGCGTTGCCCGCCATCTGCATCACGGCGCTGTCGAGACGGCCAGCAGGCTGCCGGTTTCGAACGTGTCCTGGATGCGGATGTGGTACCACATGCCCTGCGCAAAGTGCGGGTAGAAGTGGCAGTGGAAGATCGCGTCGCCCGCGGTCTTGTTGCGGTTGCCGACGCCGCCGTTGTTTATCTCGTAGGTGTGGCCCGAGCCCGGCATGATTTCCTGGGCGTCCAGGTAGTTGGCGTTGTCGTCGTTCGGGTTGAACAGCCACTGGTGGTTGTGCAGGTGGAAGATGTGCTGCTCGAACGCACCGACGTGGATGTTGCGGATCTTGACGAAGTCACCGGTGTAGGAGTGGTGCACGTTGGACGGGTCTTCCTGGTACAGCGCGTAGTTGCCCGGGATCGGCGGGTTGGCACCGATCGGCGATCACCGCCATTGGACCGGGACGTCGATCGTCGAACTGACGCCAGCAGGCCGGACGTCAGGATGTCGGTCGGGTCGCACTGCTCGATGCCGGTGTTGGCCGGGAAGTTGACCAGCATGGCCGGGTCGCCGACGGTCTGCGAGGCGAGGAAGAACTCCTCGTAGGCGCAGTCGGTGCAGTCGTGCATCGGGCCGGTGTGCAGGCGGTTGGCGATGATTTCGGAACCGATGCCGCCGGAGCCGTAGTTGATCATGAACTGGTCCTTGACGCCGGCCAGGGTGTAGTTCAGCACCGGGTTGCCGTACCAGCGCGGGAACACCTGCGAGTTGGTCTGCTCGTCGTGGAAGATCGAGGTGAACTCGCGGAACGGCTCGAGCCGGTTCGGCAGGCTCGGCACGTTGTTGCCGACGCTCTCCAGCGGGTAGGTGCTGGCCGGGAACGTGTACCGTCGGCATTCGGGCCGGCGATGATCGCGTTGATGTCGCTGTGCACCAGCTCGTTGCCGGCTGTCAGCATGTTCAGGATCGGCAGGCCGGCCTTGCCCTCGGAGATCCAGGGCTCGACGTTCGGGTAGGTCGCCTCGTAGTCGATGATCGGCTGGCCGAGGCCGGAGTCGTGTCGGTGGTGGCCAGGCGCATTTCTTCCTCGGTCACCATGCTGCGGTACATGCGCGCACCGACGGGCTGGACGTTCAGCTCGCCGAACATGCCGATGCCGAGGTTGCCGCTGTTCTGCTCGCTGCCGAGGGTGGCGCCGTAGCTGTTGATCACGAAGGCGCCTTCGTGCGGGGTGTACAGGTTGTAGGTCCTGGCTCTCGTTCGGTGCTGCCATGCCGAGGCCGCAGTTGCGCTGTCCGGCGTCAGTCGGGCCAATGTTCGCGCCGGGGTTGTTACCGACCATGCTGCCGTCGTCGGCGATGTCATCGACCAGCTTCGGTGCCCGAGGCGTGGAAGCCGGCGCAGCGGCCCGCGACCTGGTCGTTGTTGATCAGCTGGTCCTGCTGCGCATTGTTCGGATTGGCGACCGGCGCCAGCAGGTTGGTGAAGTTGACCGTCAGGCAGCTGCCCGCGACCGAACGCACCACCAGCGGACGGGGCCGCTTGTCGGGGCGCAGCTCGACGTTGCCTGCGGTACAGGCTGCCCTGCGAACAGGGCACGCCGCGTCGGTCCCGTCGATGACATCGCGCTCGAGCGCGTAGGTGATCCAGTTCGGGTTCTGCGCACCGAGGCGGTTGAACACCGTCGGGTTGTCCAGCACCACCACGTTGGCGGTTATGGTATTGCTGTACAGCTAACCGCTGCCTGCGCACCCGGCACAAACAGCATGGACAGCATTACCATGCATAATATAACAACAGCGAGCAAAATATTATTGTTCGCCATTGGACTGGTGGCTTGAGTTTTCATTATAGCTCTCCTATTTCTTTTTGGAGCAACGGATTCTGTCTAAACCTGTTGACCCACATTTGTGTTGACCATTTGACAATGACCGGTGAACTTGTTTCAGCTGAATTTGCCGTTTTCGAGTACTAAAAAACAACGGAAATGTCGCAAGTCCAACATTTAGACCAAGTATAAACATATCGAATGTGAGCAAATTTGGTAACCGACTATAGGTACTGTTTGTACCTGATAAAAAGTCCAGTTTTAAGCAGTACTTTAGTACAGTAAGCTAGCCACAATGGGGGATGCGGGCATGGCAGGGTTTTATTTTACAGGCAAAAAAACCCGACTATAATCTACTCACTTACCGAGGTGGTGCTGAACAAATAGCCAAGCCAGGGTATATCCATCAACAGCGGGATACCCGCCCTGCCCTCGTTGCGAGTTTCGAGGATCAGGCCACCGAGCACCACAGTCGCACCGCTCTGCACCACGACACTGCTGCTGATGCTGCGCTGTGAAATCGCCACATTGCCGCCGCCGCCGACAGCCGGCTCTGAACCGGGAAGGCTGACTTCCTGGCTGATTTCCATGGTGACCTGGCCGCCGGCGTTGATGCGCGGAGTGACGGACAACAAGGTGCCGGTGTCACGAAACTGCACCTCAGAGACCACCGGGGCATCCGGGTTTGTGGTACTCTGGGAACTGCGCACGGTGACCGGTATCTGGTCACCCACGCGGATATTCGCGGTATGGTTGTCCAGCACCATGATCTGCGGCGCCGAGAGGAATTTGACATCGGTCTTACTGGCCAGCAGGTCAATAAACATCCTGGCATCATTGCTGCTCGAAAACGTGGCCAGTGTCAGGCCATCACCACCAGCAGCGGTGGGCACCGGTGCGTTGAAGCCCAGACTGGTGTTGCCGCCGGAGAGGAACCAGCGCACGCCGTAATCCAGCGCATTGGAAAGGGTCACCTCGGCGATGGTGGCCTCGATCAGCACCTGGCGAGGCTGCTCATCGAGCTGTTTAATGACGGCTTCGATGCCACGGTAATCCCTGGGACTGGCCAGCAATCGTCACTACCTGAAAACGACCAGCGAAGCGCTGGCCGCCGCCAGCCTGCAAGGTATCGTCAAGAAAATCGCGGCATCGACAGGCATGGAAGTGCTAAGCACCCAGATCCTGCCTGCAGGCGAGCAAGAGGGTTTCAAGCGTGTCACCCTGAAGGTTCGTATGCGCGGCGTGCTGGAAAACACAGTAAAGGCATTCCACGCCATGGAGACCGGCCAGCCGTATCTGTTTCTGGACAATGTCTCAATCCGCGGCCTTGCCCGGCGTACAGGCAACTATGGCAAAGGCAAAGTCAACTATGATCAAATGCTGAATGTGGATTTTGATCTCATCGGCTACATGCAGCAGCAATCATGAAAATGTTCTCTGATAGGAAATTACCTCACTCCCTACCTGCTAACCACCTGCGCGTTGTCGGCTGGTGTACTGGCAATCGAGAGCGGTAACCTGATCGAGACACAAGGCCATGCCTCGCCCGAAACACAGCCTGCTGTCGATCCGATTGAGCAGGCAAAATTCACTGCATCAGGGATTGCCGCATTCAGCGAAATCACCGAACGACCGTTGTTCAGGGAAGGTCGTGAGCCACCGAGCGAACCCACAGCCACACCCGTGGCAGCCAGGCCGTCACCACTACGCCTGAAGCTGGAAGGCGTGGCCATTACACCTGGATCAAAAATTGCCATACTGCGCGATCTCAGCAACAACAAGATGCTGCATCTCGAAACTGGCATGAAACACCAGGGCTGGGAACTCACCTCTGTTACCGACACCGTCGCCACATTCAAGCTTGGCGAACAGAGCCAGGAACTGACGCTAAAAAAATAGGCAAGAATACCCGTAGCAAATAACAGGTGACAACATCAGTTATCTATGCACAATTGATAGATACAGCACATCAAGCCCGGATATTTCATAGGAACGCTGCTAATCTTGCTTAACATTATGATTATTATAAGAAATAGCAGTATATTAGAGAAGTACACTATGTACCTGACAACGCTATGCAGTTTTTGGAAAAATATCAGCGGCCATTTTGTACGATACCCCTGTAACCATAGCTACGGCTATGCTTTTCGGCGAATAGTACAAACTGACTCACTGATATTTCCCCAAAATTCTGCATTCCTATGAAATATCCGGGCTAGCACAATCGAAGCAATGCGCCAGGCATGATAACGAAGTGTCAATTTTTTGACACACGTAATGTCATACTTATTACTCAAAAATATAAAGCTATCCGACTATCAACAATGTATATTTCCTGTCTTTATGACGAATTGTTTTACACATTACGTATAAACGATATACTTATATTGCTTTTCCTATTGATAATTATAATATATTTATATCTAGCACATATATTGCCTATTTTTCATATGCATCAGGCATGACAAAGAGCGCCAGCTTTGACATACAAAGTGCCAGATATGGCATACGAATGTCATGTTTAGTATACAAAAATATACTTAATATTGTTTATACTATTGATAATTATAATATATTTATATCTGGCACATATATTGCTTTTATTTAGAAGCAAATACCCTTAATAAGCTTACAAATAAAGTTTTTTTTGTTAACTTTTTTCCAGTATGCATACTGGAACCAATCGATGAAAGTTGAATGGCGCCCAAAAAAAAGGAGTTATCGATGTCTAAAACTATCCACGTTGCGATTTGTGATTATTGCTCTACAATTCGATACGGAATTCAGCATATTTTAAACAGGGATGCCAATATCAGCCTGGTTGCTGAAGCAAGCTCACCCAAAGAAATACTCACCAAATTTACCAGCCTTGATCTGGATGTCATCCTGATTGATCCTGGTGAAAACAGACAGACAGGGTTCGATTGTTTACGTAAATTTCGTGAATTAAAGCCCAATACCAAAACCATCCTCTTTACCAGTAGTTATAGCGATAAAAATCTGATAGTAGAAGCCATTCAAACAGGCGTTCAAGGTTACCTGCTCAAACAAGCTGAAAGTGAGGAAATCATAAATGCCATTTATGCTGTCGATCAGGGTGACACGATCCTGGCACCCAGTGTAACAACAATATTATTAGAATATATGCAACATAAACAACACCAACTGCAAGCAAACCTAAGTAATCGTGAGCAAGAAGTTCTGGACCAGATAGCCCAGGGCAAAACCAATGGCGACATAGCGAATGCACTATTCATCAGTATACGTACTGTTAAATTTCATGTCAGCTCTATTTTGGCAAAATTGAATCTAAAAAATCGAACCGAAGCTGCTTTATGGGGCAATAAGTCCCCCTGTTAAGTAAATAGTTTACAGGCTGGTACAACAACGGTTAAGCGCAAACTCAAGCGTATAACTTAAATTCCATTACCCGCATAAAAAAGCAGCCAATGACTCAGATGCACTTCAGGAAGCCAGTGACGACTATCACATTCATCAACAGAAGCCACTATAAAAGTCTGGATTGTTTTTATGGGTGTCTTTGTTTGTCTTGTTTATTATTACACGGAAGCTGGGATGATAATCCCGCGTTGGGCCTCAACATCGCTTCCCGGCTCTCGGGCATTCGCCTCACTACGCCATAGCCGTTCCTGATCGAAGTCCTTCAAGATCCAAAGCAACCAGGCATGATTTCGTTGCCGGGTGGACATGGGTTTGGCGCCCAGCCAAACGGTAACCGGAAATACCAGCCATGTGGCAAGCAGAGCGATGAGTAAAATGCTGATTGATGCTTCAAGCGACCATAGTGCCAGGCTAAAAGCCAGGGCTATGGCGGTATAGCCCCAGGTTTTTTTGAGCGCAGCCATGAATGAAACATGCTGCGTTTCCCTTTCGACCTCCGCCTGGACCTTCCATGTAGCTTGACCAATGAGTAAGCTTTTCACTGCGAGCCATAGGCGAAGCGGGCTGTAGAGAACATCAGGCATATAAACAAAAGGCGTTGTAAGTATCTCGAGCCAGGCAGCGATGAATCCCCGCAAGGCCGAATTGATATTTCCAAGCGCCTCGGTACGTTGGCGCAAGAATGAGAGCCTGACCCCCGCTATAAAATTGAGTGATGGCTTATACATTTTAGGAAGCAGCACCAGACCCAGGATAATAAAATAGAAGTGAACTTTCATGAGCACCGGGTTTGTGTGAATCAAAATCGACTGGCCAAATGTTTCAATGAAAATCCATAGAAAGAAGAGCGGTGCTCGAAACAGCGCACGTGATGAAAAATGGGCGATATAGTGTGCAGTGTACGGAACAGCCGGCACTTTAATACTGTAGGATAAATTGTCGCTGTGGCTGTTACCGAAAAGCTTTTTAGCAAGTACGAAAGCGCGACCAATCCATTTTGGCGATAACAATACAGCATTCATCAGGTCACCCTGGGTCCAGCGAGTGAGCTGCGCCTGACGATTGAACGCGTTAGATGGCACACCTTCGTAGAAAAATACCTGCGGCACATAGGCCGGATTTAGATACAGTGCTTCAATCGTGTCATGGCTGAGAATATCAAGAGGCAAGGTTTCCCTGGGCGCTTGAGGTGTGCCAATAAACTGTTCAATGAATACGTCATTGTCTGCAAGTCCTTTGCCATAGTGACCGAATCGACCAAAAGCACGGAACTGTGCTTCCGGCATCTTAGACACGGTATGATGAGACAAAATTTCACGAAAAGCATGCCAGGTATCCATATTGGAAACAAGCACACCCGACTGGAAGAATCCCCGTTCGGGATTGGCGGCGGCGATCTCAATCAGTGTTCGTATGGCATCGGCGGGAACGCGATTGTCTGCGTCAAGCAGCACAGTGTAGCGGTAGCTGATATCCTCGTCTGTTCCGTAGGTCTGCCCTGCTTGCTTCAGATCGATTATATCCTGCAACCCACGCGCCTCCAACGCATGTGTCATTTTCTCGAACTCGTGTTTTAACAACGCTTGATCATTTTCAAGGTTCGAACAAAAACCGAATACTGGCAACTCAGCTGAGCGACCGCGATTGCCATATTTTTCTTCGAGATAGGTAAATGGTCGGTCAATTCCTCGTGAACCGAGAAGCATTAAATCCTGGTACTGCCCGGCTTTTTTCAGCGTTGTGGACGTGCGATGAATATATTTAAAGCCCCGCACAACGCGCTCCACCGAGATCTCGATCGCCTTTTCCAGTTTTTCTCCCGAATAACCCTGTTGTTGCCAACGACTAAAAAGTCCGCACCAGAAATCCGCACGCAGACAATCGTTGTTTAATTTCATTGCTTCCATATGGCTAATCTTGTGAATTTCCGCCTCTGCAAGCAAGGTGCTGCGGATCCGCTCACGGTAGTTATCACGCAGGTCCATTTCGTGCTGAACGACAGACAAGGAAGTGGATGCGCTAACTAGTACTGCCGTCAGGTTCCCGTTAATGTCCAGATTATCCAGGTAAGAGCGGTACATATTGTCAAAGGCTTCATCACACTCCCGAGCATGATTAGAGCGCAACATGTATGCAACAGTCGTTCTGTGACTTGTTGGAATACCATCGGGCATGTCCACACGTCGACACTGAAGAGGCCCTTTTAACAACCGGAACCCGATTAAAAACAATAGCTGGGTAATCACATCCGCCACCCCCCATATAAGGTAGCCGATAGCGAAAGTTACAAAACCAGCAATGAACACATTTGAAAACGTCCAGTCGATCGTCAATGCATAAAGAACTGTCAAGCTGATAGTGATGAGTCCTACACACAAAAAATACAGATAGGCTGATATCGGCATTTTTGTTTGAGCTTTACCCGGCTGCTGGGTTGACGATGGCTGGGTTGACGATGGCTTGCTTTGGAATGCCGCGCCCCGCCCGACCCCTGTTCGACGGCGTAGACCGTCATAAAGGCCAGCCCAGATAGCCCTGAAACCCTGCCAATTCATAGAACTAAGCGTCCACAGAGAATACAGGCAGATGTGTCGTCCCAATTTGACGAATTGAACGGGTCGGAGACGCGCAGGACAGGAATACAATGTCATCATCAGCACCATATTGCGCAACAGATAGTAGATTCGCAAAGGCGACAATATACCCTGCTCCGAACCACCGAGGCTCTGGTGGCAGTCATGTAACACTTTACCTTCAACAGGTACCAATTTAACTTCATAGCCCTTACGTCGAACACGCTGAAACCACTCAACATCCTCGTAGCCGAAGAACAGCCGCTCATCAAAATAGCCAAGCTCAATGAAGGCCTCTGTCTTGATGAGTGCAGTGGCCGTGGCCACACCGTCCACTGATTTGTGATTGTTGTACATATCACGTAATCCCCAATCGGCTTCCATCTGTGCCGGGAACCTCCATCCGTCAGTCCACCAGCTTGTCCAAAGACGCTCCGGCTCCTGTGCGAAATGCAATAGAGGCGCAAACACCAACTCTTCGGGGCGTGATGTCTCGGCCCGCTGAACCAGATCCTCAATTACCTGTGGATCGACGGTGACATCATTATCCAGTGTCAGGATATATTTAGGTGGAGTTGCCTTACCTGATTCCAGTACATATTTCAGCGCCTGATTCCTGCCCTGGGCAGCACCTAGATTTTCCTGATTGAGGATCAGGTGAGACCGACTGAAATTCTTCAGCTCTTGCTGAATAATGGCCACAGAACCGTCTTTTGAGCCGTTATCAACAACGATGATTTCAACATCGAAACAACTGCAATGCACACGGCTTAAGGACTGTAGGAGTCGTTGGATCTGGGATTTGGCATCAATGTTCAGAATTACAATGGCAATCCGTGGAGCACAGTCCGCATCATGTTGGGATGCCGCTGTTTGTGTAACTGCTGCTGGTTGATGGCTATTGGTCGATGAATCGAGCCTAAATGTTGTCATAGCCAGGAGCCCCTACGAAATTCGTAGTTTGAAGTACTTCAAGTATAAACCACTGCGTCAGGCGCTGGCAATTGTCTATCGTAGCATTGCTCTCAATACACCCTGTAATAACAATGACTTTTTCAGCCTGCTCCTTCCATCGATACAGCATATTATTGGCTATAGCCAGTGATTTTGCAGCCTAGCACTGAATAACCCTGTTCGCGCACCAGAGCTACCGCTTCTTCTTTTAATTTTCTAGAATATTGTTTGTATGTTCGTTTCTGTCCCATAATGACTAAAATCCGCACTTTGATTTAAAAATCAGCAGCATAGTTATATTTATCGATATTTTTTTGGTTAAAGTCTAAAATCATCCATATAAGTTAATAAATTGGTGACACAATGACAATAAAACAGGCGCTTATTGTAGATGATTCCAAATCTGCACGTGTCGTGCTAGAACGTATGCTTATAGAGCTTGCGCTTGATGTAGATTGTGTTGAGACTGCGGTTGATGCACTCGATTATTTGAAAGATCATCAACCTGATGTGATATTTATGGATCACATGATGCCAGGCATGGACGGTTTTGAAGCGGTTAAGCATATAAAAACTAATCCGCATACAACTGCTATTCCTATCATGATGTACACCTCTAGAAGCGGTGAGGTATACCTTAGTCAGGCGCGTGCACTTGGCGCTGTTGGTATTATTCCCAAAACTATTTCTCCTGTTGGTCTAAAAGAATCTTTATTTAAATTAGGGTTAATTGATGACCGTCGAATCGAATCCGCACTGGTAGTTGATGAACCAATAGCAGGCAAAGCAGACGAACAGGTAATTAAAAAGCGTCCCTTAACACAGCACAGTGACCAAGACACTTTTTTGGAAGAGCTTGAAAGATTGATGGATGACCAGACAGTCGAGTTACACAAAAGTATGTGGCTAGGTGTTGAGTCTGTTAGTCATGAAATATTCAACCGGCTAAATGGTGAACTTGAAAAACAACTTGAAAAGATGCAACCAGCGTCACCAGTACAAAACAAGATATTCTCGCCATTTTATTTTGTAGGCGCCTTACTTGTGCTATCGATTTTTTTTAATGTCAGATTACTTTCTGATAACTATCAACTTGAAAAAAACCTGGTAGCCACAAATATAAATCACACCATTGCGCCTGATGAGAGCAGCGTAGAAGAAAACCTGGCTGACAAGCAAGATGTATTAAAGGAGTTTGTTTCCTGGGCGCATAATATGGTGCTCGAATATCCATTTGACGAACTGGCACTGAATGATAAGCGTTTACCCTTCATTGAGGAATTAGTTAAAAAAGCATTGGAAGCCGAATATAGCGGAAACATTATTTTACAAACGCATGTTGGCAGATTCTGCATGAACAGAGATCCAATGGGCAACTTTATACTTGCAGACAATACATTATCAATTACACAGTGTGAATATATAGGAAATGACCTGCAACCAAATGACGCACCTTCTGCTCATCAATCTTTGAGTTTTGCAAACTATCTTTCGGAAATAAATTCTCTGAACAAAAAAAGTGTAGAGGTTGACGTTGATAATGTCGCACGGTCATTCGAATTATCAAAATATCCTAAAGCTGTCCCGCAGACTACAGTAGAAGAGTGGAACCTGGCAGCACAACTTAATAATCGCATTACCGTTAAGCTGGAGCCAGCACCGACTGAATCGGAGCTAAAGGCCGAATACCTATTGTGGACAAAAAAATTATCTTCGGACAAGCTTAAAAATGATGCTTCCGCCCCCCAATAAAATCACTTTTATTGCAGCAGAAGCTTAGATCTGTCACCTGGTCAGTCTGCTTTAAGGTAGCCGTCCCCCATCATGTCCAAATGTCTGAAGTTTTTAGTCGCCATGCCAGTACAGCTTGTTTTGCTTCTGTCAATGTGCGCATGTAGTAATCCTAAATTTCAGACGCGACCAGATACCACTCTTCATAACACCCGACTAACGCCCGGGTCAGTGATAATGTCTGACGGTTATGTGTTACCCATGAAGACATGGCCATCTACAGATGACCCCGCCTTCGTGGTGCTCGCCATGCACGGTTTCAATGATTACAGCAACGCCTTCGATGCGACTGCACATAAATTTGCAGATAATTTGATCACTACCTACGCCATTGACCAGCGCGGCTTCGGTGCGACCAGGCAGCACGGCATCTGGGCTGGAGACAGCACCCTGCAATCCGACCTCATAGCAACGGTCAATCTGCTGTGCGAGAAACACTCTGGTCTGCCATTATTCCTGCTGGGCGAGAGCATGGGCGGTGCTGTTATACTCAGTGCAGCACAGCAGTTGAAACGGACCTGCATACAGGGTGTAATCCTGTCATCCCCTGCCGTATGGGGCTGGCAAACCATGCCATGGTGGCAAACAGTGCCGCTAAGACTTCTCGCCCATACACTTCCCGAACTCACAGTGACCGGTGAAGGCCTGGAAATTCATCCGTCGGACAACGTCGAAATGCTACGTGCATTAGGTAGTGACTCCCTGATCATTAAAGAGACACGCATCGACGCGCTCTACGGGCTCACTGACCTAATGGAAACCGCCCTGGTAAACAGCGGGTCACTGAAAATGCCAGCATTAATCCTGTATGGCGAACACGATGAAATCATTCCACCAAAACCATTCTGCCAGATGCTCAATAAGCTGCCTGATAGAGCCACATCTCATTGGCGCCTGATGCTCTACCCCAACGGGTATCACATGCTATCACGTGATTTGCAGGGTGAGACTGTAATCCAGGATATGGTAACGTGGATACACAACCAAAAATCCTGGTTACCTTCTGGTCAGGAAATTACTCAGAACACCTCTCGCTTATCGGCGCTGAGTGAATGCGATTAACTACACACTAACCATTACCAACACCTTGTTATTCTGTGGATTGAATAACTACATTGAGGAATCTCTAATTAACCCGGATATTTCATAGTAATGCAGAATTTTGGGGAAATATCAGTGAGTCAGTTTGTACGATTCACCGATAAAATCGTAGGAACGATTTTACATGAGCGAAGCGAGCCCGTAGGGTTAATGGGCAGGAGGCCCGTAATTAAAGCATAGCCGTTCGGCACACCGCTTCGCTGCTCCATGCATTGCCCTACTACCGTACTTCCTATACATAAGCTATGGTTACAGGGGAATCGTACAAAATGGCCGCTGATATTTTTCCAAAAACTGCATATACTGCCATGGATGGCAGGTAGTAGGGCAATGCAGGAGCTATTGCCGAGCATTGTCAGGTACATAGTGTACTTCTCTAATATACTGCTATTTCTTATAATAATCATAGCGTTAAGCAAGATTAGCAGCGTTCCTATGAAATATCCGGGTTAAGTTGACAATCCAGTTCTCGCCGCCTCCCATAGATGAATTGCGTGCTTTCGAGTCTCGCCCCAATGATAGCCACCAAGATTTCCGCTTTGTTGAATAACACGATGACAGGGTATAAGAAACCCAATCGGGTTTGAACCGATAGCCCTGCCAACAGCACGGGCTGAATTTGGACGTCCAATTGAAGCAGCCACCTGAGAATAACTCACTACTTTGCCCATTGGAATATCAAGCAAAGCCCGCCAGACACTTACCTGAAAATTTGTACCAGAGACCAGTAAAGATAATGGGCGGTCTTTATCATTTTCTATAGCGAACATTGAATCGATAATTTCAGCTGTATGTTTGCTGTTGTTTATTAACTGCGCATAAGGCCAGCGCTTCACAAGATCTTTAATTTCCTGTTCAGCATTGCTCTCTTCAGGAAATGAAAATTTACAGATCCCTCGTGGCGTAATAGCAATAAACGCGCTGCCAAATACCGTTTCATGAACCGCATACTCAATAGTCAGGCCACTGCCCTGCGTTTTAAATTCACCTGGCGTAACTGCCTCGAGACTAACAAAGTGGTCGTAAAGTCTCGAGCCGCTACTCAACCCGACTTCATGCGTTACCTCTAATATGGGTTTAGCCTCTTGCAGCAATTTTTTTGCGCGTTCTACGGTAAGAACCTGTAAGAATCTTTTTGGGGTAACGCCTGCCCAACGCGTGAACATCCGCTGAAAATGATAAGAACTTAAATGAACATGCGCTGCTATTTCATCCAGGGTTGGCTGTTGCCCAACCTGATTAGTTACATAATGGATAGCTTTCGCGATTCGTTCATAATCCGACATATTTCTTATGTCCCGCAATTCCTGAAATAATTTTTAACAGGTTTCATAATTTCTCACTACTGTCTCGTTAACTGCCAGAGACATGAACCGGACACATTCACCATCGACACGCCGTAAAGCCATCCATGGCGGCTCAACACCCGCGTCCATGCAGGTGATGGTCGTTGATAAATGTGTCCGGTTCATGCCTCGGATTAATGCAACCCTTATCCTGGCCTGCTACATCAGCTAGTCCAGGTAATTGCTTTTAGTTAACAGGACAACGAAGCAATATAATCAATTCCTGAACTTGTGCCCGCGACAATAGCAGCGCTCTTATATAGTGCATCCATTTCATTATTCCTCTCATCATTTTATTTTTAACTGAGAAAGCATTATGAATGATCCGATTTTATCTAACGACCCGAATCTTGCTACATAGACGAATAGTATCTTTGATATTATTCGATTTCGTCAAACAGATGTTCGACCGAGACTTCCAGGCACAACGCATAAATAAACCGAAAAGAGGTGTTGAGTCGGTGGCAAATGCTAAACACTCACCCACCACTCCCTTCTTCCTTATAACTCACCCGACTCGTCCACTTCAGTAATCCAGTACATCCCCTTACCTGTAAACGATATACCCGAACCACGAAGCTCATCCAGTAAAGTTTTCGCGCGGGCATCTTCCAGAATCACATCAACACGCACCTGAGGCACATAACCCACCACTTTATCCCGAGCCGATAAAAAAGCATCCTGCTTTAATTGCGAGCTATGCTCTTCGATATGACTGAACATAAAACTGTCCAGCTGCAGGCTACGCAAACAGTCAGCCAGTTCCTGTTGCAGTGATGTATGCACCACGATGGATAATTTTTTCATGCTGAGACCTCCACTTTTTTCACCCGCATCTTTTTCTCTAATGCTTCTTCTACCCAGGCATAGAGTGCCGGCAGTAAAATCAATGTCAGGATGGTTGAGGTAAACAGGCCGCCAATCACCACGACGGCGAGTGGCTGCTGCAGTTCAGAGCCGGGGCCGGTCGCTGTCAGCAGGGGCAATAAACCAAAGCTGGCTATCATGGCTGTCATCAGTACCGGTCTTAATCGTCGTTCAGCGCCCCGTCTTACCGCTTGCTGAATACTTAAACCCCTTTGCCTTAGTTGATTGAAGTAACTCACCATCACCACACCATTGAGTACCGCAACACCAAACAGGGTAATAAAACCTACCGATGCCGGTACCGACAGATAAAGTCCGGAATAATACAAACTGACGACACCGCCAATCATAGCGAAAGGGATGTTCAGAATAATCACGCCTGCCTGTAACAGCGAACGGAAAGTGGTAAACAACATGAAGAAAATAAGCACTATGGCAACAGGTACCACCAGAGCCAGTCTGGTTGATGCACGCTGCTGGTTTTCGAACTGACCACCAAAGGTAACATAATAACCCGTAGGCAAGTCCACTTTTTCTTCTATCTTACGACGTACTTCCTCGACAAAACTGACCACATCGCGGGCCTCTACATTTGACTGGATAACCACCAGACGTTTGGCCGATTCACGTATAATCTGAACCGGTCCATCCACCACTGTCACTTCGGCCAGGTGTCCCAGAGACACTTTAGTACCATTGGGTAAACTCACCAGCATTTTTTTAATGGCTGCCGCTGAGCTGCGATCTTTTTCCTGATAGCGCACCAGGATGCCGACACGACGATTATTTTCCAGTAATTCGGTCACCACCTGGCCACCGACTGCGGTTTCTACTAACCTGTTAATGTCTTCAACATGGATGCCATAACCGGAAATCACGTCCTGATTGATGTCGATCTGTAAATATTTCTGCCCTGAAATATCAGCACGAAACACGTCTACTGCACCCGTTATATTATTCACCAGTTGTTCAATTTCGATGGCTTTCTGCTCCAGTACAAACAGATCATCACCATAAAGTTTGATTGCCATGGCAGAACGCACACCGGTTAGCATTTCTGATACGCGCATATCGATTGGCTGACTGAAGGCGTAATCAACATTATCAAAAGGGGCTAATTTTTCACGCAAATTTTCCTGGAACTGTTGCAATGAAATATTCCATTCTTCCTGTGGTTTTGTCACCAGAAAATTATCGGTCTGATTTAAGCCCATTGGATCCATGCGTAATTCATCAGCGCCTGTTCGCGAGGTGACGCCAATCACTTCAGGCAGCTCCATCATGGCTTTTTGAATCGGTGCGTCCATTTCCAGCGATTTTTCCAGGGTGATACTGGGATCTTTTTCTAACAGGATAACGGTACTGCCCTCATCCATGATCGGCATAAATTCTTTACCGATATGAGGGAACAGGGTTGCTGTTGCAAACAGCGCCACCAGCGCTAACCCTACCGCCGTTTTTCTATAACGTAGCGCCCAGTTCATCGCCGGTAAATAAATGATTTTCAGCACTCGCATAAGACGACCATCTGTGTCTGCATTTTGGGCCTCGGCCAGCGCATTTTCGGCCTGCTTTTCATCGTCCTGTTTTTTCGCCTGTTCATTCGGTTGATTTTGGACATGAAGTTTCATAAAGAAACTGGCCAGCACTGGAATCACGGTTAATGACATTATTAACGAACCAATCAGGGCAAAAGTAATGGTAATGGCCAGCGGCGAAAACATTTTCCCTTCCAGTCCGGTCAGGCTAAACAATGGCAGAAACACAGCCACAATAATCAGTATGCCGGAAATAACCGGCGACGATACTTCCAGCACCGCGCGATAAACAAGGTGCAATTTATTAACACCTGCAGGCGCTTTACTGAAATGGCTATGAATGTTCTCCACCACCACGACGGCGGCATCAACCAGAATGCCAATAGCGATTGCCAGCCCGCCTAGTGACATCAGGTTGGCAGATACATTGAACAGCTTCATCATAATGAAGGTAAACAACACGGTTAACGGCAAAATTAATGCCACCGTTAACGCACTGCGGATATCACCCAGCATAATAATTAACACCAGCAATACCAGCACAACGGCTTCACCCAGTGCTTTTTCCACCGTCCATACTGCCTTGGTAATCAGCTCGGTTCGATCATAAAACGATTCGATGCTAACGCCTTCAGGCAAAATAGCTTTTAATGTTTCCAGTGCTTTTTTAGTTTCTGCTACCGTCTGTAAACTGTTGGCGCCTTTACGCAACAGAACCAGTCCGGTGACGACTTCACCCTCGCCATCAGCAGTTACCGCGCCATAACGTGTCATACTGCCAACGCGCACCTCGGCTACATCACTAATATGTATCGGTTCACCATAAAGTGTGCGTACGGTTATGTTCTTAATGTCGTCCACGTTGTTTAATTTTCCGACCGTACGCACCAGTAATACTTCATCGTTCTGGTTGATGCGATCACCGCCAGCATTGCGGTTACTCTCCATCAGAGCATGCTCTATTTCGTCGATACTGATGCCGTGTTTAACCAGCGTTTTCGGTTTGATAACTACTTCATAGGTACGAACTTCACCGCCCAGTGAATTAACATCTGCCACCCCTTCTACTTTGCGCAGATGCGGACGGATGACCCAGTCCTGCAAACTGCGCAATTCCTGGTTGCTATAACTCTTGCCGCTATCATCGCCGCTGTTGGTGTCGTAGTTATGGCCGATAATGCGATACATAAATATCTCACCCAGTGGGGTGGTAATGGGAGCCAGACCACCTTCAATATCGGCCGGTAATGAATCCCAAACCTGGTTGAGTCGCTCTGTCACCAGATTACGCGCCAGATAAATATCCATGTCATCTTCAAAGTCGACAACAATCACACTTAATGCATATTTTGTTGTTGATCTAAGTACGGTCTGTCCGGGAATGCCCTGCATTTCCATTTCAATCGGAAAGGTAATGCGCTGCTCAACTTCACTGGGTGACATACCGGGGGCCTTGATAATAATCTGCACCTGGGGCGCTGAAATATCCGGAAAAGCATCAATCGGTAAGGTTTTAAACGACCATAAACCGGCAGCAGAAATGCCCAGTGTGACTAACACAACCATCAGTCTCTGGATAAGAGAAAAACGTAAAATTGCAGCAATCATTTTACACTCCTCCTTCGAGCAGGCTGACATTCAGTGTATCGGCATCCGATATCATTTGCCCGGCAAACAGCTTGACCTCCGCTAACTCCACCCATGCCTGATAGAGTAATTCCATATAAGTTAAGCGTGCTTCAAAATAGGTATTATTTGCATCTACCAGAGACAATATATTTAATTCGCCACTGCTAAATCCCTTGTTGGTTAAGTCGAGCATCTTCTTCGCTGGCTTAAGCACTTTTTGTTTATAGTCCCTGGCCTGTTCAACTACATGGTTCAAATGCGTAAAGCTTTTATTCAGATTAATTTTCAACTCACGTCGCAATAACTGTAACTCGATACGTTGCTGACTGGCTTTATAGGTGGCTTTGCTTGCTGCGGTGTTTTTACGGTCATTGATTGGAATTTGAACATTGAACATGATGGCGTAAACATCACCGCGTCCACTGAGAAAGGTATCTTTTGACCAGCTCAAAGCGATAGTCGGGTCGACCATCTGGCTACTGCGAGCAACATCTATTTCATGCTTCGCCGCCAGAACCTGCTGCTGCTGGCTGGAGAGCTGTGCATGATTATCCTGTAATGAAATCAGATTATTAATATCGGGAATTTCTTCGATAGGCTGCAGCTCAGAAACTGTTGCCACACTGCCAATCTCCAGACCTAATAATTTGACAAACTCATTCACCACTTCATTGTATTTACCTTCAGCGCTGCTTGCTGCCTGACGCGCTTCTTCCTGAATAATGGTCAGTCGCATTTTTTCCAGTGGTGTTAAATAACGCACAACAATGCCCGCTGAATTTTTCTTTGATTGACCACCCCACTCATTAGCCAGCTGAAGCTGTTTTTCAGCCAGCTTTAATTCTGACGAAACAAGCTGTAACTGGTGATATATTTTCGTCACACGATTTTGCACCTGCAGCGTCTGATACTGGCGGGAAAACCGGGCCGCTTTCAGACTGGCCTCAGCAGCTGATGTCTGGTATTTGATACGTGAGATTGGGATGGGCTGGCTAATCGTAATATCAGTCAGATCATACCCGCCGGTTTCATCATCCTGCCCCAATTTATTATCGATGCGAGCGCCTATGCTAGGTTCTGGCCATAAACTGGACAGGTTTATGTCCTCCTTGCGCGCACCAATTTCAGCCATCGCCTGTTTTAATTCTGGTGAGACAGACATTGCCTGCTCAACGCTAGATTGCAAGGTCCATTGCTGTGCAATGGACGGTGTACTCAGCAGCAGCATTATTATCAGTGCCAATAGCACTATTAGTACAGCGGTGATTTTTGAAAATACGGCTTTTGTCGACTTAATGGTGGTAAGAACGGGGGTAATAAACATATTAAAAACTCCAGACCAGGGACTGCAAATCTGCTTTTTTAACCAGCTTTTTAGCTAGCTTCACAGTTAGTCCCACAACAACACATCAGCAGAAAACTTCTGCTGACAAAAAAATTAACGGGTTGGTTTTGAGTTTATTGAGGTGGCGCGCGCAGGGGCGGCGTGCCACGAAAAGGAATAATCGGTAAACGTGTCTGGCTTTCTCGCAAACGACCGATGAAGGTTCGACACTGCACGGCTGCCAGAACAGCAATCAGCAGGAATACAGCCAGCATGCTTACACTGTTTTGTTTTACTTTCAGCACACTGTCCGGACTGACGATGATTTCATGACTACTATCATCGGGCATGAGGTGACTAGCAAAAGAACTTATGTCCACAGCAAAGCCATGCTCTACAGTTGCTGCAGTTTCCTGGGTATGAATATGTAATTCGACGGAAGTCAGAAACAGCAACGCAGTGATCACATACATGATCAGCATTTTGATGGTGAGCTGTTTTTTATTTTGACGACATAATCGAATATTCTAATATATTTATACTTGTATGACCATCCCGTATACTTCACAGGAATGCCGCTGATGGGCACATACGACCCACATGGACATGGAAAGTTCGGGAAACGTAATAAGCCTGATAATTATTTTCAATGTGTAAACTAATCACGGCGGCTCTAATAGCCGCCGTATTAGTTTGTGCCTCGAAAAGAATTTACCTGCAAGTTCCACGAAAAAAATAAGCGTTCGCCACTATACTTAGGTAAAGTAGACTGCTGGCAACATCGACCAACTGCTGATTTTATTTTATAGGTGTGTAGTTATATGACTAATGTAAGTTTTCAACAATACAAAGTATGGGATGTAGCAACCAGATTATTTCACTGGATTAATTTCATAACCATTATTTGCCTTATTTTTATGGGTTTAATTATGTTGTTCAAGAAAGAACTCGGCATAACCAGCATTGAAGCTAAAGTGGGTTTAAAAGAAGTTCATGTCATTATAGGTTATGTCTTTGTATTAAATTTTGCCTGGCGAATCATCTGGGGTTTCATCGGAAACAAATATGCACGCTGGACTAACATTGTTCCGGGCAAAGGTTTTATTAGTCTTGTTCGTAATTACATTCGATTCTGTAAAAAGCGGCGACCCCGAACAATACATCGGCCACAACCCGCTGGGACGTCTGGCAATATTATTCATTCTTTTACTTATGTTTACCTCAGCCGTAACCGGTCTGGTGCGCGCCGGCACTGATATTTATTACCCGCCTTTCGGTTCGTTTGTTGCTGACTATATTGCGGAGCCCGGTATAGACCCGGACAGCATAAAACCTTATATTGCGGAAGGCACGAATAAAGATAAGGCTGCCAGCTTAAAAGCGTTTAAAGATCCTTTTGGTCAAATCCACATCTATTGTGCATACGTACTTATGTTTATGATCGTCCTGCACATTTTCGTTGTGGTGCGCACCGAGGTACGAGAAGGTGGCAGTTTGATCACCGCCATGTTTACTGGCAACAAAATATTGGCAAAGAAACCGATTGATATAGATTGAGCAGCTCACTGCACCCTGAAACAGATTATATCGAGTAACTATTATCCAAAAAAAAGCCCGCCAGTTGGCGGGCTTAAACAAAAATGCAACTTTATTATTGTAGATTTAACTGTCTGCGACCACGCGCCTGATAACTTACCGAGCCACTGGCTGATCCACCATCACCACTACAGGTTAAGGTAAATGTTACCGGACCATTAATCACTATAGACTCAGAACCATTGGTCACTTTTAATCCAGACCAGTCACCGGAGGCAGAGCAGCTGGTGGCATCTGTTGATGACCAGCTTAATGTTATCGTATCACCACGAAATACTGACGCTGGACTTGCCGTCAGATTAACCGTCGGTACAATAACGGCTGTTGGTGCATTTACTGTTACTGTCACGCTGGCACTGGCAATTCCGCCGTCACCGGTACAGCTAATGGTATAGCTGGTGGTTGCCGTCGGAGTAACCACTTCAGAACCACTGGTAGCACGACTGCCGCTCCAGCCACCCGAAGCCGTACAGCTTATGGCATCACTTGAACTCCAGCTCAAGGTCGCTGACTGGCCCTGGTCAATAGTTAATGGCGAGGCTAAAAGGGACACAACAGGTACAGGGAGCGTGCCACTAATAACATCATTAAGCACTGTTATTTGCGCACTGGCGATCTGCTCATGTTTCAAACTTTGTGCATCATAAAGTGTTTTGAAAGTCTGCACCTGTTCCAGGTGGTTATCACGATATAGATCCTGTAAATAACCATATGCGATAGTCTGATAATTTATAGACACGCTAACATTCAGATCACCGGCAACAGTAACAGGAATACGGTAAGTTATTTCATCACTTCCCTGATTAAAGTTGGCATCATCAAACGCCAGACCGCGAACTGCAACATCCGATGGCACGGCAAGCTTGTCAAAACCTTCTGGCGTCAGCCTGTTATCTTTCAAATACTGTGCGCCACGCAACAGGGTAAAAGTCACATTACTATCGGAATCACCCATAATCGGCTCATAAATCTGCACCTGGTCAGCTGAAGTAACCAGATCGTAATGCGGTTCAAACACAGTATTGTCTGCGTCATTGTCTGCACCTACAATAGAACCATCTGCGTTTATCCGGCCTGATTCAAAAACAATATTATTGTTACTGTCAGTAACCTTAAAGTTGAGCCACATGCGCCGTGATGGATAACCTGTTGGCGTTTTATGGCCTGAGTTATTTTGCACTTTAACCTGGGCTTCCAGCACACCATTGTTCACCGAAGCCGATACAAAGGCTATGTTTACTGCGCTCTGCAACATGGCGCGGGCACGGTCAATACTTAAATCCATATTGGCACTGGTCACGTCCAGCTGCGCGGCATTATTGTTAAGCAAGGTCAGCATTGTGGTATTGGCCCCCACCAGCTGATGTTTGGCAAAGCCATCTTTAACACCGAGCCATCGTGGACGATTGGCTATTTTGGATGTTGTTTTCGGCATATGGCAATCCTGGCAGCTTTGCGGGTTGCTGCCAGCGTCATCAAAAATCGAATTCTGCCATTCTGTATAGGGCATCTGTTCGGGAAACTCTGTATCTGGTGTGGTGCTCACTACCAGGCCGTTTGCATCAACAAAAGGTGTTTTTAAATCATGGCAGGTCGCACAGACGGCTGAATCTGAAATATGTGCACTGTATTCCGGGGTGTATCCGGTGTTATTAATCATTGGCTGGGCGGTGATGTTGCTATATTGCCCGTAGATTGTTTTCGTATCATTAATTGTGTAGTGACCTGATGCGCCAGCCGGTGTACCCAGGGTAGCATCATCTTTGATTTGATGACACACAGTACAGCTGACACCATTCATACCGGCATCATGCAGTTCATGATTAGTATCAAGGATGCCGTTGGGTCCAAACAGTGTGACATCGCCACCCTGTACTTTCGTGATTTCGTAGTTAGCCATTGGTGCATGACACTTGCTGCACTTATCATTTATCAATGAAGATAGATGCGGATTACGTTCTAACTCAGTCGCTACCTTTGCACGCCAGAAAGGGTCCTTGGTCGCATTCGCCATCATCGATGTTCCCCAGTCCTCGACGATGGACACATTATCACCTGAAGTATCGGTCAAGCCATCATGGCACATGGTGCAGTTTCCTGAACCTGAAAAATGTGAGGTGGTGAAATTGTCATTCTCTGCCTGCGCAGTGAAAGAAAAAAGAAAAAATAGGATAGTTACTGATAGTCGAAATACGTTTTTGCTCATTTAAAGGCCTCCGGGCGTTCTTTATTGTGCTTAATGTTTTGTTAGTACGGTGGCATTTATACTCCCATTGAAAATAAAACCACAGTAACTTGTTCGTTCATTTTCGTTCATTTTTTACAAGCGTATTTTTATTATTTAAATCATTAATTTACAAATCTTTACAAACGGTTTTTAACGATGACCGGTGACACAAAACCGAGCTTTCCATTTTTAATATTAATTGTTATTGCTGAGCCAAATATTTCATATTGATTTATGTCATTATATATAGCCGACAAACGGTGTATAAAACCACTTCTGTATTTTTACCGATTGAGCAAAATATGAGCGATTTAACTTTCCAGATGCTACTGCATTGTAATTACATAGACGACCAGAATACTATCGATCAGTTACAT
Source organism: uncultured Gammaproteobacteria bacterium (assembly GCA_963759005.1). GTDB lineage: Bacteria > Pseudomonadota > Gammaproteobacteria > SZUA-229 > SZUA-229. Next base: position 56,428 of record CAVWXQ010000014.1, read on the forward strand.
GTCGAACATTTAGTTAAAGACAACTGGCAGGAATTTGATATCAATACCTCCAGCCCTGGCTTCGATATTTTTATGTATGCTATTCTCACCTGTCAGCATATGTACTTTAGAAATAATGCTGCAGAATATGGTCTGGTTCTGGACTCAAGTGAAGGGCTATTAACAGTCATTGCTAACGAACACAGAAGCATTGAAACATTGAATGTCGAATTTAAAGGCAAACTGAAAAAAGGCGAGGCGACTGAAGACATCGTGAATTCTATTACTGCACGCATGGGCTTATGCCCGGTTTCCATCAACCTGAAGGATATATTAAACAATCATATAACAGCGAGTTTTGAACCTGCCTGACAGGAAATAAAAAGTCGGTTACAAAACCACTAAGTTAAGCGCAGGAAAACCAGGTCAGCAATAGTCACTGTATCTATTTAGTGCTGCAGTCTCATGAGGGAATGCTTATACGAGCCCAGATATTTCATAGGAACGCTACAGCTTTAACTTAACATTATGATTGTATTGAGAAATATTGGCATATTAGCAAAGCACACTATGTACCCGATAACGCTCGGCAATTGCTCCTGCATTGCCCTACTACCTGCCATCCATGGCAGTATATGCAGTTGCTCGGGAATTATGGCTAGAACACATTACGCCCATAAATGGGCACAATGTTCACAACATATCTAGTGTAAGCCCCTACTAAGATAAACTGAGTTTGATTGCATCAACCAGATCATCACAGGCTTTGGCGCATGCATCGCACTCGATATGCTTCTCATGTTTTTTGCATTCTTTTGCACAATCCTGGCACACTTTGTCACATATTTGTGAGTACTCTTTAGTGTAACTGGAGTTCGATGCCACAAGATAGGCAAAACCACCACAAACTGACATCATTTCCTGCACCTTGCTCGCACAGTCAGCCAGTTCGGTATCACCCTCGGTAAAACTAACCATACAGTGTGCAACACAACGTCGCCCTTTGTCGAGGCAAGCATTAACTGCATCCATCACATCGGTTAACTGCGTTGCATGTTTGCTGTGATCGTGCTCTTTTGCGGCCGCCGATGCAGAACCTGCATAAGCCATGGTCGCAGCAGCACCCATCCCCAGCAATACATCTCTACGACTGATGCCATTTTTTACCTGTTGCTGTTTTTCAGATACGGTTTCTTTTTCTGACATAGTTTGGGACTCCCCTGTTAAATTGTGAAGTATATTTGTACTACAGATGTGAACAACAAATCAAGATATATTATGAATATAGCAGTACCTTAATGATACATCGTGATGTTTTGGAGTTAACGAGTCAGCAGATCAGTTCCTTTCGCAATTGGCGTAAGCAAAACTATGGAAACATGGTGGACGTTATGAATACTCTTATCGAAAAGCGTGTCGAATTTAAAAAAGCTTCGCTAAATCCCGATACATCGGAAGAAGAATTGATTAAGACGCAAGATGATATTCTGAATTTGCACAAAAAACTTCTTGAGATAAAGTTAACCTGCCGTAAGATGTTAGTTGACAGTTTCACAGAGGCACAGTGGGATAATTTTGCATTTGCGGTTGCTGATCATCCCAAGCTTGGGAGTTTAATTCAGCGATAGGAAATTGCGATGGGTTTATAATCACTTTCATACATGTGTGCCGTGCAGCATATAACCTGGTAGTTACGTAATCTCACCGGTTTGGTTGAGTCTATGTGTCAAAAATACAAACAGCACTACCGGAATGATAATTGTTGAATGGCCGTTGTGGGTCGACTTTGCCCTGTCAGCTCATTACCCCGAAGGAGAATATGCGGCCAAAAACAGTCCCTCACCAGTTATCTGAAGCAAATAATGCAGCATGATGGGAGAACTGTTGAACATACATGATAATGGCACGTAATATAGGCCATATCACCCAGCAAATTCGACCACATAGTCATTAGGAATCCAATACCTCCAATTGATACAACCAGAAGTATCGACGCATACATACACTTTATTTAACAGGGAACCAATAAAAAGTCAGATCATTGGTATTTCACAATCCGACCGTTGCATTTCCTCCAATTCACAGCCCGATAAGTTGGGCATGCGCTCCCTGGTCCGTTATGCGTTTCAGAATTTTCTGAGAATCCATTTCCTCAGGATTGTATTGTACAACGGTCAGATGTGGTGTTTTGCTCGAACCATGTACGCTGACAACCCCGTCCAGGGCACGAAGACTGTCCTCTACCGTTATTCTCTGTTCAGGGCTCAGGTTTTCATCGATATGCACAGTAAGATCAACAAGATTGATATCCATAGCCTACCTCCTATATATCTGGTGCACTAATCACTCAAAGCGTGATAGTTTAACCTCAAATTAGTGTAAACGACCGCCTCCCTGATGTTCTTGTTCTATGTCAAACTTTCGCTTCGTTTTCTGGCGAAGCATACGTAAGCCTCGGCTAATACTGTAACTACCAGCGTGCTCGCTTTGGTTCGGTTAAGGCATATTCACAGACGCTAACGATAATGGGTCAACTACTGTCTGTTAGCTATAGCTAGTATTAAGAGCAGCTAACAGTCTCTCTTGGGTCGATAGCTGCCTGTTCGATGCAAGTAATATTAGAATTATCTAACTGTCGCCTTTGGTTCCACAACGCTCTATCAGCTCAGTATCATGACCGCGGATAAGCGGCCAATAACGCCCATTCAAGATCAAAGGCATTAGTCCGCGAAGTACGCGAAAGACGCGAAGTAAAACCTTTTTTATTTTTTATTAAGACGCAGCAGTAAAGGGAATAAATAAACAACTTATATTTTTTTCTTTGCTTTCTTTGCTTTCTTTGCTTTTTTTGCTTTTTTTGCGTTCTTCGCGGACTAATGTTTTAAGTTTTTTGAATGAGTAATAAGGGTCGGCAACAGACATAAAAAAGCACCCGTAGAGGGAGTCCGTTCTCTAGTGTGCTCGCAGCCTGACTTCCGAATCTTGATGCTGACCGTGTATCGGCTGATTTGTATATTACTGGTAGACCTGTTCTATTGCTGTCGGTCCGAGCTTGTTGAAATCAGGATTTTCCTACAGGTTGATATTAAAGTAACTTGATATACATTCTTCCAGTGAACCCAGTAACAGGCACACCTGTGACAGAAGGGTCGTTTAAATATACAGGTAATACATTAACCGTTCCCGAAGTAGAATTACAGCCTAAGGCTACGTTTGCATACGAGTAAATGGATGCCGATATTGGGCAATAATTTCATCAAGTGGATATCACTATATTGCCCATACTAACTTTCACATTTTAGGGCTGGCTCACCATCGGCCCAAATTTTTTCGACTTTTCACACAACCTGGTCCAACAAGAGACATTCAGCACAAATAAAAACGGCTCCTGAAGGAGCCGCTATTGATTAACTTTTAATTGTTGTGCCTTCTTTCCTCTGGCAACACCGATTAAACCGATTAACCCTGAACCAAAAAGCCATACGGCTGCAGGAACGGGAACAGCTGAAACCGATATATTGTCTAATTGTAAATAACTTCCGCTTGTCTCAGTCCATGATGCACTTAATACATTAGACCAATTTAAATTAAAGGTTTCCAAGCCTATAATACTATCAGTGCTTACAACAGTAGATAATAATGATCCTGAATTTGTTACAGCATTAATACTTATGTTTTGGCTAACACCTGAATTAAATACGTCGCCAATCTATAGAAAATAAATTAAATGCGCCGCCATTAAGTTGAGTTAGAGTCGTTGTGTAATTGCTGTGCGTGCACCAGCACGGTGGGGGTTAATACGTTGGCTCCCCGGGTCTTTCTGGGCGCATAAAACCCTTTGGTCAGCAACCCCGATAGCGTTTAACGGCACGTTTGATGCTGATCTTTGACACGCCAAAAGCACGCGCAATCTCTGCCGTTTGCCTGTACTGGAATAGTTATGAGAGAAAGTCACGCCACTCGGATCAGCATTGTATGGAGAAGAGCTTTCCCAATGAAGAATGGAGCCAATGCCAGCAGAAGAGTAATAAACAGGTTGAAAATCCTTGGAAGCATCAAGAGATGGCCAGTCGTAATGGAGCCAATGCCAGCAGATTTAAACTTTGCTTGTGTTGTCAAAAAGATTTCTTCAAAATCAAATAATTGACGAATGTCTGCAATGGGTCGTAATGGTACTTTAGCGGCAGCTAATATTGAGAGTTGTTAACGGTTGTCTTTGGGTCGATAACTGGCATTCCATTATTCCAGATGACATCATCATCTTGGTCTGAAACTATAACCATAAAGCACTCACCCAACAATCGAGAGGCATGGATGATTGCACCCTTCTTATTGTCGTAACTCCCCACGGTTGACAATGATTGAGAATGTTTATCGGGTTTGCACTGTACTATCCACATATTACTATCCTGTTTGTAATTATCTGGTCGTCATTACGTCGAGTTTGTTTATTCAAATATCAAAGCAATATTTATACCAAAATAATAATATATAAGATTATCAGGGCATTAATTATATAAGAGCATTTAATGGATTACTTAGTTGTAAAGCAGGGTTACAGTTGTTGAATGGCCGCTTAGGCAACAGACATAAAAATGCGCCCACTATCCATAAGGGGGTGCGGCATAGTCAGGTAACCTTTCGTATATTTCTTCACTATAAACCGTCACTTCTTCAGGTGCGTCTATACCTATCCTGGCATGGTTGCCTTGAATGTCCAGTTAGAGTAATTTCAATATCACCGTCTAAAATAATTGTTTCGCCAATTTTTTTAGTCAGCAACAACATTATTACCTCCTAGCTTTATTGGTACCTTTAAAACTGGAAGTTGTTATGGCAAGTATGAAAATAATGCTTATGACTGATGACCACGCTACCATCTCTATAACTATTGCTTCTCGCTTGTTATCTTTTTTATCTTTCATTTTTAATTTACTTGTCGTTGCGACGAAAACTTGTTTTAATAATGATGCACAGCAAAAACCATACCAAAATAAGAAATTATCTAACTATCAATTAGATAGCTAAATATTAGCATTTCATTGATTTTTAACGTGTTAAGAACACCGGACAGAATACGAAATATAAGGCTGGAAATAACAGGATTTCTCTACACTTGCTGAACATCTCTCATGGGTCGGAAGCTACCATACAAGCATATAACGCATTATTTAAAGCAAATCTTAGGATGTAAATAATTTCGACAGGGGCTGACAGTCCGTTGTGGGTCGGCTTTGCCCTGTCAGCTCATTACCCCGAAGGAGAATATGCGGCTATTGGAAGTTCACGATACAATAAAAATGACCTTGGAGTAGCTATTTTTCTGGTGATATAAATTAGAAACCTGTGGTCAAATAACCGTTGCTATTATTATTTATGTGGCGACAATGAGGACAGGTACTCAGAAGAACACCAACCTTTTCCGTGAAATTGTGTATTCACATAATACCAACCATCAGCCTCTCTAATATATTCAACCTCTGATCCAACTTTCAGTACGGCGATTGGAGTGGTGTCCAATGATGCAGAAGGTCTGAGGTTTAACTTTGCTCTAACTGTATGTGTTGGAACAAATGCCTTTACTGCTTCAGATGTCATATGGGCTGATCTTGGAGCATCAGGTTCAGTTGCAGCTTGCGACTCATCTGGCTCCGCGATTTGTGGGCCGGGCGCATGGGCTGACGCATCTTCCTCTGGGGCCGTGGCTTCCTTTTCCGAGCAACCGGCACCCAGCAGCATCACTAGTGCCAGTGTGGGGGTTATCGCCTTTACGCAAAATCTCCGGCGCTGGGTAGTATCAATAGACATGGGTTCACCTCCGTAATGACGTGATTGGGTAATCTGTTGTTGTGAAGTGTACGTGAAAATCACTTGGGTGTAAAAAAAAGTCGGGTCCTGTCCTTCCCTCGAATCACAGCGGGTTGCAGGCTAAACACGTACTTTCGGCTGCCAGTTCAACCGTATGAAAGGTTTAGTATCAATATAGTGATAGTGAAATCCACTTGAAGGAAATTATTGCCCAATATCGGCTTCCATTTACCACTTTCAAATATCACTAATACTTTTCACACAGCCTGGGCCATGAACGGTCATTCAGATGCACATCTAAATAATATATACACTGAGCTTACAATGTAGGACTTTTCCTACAAGTCATTCAGGTGTAAGTCATATTATTCGATATATTTTTGAGTATTATAATCATGCGGGGGAATTAATACTTCAGAGGAAGGGAAAATATGAATATAAATGCTATAAAACTCGCCACTATTCTCATAACAACCTTTTTGTTTGTCGAGCCACTCTCGGCAATGCATAAAAGTGACCATGATCTATCCAATGATGAATGGGCGATACTAATGCGCAAACTTGAGCTACTGGATGGTGTTAACTACATGCCAACATTATTACCTACAATAATGAGACATCGTGACGTATTGCAGTTAACGAGCCAGCAGATCAACTCCTTTCGCAATTGGCGTAAGCAAAACTATGAAAACATGGTAAAAGTAATGAATACAATTATCGAAAAGCGTATCGATTTCAAAAAAGCTTCGTTAAACCCCAAGACTTCAGAGGAAAAATTACGTGAGATGCAAAGCGATATTCTGACCTTGCATAAACAGCTTCTTGAGATAAAGTTATCCTGTCGTAAAATGCTCGTTGATAGTTTTACAGAGGAGCAGTGGGATAACTTTGCCTTTGCGGTTGCTGATCACCCCACGCTAGCGAGTTTAGTTCAACAATAGGAATTTGTTGCGGGTTTTAACCTACCTATGTGTCCGGTCTATACACCTATTTCATGCATGCACCGGACGTCATGCAAATAATATGGTAGATACGTATTTCAACGGTTTGGTTGCACCATGTATCAAAATGCAACCAACACTCCCGTAATGGTAATTACTGAATGACCGTATTGGGTCGGTTAACGACCTTCAAGCAATTAATCATCGCCATTATAAATCAGCGGTCGCTTACCGGTACACACTGCGTGAAAACTCAATTTGTAAATTGCAATAAATAGTGGCTTCATCGAATGATTGTGAAGCCACTATCGAGTATTCTTTGAGTTTTCACATACTCCGGGCCATGAGCAGATCGTCATAAGTTTTTACTATGTCCCAAACTTACCATGCAAGACCCCTTTACTTTTAATGTTAAGTTAAATTTTTAGCGTTCCTAAGAATTATTCGGATTAACTCCAGAAACAAAAACGGCAGCCTCAATGGCTGCCGCTATCATGCTATGAATTAGTTTTTACTGTAACCCGGTTATTTCATAGTAACGCTGCTAATCTTGCTTAACACTATGATTATTATAACAAATAGCAATATATTAGAAAAACACACTATGTACCTGACAACGCTATGCAGTTTTTGGAAAAATATCAGCGGCCATTTTCTACGATTCCCCTGCAACCATAGCTACGGCTATGCTTTTCGGCGAATCGTACAAACTGACTCACTGACCGATTTTAATAAAACATGACCCCATCGTCTGCATTCCTATGAAATATCCGGGTTAAGGTAATGTTAATGCTTTTATTAACTCATGTAGTGAGTTCCATGTAATTTCAACATCATCCTTGAACTCTTCCCATGTTTCATCACCAGCCTGTTTTAGTCGCTGAAGTTTTTTATGAGCGGCTTCTAGCTCCAGTTTCACTTCTTCGATTAACGTGTAGTACTCAAGCTGCAAATTGGTTTCTTCCTGTTCGGCTTTTTCCTTAAACGCCGCAAGCCTGGTTTTCCACTCATCAAGCTGTGCCTGCATATTCTTTTCATATACGTCTCTAATGCTCATATTCATTCCTACGGACTATTCGGGTTAATGCAGCATTGTTATATAACAATGCTGCCCGTATATCATATGACCAGATTACCAACTCAATGCCACGAATTGCTGCATATTGTTTTTTCTGATGAGTAACAGTATACGTTTGCTGGCGCTGCTTTTTTTCACTTCACGTTTAAAGTCCTCAGCACTTGTTATCGGTATACGGTTTACCTGTACGATAATGGAACCGGATTGTATGCCTGCACTGGCAGCAATGGAATCAGGTCTGACTTGCGTAACCACCACCCCTTCACCGGCTTTTGCGTTAAATTGTTCAGCCAGTTGTGGCGTAATGGTCTGCACGGTCAGGCCTAGCTCATCGGTGCTTTGAGTTGATGCCTCTGCAACCATTTTGTCCTTGCTTAGTGTACCGATAGTGACAGAAATATTGCGGCGCTTACTATCGCGGATAATCGTCAATTGTTCGCGGCTTCCCGGTGATGTAAGCGAGACCCGGTTACGGAATTCACCTACTTTGGTCACTGGTTTACCCTGGTAGGCAACAATGACATCACCCTGTTTCAAACCCGCCTCTGCGGCCGGTGAATCTTCGGTTACCTGGGCGATCAAAATCCCCTGGTTTTGATCAAGATCGAACGACCTGGCCAGTTCAGGTGTTAACTCCTGAATGACGATACCAAGATAACCTCGTGTCACCTCGCCACTATCCATCAACTGATCAGCAATGCCTTTGGCCAGGTCAATGGGGATGGCGAAACCGACACCCATATAACCGCCGCTGCGAGAAAGGATCGCGGTATTGATGCCGACAACTTCACCATCAAGATTAACCAGAGGCCCACCGGAGTTACCAGGATTGATGGCCGCATCTGTCTGGATGAAATCCTCATAATCACTAATCCCTAAACTGGTGCGTCCTTTAGCGCTGACCACGCCTACAGTAAGGCTATGGCTTAATCCAAAAGGGCTACCAATGGCAATGACCCATTCCCCGACCTCCAATGAAGAAGAATTGCCCAGCGCCAGTGCCGGCAGCCCTCCTGTCTTGATCACTAGTACGGCAACGTCGGATTGCGGGTCTGTACCGACGATCTCGGCATCAAATTCACGGCCATCCTTGAGTTGCACATGGATCTTGTCTGCTCCAGCCACAACATGGTTATTTGTCAGGATATAGCTTTTATCGGAGAACAGACCATCCTTTGACTTGAAGATAAACCCCGAACCCTGACCGACAGCACGGCGCTTGCTCTCTGGCGTCTCAGATCGAGGCATTTGCGGGAGCTGAAATTGATCGCCAAAAAAGCGTTTAAACAGGTCATCATTGAATGGTCCACCTTCACCGAAAGGGAACTGAAAATCGGGCATTTCTTGCCCGCTCACTATGCCCTCACTGCGAATATAAACGACAGAAGGCGATACAGTGCGAGCCACTGAGGTGAAAGCCTTGCCAGTCTCACGCAAACTTTCAATGCCACTTTCCTGTGCATGGACTGGTGTTATGAATAGAAACACACTCAGGATTAAAATTATTTTATTATTCATTATTTAAACCTATCTTATGTCGTTAACTAATATCGAAGATAATCGATCCAACGTTCTCAATCATATTTAACACATTAAGAAAATGATCTTATATTAACAATTGCTTCTGTACTAGACATCCATGTCTACGTGAGCACCTGGCGTACAAAACACACACCCTGCAAGCCAAACATTATTGGAAACGGAGTGATAAAAGAATAATCACTCCGTTCCCTTTATGCTTAACCCTGTAAAGGCTTACTCAACTTTTATTTGTTTACGTTGAGATTTTTCCTGTTTTGGTATGGTCATTTCCAGCACACCATTCTTGTAGGATGTTTTGATTTTTTCATCATCAACCTCGTCAGGTAAGAAAACAGAACGATAGATCTCGCTCTGTCTGATTTCCTGTTTCAGGTAGTCACCTTTTTCCTCTTTTTCTTCCTTGCAGGTTTTTGCTTTGATAACGAGTCGGTTATTAGCTATCGAAATATCGAGATCATCTTTATCAAAACCGGGTAATTCAGCTTTAACAAAAATTTCTTTATCTCTATCGACAACATCTATCTTTGGCATTTTGCTTAGAGAACTAAAAGAAAACGTGTCAGGTAATTTCTCATGATGGAAAGGATTGCGCCACATGTTATGAAACATGTTTTCAACTCTGTCCTCAAGGTCCCTGAACGCTGTTAAATAGCTATTCTCAGCCTCATTTGTGGTTTTTGAAAGATTTTTTTTGTCAGACATTTTAATCACCTCTTGTTAATTATTTATCACACTTCACAGTAAATTTATTACTATACATGTAACATGTAACATGATTTTCGTGGCTTAACATTGATACACATCAATATTTGAATGTGAAGTTTATAGCGTTTTCGAAACAGCCCGGCCGCATGTGAGTAACTAATTATCAGGACAGTAAATATCCTGTTCGCCACTTCTAGAGATGCATCATTATATAATATCTATTATTTGGACAAAGCCGAATGGTACGAAGACGTCTGTAATTTGCTCAAGTACGACGAGCTACCTGTTAAGTAATACTGATAGTATGACTTCGTTTAACTAGAACAACTCAGTGATAGTTGCGATAAACGAAGCGTCTCCGGCTTACCAACATAACTTGCCTGTGCCAAAAACAGCTCTGCTGTGGCTTGCGCATCTGCCAGTGCATTGTGTTGAACGCCATGAGGTAAACCATAACGTTGGCGGCACTGCGCCAATCGAAGTCCATTCATCTTGCCTTGTAAATGCAAGCGCCTTTTTTCTATCACCATGGTATCAACGTAACTAAACAACAGCGGACAGCGAAAAGTTTCTATGGTGGCTTTTTGTAAAAATCGCACATCAAGCGGCGCATGATGAAACACCAGTACTGATCCAGGCATCTGCTTCATCAGTAACATCAGAACAATCGCCACACTTTTAGCGCCGGCGATGTTGCTATCGAGTAAACCATGTATCTTACTGCTATCTCCCGTGCCTCTATCGGCATGAATGAGAAGATGTTTTGCGCTCGAGTTTATGATGCGCCCTCGCTCTATAAGCACCCAACCGATACTGAGTAACTGGCATTTCTTCGGATCAAGACCACTCATCTCGCAATCAATCACTAAAAAACGCGTATCAAGAAAAAATTGAGACGAGGAAATAATCGGTGCCTGATAAAGCATTTGCAGAGGCGTGTTATCTGCCTCCTGCCTGTAGCGATATTGCCGGTAACGATAAGATAAATTATATAACACCGCCACCAAACCTTGTTCGCATTGCAGCCTGCGCATCACGAACAACATTAAAAGCATCTTTCAGTTGATGACGTACCAATGGCGATAATTCTTTTGGATCTAAATAATTATTAACAGTCATGCCTTCGCGATACTGCCTGCCCTGTGCGCTAAGACGTATACCTGCGATAAACTCATGTGCGTCGATTAAACTGAGCGCCATTTCTTCAGACATCACTCCAGCTTTTTCCATCGCCTGTAAACGCTCGATTGAATTTAACGGTTTTAGGCTGGCAGAAAGCGCATAGTTACGTGCAACATCAACGATAGGGATAGTGCCGCGTTTCTTTAAGTTAAGCGTATGGTTATGATCACCATCACTTTCCAGCACAAATGTTTTAAAAAAACCAAGCGGCGGTGAATTCAGTAATGCATTGTCACACATCATGGCAAGAAAAATGGTATTACTCTTTGCCCTTTCGATTACATATGCCCGCAAAGCTTTAGTAAGGTTCGCGTCACCAGAGATATGACGCATATCAAAAAATATACTGGAGTGCATTACTGCCTTGGGTGATGGCTCTTCAATCCATTTTGCAAAATAACTAATCCACACTTTTAACGGTTGTCGCCACTTTTCATTCCTGGCCATGATATCACCAGGGCAATATGGCATACCGCAATCGGCCAGCCCGTTATTAACAAATTCGGCTAGCCGTTTAAAATAAGCATCGTCAATAGCTACATCATCTGGCAGTAACAGACCGTTATCCTGATCAGAACCCAATACCTGCTCTTGCCTGGCCTGTGAACCAAAGGCCAACCATGCATATTTACAGGGCGGTGCACCAAACTTACGCCTTGCCAGTTTAAGCAGGCGTTTGGTTATACCGTCAGAAAATGAAGTAATGATTTTTCCAATTTCTACTGCACGAGCATCACGCTCTATTAACTTAACCACAAGACCAGGTAAGTTTTCGGCAGCGTCACTTAAATCATCAACGGTATCGGCACGATTAATTGCGCGGATTAACGATAATGGCTCCGCATTATTTTCTCTTAACATATCACTTAAGGTAAGTATGCCAACAGGAACATTAATCTTAACAACCGGTAGATGATGTACACCTTCAGACATCATTTTCAGGTGAGCATCATATAAGTGGTTACTTTCTTCAACACATTTCGGTGATTTAGTCATCACCTTCGCTACTTTTTTTGTATCCGGCACACCTTTCGCCAACACGCGCGAACGAAGATCACGATCGGTTAAAATACCAACGAGCCTTTCATCCTGTAGTATTAATAAAGAAGAGATATGATGTTGCTTCATCAGGCACGCCGCCTCTCGAATACTTGTCTCAGGACCTGTACTGATGATCTTGCCAGACATTGCATCGCTAACTTTCTGACTTAAATAATTATCATTAATAAATTGTGCAACGGGTAATTCATCCGTCTGTGAATGTCCGATTTTTTTTGAATCGCTCTCCAGTACCGATGCAATCTCACTACTGCTTGTACCTAGAGACCAGAGTGCATAATCTGTTATTTCGTAATACAGACAATCTTCGAGCACGATCACACGCGATGGATGTTCAGTTTGATTATCAATCACATCAGTTAGCAGATAATCACCACTGCTGAGACGATCTACCAGCTCGCCCTGCCCCGTTCTTATTTCCAGACTACCTGAACGTACCACTATCATTCCAACCTTATGTGCATTATCAGCTGAGTTATCAATACTAATTTCACTTCCTGATTTACTGAAAGCGACAAAGATATTGGTACTCACATACTCGAGTTGAGTTTGTGATAGTTGATCGAATGGCGGGTGCTGGACCAGGAACGCCTGCACATCATTTGTTTCACTAACCATAACGACTATTTTTCTGGCAATTGTTTTTCATCTGATTCATAAATTATAAAAATCTAAACCTTATCTACACATAGCTTTAAATAGCATATCTGAATTTTTTTTATTTTATCGCATAGTCAATAAAAATATTAATGATATGTATCAGTAAACCTGTAATAGAAAAATTCCAGATACCGGAGCCTATTCGTTAGAAAAGTTTTCTCGCGAGAAAGACGTTTCATATTCTATAAAAATTGCTGTGGTTTCTGCATAATAAAGCGTATCAGAAATGCTAAATGCTAAACGGAGAATGCTGTTATCAGAAGGAACCTTGTCGAAGCTTGCGGACCAGACACCCGGTTGCTCCAGGCTCGCCAGCATCGGCGTCGGTTCAGCGTTTACAGTTTCATCGCCAGAATCATCCACAAATGATAGCAATGCATTCTGTAACGGTATAACTGAACTCAGAAATACTGTAGCTCGGCTGTTATCAATAATTTCGACACGAAGTTTAACTTCAACATCACCATTCTCGAGAGTACATGACCCGCTCTTATAGCGACAATTTGATTTAGCAGCAAGTTTGTAACTACTACCAGCAACTGCTGCATGTGGTTTCTCTGATACCACCTGATCTACTGAAAAATAAGCAATAACCGCCAGTACAGGCGCAATGAACATCGCCAATATCAGGTGTTTATTCTTTAGAAAATCCATATGAGATTACCTATGAGCTACCGATGAGCTGTGTGAATAAAAGAATAGTTCGCATACGTCAAACTATAATACATTACAGAACATTAAAATGCGAAAAGCACGCGGACAGAACGCCCGTGTGCTTTTCATCAACATAGTAAACTTTTTTAGTGACTATGTGCGCTAGCTGCCCCTGCTGGTACACGTATATCTTCAACCATATGTTGAATGTGATCAGGTGGTGCTGGTGTCATCTTCGAAACAACATAGGCCACACTGAAGTTTACAACCGCGCCCACTGCACCAAACGCATTTGGCTCAATGCCCATAAACCAGTTTGGTTTCATGTCACCTAAGAAGGCGGTACCGGGAACAAACATAATACCTTTGTGTTGGAACACATAAAGTAGCGTGACAGAAATACCAGCAATCATACCTGCAATGGCGCCTTCCTTGTTCATATTCTTACTGAAAATACCCATCATCAGTACAGGGAAGATGGAAGATGCAGCAAGTCCGAATGCCAGTGCCACCGTTCCCGCAGCAAAGTCAGGCGGATTAAATCCCAGGTAACCAGCTAAGCCGATAGCACCTGCCATCGCTAACCGACTGGCGAACAACTCCTGCTTCTCGTTAATATCCGGTCTAAACACCCCTTTCAATAAATCATGTGAAATGGATGAGGCTATCGCCAGCAACAAACCTGCGGCGGTAGATAGCGCAGCAGCAAGACCACCTGCAGCAACCAGGGCAATTACCCAGTTAGGTAAACCAGCTATCTCAGGATTTGCCAGCACCATGATATCTCTATCAACTTTCACCATTTCGTTAGTGACTGGGTCTGCAGAATAATTCAACCAGACCATCGCCATTTTTGTCTTCAAATTTCAACAGACCTGTTTTCTCCCAGTTTTTAAACCAGCTTGGACGGTCGTCATAAACAAGATTTACACCAGGCTCGTGGCTGAATGGTTTCGTGTAAGTTTAAACGAGCCATCGCAGCTACAGCAGGTGCTGTTGTATAAAGAATAGTGATAAAGATTAGTGCCCAACCAGCAGACACACGCGCATCACTCACTTTTGTCACTGTGAAGAAACGGATGATTACGTGGGGCAGACCCGCAGTACCAATCATTAGAGACAAAGTATAAACAAAGGTGTTTAAGGTACCCAGTCTCGTAAGCGTCGTGTACTCAGCAAAACCGAGTTCCGTCACCACCTGATCCAGTCGATCCAGCAGATAGGTTTCTGTACCCGCCATCATACTACCCAAACCTAACTGTGGAATTGGATTACCGGTCAGGTTCAGCGAGATAAAAATTGCAGGAATGGTATAAGCAAAAATAAGAACACAGTATTGTGCAATCTGGGTATAGGTAATACCTTTCATGCCGCCTACAACCGCGTAGATAAATACGATGCCCATACCAATTGACAATCCTAATTCATAACTCACTTCCAGGAATCGGGAGAATGCCACGCCGATACCTTTCATCTGACCGATTACATAGGTCACCGATGCAACAATCAAACAGATTACTGCAACAATACGTGCAGTTTTTGAGTAATAACGATCGCCAATAAACTCTGGCACGGTGAACTTTCCGTACTTGCGCAGGTAAGGGGCAAGCAACATCGCCAACAACACGTAGCCACCCGTCCAACCCATAAGAAAGACAGAACCGCCGTAACCAAAGAACGCAATCAAACCCGCCATCGAAATAAACGATGCTGCTGACATCCAGTCGGCGGCGGTCGCCATGCCGTTAGCAATCGGATGAATACCACCGCCAGCGATATAGAATTCACTGGTTGTTCCAGCACGCGCCCAGAAAGCGATGCCGATATAGATCGAAAATGTTATACCTACGACAATAAATGTTAATGTTTGTAGTTCCATGACGCCCCCTTATTTCTCGTGTACATCGTATTTACGATCAAGTTTGGCCATCAGCCGCGCATAGATAAATATGATCGCAACGAAACCGTACATGGAACCTTGTTGAGCAAACCAGAAACCCAGTTTGTAGCCACCTAGTCGAATTGTGTTTAGTTGTTCGACGAAAACTATGCCGCAGAGATACGATATTACAAACCACACACTTAGTAATATCACCATCAACCTGACATTTTCCCGCCAATATGCTGTTCTTTTTTCTTGGTTAAATTCAGCCATTTCAGCCTCCGAAATTTAGCAGTAACTAAATGTAACAGGAGTCACGATTTTATGAGCCTCGACTTTAGTCTATAGGTAGACTAATGTCTTAATCGTTATACTGGCATTCAGCGTTAAATACGAGAATTTAGCGCAACACGCTATTAAGCAATAACTTACATAAAACTGGAGCGGACTCTTGTCAGCAGTTACACTTCTTATATCATTGGCCATGTACCTGGCATTGCTGTTCTGGATAGCGCGACTTGGCGATCGCCGCCGTTTTAATACTACCGGCTGGGTGCGCCACCCGCTAGTTTATACACTCGCCCTGGGTGTTTATTGCACTTCCTGGACGTTTTACGGCTTAGTTGGCACAGCCGCTTCTCGTGGCTGGTACTACCTGCCAATTCTTCTCGGACCGATACTTCTTTTTACTTTCGGTTATCCTCTATTACAGCGCATCGCCAGTGTTAGTCGCCAGGAAAACATTCATTCCATCGCTGATTTTATAACCTCGCGTTACGGAAAACGTCAGTCCGTGGCTGTAATCGTTACAGTTATCATGCTTGCTACTACCGTGCCGTATATTGCCCTGCAATTAAAAGCCGTCACCGATACACTGCTCTACAGCGTAGATAATATTGCCTTTGCCAGTCAGGACATGACCATGCTGGTTGCTGTCGCAATGATATTATTTACCCTGATTTTTGGTGCAAACCGACTTGATGTCTCCAGTTATCACTCTGGCATTATGGCGGCGATTGCTTTTGAATCACTGATCAAACTTTTTGCCTTAATTACAATAGCCGTATTTGCACTAACTCTTTCCGCCGGTTTCGATCCCAGTCAAATAAGTAATAATGCTAATGCTGTATTTCAACAATCAACCCTCACGCCTTCTTTCTGGATTCTAACCTTCGTTTCAGCAGCGACAATTTTTTGCTTGCCGCGCATGTTCCAGATTACTTTTGTTGAATGTTTAAGTGAACAGCATCTCAAATTTGCGCGCCGTGGTTTCAGTCTTTATTTAATTGCGATAGCTACAGCTGTTTTCGTGATTTCCTGGGTAGGCAACCAGGTACTCGCCAACACCGATGTTGCCAGCGACACTTACGTACTCGCTTTACCATTGAGTACAGATAATCAACTGCTAACGCTACTCGCATTTATCGGTGGTTTTTCTGCCGCAACAGCAATGATCATTGTGGCTTCACTTACTTTAAGCCAGATGCTGAGTAATGATGTGATCCTGCCATTATTAATCAGGCAACAGAAAAACCGCAGCCCTATTCCCGATTATTCACGTGCGCTTATCCTGACACGACGACTTACCGTTATTGCTGTCATTCTCATGGCATGGCTGTATCAACATAGCCTGGCTGAAAATGTTGCACTGACAGAGATCGGTCTTATCGCATTTGCTTTAGCCGTGCAGTTGGCACCAGCGATCATCTTCGGGCTTTACTGGCACCGCGGTAATGCCATGGGCGCCTTTGCCGGACTGGGCTCCGGCGTACTTATCTGGTTTATAACACTCATGCTTCCTCTGCTGAGTAATGCTGGATTTATTAGTCCAACATTAATAACCCATGGTCTTTTTGGCCTGGATTTTTTACGACCCGACCATCTTTTTGGTCTCACCTTTAGTGATGCTTATACGCGTGGCGTGGTGTTAAGTATCAGCGTGAATGTAATTGCTTTTTACCTCGTGTCATCAATGGATATAACACGCCTCTCCGATAGAATTCAGGCGCTGGCTTTCGTCCACCGAAAACGTTCAGAACAACTTCCAACCATCGATAACTTAAAGATTAACAAAACGGATTTAACTACGATGTTGACACAGTTCCTGGGCGCGTCCGCCACTGAACGATTACTAAAAAACGAACCAGGCCCAGAATTATTACTCGTTAGCTCCAAACTGCTCGACCATGCTGAACAGGCACTATCCGGCGTCGTCGGTGTTGCTTCGGCACGTGCATTACTATCAAGTTTGAGCAGCGGTGAAAGTCTTGGGGTGGAAGATGTAGTCAATATATTTGAAGAGACTACGCGCACACTGCAATTTAACCAGGATATGCTTTTTGCTACCTTCGAAAGTATTTCATCAGCAATTAGCGTGGTTAATGCCGACTTAAAAATTGTAGCCTGGAACAAACGTTACGAACAAATGTTCAATTACCCGGAAGGTATGTTACGTGTTGGTAGAGCGATAGAAGATTTAGTTAGATTCAATGCAGAGCGTGGCATGCTCGGAGCCGGCGCAATTGAAGCACAGGTGAACACTCGTCTCGGGCATTTAACTGCAGGCAAACCCTATCGTGTGGTGAGAAATCATAATCAGGGCGTTATAGAAATCAAAGGCAGACCGCTACCTAATGGCGGTTATGTAACGACCTATGATGATATAAGCGAATTTGTAAACGCGCAGAGTGAACTGGAAAAAGTTAATCTCAGTCTCGAACGCCGTGTACGCGAAAGAACAGAAGAAATTGAAAAGATCAATAAATCACTGCGCAAAGAAGTAGAAAAACACAATGTCACAGAAATTGAATTGATTAAAGCGAAATCGATTGCCGAAAAATCAAACGCCAGTAAAACTCAGTTTCTTGCCATCGCCAGTCATGATATTTTACAACCTCTAAATGCCGCCAACCTTTATGCCAGCGCACTACTGGAAAGGCCCGATTCCAATGACCCGAAACAAACCGCAAGTCTCCAGCATCTGCATGCTGCCATCTGTTCTGCCGAGCTAATCATTTCCAACTTACTGGAAATATCACGGCTTGATACTGGCTCACTCAAACCGAAATTAAGCCGCTTTGCACTTAATGATGTTTTAGAACCACTGGTTCATGATTTTCGCGTGCAAACCAATGCCGATGTTATTTTTCGCTACCAGCGCACTTCTTTGTGGACAGAATCCGACGCAAAATACCTGCGCCGCATCTTGCAAAATTTCTTTTCTAACGCGGTGAAATATACCAGCAAAGGAAAAATTCTTATCGGTTGCTTGCGCCATGGTGAGCAAATAAAAATATGTGTTTACGATACCGGTCCCGGTATTTCCGAAACACATCAACAACGCATTTTCGACGATTTTTACCGTGTGACAACAAATGTTGACGGCGCCGGACTAGGCCTGGGCATCGCATTACGCTTCTCTCATCTGCTTGGCCATCAGATAAATGTGCAATCCAGTGATAGCAAAGGCAGTTTGTTTTCACTATTAGTACCTTTGTGTGAAAAGCAAATCACACAAAAAAGTACATTACAAACAAGCAAAATAACTTCTGGATTAGAAAATCTCAACATCTTCTATGTTGATGACGAAGAAAATAATATCCACGCACTCGGCACCCTGATGAACAATTGGGGCTGCACATTTTCTAGTGCAAATGATGTTGCAACCGCTGAATTATACGCAACAAAAAATCAAGCACCCGATGTACTTTTAATGGATTTTCAGCTGGACACTGATGTTAACGGCATACAGCTGGCAGATGCCTTGCGCAAACACTGGAAAAACATTCCTGTCTGTATAGTCTCCGCTGCACCGGATGAAGATTTATCAACACGCGTGACCAATCATGGATATGATTTTCTACGCAAACCAATAAAACCCGGTAAGTTACGCGCCTTATTAGAAAAGTATTTACAACGTAAAAAAGCCTGACTGTTGGGAATTGCACGAACAGGTGGAGGCTCATAAATTTAGCGCAACATCGAATAAGCAGCCAATTTTTCTCATCCACACATATTTCCCTGAAGTCTGCTTTGCTATGTAAACGAGATGACGCATTACGTGTGATGGTAGCGTTTAATTCAGGAGCCAGCCGAATTCGCATTAAGCGACATTTTGCTAAGCATGATGACTGCCTGGGTACGATTGCTTATACCAAGCTTACGAAAGATTGCTGTAATGTGCGCTTTGATTGTTGCTTCGGTAATACCCATTTCATAGCCAATCTGTTTGTTTAGCCAGCCCTCTCGCAGATAACAAAGCACGCGGTATTGTTGCGGTGTCAATGTTGCTATCTTCGCGGCGAGATCTTTCTCTTCGTCATTAACTGGCGTCAAACTGTGTCTAAAATCTTCAGGCACCCAACGTCCGCCGTCAAGCATGGCGCTTATCGCTTGAAGAATGAGCTGTGGTGAACACGATTTAGGTATGTAGCCACTCGCCCCGTGTCCCATCGCGCGATTAATGGTATTACTGTCTTCGTCCGCAGAAATAATCGTAACCGGGATACTCGGGAATTTTTCACGCACCAAAATCAAACCGAACAGATCTTGACTGCCCGGCATATGTAAATCCAGCAGCAACAAATCGGTTTCACTATTTTGTTCGAGCGCTTTTATCGTACTATCCAGATCCATTGATTCCCCGACGATAGAATCCGGATAATGCCGCTTGATAACTTCAAGGATGGCATTACGGAACAAGGGGTGATCGTCTGCTACATGAAAATGATACATCGAGACACTCATAATAAATAATCAAGGTCATCTTAACTTAAGCAATAAATACTATCGACACCCATATTGTTATTCACTGATTATTCTATAAACAGGATTAACGCTATCGATTCAGCAGCACTGTTATTCAACAATATGCATAGTAAGTATTAGACCATTATATGCGTCATTATCAATTACGACTTTAGTAGAACATAGACTAACATCTAATAGCGTTACGACTCACTTGGGGTGAACCTTTACCTACGAAACATAAGGGGAGTCTTTAAATGAAATCTATCAATAAAAATATATTAAACGGGGGACTAGCAGGTGCGACCTTACTAGCAGCCGCATCAGTACACTCCGTCACAATTGGAACATTTGATAACACCACGGTAAAGATCGGCGGTTATGTCAAGCTGGATGCGATGTTGAGTGACTTCAGCGAAGGTCCAGTAGGTACTGGCATTGGCCGTGATTTTTATGTGCCGAGCATAACACCTGTTAACAGTAACAACACAGGCAGTGAAAACACCTACTTCGATATGCACGCCCGCCAGTCACGTTTTCATCTTGCAACTGACAGTATGGTCGGTGAGCATAAACTGAAAACTTATTTTGAAATGGACTTTATGGTCACACCAAATGGCGATGAGCGCATCAGCAACTCCTACTCACCGCGTATGCGTCATGCTTTTCTGACATATGATAAATGGCTATTCGGCCAGACCTGGTCGACTTTCCAGAACACGGACTCATTACCCGATTCAGTCGATTTTATCGGCAACACTGATGCCGGCATCTTCATCCGCCAGCCACAGGTTCGCTATACCAGGGGCCCATGGCAGTTCTCCATCGAAAACCCGGAAACGACTGTTACTGATGGCGGCCGGGTAGTTGCCGATGACAATGAGTGGCCTGACTTCGTCGGACGTTACAACCTGAAGTCCGACAAGCTGTCACTGGCTGCTGCCGTGCTGTTACGCCAGTTAACTTATAACACTACTGGAACCGGTGGCAACATTGACGATTCGGAGTCCGCGTACGGAATCAGTATCACTGGTAAGTTGATGCTGGGTAAAGACGATATCCGCTTTGGCATCAATACCGGCAGCGGCATGGGTCGCTACATCGGCCTTAACGTAGCCAACGGGGCTATAGTTGATGCCAACGGCAAGTTGGAAGCTATTGATTCCACCGGTTTGTTTGCTTCATACCGTCATCTGTGGAACGCAAAATGGCGCAGCAATTTCATGTATTCAAGGATAGATATCGACAACAATACAACCCTTAGTGGTAACAACGCAACAAAAGCCACATACAGTGCTCGCATAAACCTGTTCTACAGTGCAACGGATAAACTAACTTTTGGTGGTGAGTACGCCCATGCTAACCGGGAAATTGAATCCGGTAACGACGGCAATATGGATAGACTGCAGTTTATGGCTAAGCTGGCGTTCTAAACAAACGTAAAAAAACTATACATACCGTTAAGCAAGGAGTCACTATATAAACAACCTGTTTACAACTGTTAAGCGAGTTTTTTAATACAGCATCATGTACCTGGTCGATGAACGCGTAACAGAAAACAGTGATAACGGTAAACATAGTCGCATACAGGCTAGCGAGAAGTATTCTTTCTAACTAGCCCTTTAGAAGATGTAATAATTTGCGGGAACCAGGCCTTTAGTAAACCTGGCTCCCGCACTTGGTGATGAGATCGCCCACGCTAACCGGAACTGGAATTCGGTGCCGACGGCAAATGGATAGCTTACAGCTCATGAAATATTGTGTTTTATAGCTATAACAGGACAGAGACAAATATTATCATTCTCTTTTTCAGGGGCGTAACCTAAAGGCTGCCCCTGTTTTTTTTCCTGTAAAAAATATAAAGCAAAGCAATCGACTCACGTACAGATAAATCGAGAAAGCATCTTCTAATGAATATTTCTTAAGCTTTACAACTAACAAAGTCAGTATGAGCATTTCTTGACAAGCAGGTAGAAGAAGACAAGATCAACAGCTTTCTTAGCACCACGCTGCCCATCCAATGCCGAAATAAACACTACCCACGTCATTGAGAACAAATCTGTGTTTCCATCTCAAACATTTGACTTTCTGCCAAGGCGTCCAGTGTACACATTGCATAGACTGTATGACACTGCTGTCCCGTTAACAAAAAAGAAATTATCTAAACAGGCTGATGTAGCAGGCATTGACAAGGGTAGCTAATCCGATATGAATTGGGTCGTAGGAAGTCCAGAACTCGATGCGCGTCCATGCGGCAGTTGCAACGGATCGCCGACAGTTAACGGGACAGCAGTGACTGTATGATTATTATTTTGAGCAGAAATATCATGACACAAAAGCCTTCCACTCAAAGTGAATAGTTTTAAACTAGCGTTCTATGACAATAAAAAAGCGGCAAGCAGATTTCTCCAGTTGCCGCATTCTATTCAGCTTATTTATTTAGGATTAATGTTTTTAATTAAAGGAAAGCACCTGTATTATCGATAGCGTTTAGTTGCAAACCATCTGGACCAGTTTCACCTGTATCAGGTATCCATGGTGCAAGACATTGACGGTCTTTAACACAAGGATCGGTTAACGATTTTAAGAACTCAACCAGATCGATCACATCATCATCGGTATAGGTAACATTTTGATGAACCCCTGCAACATTGTTAGCACGATTAGCTTCAAGCTGGTCCAGCGCAAACTGAGTATTTGTTTGCATATTTGAAAACTGTATATTTGCATTTGAATCTAATTGTGAATAATCGTAATTAGCAATAGCCTGTGCCGGATTCAACATGTGACGAACCATGTTCTCCAATGTGGTGTAAGCACCGGCATGTCCCCATGGGCCGGTAACTTCCACATTAAGTAATGTCGGTGTTCTGAAACGGTACATATCAGCCGCAACTTTACTTTCTCTGAAACGACCAAAATCATCATTGATCAATGTGCCATTATCATCACCTTTACCACGACCAATCTGGGGCGATGCCAGTACATGATATTGTTCATCGGTAAAGAAATCACCAGCGTGGCATGAGCTACAGTTCGCACCACCATCTTCAACTTTGCCAAAAAACATCATCGCACCACGTTTCGCAGATTCACTAATCGCTGTAGCATTACCTTCTACATATGCTTTCCACGGAGAGTTTACAAAAACCTGTGAACGCTCATATTCGCCGATTGCTTCTGCAATGAGTGTATAAGTGATGGTAGTGGGTACACCAAAGGCAGTCTCGAATTCGGCAAGCCAATCAATATCTCCGGCCAATTTCAAAGCCAGTGCATCACGAATTTTATCGTTAGTATTTTGAGCTGGCAGACTAAAACCATGCATTTCTTCAGGTGAGGTTACCGGAAATCGGGATTGCGCTGCCGCAAGCGTATCAGTTGCCGCATTCGGATCGGCAACATCAAAGGCTGAATCCGGTGTACGAATACCTATCCCATCATCACCATTTGCGCCCTCTGTTTTACCCAGGCTTTCCACCCTGCCATCATGAAACAGCGCCTGATCCCACATTGCAATGTTAAACGTAGTCGGTGCATTTCTTGGCACGGTTGGACCACCATCAAATTCACCACCCACCGCATTAATATCATGGAAACGTCCTGGACCTAGCAGGTCAGGATTTTCCGCACCAACACCAATCGATAATGATAATCCATCACCACCGCCTAATGATGGATGATGACAGGTCACGCATGCAGAGTCATCATCGCCACCCAGACCTTTAGTGAAAAACAGTTTCTTACCCAGCTGTGCTTTTGCGTCTGTAATAGCAGGAAGAACTCTGCCTGTGGCTGGATCGCCGGTTAATCCATATTCCGTTACCATCTGTAACAACTCAGCATTACTAACAGTAGCCTCAGGATTACTATTATCACATGCCGCCAGTAACAAACAGCTTGATGCGGATGGACAACGTTAATAAATGACGCCTGTCCATTTTTCTCTTTTTACTTTTTTGCAACACACATATCTCCTTAACAACTATTATTTTTAAAGTTCAACGAGGTAGCATGCAACAAGCGCGCCAGCCGTTCAAACTATAAAATTAAAATACTTACATGCATGCAAAGATTTATTTATGCGTGGTATCACACAGCTTGTGGAAATTCTTTACAGAATTGTTTGAATAAAAGACTTACATAACCGCACTAGTCTGTGTAATGCATATAATGGTTAACGCTTTTATACTTGAACAACAACGGAAAGATAATTTGTTTGTTCATTGCTCCTTCTCCCCCGTTTTCTTCGTTGCCAGGTTCAGCATCATCAGCACTGGAAGCAGGATTATTTTTGCGGCAAGCAGCAAGCTGCTAACCTCAAGCAATAAAAAAAGTCGGAACAACTTTTATAACTGGTGAATTGAACCGGTAATATTCTGTAATACTTTAGAAACTCCAGGTCATTGGGGTCAGTAATAAGTCTGTGTTTCAGTTTCCAGTTGCGATAAGTCTACAGCATCAAACCAGGTGTCATAATTTATTGCCAAACTTACCGAACCCGTCGGGGTACTCGCCGATATCATCATTAACGCAGATAATAATAAATTACGATTGTATTAATGTTGCACCCGTATCAATCAGAATCCTACCGCCGCCACCGGCGCCTGCACCCAGTGTATAGCTACCTTCGATATAAACCGTTTTACCAATCATATCTGGCTCACCTGAACCTACAACAGGCAAATTAATAGCATCGGCATCGGCAGCAAACAAATCAATATCAACCCCGCAGTAATCTGCTGCTGCAGGTGACATGCTGCCAATTGAAACAGGAACATTATCCGTTGCCAGCAAGTTGATAACGTAAGGCACACCGGTTGAGGTAGGTGTTGTTGTGGTGTGCGCATGCGCCTGTGGAAGAATAACATCCAGTAGCCCATCCAGTGCTGCAGAAAATGAAGCACCACATGTGGTTTCAATAGTTGTACTTGAAATAACCAGATAGGCTTTGGTCAGGGTAATAGAATGCCCCTCTGCAGTGACAAACATTTTAGACCCAGCAGCCATAACTGCTGAATTTGCTGGCGAAGGCGCAGCACTCATGCTGACAGCTGTGGCGGTTGTAGCGCCATCAGAACTACTGCTTGAACTGCAGGCTGATAAAACAACAGCAAGCAGGCTTATTGCCAGAATGTTAATGGCCGAAATATTAGTGGACCTGAAAATCATAAGTTATTCCTATGCTAAAAATGGTACCTTCTGTATGCTCACCATACAGTGCATCGATAGCAGGAAATTTAACTGTGGCATTCAGTAATAAATCCTGCACCATGGTGTAAATGAATCCTGGCGCAATAAAAATAATGGTGCCACCTGAATCCGGGTCATCCAGGCCGGAAAATGTGTCCCGCTTACTGCTTCTGCCTTCCAGACCTAAATAATATGCCACACTGTGTTGCGAAGCATATTGCGCAGTTGCATTATATACCAGAGCATCTCCTGCCTGAAACTCCTGGTAACCTTCTGTTGCGACATGATAGGTCGCGCTGGTATAAAACAGATACGGATAATTATAATTGGCATACCAGGCACCTGCATTTAAAACTGTTGCGCCCTGGCCGGCCTGCACATCAAAATCCAGCGGAACACCATTACTGTCAGTTTCTTCAGATGCAGTAGGTAATTTTAAACCGCCCAGAAAACCATACATATGTGTTTGCAAAAACTCTTTTTCCTGCATAAAGTTTTTAACTGTAATGGTGACATCACCCAGTGCCGTGACTTCTTCCTGAGTTAAATTAAATGATTCCAGCTGACGGTTAACATACGGAACATTCACCCCCAACATTAATCGCGTGCTCGGTGCATAGGCCAGGTTTAATGAGACCCTGTTTTCATCAATGACTTTTTTATTAAAACCTTCACGCCCCAGTTCTTCACTGCGTGACAAATAGTTTAATGACAGTCGCAGACGATTTTCATACGGTTTTTCTGCACCCATCAATGTCTGCGTGGGGTCACCAACCATACAGGTAGAGCAGGCCATTGCCACAGGTGCAGCTAAAAAACAGCATAAAAACAGAAGCGAATTTCTTACCATATTACAACCTAGGGACACATTGCATGTTTCTGGATATTGCCGAAGGGATCAGAGAGTTCATCCCGACAAACGAAGTCCCAGTCCGTCAAACTCTTGAAGAACTCGATGAGGTCAAGACGTTCATCAGCCGTGATGACGAAACCATTAATAAAACCGCTCGTATTATTTGGACTCAGAGCACCATCACCCGCATTAGGATCAGGCGGTAAAATCAATCGTCCTCCCCGCGCATAGTGATCAATAACTTCATCTAATGTTGCGATACTGCCATCGTGCATATAGGGCGCTGTCAGCTCGATATTTCTTAACGTCGGCGCACGGAACTTTCCTTCATCTTCAGGCAACAGGGTAAATTCCCTCAGGCCATGATTATTTTCTGGGTATAACCCATCTCCGATATCATCACCATTGCCATCAATATTATATAAAGCATTATTATGGAAATTGTTATGAGTGAATGTAGAACCCTCATGATCTACCGAATCACTGAAGTTGAATCCACCATGACAGTGAAAACATTCCAGTCTTTCACTAAAGAATAATTCCTTGCCTCGCTTCGCAGCATCAGACATGGTATTTGCTTCACCACGATTATCCTTATCGAATTCTGAGTCTCCGGAAATCATAATACTGCCAAA
The DNA here is from genome assembly GCA_963759005.1 of uncultured Gammaproteobacteria bacterium. Taxonomy (GTDB): domain Bacteria; phylum Pseudomonadota; class Gammaproteobacteria; order SZUA-229; family SZUA-229. The sequence goes on from CAVWXQ010000014.1 coordinate 83,345, forward strand.
CGCTGCAAATGCCTTGACCACCGTCGACAGGGTTATCGGTTCGATTTCATCCGGGAAAGCATCAGCAAACATCTGCGGGTAGTCTGGTGCATTACCCACAAACATTGTGCCGGCGTAGTCAGCGTTTGAGGGAGACTTCAACCTGCCGAGGATCTCATCAACATGCCCTGCCCAGCCAAGTTCTATCGGATCTTCATTCAATACCACTGCCAGCGCCTGGTCATGCAGGTTCGCGATCTGGGGATTCGCCCAGTTCATCGTGCTGTTGTAAACCACATTGGTCATACTCATCGCGTTGCGCGCATGCACATCAGCCTGCGAACCTACCGATACCGTCAGACCATCGGTGAATGCCTTTTCCTGTAGATGGCAGTCAGCACAAGATTGCGTCTGGTTGAATGACATATTGCGATCATAAAACAGCAGGTGACCCAGCTCGACCTTCTCCATGCTTAACGGGTTTTCTTCCGATTCTCTCGGTAGCGGAAAACCGCAGGGTAGCTCCACTGGCGCTCCGGAGCCACATTCACCATACAGCGCACTGGAAACAACTGGTGATTCCAGACCAGGTACCGGTGTTTCTGTATCAGACCCAGAGCAACTCGCCAGCAAGAAGCTGGCGATGATGCTTACAGGTAATATGGTTAAAGCTTTAGACGTTACAACTTGCATAATAATCACCGTATTTTAACCAATAATTCCGAGATTGCTAACATTGGCTATCACTGTTTGCTGAACAATCTCTGGCCAGCGGTATATGTTGAAGCTACACCTGTCGCACTGCGGCCGTATGTGTAATCCAGACCGAGGCGCGGCATGATCTCCTCACAGTCATCATCATCAATAAATGACATGCAACCAGGTTTAGCACCATGATTAGTAGTCACATCATTACCCTCAAAGACACGTGCCGGATCAACTGCAATCACATCATTCTCAACATCAAAGTTAGCGATACATACTTCGAATGTGTTTGGCACGGTACAGGCTGAATCTGGTGGTGCTGTATTAGATGCACCCGGGCAGCCCTGCGCACCAAGATGTAAGACGAATGGGTTTGCAACACCGGTCGGATCACCTACACCATCTATGCGGATATACTTGTAACCGATCTTCCAGGCCCAAAACATGCTTGAATCATTCAATGGAGACTCTACGGCATTTACATCGAGGTGGTTTTTATCTTCAGGCACACCCACGGTAAAACAGACTTCAGCATCAGCTAAATCGACAGTATCAGGTACAGTGACCTTACCAGCCATCACTTTATTTGTTTCAGCAGTACCTGTGGCACAACCATCTTCAAAATCCAGTAAGGTAACATTATCTCTCTGCCAGACACCATCCTGAGTCAGCTCAATAGCATGATCATCACCGGTTAATGCATCATGTATATGCGCATTATGCACATACATTCTGAAATCATTCACTTTATAATCATTACCGCCAGTGCCTACACCGGTATGTGTTTGTCCACAGGTAAAGTCCTGTCCATTTACCTGGGCAGCAAAACTAATTGCTACATCTTCAGCAAGGTCTGGTGCTGGTGCTGGTGCTAGTGCCACATCATCATTTGAACATGCAGTTAGCGCTATCGAAGAAGCGATTACTAACGTTAAAGGTAACTGGTTATTACAAAATTTCATATTTTCTCCTAGTTTTATTATTTAATTCAGTTAAGAGAGTCTTAAGCAACTAACGTGCCAATTATCATCAATAGAATATCAATGACTTACGGAATCTTTTGATTTAAAAAGTGAGTCAAATAACACAGCTTGTAGAATTCTTTTACAGAATTTAATAAGTTTGGTGATGTGATCGGGCAATGCTTGCTGATTCTTAGTACGATGATAAATTAAAGAGACAGGTCGACATGTGACTGAGGCAGGAGATAGGTCAGATATTCGTGAACTGATTTTTTAGGTCACAAATTGAATACCATTAACCTTTATGTATAATAAATATAAATGGTAACGGGACAAAGGAGACTAAGGATATGAAACTACTATCCAGGCTATTTGACTTCACAGACGTGAAGAGCAGCAATACTGAATCACCTGCTAAAACAGACATTCCAGCCAATGTACTCAACGAGGCCATAGAGCGTGTAGTAGACGGCACTGATCCCAACATACGGTATTTTCCCGGTTATAAAAAAATTCTTAACAATAGCGTTGCCACTTCTTTGGCTTATATCAGCAATCTGGTCGACACCATTCCCGGTCCGATTTTTATCAGCAGCAAAACCTTTAATACCGACCCACAGCTTAAAGCCTATTTTGCTAGCCATGGCAGATATTCAGAATATTTTTAGTGGCAGCACGGAACTGAGAGACTTCTTTGAAGTACCAGAAAACTGCAATCTGCGCGAAGCCTGTGCACTACTATGTATGAACGAGACAGAAAAACCCGTGCAGGGAATGGAGCTGCATGGAAATATTATTCAGCGTGATGTCTTGCAAACTACACTGCATTTTTCTGGACATAAGATTTTGTCACCGGCCTCAAGTGAGACCGAAGTACGCAAAGGCATTAAACAATGTATTTTTGATGCCTTGATCACCCACGTACTGCAACAAATTGTTGAACTTAAACAACAGAAACAGGGATTGGAAGTTCAGCGCAGTATACTGAATTCAAGACTGAAAACAAGACAGTCACAGCCTGGTGGTCTAAGCAGCCTGCTGGCCAGTGCAACTGAAGCAAAACGATCAGTAAATATTGAACAGCAAATTGCAGAAAATGAAAAAAAGCTCGAAAAACTACCAGCCAGCTGGAATGCTCCACGGTTTTATCTGGAAATTATCAAACACACCTTTACCCACCCTGAGAACTTTATACATATCAAAGCGAAGTCTTTCAATATAACTAAAACGGGAATAGTGACCAGTGATGACTCCTCACAGTCAGTGAACAACATCCATTTTCATGAAGTTTTAATTGCTAATGTGCTAGAACGGGTCATCGCCATTGTGCGTTATCCCCGTAGCGAAATGCTGCCCAGGAAGGCGTTTAACCTGAAACAGTAAAAACATAATTACATCATAAAACGAGAACCACTTACCCTGGTCATTAAATATAGGCGTCTATTATTGACCTTTTTTACCTGTCAGCCACAATCGTGAACGTCTGTTTGAGGGGTTCTAAGTTGAGTTTTACCTGTAGCGCCATATCAGGCATGAACTCAATAACCCATGCCAGCCCTTTAGAAGGTATATTGCGCGCCCAAAGTAAATACAAGATCGGTTTCCAGTTGCGGGCCGTCTAGCTTCTGATAAGCAGGCACGCCTGCTTCGGCAGCAAGCCGCAGGCTGGTAAATCCGGGTGGAACAAAGTTGATACCTATAAGCGCATCAACACGTGTACCTCCACGGAGGTTCGGGTCGGCAGTCGGTACCATAGCTGGCGCCAACATCAGCTTGTTATCGCTGCCGTCAATGTTATCCCAATCCAGTGCTTTCAATCGAAAAGAAAAGCTGGTTGATTTTGCCACCTGTTTTGCTGCCCACACTGTCGCATTTAACCTGTTGCCTAATGTGTAACCATTATCATTTGTACCTGTTCTAAAGGTATACAGTCCTTGTGCACCCCATGACCAGTTTTCATAGGTCTGCACGTACGTCAGACCGGGTGTGACGTCCCAGGTACCTGAGCCCAGTTGCATTGGGTAAGGCAAGTGCACATCATCTGGACCCGTAGTGTTATCTCTTTCGTCAATCGATCCGGTCGGTACATTAACCGCAAAGTTAAACAGGAAATCAGATCCTGGTTTAGCGAACAGTCCATAGGTCGCAGCCAGTTTTACATCACCGATACCATCGGACTCAGTGGTAAAATTTGAACCATTCATATTCACAAGATGATCCATCGAAATGGAAGTATATGGAACCATCGCCATCAACGTAAGTTTATCTGATGGCGCAAACATGACGCCAATCATGTGCATATCCATGTCCATCGATAACGGGCTAACCATATAACCAGGTAGAGGCACACTAACACTGTCGGTGTCCGTTCGGTTACCATCCATCTCCATAGACATGAAGCGGTAACTCAGCATGAGTTCACCTTTTCGCATCAGGTGATCGCCCATGACGCCGATCGGTGCATGACTATCTGGCCTGGTATGGTCATGACCAGAGTGATCTGCATGGCTCTCATGCCCGGCAGCCTGAGCGGATTGTATCGATAATAGAGACAGCGCAGTCAGTAATATCGGCGTGTGTTTTTGAGATGAGCTCATAGTATTGTCTTTATATTGTTAATTTATGTGATGACTTTTAGTTTGAAAATCATTCCTGGTAAAAATTACGATTATAGCGATCACGCCAATATTGGTTTGTCATAAATGAATAGCGTAGCCATAGAACGGATAAACCACTGTGTAACATGAGGTATATTGTAGAATCAAATACACTAAGTATTAATTAATTTATTTCAGATAAAACCTGCTCTAACATGTAAATTGACTGACCATGATAGCCACCACCAAACAGGTTGAGATGATTAAGAATGTGATAGATGTTGTAGAAAGTTTTACGTACAGCAAAACCGTCATCTAATGGAAAAGCATTTTGGTAACTGGCATAAAAATCCGGACCAAAACCGCCAAACACATAGGTCATGGCCAGGTCCGCTTCCCTGTCTCCGTAATAAAACGCAGGGTCAAATATGACCGGTGTGCCGTCTTTCAAACCCGCTACATTGCCGCCCCATAAATCGCCATGCAACATAGACGCTTTTATTTCACGTCCAGTAAAGAGTTTTGGCATTTCAACCAGCAGCTTCTCGCCAAGCGACTGCAGTTCACCGCCATAACCATTCTGCGCTGCAAGCTGCAGCTGAAAACCAAGACGCTTCTCAGACCAGAAGGTTAACCAGTTATCCATCCAGTCATTAGACTGAAAAGTGGCACCGATAGTATTATTAATTTCCCAGCCAAATTGCTCAACGGTGTTTTGATGCATGGCTGCCAACTGCTCGCCCAAAAGTCGCTGATTCGCCCGCCCGGCCATATCAAGATATTCCAGCACGATATAACTTTGTGTCTGGTTTTCACCAAAACACACCGACTGTGGCACCTTAAGGGTATTACTCGATGCTATTTCCTGCAAACCCCGGGCTTCCGCTTCGAACATCGCCTTCTGACCCGTTCGATTGGTTTTAACAAAATATTGCTGACCATCATTACCCGTCAGCAAAAAAGCAGCATTGATACTGCCACCGCTCATGACCTGCTGCTGCTCGACCGAAAAATGCCGCCCAGTGGTTTGTTCAATGTGCTCAATAATCGGTTGCCACTGTTTCATTGTGCTCTCATTAATTAAGTGAGGTGACCTTAGACTTAAACGACTGTTTTAATCTCTAACTATCCGTAATTTTTAATAAAAAAAACATGGTTGCACACAAGCTAGTTTAGGTGCTTCTAATACACTGACATTTCTTTACATAAAACAAACTTATCAACAAGAATCGGCAATGCAAGCTTCGTAAGTAACTGAAATATCTACAATTAAATTTGATGGACAAAAATTAGCCAAATCAACGAAAACACTACTTTTATAGTAAAAAACACCCTGGATTTTTTTCTTGTCCACAAAGTTATCCACAGATTTTGTGAGTAACTCGTCTTTTGTACAGCATATGAATAACTTACGTCACCTAAAGCTAGAACATTAATTAAGAATTTACATCAAATTACAAACAGGATAGCTGTAACAGGAAACACTTATACACACCCCCTAAATCACAGTATTTTTTAACAGTCAAGCACATTTTTCACTCTACCATAATAGAGTCAGCCCATGCAACACCATGATTTATATATATTTTTTTATGTCACATTTTCTTCATATTTGTTACAAAAAAAAGACTTGTCAAGAATATTTATTTCTGTTAACCATTGTATCCACAGAGTTATCCACAAGGCAAACAAGAGCAAACCAACTTATCCACAGGATAGAAAACCTCTAATTAAGTTCGCTCTACTCCACCGCCTTTAATTTGTCAAAGTCTGCAGCTCTTTTGCAGTAAAATCACCGTTCTTTGAGTCCGTATTCTTCAGCCCTTAAAAATGCCCCAGGAAATATCCAAGTCACGTTTTGTAAAAGTCGCCGTTCCCTGCCCTTTATACAAAACCTTTGATTATCGGCTTAATGAATCTGAAGGGCAAACGATTCAGCCAGGTGTACGTGTTCGCGTTCCTTTTGGCCGACAAAAGTTGATCGGTATTGTTATTGAAGAAAGTCAGGCCACAGATGTGCCCGCAAACAAACTAAAATCGATTATCGCTGTATTAGACAGCCATAACCTGTTCGGCGTCGATATTCTAAAACTATTATTCTGGGCAGCAAGATATTATGCCCACCCGCTGGGTGATGTTTTACAGACCGCATTACCTGTCTTTCTTCGCAATAATGATGATGCCACACCGTTTTTGAATACATACTGGCGCGCGACACAATCATCAATGAAGCAACCATCACAGACACAACCATCGGCGAAGCATTCAGCTATGCTTTCGCCGAATGAAATACTACAAACACTCAAACACGCGCCCAAACAACTCCAGCTCTATCAGTTACTGCTCGCGGCAGACAATGGTCTGGATGCCGATGCCCTGAATTCGCTCACAGAAAACTGGCGTGCACCGGTCAATGCACTGCTGGAAAAGCAGCTGATTGAAAGTTTTGTTAAACCCGCACTGTTGACACAGCAAAACAAAAACAACGGAAACGTTAAATTAAACGACGAACAAACTGAAGCGATTAAAAACATAGAATCACAGCGCCATCAACATGCAGTTCATATTGTCAACGGTATTACCGGCAGCGGTAAAACCGAAATTTATCTGGCACTATGTAAATCCATGCTCGCTGACAATAAACAGATACTGGTCCTGGTGCCTGAGATTGGTTTAACACCGCAATTAACACAACGCTTTCTCGAACGTCTGAATGCATCCATTGTCGTTTTACATTCTGCGATGAATGACAGGCAACGTTATGCGGCCTGGCATGCAGCGGCTAATAAACAGGCCCAACTTGTCATCGGCACCCGCTCTTCAATTTTTACACCGCTGCCCGATCTCGGGCTTATTATTATCGACGAAGAACATGACGGTAGCTATAAACAGCAGGACGGCTTTCGTTACAACGCGCGTGACCTGGCCATTCTGCGCGCAAAAAATAATAATATCCCTATCGTACTGGGCTCCGCCACACCTTCACTGGAAAGCCTGAATAATATAAACGAACATCGCTATCAGGTTCACTATTTAAAGCAACGAGCGAATAAAAAACCGCTACCAAAAATAAAACTAATTAATTTATGCAGTCAAAAATTACATGAAGGGCTGGCAGAAACACTACTAACAACAATCAAACAACACCTGGATCAGCAGGGGCAGGTACTATTATTTATTAACCGCCGTGGTTTTGCGCCGTTACTGATGTGCCATGACTGTGGCTGGACTACCAACTGCAAACGTTGTGACGCACACATGACTTTTCACAAAGGGCGCAACCAGCTGCATTGTCACCATTGCGGCTCACAACGTCCCGCCCCTGATCACTGTGAAGAATGCGGTAGCAGCAATATTCTGGCTATCGGCGCGGGTACGGAACGCATTGAACATTTTTTACAGGACCATTTCCCAGACACACAGGTCAGTCGAATTGACCGCGATACCACACGCAATAAAGGTACACTGCAGGAGAAGCTGGAAAAAGCGCATAGTGGCGAAAGTGGTATTCTGGTGGGCACACAGATGCTGGCGAAAGGACATGATTTCCCCAACATCACACTTGTCTGTGTATTAGATACCGATCAGGCGTTATTCAGTGCAGATTTTCGCGCCGCCGAACATCTGGCGCAATTAATCACCCAGGTTTCAGGCCGGGCCGGGCGCGCAGAAAAAGCGGGCGAAGTTCTCATTCAGACCCATCACCCTGATCACCCTTTATTACAAACTCTGTTACATAGTGGTTATCAGGCGTTCGCCGAAGCAGCACTACAGGAGCGGCGCGCTGCAGGATTGCCACCGGTGTGCCATCTGGTACTGCTGCGATGTGAATCGGTAGAAACCAAAGCCGCTCAGACTTTTTTGCAACAGGCAGCGGACAGCGCAAAGCAGGTAGATATCAAAAATATAGATATTTTCGGCCCCATACCCGCTCCCATGGAACGGCGCGCGGGTCGTTATCGTTACCAGATCATGCTGCAATCTAAACAGAGAAAGCCCTTACATCAGTTATTAAGCTGGTGGGTACCACAGTTACAACAGTTGACTTCTGCACGTAAGGTGCGCTGGTCGATTGATGTTGACCCTTATGATACTTTTTGAGTTATAAGTTGTAAGTTTTAAGTTAAAAGTGAAAAACTGTGGTCATCCTTCAATATCGCTCAGTGACATAACATATTACTTACAACTTAAAACTTAAAACTCCCTGCCCATTAACGTATAATCGCACCTCTTTAAACACGCGACAGCCAGTAAAAGACCATACTCTTGAAAGCGAATCATCGAAAACTTACTCAATCAGGCGCTGGACCAGCTCATAACTGACGGCTTGATTGAAACTAAGCCCGCACTGCAGATCACCCGCACTAAAGATGCGGCACATGGTGACTTCACCTGTAATGTGGCCATGATGCTGGCAAAACCAGCGGGCAAGCCACCACGTGAAGTTGCTCAGGCCATTATCGATGTGTTTAATTCCCAGGACAGCGCTATCGATAAGATCGAAATTGCCGGCCCGGGATTTATCAATTTCTTTCTGGCTCAGGAAAGCACATTAAATATCATAAACGATATTATCTCTGCTGGTGACCGCTTTGGTGAAAGCAATGCTGCCAATAACGAAAAAGTACAAATCGAGTTTGTCTCCGCTAATCCAACCGGCCCTTTGCATGTTGGCCATGGTCGTGGTGCGGCTTATGGTGCGACGCTGGCATCACTGATGCGAGCTGTTGGTTTTGATGTGGACTGTGAATATTATGTAAATGATGCCGGGCGGCAGATGAATATACTGGCCACCAGTGTATGGTTACGTTACCTGGAGCTAAACGGTATTGAATTTACTTTCCCGGTCAATGGATACAAAGGCGATTATATTTTCGATATTGCCAATACTATCAAGGCACAATACGGCGAAACCTTTGTTTTTTCTGCAGAAAAGATATTTCAGGATATTCATGCTGATGAAGCCGATGGCGACGAACTGGGCGGCGATAAAGAAAAACATATTGACGATCTGATCACACGCGCCAAACACCTGCTCGGTACCCAAAATTATCAACTTGTATTCAAAGCAGGCCTGAATAGTATTCTTGATGATATTCGCCTTGATCTGGAAGAGTTTGGTGTTCAGTATGACTGCTGGTATTCCGAACAGACGCTAGCGGACCGCGGACAAATCGACAAAGCGGTTGAACTACTGCAAATGGCTGGACACATCGAAGAACGTAACGGCGCATTGTGGTTTATATCTACAAAATTTGGCGATGAAAAAGATCGCGTAATAATTCGCGATAATGGACAGCCGACCTATTTTGCCTCAGACATCGCCTACCACATGGACAAGTTTGCCAGAGGTTATCAGCGTGTTATTGACATCTGGGGCGCCGATCACCATGGTTATGTGGCGCGGGTAAAAGCTGCCATCGGCGCACTTGGTCAGGATCAGGACAAACTGGATATATTATTAGTGCAATTCGCTAATTTATATCGCAACGGTGAACGCGTGCAAATGTCCACCCGTTCCGGCTCCTTTGTTACCTTACGAGAATTACGCGAGGAAGTCGGTAAAGATGCTGCGCGTTTCTTTTACGTAATGCGCAAATGTGAACAGCATATGGACTTTGATCTGGATCTGGCTAAATCACAAAGCAATGATAACCCGGTTTATTACATTCAGTATGCACATGCCAGAATCTGCAGCGTTATCGGACAACTGTCAGAAAAACAACTTAAACATGATATTGAAAATGGTTTTCAAAACTTAAATTTGTTAACCGAAAAACATGAAACCGATCTTATAAGTAAGCTGGATGCCTACGGCGACATCGTCCATAAAGCCGCGTTTAATGCTGAACCGCATTTACTGGTTCATTATTTACGTGAACTGGCCACCCTGCTGCACTCTTATTACAACGCACACCAGTTTATTAATGATAATGCTAACCTTCATGATGCACGATTTAATTTAATCATCGCTACAAAACAAATTTTGCATAATGGACTAACCTTATTGGGTGTTAGTGCACCGATAAAAATGTAAGCAGTAACACATCTGCCATAAACGCCCCACCGCAAGCTGGAGGGGGAATATTACTCTCAGAAATTTAGCCGGCAAAATACGCAAATAAAAAACTTTTTTTTGAAAAATTCACGTTCTTCGCGGACGAATATTAAAATTAAAAAACAAAACTACTTATGCCCAGAGATTACAAAACACGCGTCACAGCTAAAAACAAAAAATCATTACCAGGTTATATCTGGTTATTATCCGGTCTGGCTATCGGCCTGTTTGTCGCGTTTATTATTTATCTTGATAAACAACCTGAAAACAATCAGGACTTTGGCAGCGCTGTTCAGCTTGAACTGGAAAAATTAAAACAACAGACAAGAAAGAAAAATAACGCAGCAGCAGCAACATCATCAACATCAAAAGCGCACGTTACCGCCAAAAAAGAACCCAAATTTAATTTCTACACCATATTGCCAGAACTTGAAGTACTTATTCCTGAAAGCGAAACGCGTCCACCTCCACCTCCACCTCCACCTGCCAGTACCAGTACATCTAAAAACAAGACTAGTACGCCACAGCGCAAGACAAAAAAACAATATATCTTACAGGTTGGTTCATTTCAAAACCTCAACGATGCGAAAAAATTAAAAGCTAATCTGGCGTTCTTAGGACTGGAAGCGGACATTCAACATGTAACTGTTAATAAACAGGCATGGCACCGTGTCAGAACTGGCCCTTATCGGGATAAAAAGCAGTTATATCAAAAACAAAACCTGCTAAAACAAAACGACATTCCAGCAATATCCATGGAATTAAAATAATTGATATCTTAAGAGCAGCTCTATATCAATACACACCTATACATATCTATGCACACCTATACATCCTATCCCTTTCGATATAGCCTGTCTTATGCTATTATACCTCTCGATTTTCGTAGCAGTGGCCTAATAATAACAATATGGATGCTGCGCAAATTGGAGATAAACATGGCAAACCTGCATGTTTTTACTGCACATACATAACAATGCGTTACACGCAATAAGAATTCGGAGATATAAAATGGCTTTATTTGATGATGAATGGATGAAAGGTTTCCAGGAACAGTGGAATTCGCAATCAGATCTTTCTGGAGCATTAGAAAAAATTAATTTCAGTTCAGTTATCGGTTACGGTTACCCTAATGATGATACCTGCGTTGGTTTCATCAAGGTTGAAGACGGTAAAGTGACTGAAGCAGGTGCTTATGACGGTCGCGAGCTGAGCTGGGACATGCGTGCTGAGCAGAAAAACTGGGAAAAATGGCTGAAAAAAGAAATCGGGATGACCGGCTTAGGCCTGGCTTTCACTACTGGTAAACTGAAATTCAAAACAGGTGATTTCAAAGCCATGATTTCAGACCCACGTATGGCTGGCCCATTCATTAAGAGCTTTGGTGCAATGGGTCGCGTATAAAACGATACCAATAATACCAAACAAAAAAGCCACCTATAAAGCAAGGCGATAAGTAAAGGTATTGGTGCTTTGGTAAAGTCCTCATAAATACCAATGGGATATTATCGAAACAAGTCCGGAAAATATCGCTTTTAACGACTAGACCCCGTATCTTACTGAAAACACGGGGTTTTTTTCTTTCAGATACATAGTCCTCAACAGCTTTATGTACCGCCTTGCCTATAAAGGTGGCTTTTTTGTTTCTGTGATTTTTTTGGGACGCTTAAATTGGCTGGTTTTTTCTTTTTATGGTATTTACTTTTAGTTAGGCCTTGCGGTTCTCGCACCGCGGGCGAGTTGTTATCCCTTCTTTAAAATATATTCATTCCCTGCATAACTGACTATTGTGGATTTATCTCATGAGTTTCGCCTTTTACGGCGAGTTACTTTTTTTCATCAGCTAAAAAAAGTAACCAAAAAAAGCCGTCACTACGCCGGGCGCCCCATAAAAAACACGGGGTTCCCACTGAGGTATAGCTGCTATCATGCTGTGAAAAAACTCGCAGAAAACGCTCAGACAGTTTTCACAGAAAGCCCAAGACACCAGCTATACCTCAGTGGCTTGGCTAATGTGAGAGTAAATTCAAAAGTAAAGAAACAAAAACAAAACAACGACAAATCAAAAGCCAGCAGAATAAAACGCATAGTATTTACGTAAAACACCGTTTTTGACTTTGACTTTCATTCCACCTTAGCAAGCCATTTAGACGGTGCCTTTATCATGGGCTTTCTGTGCCAGCTGTCTGAGCCCAAGTGCTTTCTAAGTGGGCGAGTTCTGGCACAGCATGATAAAGTGGCCGTCTAAATGGGCATCCCTGTGCTTTTCAGGGACGCAGTAGCGTGGCGGCATTCTTTTGGGTACTTTTCTTTGGCTGTAGCAAAAAAGTAACTCGCCAGCGGGGCGAGACCCGCAATCTCTAATGAAAAAATAAAAAAGTTAGATAAAAAGAATTCGGTAAATGCAAACAAAAAAACAATAACACCTTATCTACTAACACCATCATCATGCAAAACAAGAACCCTGTCCTGCAACATCTTAGCCGACACTTGTTGTGGCTCAACCATGTCCCCTATCACCAGACCAATACTAGAGGTGAGACCTCGATATAAACGGTAAAAAACATTGGATTGCTCACGGCTAAAAGCACAACCCCATAGACCCTGCAAAGCCATAGGTACTACCGGCACCGGTCTGCGTTTGATGATTTTTTCTACACCATCTCTAAATGTTCTTATATTTCCGTTGTTAGTTAACCTTCCTTCCGGAAAGATGCATACCAGGTCACCGTCTGCCAATGCTTTATCAATTTCATCAAAGGCCTTGTTTAACAGGTTTTCATCATCATATTTACCGGCAATTGGAATTGCTTTGGCGGTGCGAAAAATAAAGTTTAATATCGGCATATTGTAAATTTTGTAATACATCACAAACCGAACAGGACGCCGGATGCAACCAGCAATAATTAATGCATCAACATAACTAACATGATTACATACCAGTACCGCTGCATCATCAGGAATTTTTTCAAGATCTTTAGCTTTAATATGATAAACACTGTGAATGAGCAGCCACACCAGAAAACGCATTAAGAATTCAGGCACCAGTGAATAAATATATATAGCAACTAATGCGTTAAATATCGCGACCAGTAAGAATAATTGCGCAATAGAAAAACCCGATGAAAGCACAACAATGGCGACTATCGCTGACAGCACCATCAGTAAGGCGTTGATAATATTATTACCGGCGATTACCCTGGATAAATGCTCAGGATCTGAGCGCTGCTGCACCAATGCCATTAATGGCACAATATATAAACCACCAAAAAACCCAACCAGAACAACATCCACAATCAAACGCAAATACTCGACGGATAAAAAATCTTTTACACCTATGACAACAGCAGGCAAACCATCAGGTTGCGAAAAATACATATCAACACCGAATAAAGTTAACCCTATCGAACCGAATGGCACCAGGCCTATTTCAATTTTTTTCCCCGATAACCAGTTACATAATAATGACCCGGTACCAATACCCAGAGTAAACAGAGTAAGCAACAAGGTGACAACCTGCTCATTTCCGCCCATCGTTGTTTTTGTATAATTTGGCAACTGCACCAGGTAGGTTGCACCTAAAAACCAGAACCATGAAACACCCAGTATCGCTAGAAAAACCGTGCGATTGCTTTTAAGAAATTTAATATTACGATACGTTTCGCCGAAAATATTCCAGTTTATTTTTAAACCTTGATTAAGCGAAGGCGTAACCGGGATATAACGACTTGATATATAACCTGCCATGGCAAAAAATACTATGGCGTATGCCACATACAACCTGCCCTGCTCTTCAGCAATCATTACTCCACCTAAAATAGTACCTAGCAGAATGGCCACAAAGGTACCCATCTGCACCAAAGCATTACCTTCAATTAACTCTGTGACTTTAAGATGCTGAGGAATATAACTGTATTTTGCCGGACCAAAAAATGTTGATTGCGTACCCATTAAAAACAACAGCGCAATCAGCAAAATGAGGTAACCTTGCACAAAAGCAAACGCTGCTATCGACATAATAAGCACTTCCACTAATTTAATTAATCTTATTGATTTCGACTTTTCATATTTATCAATCCATTGACCGGCAGTGGCTGAGAATAAAAAGAAGGGAAGAATAAAAAGTGCGGCGGCAATATTAATTAATAAATCGGCATCCGCTTTAACAAAACTTGAACCTTGAAAAGCAATAAGAATAATTAATGCATTTTTAAAAATATTGTCATTAAACGCACCAAAAAACTGGGTCACAAAAAAAGGTAAAAAACGTTTCTGGGTAAGCAACTCAAATTGCCCGGTAGATTTCTTATACTCCATGATTTATATCAATCCTGTTTATAAAGACTGCAACCATTGATTTATCACCTGCGTTAATACCTCACCTTTATTAACATAATAATGCTCTGCGTCTTTAACAACGACCTGACTGGATTTTTTATTAGCGGCCATTTTAATTAAACGAAGACGCTGCGTTGCCATTTTTAAAACGGCCGGATAATCATTTTCTGCATACACGTCCAGTACCGGCACTTTAATTTTATCCAATGGAAACGGCTGTTTCATCGGCTGTTTATAATCAGTCGCGCCCATGCCGATGCCAACATAAGCATCTATCGATTCAAATGACTCAGTATCCGCCCATGCCATTGCCATATGCGCACCACAGCTATGCGCAATCAGCACCACTTTATTGTTGCTTTGATGCTCTTTCATCTGCCCACGTGCATAAGCTATTGCAGCGTCGATTCGAGGAATTGCTTCAGCAAACAAGGGCAAATAATCATAGTATTTTGCCTGTTTCTCTAATACTGGCATCTGTACCGACAGCGTGTTCCAGCCTGTCTCAGTTAGCCCCACTCGCAGCGGATTAATCACATCCTGCCAGTCCGGGTGAAATCCGCGACCATGCAAGATAATGACGGTACCTCTGGCCGCTTCACTGGACTCACTTGCTTCGGTATAAATACTTAAAAACTCGTGATCATTCGCATTTAAAAAAACCGCTTCACCATCAAGTATGGCATCAACTATCTCATCTGCCATACGCTTTTCACGATTAAAGTCAGCGGCAGACACAGATGACAGTGACAACAGGAATAAGCTTAGAAAACAGGCTGCACAGTTTAAAAACTTCATTAGATAACCATTTATGCGTTTGTTATAACCATAACTTTCAATTTAACACTAATATGTAAATTATCTAGTATTTTCTACTGTTAGGTCTATTATTAAGACATTCTACTAATTAATCTTTCTAGTTAAAACAGGTGCTTTATGCATGAAAATAAACGTCGATTTCCACGGCAGGAAATACAGATACAAGTTGAGCTTAGCTACCTTGAGGATACAGCAGTCACCGTTACTACACGTAATATGAGCCAGGGTGGACTGTTTTTACAGTTAAAGAATACTGATCACTACCCTATGGGAGAAATGGTCCATCTGCACTTTAAAAACCCTTTGAATAATTTAGAAGAAACGACTAAAGACGGGGTAATCGTACGTCACTGCAATGATGGCATCGCTATTGCTTTCGTAGAAATGGAAGATTTTTAATTCGCCTTTATCAATACAGTCCTTGAGAAAAAAGATAACCTAGTTTTCAACCGGTCCTAACAAATGCCCCAACCACTGCGTTTCAGGTTTGCTATCCAGAGCCAATTTGACAGTAATGGTGAGCGGAACGGATAACAGCATACCAACCGGTCCTAATACCCAGCCCCAGAAAACCAGAGATACGAACACCACTAGCGTTGACAAACCCAGGCCTTTACCCATATATTTTGGCTCAATAATACTGCCGATAATCACGTTTACCACAACAAAAACCGCAGCCACCAGCAGAGCAGAAGTAAACCCCAGCTGCACAAGGGTCAATATCACCGCCGGAACCGCGGCAATTATTGAACCTATATTGGGAACAAAATTAAGCATAAATGCAAGCACGCCCCATAGCACAGGATAGTCAACACCAATCAGCCACATAGCAACAGCAATGAGGACGCCGGTCACCATACTGATGATGGTCTTCATACTCATATAACTACGCAACTTATCTATAAACACCTGTGAGAACACCTGCCCATCTGTCTGCAAGGGTTCTGAGTCAGTATCGTTTAACCTTACCGACTTCTGAGTAATCCCTGCTGTTTCGCTCAAGATAAAAATCACGGTCAAACCAATCAAAAACGAGTTTGATAAAACACTGCCAAATCCTTTTAAAATTGACGACACCAGGCCTACCGCAGCTGCCGGATCCGCTATTTCTTTTATACTCTCTGCGACAGAGATACCGTGATCATTCAGCCATTTTATAACCTCGCTCCACTCGGCGGTTATTCTCTGCTGGTACTCCAGTGAAGATTGGCTAAAATCAGATATCGAGCTACCGATTAGAAACGCCAAACCAATACCAATAAAGATTACCAACAGCATAACCAGTGTAAGCGACAGACCTTTAGGCAAACCTTTTTGCTGTAGAAAGCTCATTAATGGAAAACTGATGACCGCTATAAAAACAGAAAGCAAAAACGGTACCAGTAAAGGTGCTGCATACTTCATACCAGCGATAACAATAACCAGTGCAGCACTGACCATGATTGTGCGTGATGCAGGAGAAAATGATTGTGTCATGATATAAAAGTCTTTTGTTGCTGGTCTTTAGCCCGGATATTTCATAGGAACGCCGCTAATCTCATTTAACACCAAGATTATAATAAGTAATGCAGATATATAAGAAAAGTACACCATGTACCCGATAACGCTCGGCACACCGCTTCGCTGCTACTCGGCAATTGCTCCTGCATTACCCTGCTACCTGCCATCCATGGCAGTATATGCCGTTTTTGGAAAAATATCAGTTAGTCATTTATCTCAGGTCACTGCCGTCCCGTTAACTGCCAGAGTTGTGGACCGGATGCATTTATCAACGACCATCACCCGCATGGACGCGGGTGTTGAGCCGCCATGGATGGCTTTACGGCGTGTCGATGATAGATGTGTCCGGTTCATGCCTCGGATTAGTATGACCCTTATCCAGGCCTGCTACATCAGCCTGTTGAAATAAATTTTATTTGTTAACGACAGCAGTGACCTCAGGTACTTATTTTGGCTTTTTATTAACTTTTAGAATCCGCCTCTAAAAGTTCAACGTCTTCTTCTTTGAGCTCTACTTTTTCAATTTTTTCAAATCGATTGCTAATTTTATTTGCAGAAATATTCACATCTTCAACATCTCTATTTGCCTGTTTAATATGTTTTGAAAGATTATCCATACGCGTCCTGAAACGATCGAAATCTCTTGCCAGACACACCAGGTGCTCCTGTATGACATGCACCTGTTTACGTGTCGCAGAATCTTTTAATACTGCTCTTGCCGTGGTCAACACGGCCATCAAAGTAGTTGGTGACACCATCCAGACACGGGCACGTTGCGCATCATCAACCAGCTGCGGCTGATGTGCATGTATTTCTGCAAACACCGCTTCTGCCGGAATAAACATAATGGCACCATCGGCGGTTTCATTTTCAATAATATATTTATCTGCAATATCTTTAATATGCTTTTTAATATCTAAACGAAACTGTTTTTCTGCATTTACTCGATCAGTCTCGCTAGCTTCGTCATCCATCATTTTCTGAAATGAATTGAGCGGAAACTTTGAATCAATCGAAATATGCCCGGTGGGATCCGGTAAAAACATCATGCAGTCTACACGTGTACCATTGCTTAATGAGTGTTGCAGTGCATAACTTCCTTCTGGCATAACATTGCTGATCAAGCCTGCCATTTGCACTTCTCCAAAAGCACCACGTGAGCGCTTATCGGTTAACACTTCCTGTAAACTCACCACATTACTGGAAAGCTCGGTGATTCGTTTTTGCGCTTCATCAATTAGCGCCAGCCGTTTAACCACATCGGTAAATGTTTCAGTGGTTTTTTCAAAACCTTTGTCCAGGCGCTGCTCTACCTGCCCACTAATTTCATTTAACCGTTTCTGTAAGATTTCATGCAACTCATTATTAGATTTAGCAAAACTTTCAATACTGTGTTTTGACATTTCGCCAAGACGTTTTTCAATACTTTGCTGCATATCACCAAAACGTTGTTCAAAATCTGATTTTATTTTCTGCAAACTGTGTAATTGCAGCTGCAGGCTTTGCTGCATACCTTCGCTTGATTTAGCCAAACGCTCAACCGATGCCTGTGACATTTCTCCCAACCTTTTTTCTAAAGCATGCTGCACCTCACCAAAACGCTGCTCCATCTTCAGCTGCATATTGCCCTGCGCTTCAAATAAAGCCGCTCTGGTGCGTTGAAAGCTTTCCTGCAGGCCATGAGCATGTCGCGACTGCTCATCAGATTTATAATCCAGTTCACTGAATATTTTATTTAAGCGCAAGACGAGAACAACCAGCAAAATTGTTATTATGCTCAATAGAGCAATAACAGTAATTTCAGCCTCATTAAATCGCATGAAAATTGATTGCATGGCATCCAACCGATACTTCGGTATAATTCAAAATTTAACGCTACTCTACCATACGTTGTGAAACACATTCTCTGCAAAACCAGCGACATCGAAGACCCCGGCAGTAAAGGTTTCGATATTAAAATTAACCGCAAAATACAATCTATTTTTGTAGTACACAAGGATGGTGAGTTTTTTGCCTATTACAACCAGTGCCCACATACCGGCGCCAGTCTCGAATGGCAGGACGATCAGTTTCTTGATCTGGACAAAACATTAATACAATGCGCCACACATGATGCATTGTTTATGATTAATTCCGGTAAATGCATTGCTGGCCCATGTCTTGGTGATGAATTACAGGCCATACCATTGTCTATCGATTCTGATGAAATCCATCTTGAGATATAATCCGTAGATTTTGATTAGCATTTTTCTACACTAAAAAAAAACAACAAACACGACAAATTGTCATAGACATCAACCGTCTTTTCCCGTAAGTTAGTAAACGTTTACTTATATAAATAGTCTTACTTATATAAAAACACCCACTAAATGTTTATGGAACCTCTGAATAAGTCTGGTTGATGAGATTGCTATTCAAAAATTTCAGATACAAGGCAAAGATTGCAGCTAATAGCTGGCTATTGGCAAGATTTTTAACGCAGTAGCTGGAATTTTTTGGACAGCAAGATCGCCATCATGACTTGTTTAGAGTTTCCTTATTTAGTAAACCTACAAACTAAAATGAGGAGATCACCATGAGTGACTTTGATTCAGAATTAGATGCTAGCGGTTTAAACTGCCCACTTCCTATCCTTCGCGCTAAAAAAGCAATTTCAGCACTGGAAGCAGGCCAAACTCTTAGAATTATTGCTACTGACCCGGGTTCGGTAAAAGACTTTGAAGCCTTTTGCAAGCAAACAGGTAATGAGCTGAAATCTAGCGGTGAAGAAGACGGCAAATTCGTCTTTATGATTCAAAAAGCTGCATAAGTCTGACTAAAGCATTTAGCGGACGAGCAAAGTTGAGTCATCGACTTTCAGGCCCTGAGCGCAAAGAAAGCATTCTTGCTGCTGCTCAGGGCCTTTTTGCCAGTAAAGGACTTCATGGCGTTTCGGTCGATGAAATCGCGCGTGCAGTAAATGTTAGCCCGGCTATTCTATATCGGCATTTTGATTCAAAACAAACCCTGTATACTGCCGTATTAAATAAATTTTCCTGTCAGCGCCAGAGTTATGTCGATACCATCGTTAGCCACGGCACAAACTTTGAAGACGTGCTTGCAGGCATGACCCAGGTCTACATCAAAAACATTGCGCAAAATCCGGATATTTTAAGGATCGAGCTGCATAGCCTGCTTGAAGGAAATCCTGCGACACTGGCTTTTTTCCAAAATCGCTGGAAAAGCTTTACCGATTACATCGAATTTGGCTTAAATGAGACCCTGCCCTACGATATTCCGCATCGTGAAATAACCATTTTAAGCGCAGGATTAATGTTTCAGGGCATGGTACGTGAAACATTGATTCAAAAATGCCTGCAACCACAGGACAGACTGGTTGATGTTAGTCTTAATGAGCTCAGCACTGAACTAGTTACACTTTTCCTGCGCTCCATCGGTATCAACAAAACCCAGTTATCACGTAAGGCGACTATGTCTGAATAATTTTTTTCATGAATATTTTTATCTTGCCGCCAGGGCTTAGGGATTGTAGCCAGCTTACTTTGTTCCAAACAGTTGATAATGACTGAAAATAAACAGGGAATAATTATGATCCTGATCCGTCTTTTCTTTTAAAACTATACTAAACACTTCAGTACATCATTACTTTTTCAAAATTACATGAAAATAATTACAACTACAAAAGAAAAGATTTGTACCAGCTGCAAGTTTAAAAAAACCTGTGGTGACCTGCCCGGTTTATGTATGTGGCTGCACTATGGCCTTATTGCTTTATTGATCGCTATATTGTCCTATTTTCTAATAACGATGGATTTATAAGCTATGTGGGTACTTCACTACAGACCTGATAACGTTTCTCAAGCCTGGTCCATCCTGAACTCGTACGATAACCGGTTAAGTGCAATCATCAAGGCTTATCAGATATCGAGTGAGTACTTTATGATTAAAGTAATAGACCCAGATGTGGCAGCATCATCTGGAGTAATTAAAAGAATATTCGCAATTCACCTAGACTGCGTGAAAACTAAAAATATTTTTAGTTTATGAGAAGTCATCCCTAAATGTGCAAGATTCCATGTAAAACAATAAGAAGAAAACCCTCTCGACGGTCGATATCAGATATATATTACTGAAACGGAATAAACCCCGCACGATGGTGAGGCTAAATTGCATAATGTATGATCAGTAATATGCGTGACTTTTACGTCTAGCAAATCCAACTAAACCAAGTAAGGCAGAACCGAAAAGTCTTATAGCTTGTATAGTGACAGCTGATACTACAGCGAAAGATTGTCTTGAGTATCGGCAGATATATTATTAATAGCTTCAGATAAATATCGCTGTACCTGCCTGTAATGTCTGTTAGTGTAATTGAATATATTGCCCAGATTGCAGCGGCAGTAGTAAAGCCTACGACCCTATCAATCTGCAACGTCGACATATTAATAACGCTTTATTATTGGCTGATTACCTTAAGCGTGTCAAAAATAATCACTAACTTTCCCATCAACTGTCAAACCATTTGCTTGTTGGAAGCTGATGATGACGTCGCGCGTTTTTGGATCCCGTTTGATACATTATCCTAAATAAATTAGTTGAACCGACTGCGAACGACCAATACTGAATCTACAGGACTCTCTCAAACATTATGAACTCACGCTCTTATGCATCCTGCATCCGCGATATAACAGCATCCCTGCTGAAAACCGAATGGGTGATACGTTTTCGCTCAAAATAACCGATAAAGTATCGTATATTCAACACCTTGATCGCTCTCGCTACGACCGCCATGGATGGTGGAAGTGCCGTTTTGCAGGAGCACTACAGCGGTCGATCCAACTGATTTATTTAGGATTATACAAACAATAAAAAACGGCAGCCATAAAGACTACCGCTATCATACAATCAGTTACTATGCTTTTTAGAAAGTTGCCAGCAAATTCAAACGTGCTGTGGTGCCATCACCCTCACCAACTAAGTAAAGGTGCTGTTGTTGGTTGATTATCGTCATTATTAAAACGGATTTCAGCATTAACAAATAGATTCCTTGAAATATACTATAAAGCCCTGCAATGGTTAATGAAGAAGTGTCATCAGCCAAAAATGCGCTCTCATAGCTCACCAGATCATAACGCGCTGTGGCAGAAAATTTATCATTAAATTGAAAGTTGGTCATAAGCATAATTCCGTTATCAACCAATTCGTCAGCAATCAATATCTCACCTGCAAAAAGCCACTTTTTCATTTTGTAACTGGCAAAAATGTCGAAAATATTTTCAAGATTTTGATCCTGCGTGATCAAACCAAGCGTGATGTTCAGGTCTTTTACTGGCTTGATTTCGGCGGCAACTTCCACGGAGTTCTTTTCTGGAGTGTCATTTAAATCATTCAAGTAACCGATAATCAGGTTAACTTTGTCAAATTGATAATTGAATTCAAGACCTTGCAGGTTGTTACCATCTTCAGCAGTTGATGAACTCCAGATGTCCCACAACTGGCCATGGGTAACCTGATACATATCCGGCTTGTCTTCACGCTCAAAGGTTAGCTTGTTATTAAACACACCACCCATTAGCGACATTTTTGGGTCGATATCCCATTTCAAATAGATTTGTTCCAGGCGGGCAGAATCAGAAGCTCCAGTGGATGAATTCACATCAGCATCAAATCGCATGGTGACGCCTTCTTTAAGTTTACTTTCTACATCGAGCTCACCCGAGGTATCAAATCTACCCTCTTCACCATTCTTGCCTAAGTCAGTACCATCGGAGAGCGTCCATACAATATCGACAAAACCGGATGGTTCAATATCCAGCTCAAACGCAACGGCTGATGGAGCGACTATGAGCGCACTTAGCGCCAGTGAGACTTACTACCAGGATCTTCTTCATTGAATTTTACCTTTAGTTATTGTTATGATGCTAAATATTGAGAAAATCGATTTACCGTAATTAGAGAACATGACTCACTAGTTAACAAACGATTCCTCGAGTGCTAAGAATGACTTCATTCATCAGGGAAATATGAAAAAATCAAACAAGATAATATCAACATACATGGATGCTCGATTATCTGATATAAGTCAAACATGCAGTAATTAACCGAACGTCTCTGTATGGGTCGTTTTTCCTTCAGATGAATTTACGAAAGTCTGTTATCGCAGATTTCACCAAACCCTCTTTAACAGATATTCCGATATTCATTACCAGGGGGAAATTCGGACAGTTTCCCCTGGTAATGACACTACTACACTTTATCTTATTGAAATGAAGGTCAGCCTTTCGGTTTTAGGCTTGTTTTTTTCTTGTGATCTTGCAGCCACCTCAGCAAGCCATTTAACCCGTTGTGGTTGCAGACTAAAGAGTAACTCGCCAGCGGGGCGAGACCCGCAATGTTCAATAAAAACTCAACCGTAAATACTAAACAACAAAACAATGTAAAAAGCTGACAAACTAAGTCATTTAAGTTAAATTCCACCCACTTTAAAATCTTAACAAGAGTTAAACATGAAACTTAATAAACTATTACTCAGCATTGCAGCTTTAGCATTAACCTTTCAGATCCAGCTGGCACATGCTGCAAACCCCAAAGTTAAAGTAGAAACCAGCAGAGGAACAATGATTTTCGAACTCTTCCCTGAAAAAGCGCCAAAAACCGTTGCTAACTTTTTAGATTATGTAAATGCTGGCACCTATGATGGCACGATCTTTCACCGGGTTATTAAAGACTTTATGAATCAGGGTGGCGGATTCACTGCAGACTACAAAAAAGTTGATACCAAAGATCCAGTTCAAAATGAAGCCGATAATGGCCTGAAAAACCTGAAATATACGATAGCCATGGCACGCACCAGTGCGCCACATTCAGCAACCAACCAGTTTTTTATTAATACGGCGGACAACGCTTTTTTAGATCACACCAGTAAATCAATGTCTGGCTGGGGTTATACTGTTTTTGGCAAAGTTATCGAAGGTAACAATGTTGCTGGCGCAATCTCACGTACCGCGACAGGCCCTGGTGGTCCTTTCGCATCAGACGTGCCAAGTACACCCATTATCATAAATAAGATTACTGAGATAAAAGAATAAAAACAACTGTCGTTTATCGTCGGTCTTGAGTCGAAAGAGCAACGATAAGCGGCTATTTCCCGTGCTTGATAAAATCAGGTAAAAAGTACTCACTGACCAAAAGCGGTTTCCCTGCCACACGAAAAACCGAGCGCCTGCCCCACACGGGCTCATCAGCCTTTGAAAATTGATTTGCCTCATGTAAAACGGGCAATATAGCAACCTGGACATCTTCACGGCGCATGGTTCTATCAGCAAACAACATTGCACCTAGCGGCCTGCTTCCCATGTTTGCATATCGTCGCTGCGCACCCTGAATAGTTGTTGCCGGAATAACGGTCCTGGCGTATACCAGGGGTTTGTCGTCACAACACAATAAAACCTGCCTGACCAAAGCAGAATGGACATGGCTTAATGACATAGCTGAGGTTTCTTCTGCGGTTAATTTCTGCCACTGCTGAGATACCACTCGCACAGAAAAATCTTTACCACACAAATCAATCATACGCGCTGTTAACGATGAGGCATCAAATAACCAGGGCAATAATGAAGGCGGAATGAATTGATTAAACAGTTGATTACGCCGATACCAGCGTTGCTTTGAGCTCACAGTAGTATTTACATAGTGACAGACAGGAGAGGTATTTTAACGCGAAACACGCTTTTACAAAAAATTATTATTAAAAACATATCACCACAGAGGCACAGAGGACGCAGAGAAAACATTTTTTATTATTAGTTGTGCCCCGCAGGCGCACAACTATAAAACCTCTGTGCTCTCTGTGCCTCTGTGGTGAAAAAAGTTTTCTCAAGCCAACCACTTTCCAAGTACAGATTCCAGCTGGTCGCGCTGTACTGGCTTGCCGATATAATCATCCATACCTACTTCAAGACAGCGTTCACGGTCGCCTGACATTACATTCGCAGTCATTGCTATCACCGGGATTGAATGCTTATTTGCCGCCTTTATCTGCAACTTTCGAATTTCGCGGGTGGCATTAAAACCATCCATTTCCGGCATCTGGCAATCCATTAACACCAGGTCAAATGTATGCTCATTTAGTAGCTGCATAGCCTCCACACCGTTATTCGCCAGCATCGGCTTCAAACCCACTTTTTCCAGCATTTTTTGCGCCACCATCTGATTGATTGGGTTATCTTCGACTAATAAAATTTTTGCATCTAGCTGTACCGGCCTGGTTTCTGAACGGGAAACTGATGAGTTCTCTGGTTTTTCATCACTACACTGGAAACTAGCAGAAAACCAGAACATCGAGCCTTCACCCTCGACACTATCGACACCCAATATGCCACCCATCATCTCAACAAGCTGACTAACAATAG
The DNA here is from genome assembly GCA_963759005.1 of uncultured Gammaproteobacteria bacterium. Taxonomy (GTDB): domain Bacteria; phylum Pseudomonadota; class Gammaproteobacteria; order SZUA-229; family SZUA-229. The sequence continues at coordinate 108,714 of CAVWXQ010000014.1, forward strand.
CCAGTCCCAGGCCGGTACCACCATATTTTCTTGTGGTTGAACCATCCGCCTGGGTAAAGGCATTAAACAATGTTTTTTGTGCCGCTTCGGGAATACCTGTTCCAGTATCCGATACCGATACTTTCACCTCTATGTTATCTATATCAGCACCGGTATCGAATTTAACAACTTCAACATTAATTTTCACCTCACCGTGATCAGTAAACTTCAACGCGTTTGAAACCAGATTAACAATCACCTGACGTATGCGAGTGGGGTCACCCATTAATGAGGCAGGTAACGATTCATCAATTTTTTGTACCAGCAAAACACCCTGCTGTTCCGACTTTAATGAATAAAGCGTAACGATGTCTTTTATGATTTGCTTAAAGTCAAATGGTATGTTTTCAAAATTTAATTTACCCGCCTCGATTTTTGACAGATCCAGAATATCGTTCAAAATAGCCAGCAAAGCATCGGCTGACTTATGTGCTATGACAACAAACTCTTTTTGCTCTGAATTTAAATTTGTATCTTCCAGTAACTGTAAAGTGCCAATAACACCATTCATTGGTGTGCGGATTTCATGACTCATGTTTGCTAAAAATTCACCTTTTGCCTGACTCATTTTTTCAGCATTTTCTTTAGCCGCTTTAAGCTCAGCTTCTATTTTTTTGCCATGATCTATTTCATCTTTTAAATCATCGTTCAGCCTTTCCAGACTCGCACTCGCTTTAGTCAAACCACCAATTAATGCTTCATTTTTGTACGACAACTCAAGCTCTGCCGTTGACGATTTATACATGCGGTGAACCGCCATTATCATCACCCCTAAAAAAAAACCCGTCATTGCAGATAAGGCGTAATAAATCTCGCCACCTATATAAAAAAAACGAACCATTAATGGCAACAGGACACAACCGACATAACCATAATACACCCAGGCAACGGAGGAATAGGCAACACCAGAAGCAGAAACACCAACAAGAATAAAAGCAAGTACAACTTGATGCAAATCATTAAAAGGGAACATCAGGGTAGAAGTAATACCCCAACCTGCACCCGTTAGAAAAACGGAAACCAGATACCAGCGTCGAACAATGAACTTATTGTGCGGCAATTTACTTTCAGCAGAATATAATTTGAAATAGTGCACTGCAAAGCGATAAAAAAACAGCAGCATCATCACCCCAAGCCAAACACTTAAAACTTCATGCGGCAAATCTTTCCAGATCAATCCCACCCAGATAATTGCCATCGCAATACCTGCAACATTACTAAAACCCGAACCTGTAATCAGCCGGATAATCTGAGTTTGCAGAATACGCTGATCCTGATGAGCGTCTGGCTCAATGGATAAGTTAACTGTATCAAGGGATGGATTTTCTACATGGGATATCATTCAGTGCGTCATCGGTAGTATTAATAATTTGAATTCACGATTAATTAATAGCCCATGCACTACACAAAAGCCAGAAATATTGTAGTTCGCAGCAGAGTAAAAAAACATGCCCACCATTAAACATTAGCAAACCGGTTTGCCTTACCCAACCAACGACGTACCAGGGGTTCAACCGCTTTGGGATGTTGTTTAATAATATATTGTGCCGTAGCTTTTACTTCCGCGAACCAGGGTTCATCACGCACAATGTCGGCGATTCGCATCTGCATTAAACCGGTCTGCCTGATACCCAGCACTTCTCCCGGACCACGTAACTCCAGATCTTTTTCAGCCACTTTAAAGCCATCATTGGTTTCTCTCAAGATAGCTAAACGCTGCTTGCCCAGTTGTGACAGTGGTGGCTGATACATTAATACGCAGGCACTTTGTTTTGTACCACGACCCACACGGCCTCTTAACTGATGCAATTGCGCCAGACCTAAACGCTCTGCATTCTCTATTACCATCAATGAAGCATTGGGTACATCCACACCGACCTCAATAACCGTTGTTGCGACCAGTAAGTCAATTTCTTTATTTTTAAACTGACTAACAATTAACTGCTTTTCCTGCTGTTTCATACGGCCATGAACCAGAGCAACAGACACATTTGTTAATTCTGCTGTTAACTGTTCAGTCGCTACCTCTGCAGCCTGACACTGTAAAACCTCAGACTCTTCAACCAATGTGCATACCCAATAGGCCTGCTCTCCTTTTTCGCAGGCTTTTTTGATACGTCGAACAACTTCATCTCTACGCGATGTCGAAACCACCACGGTTGTTACCGGCTTACGCCCTGTGGGTAATTCGTCAATCACGGAGTAATCCAGATCAGCATAGGCAGTCATTGCCAGACTTCTGGGAATGGGTGTTGCCGTCATGATCAACTGATGTGGTGCGATATTATCGCGCCAGTCTTTCATCTTGCCCTTTACCTTATCTTTGGCAGCGCCTTTTTCACGTAGAGCAAGGCGCTGATGAACACCAAAACGATGCTGTTCATCTACCACCAGTAAGACCAACTGCTTAAATTCGACATCGTCCTGAAACAGGGCATGGGTACCAATAATAATTTGAGATTCACCAGTAAGCATTTTAGTTAATTTTTGCTGGCGCACTTTTCCTTTATCTTTACCTGTTAATAACAAACAATGTTTTTCTTCAAACCATTGTTTAAAATTGAGGTAATGCTGCTCCGCCAATATTTCAGTTGGCGCCATAATGGCAAATTGATAACCCGCATTAATCGCCGCCATTGCAGCAGCAGCGGCAACAACTGTTTTACCCGAACCAACATCGCCCTGCACCAGCCGTAACATTGGATGAGCATTACTAATATCAGAATATATTTCTGCTATCACTTTTTCCTGCGCGCGGGTTAAATCAAATGACAGGCTTTTTATAAATGCTGAATAGTCATCTTGTTTAACCAGTATTTTTTTCGCCGAAACTTTCTTGATTTCATAACGCGCCTGCAGAAGACTTAACTGGTGAGCAAGTAACTCTTCAAATAATAATCGTTGTTGCGCTTTTGTTTTGCACTCGTTTAACGCAAAAACATTTGCATTTTTATGCGGACGATGAACATAGGACAATGCAGTAATCAGATCCGGGAACTGATGTTTCTGCCTCACCTGCTCAGGCAGCCAGTCAATCAACTCCCCCTGATTTATTTTAGTTAAAACCTGATCAGATATTTTTTTCAGCAGGGTCTGATGAACGCCTTCAGTTTTAGGATATACCGGCGTTAACGATTGCTCAATAACACAATCGTTTTCCTGAATAAGCTGATATTCTGGATGCACAAACTCCAGCCGGGTAGCACCGCGCCTGGCCTCACCAAAACAACGCAACCTTTTTCCATTGCTCAAATTATTTTGCTGCGCATTATTAAAGTGAAAAAAACGTAATACAATCGCGCCAGTATTATCAGACAGGTAACACAATAAACTGCGGCGACCACCGCCACCATACTTTATTTCGCAATGATCAATAACACCTTCAACCAGTGCCTGCTGACCTAGTTGCAAAGAACCTAAGGCGGTTAATTTTGTCCTGTCTTCATAACGTAGCGGCAGATGAAACAATACATCCTGTATAGTATATATTTCGAGGCGCTTTAGTTTTTCGGCAACAGCAGGACCCACACCATTGAGTATCTGGACTGACTGATACTCAAAATTTTCTGCATTGTCCTTTTCTATTATTACAGTGCCCATCGATACAACCCCTGCTCCCATGCTCCCGAGACTGTAAAGGTATTCTTAATACCGTCAGCTTAAGATATTTTTGCCGCAAAGGACGCAAAAAAGCGAAAAGAATAAAAAATGATTTGTTTCTTTGCGTTGTTTTGCGTCCTTTGCGGCTAAATGTTTTTGAATTTTTTCACAGTCCGTCCCGGGTGGGAAGGAAACAGGATTTACAATTCCAGAACCGCATCCATTTCCACGCCAGCGTCTTTCGGCAGCGCTGCTACACCAACTGCAGCACGTGCCGGGTACGGCTTCTGAAAATACTCGGCCATGACTTCATTAACGTATGGAAAATTCGATAAATCAGTAAGAAAAACATTTAACTTCACTATATCCGCTAAATCACCGCCAGCTGCATTAGCAACGGCCTGCAAATTTTGAAAAACTCTGTGTATCTGCTGCTTAATATCACCCTCAAGCATTTCCATGGTTTCAGGGACCAGTGGAATCTGACCCGACAGATAAACCGTCGAACCTGTCTTAACTGCTTGCGAGTATGTGCCAATTGCCTGTGGCGCTTTATCGGTCGATATAATTTCTTTAACCATCTTAGTCTCTTTTTTTAGTTATTTTTCAGGGTAGCTGTCGGTATCTAGTTACAGGCGTGCAATTCGCATCACGTTTATAATGCGGCGTAATCGACGCATCAATGCTGCCAGGTGATTACGATCTTTCACTTTAATCAGATATAACAGATTCATGGAAAAACCATCACGATCTTCCATGTAAACATTTTCAATATTAACACCGCAATCGGAAATAACGGTTGCCGTTCTTGCTAACAAACCTTTTTTATTTTCTATCTCAAGTTTTATCTCACAGCTAAACTCACCACTGGCATCATCTGCCCAGTGCACGTCAAGATACTTATCCGATTTATTGCGTTTTTTTAAGGCCTCAAGATTTTTACAGCCTTCGCGATGCACAACGATGCCGCGACCTTTACTTAATTTAGCCACAATCTGATCTCCTGGAATAGGATAACAGCAGCGACCATAAGCGACCACCATGCCTTCGGTACCGCTAATCGCAAGCGGCGACTTAGATTTCATTTCCTTTATTTCTTCTGATTTACCATCAGAAACACGCTCTGGAACCAGCCGCCTGACCACCAGGCTTGGAGGACGATTGCCCAAACCAACATCTTCCAGCAATTCACTTAATTTAGTAAAACCATATTCTTTTAAAACCGCTTTAAGATTTTTTTTCTTAACATCATCAAGGCGCATACCCAGCGGTTTTAAACAACGCTCTAGCAAGCGCCGTCCTTGCGTCATGGCCTCATCAGAGTGCATACTTTTCAGGTAATTTCGAATATTACTTCTGGCTTTTGCAGTAACAACATAATTTAACCAGGCCACATTCGGATGCGAACTTGGTGAAGTAATAATCTCCACCGTCTGGCCACTATATAGTGGTGTGTTTAATGTCGTAAAGCTGTGATCCAGTTTTGCTGCAACGCAGCGATTACCAATATCGGTATGCACGGCGTAGGCAAAATCTACCGGTGTTGAATTTCTCGGCAGCTTTAAAATGTCACCTTCAGGAGTATAGACATAAACTTCATCATGAAATAAATCAACTTTTACATTCTCAAGAAACTCCAGCGAATCACCGGCCGACTGCTGCATTTCTAAAATCCCGGTCAACCAGTCACGTGCTCTGGCATGCGCAGCAATCTCACCTTTTTCGTCCGGTGATTTATACAACCAGTGCGCAGCAATGCCACTTTCCGCAAATTTGTCCATTTCATGTGTGCGCACCTGCACTTCCAATGGAATACCATGCGGCCCGTACAAGGCAGTGTGTAATGACTGATAACCATTGCTTTTAGGAATCGCAATGTAATCTTTAAATCGCCCGGGTATAGGTTTGAATAAATTATGCACAATGCCAAGGACACGGTAACAGTCGTCAACGGAATCGACTAAAACACGTAGTGCATAAACATCCAGAATTTTACTGAATGGCAAATGCTTGTCGCGCATTTTGTTATATACACTAAATAGATGTTTTTTACGCGAAACAATCTGCGCATCAATCGACATTTCAACCAGTCTTGCACCGAGAGCCTGATTAATTTTATCGATTAATTCATTTCGGTGACCACTGACTTTATTTACCGCATGTTCCAGTACACGGTAACGAACTGGATGCATTGCTTTAAAAACCAGATCTTCCAGTTCATGACGAATGGTATAAATACCCAGGCGATTAGCAATAGGAATATAGATATCCAGAGTTTCCTGGGCAATACGGCGGCGCTTCTCCGGCTTCAATGCCGCAAGTGTCCGCATATTGTGCAAGCGGTCTGCCAGTTTGATCATAATGACGCGAATATCTTTCGCCATGGCCAGCAAGACTTTTTGTATGTTTTCTGCCTGCTGTTCTATCTTATTTTTAAATTTGATATGTGTCAGCTTGCTAACGCCATCAACTAAATGTGCGACGTCCTGACCAAATTCACGTTCAATTAATTTTCTGGTTGCCGGGGTGTCTTCTAAAACATCGTGCAAAATGGAAGCAACAATGCTTTTAACATCCATGTGCATTTGCGCAAGAATACGCGCAACAGCGATGGGGTGGTAGATGTAGGGCTCCCCTGAAACGCGAAGTTGCCCTTCATGTGCTTGCGCTCCAAAAAGATAGGCGGCATAAACTTCCTTTACCTGCTCCTGATCCATATATTGCGAAATCAGATCACAAAGATCAGAAATTAAAAAACGCTCTTCCGTTATCGGTCCTACTTCATTTTGTGAGCTAACTTCAGTCATTTGTCTAATCTAACAATTTATAGAGATAATTGTATAGAAAATAATGACTCAACAAAAAAACATATCAAACACACATATAACATGCGTTTGATATGCTCATTATTAAAGTCGCTTCTATTAATCCTGTAGGCGTAATCCTGTAGGCGCCCTTGATTTTAACAAACCAGCCACGAGGCTATCTGAAAATAGAAATCGACAGGTTTGTTGCTCCTCGATAACTTCTCCTTGGCAACCGCTCCTCGGTAACCGAGGAGCGGTTGCTGAGCAGGTTCTCTATTCTCGGACAGGCACCTAATTAAATATTTTCATTAAAGCTTGCCTTAAGGCTGCTCTCAAGCTCTACAGATAAATCGCCTTCAATCATCGCGTCGACATCATCCATCGTTGTTTTTTCTGGTGCGTCTAAAATTTCTCTGTTAATTAAATTTTCTGCAATCTCTCGCAATGCTATCACCGTCGGCTTATCATTATCTTCTGGCACTAGTGACTCTGCGCCCATTGCCAGTTGACGAGCACGTTGCGAGGCTACCAGCACCAGGTCAAATCGATTTTCTACGTTATCAAGGCAATCTTCTACTGTTAGACGTGCCATATTTTTTACTCTCCAAATATATTATAAGTTTATCGTGCAAAGCTCTCTGAATTTAAATGCTTGCAAGCACTGATTAATCAGCCGCGTTTAAAAGTGCTGCCAGCAACTCTGCATGCTTCTGTTGCTGATGCTCAAATAACATGCGGTTGCCCTTAATTATAGCGGCTAGATTATCTCTCGCTTCATTAAAGTCATCATTAATAACCAGATATTCAAATTCAGCATAATGCGACATTTCACTGATTGCTTCTTGCATACGCTTATTAATGACCGCTTCATCATCCTGACCTCGTTTGCTCAAGCGATCTCGCAAAGCGGTAATTGACGGTGGCACAATGTATATTGACTTACAGTCAGTCATCAACTGTCTGATTTGTCGCGCACCCTGCCAGTCAATCTCAAGGATAACATCTTTTCCCTTGAGCAACTGCTCCTGAATATGCTGCCGCGAAGTGCCATACATATTACCAAATACTGAGGCAGACTCAAAAAACTCACCCGCCTCCACCATTTTTTCAAATTTATCCTTGTCAACAAAATGGTAGTTCACCCCATCCACTTCGCCTTCGCGAGGAGTCCGTGTGGTATGCGATACTGAAACCTCTATTTCTGGAACCTGTTGCAACACCGCACTGACCAGGGTGGTTTTACCCGCGCCAGATGCTGCGGAAATTACATATAAGCTGCCTTTTGTCACCAATACGACCTGTTTCTGTGAAGCTACAATTAGTAAAGCCTATTCTATCAACATTTTAGACTCAAAACGCTAAAAACAGGATCATCCGCATAAACCGTGAATAAAAAAGCTTTATTTAATCCACAGATGAACGCAAATGAACGCAGATAATTCAAAAACCAAAAAGAAAAAGCTTTAATTTGCGTTCATCTGTGGATAATATTTTTTTGCGTCATTTGCGTTGACGCCTATGGACGGGCAAATATCGTAAGTGCAGGAACGACTTTCGCGGCGAAAATGCTTTTATCTTTTTGCCTTAATGATCTCGGTGCACGGATAAACGCGCAATATCTTCAAGCAGTGTTTTATATTCCGAATCTGGCAAACAGGTAAGCGCATCAATGGCCAATTGCGCCTGTTTCTGTGCCATTTCTTCTGTGTACGACAATGCGTCTGTGAGTTGAATAATCACCTGCACCTGGTCAATTTTTTCGTGACCGCCTTTTTCAATGGCAGACTTAATTAGCGCCACCTGCTCAGCCGAACCCTTTTGCATGGCATAGATTAACGGTAATGTCGGCTTACCTTCGGCCAGGTCATCGCCCACATTCTTACCCATTTCTTCACTATTTGAGCGGTAATCCATAACATCATCTATCAATTGAAATGCGGTACCCAAATAACGACCGTAATCTGCCATAGCCTGCACTTCTTTTTCTTCTCGATTGCACAATATAGCGCCCAGTTGAGTTGCAGCTTCAAATAAGCGGGCAGTTTTACAATAAATCACTTCCATGTACTTCTCTTCGCTGGTTTCGGCATCATGCACATTCATCAACTGCATGACTTCACCTTCAGCAATCACATTGGTGGTAGTGGCCAGAATCTGCATTACCCGCATATCATCGATATCCACCATCATTTCAAAGGCACGTGAGTAAAGAAAATCACCAACCAGAACACTCGCCGCATTACCAAACAAGGCATTGGCTGTTTCATTTCCACGGCGTAAACCGGACTCATCCACTACGTCATCGTGCAGCAATGTGGCAGTATGAATAAATTCGATGATAGCCGCCAGCACGTGATGCAAATCGCCCTGATAATTAAATATTTTGGCTGCAAGAACAGCAAGCAGCGGCCGCAAACGCTTACCACCAGAATTTACGATGTAATGACTCAACTGGTTAATCAGAGCGACATCTGAGCTTAAACGTTGATGAATAACCTGATCCACCGCCTGCATATCAGGCTGACAAAGCTGTAAAACATCATCAAAACTCTGTTTTTGTCCTGCTTGTTTAGTTTTTACTTCTGTCAAAATAGTTCCCGTTGAACGATCTACGACCAGTTACGTGAAAATGAAATAGGTGAATCCTATGTAGTCAGCACCCTCAGGTCAAGCAATTCAATAATCCGGCAAAACAATACAATCTTATTATTATCTTATAACCATATAATTCAAGCTTGTCAGAACACTCTCAACAACGTATAATTCGCGCCCTTTCTGTAACGATATTTCGGAGAACACCCATGTACGCTGTAATCAGTACTGGTGGCAAACAATATAAACTAGCTCAAGGCGACGTATGTCGCATTGAGAAACTGGACGCTGAAGAAGGTGCTTCTGTCGAAATCGACAAAGTGCTGATGATTGCTGACGGTGACAACATTAACATCGGCGCACCATTTGTTGATGGCGGCAAAGTCACTGCTACCGTCAAAGCTCATGGGCGCGCTAAAAAAGTTGAAATCATGAAATTCAGACGTCGTAAACATCATCAAAAGAGAACAGGTCATCGTCAGTATTACACTGAAATCGAAGTGACCGGTATTTCTGCATAGTCTCTTATTAAAAGAATATTTTAGAGGAAACGGAACAATGGCACACAAAAAAGCAGCCGGTAGTACCAGAAACGGACGCGAGTCACAATCGAAACGACTTGGCGTTAAGAAATTTGGCGGACAGGTAGTGGTCCCTGGCAATATTCTGGTTCGGCAACGTGGTACTAAATTTCACGCTGGCACCAACGTAGGCATGGGTCGCGATCACACTCTGTTTGCAAAAGCAAACGGTAATGTGGTTTTCGAAACCTGTGGACCTAATAACCGCAAAACCATTAGCGTAATAGAAGCGGCCGCGGCCCCAGCAAGCTAATTGCTACCACGCCAGTGCGGTTAAAAAAAGCCCCACACGGGGCTTTTTTATTGCCTACAACCATGTAGGCAAGGAGCGCGAGCATATGTCCATGGATTGACAGTAGTAGGACAACGCATCGTTACACGGATGTAACTTATTAGGGCAACGCAGGAGCAGTTGTCGAGGAGCAGTTGCCGAGGAGCAGCGAAGCGGTGTGCCTAGAAATGGAAGCCTTGCCAAATTAATTTTAAGATAAACTACCCGCAACCAGAACAAAGAGACCAAACATGCGTTTTGTAGACGAAGCAACCATATATGTTATAGCCGGTGATGGCGGCACTGGCGTGGTTAGCTTTCGCCGTGAAAAATTTATTCAGTATGGCGGACCTGACGGTGGTGACGGCGGCAATGGCGGTAGTGTATACCTGGTCGGCGATCATGACATCAACACATTGGCCGATTTTCGCCATGTCCGCACCTACACAGCTGAATCCGGCATGCGGGGCGCCGGCGCAAAAATGACAGGCAAAGGCGGCGAAAATCTATATATCCCCGTACCAATCGGCACTCTGATTTATGATGATGACATCGACGAGCTCATTGGCGACATCACCGAAAACGATCAAAAAATAAAAGTGGCGCAAGGTGGATTTCACGGCCTTGGCAATGCGCGTTATAAAAGCTCGGTTAACCAGGCACCCAGAAAATGCACACCCGGCTCACCTGGTGAACGTCGAAATTTACGTCTTGAACTGAAAGTGCTGGCCGACGTCGGCCTGTTAGGTCTGCCTAACGCTGGTAAATCCACCTTTATTCGCTCGGTTTCCGCTGCCCGTCCAAAAGTGGCTAATTATCCGTTTACCACCCTGTTCCCCAATTTAGGGGTGGTGCGGGTCGGCATGAACCAGAGTTTTGTGATTGCAGACATTCCCGGCATTATAGAAGGTGCATCGGAAGGCACGGGCCTGGGCATACAATTTTTAAAACACCTGTCACGCACCCGATTATTACTGCATATTATTGACCTTGCGCCTTTTGATGGCAGCGATCCGGTAGAACAGGCTAAGACCATCATCAAAGAACTGGATACTTACAGCCATGAGCTCGCTGAAAAACCTCGCTGGCTAGTATTAAACAAAGCAGACCTGTTAGATGAAGACGAGCTCAAAATTAAACAGGATGAAATAGTTCAACGACTAAACTGGCAAGGGCCGGTATATACCATCTCTGCAATCAGTAAAAAAGGCACAGAAAATCTTGCTTTCGACATAATGCAGCAGCTTGAGTTAGACCGCGAACTGGAGCAGGAGCAGAAACAGCAAAGCGAGCAAATAAACAGGCAGGAGAAGAAGGAAGAACAAAACGAATGACAACGCGCCAGACCACTACACGTAAAACCGTTGCCGACTCCAGGCGCTGGGTAATAAAAATTGGCAGCGCGATGATCACCGAAAACGGTCGCGGCCTTAACCACCATGCCATTGCCTCATGGGTAGAGCAAATTGCCAAACTACGTGAAGCCGGCAAGGAAATTCTACTGGTTTCCTCCGGCGCAGTAGCCGAAGGTATGGCGCGCATTGGCTGGACAAAACGTCCTCGCGCACTGCATAAGTTACAGGCAGCCGCAGCGCTAGGCCAGATGGGCTTAATACAACATTTCGAAAGCTGCTTTAAACAACACAATATACATACTGCCCAGGTATTACTAACACATGAAGACTTATGCAACCGTCAACGCTATCTAAACGCCCGCAGCACACTAAAAACACTGCTTGAACTGGGCGCTATACCAATCATCAACGAAAACGACACCGTCGCTACGGATGAAATTCGTTTCGGTGATAATGATACCTTAGGCGCACTAGTCTGCAACCTGGTTGCAGCTGATACACTGGTTCTATTAACAGACCAGCAGGGTTTATTTAGCCAGGACCCTCGCTATAACAAAAATGCAACATTAATTAGTGAGTCAAATGCCAGTAACTGTGATTTATTATCCATGGCTGGTGAAGGCGGCGCCCTGGGTCAGGGCGGAATGCGAACAAAAATTACCGCCGCTCAGCGTGCCGCACGTTCTGGTGCAAACACCATTATTGCTTCCGGCGCAGAAGAAAATATTCTACAGAAAATTGCCCGGGGCGAAAATATTGGTACTTTGCTATCAGCTGATAATGAACCAATATCTGCACGTAAACAATGGTTAGCGAATCAGCTGAAAATCTCAGGCAAGCTCTATCTTGATGCCGGTGCCAGCAAAGTCATTCAGAAATCAGGTGTTAGCCTGCTGGCCGTTGGCGTCAGCAACGTTGAAGGTAATTTTCAACGTGGTGAAGTGGTTTCCTGTATCAGCAGTGAGGGCTCAGAAATTGCTCGCGGGCTGGTTAACTATGATGCTTTAGAGAGTCAGAAAATTAAAGGTAAGACCAGCGAGAAATTTGAAAAGATACTGGGTTATGTTGATGAGGCAGAGTTGATACATCGGGATAATCTGGTGCTTTTGTGACTTTTTTCTTTCGCTTCTAACATCTAGCATTTAATTTCTTCTGATAGATTGCGGGTCTCGCCCCGCTGGCGAGTAACTCTTTTGCTACAGCCCAAAAGAGTTACCAGAAAAGGCCGCCCAAATTCGTTTGCCCTACGGGTGCCTGAATTCTAAGCTGTTGCCTACGAGCTCGTCCTGATGCGCCGTCCGGGCGCACAGGACTAAATTCGCCTTCCCTGGCGAATTTGCTCTACCAACAGCTTAGAATTCAGCAAACGAAAGAGGGAGTAAAAACAAGAAAAAACAAAACCTAACTGCACAAACAAAAGCTTATTTTTGAAACACATGCTTTAGAGTATTCCACCGTTTTTGACTTTGACCTTTAGTCCACCTCAGCAAGCCATTTAGCCAGTATCGTTATCATGGGCTTTCTGTGCCAGCATGTCTGAGCGTTTTTGCGAGTTGACGTGCATGGATGCACTAATGTCGCAAGCGCTGGAGCGCAAGAGCGACCTGGCACAGCATGATAACGATACTGGCTAAATGGGAACCCCTGTGTCTTTTACAGGGGCGTAGCTGTTGTGGCGGCCTTTTCTGGTTACTTTTTTAGCTGTTGACTAAATTTGTCTGGAACAAATTTGAACGAGCTTTGCTCGGCCCGTAGGGTGAATAACATGGATGTTATTCATACAAAGAGTAACTCGCCAGCGGGGCGAGACCCGCAATCTCCAGGAATTAATCAGCTGCCAATAAAAAAACCACAACCAATAAAAAAGCCGGGCTGACAAAGTCAGCCCGGCTTTCGAATTCAATGTTTCTGGTAAAACTTACGCCATTGAACGAATATTGTTGTTCATACGACTCTTGGTACGCGCTGCTTTATTAGCATGAATCAAACCTTTACCAGCAATACGATCAATTACAGGTGAAGCTATTTTATATGCTGCTTCTGCCGCAGCTTTATCACCGGCTTCTACCGCATAGTAAACCCGTTTAATGCATGTACGCATCATGGAGCGTGCATCTACATTACGTGAGCGATGAATATCTGCCTGTCTAGCGCGTTTCTTTGATGATGCTGAATTTGCCAATGTTCTAAACCGTCTGGATAAAAAGAGCGCGTAGATTGCCTGTTTTCGACTGATTTGTCAATAAAAATCGACATTATTTCGACCAGGTTAAATGCTGTTAATTCGACCTTTACTCGTTGTAACCTGGTCCACAAATTCTGTATTCCTATGAAATACCTGGGTTAGAAACAACACACTTTAGAAAATACCGCGTAACGGGTACAATCTCGCCTTCAACTATACTGGAGACCACCCTGAGTACAATACTACTGCGATCCACCTTCACCGTAGGTGGAATGACGCTGTTATCCCGTGTATTTGGGCTGTTGCGCGATATCACACTGGCCACCTTTTTTGGTGCCAGCGGCGGCACCGATGCTTTTCTGGTTGCTTTCAAAATTCCTAATTTCATGCGCCGCCTGTTTGGTGAAGGCGCTTTTTCGCTGGCTTTTGTGCCGGTATTTTCAGAATACCGGGAAAAACACGATAAAGCCGCGCTAAAAGACCTGGTTAACCATGTTGCGGGAACACTGGGTGGCTTTCTATTGGTGTTATCCATTCTGGGCATGGTCTTCGCACCGGCACTGGTCTATTTATTTGCCCCCGGCTTTACCAGCAATACCGGGCAATTGCAGCTCACCGCTGATCTTTTACGCATCACCTTCCCGTATATCTTTTTTATCGCACTGGTCGCTTTTGCCGGCGGCATTTTAAACAGTTATCACCAGTTTGCGATACCGGCATTTACTCCTGTACTGCTCAATTTATGCCTGATCGCTTCTGCTTTTTTTCTAGCACCATATTTTGACGAACCGTTGATGGCACTTGCCTGGGGGGTTGCGATTGCCGGCGTAACCCAGTTACTGCTGCAGTTCCCTGCTCTGCTAAAACTCGGCTTAATGCCCATGCCAAAAATAAAACGTGGTCATGAAGGCGTTAAAAAAATTGTCCATACTAATGATCCCTGCCATTTTTGGCTCATCTGTGGCACAGATTAATTTATTGCTGGATACGGTCATCGCCTCTTTTCTGGTCACCGGCAGTGTCACCTGGTTATATTATTCAGACCGTTTGCTGGAGTTTCCGCTGGGTGTATTAGGTATCGCCATCGCCACTGTTATTTTACCCACGTTATCGCAACAGCACGCACGCGCATCCACAGAGCAATTTAATCAGACACTCAACTGGGCACTCCGCCTGGTAGCACTCATTACCATACCTGCCTGCGCCGGACTTTTTATTCTCGCCGGACCGATACTGGCCTCTCTGTTTGAATATGGAAAGTTTTCAGACACATGACACCTATTTTTCCAGTTTAAGTTTAATGGCTTATATGCTGGGCCTGCCCGCTCTAATTGTTATCAAAATTTTGGCTCCCGGCTTTTATGCCAGGCAGGATACACGTACACCGGTGCGCATCGGTATTATTGCTATGGTATGCAATATGTTTATGAATATACTCTTCGTCGTGCCACTGGTTTTTATGGACTACCAGGCGCCACACGTCGGCCTTGCATTAGCGACCAGTCTTTCCGCCTATATCAATGCCATGCTGCTATATCGCGGACTGCGTAAAGATGCGACGTTTCAGCCGCAAGCTGGCTGGATGGCCTGGCTTTTTCGCATTTTTATTGCCACCATGGCAATGGTGGCCGTTATTACCTGGTTGAATCCTGATACCTCACAATGGAGCCAATGGGCCTTACTGGAACGTTTAACAAATCTTGCCCGTATTATAATTTCAGGCCTTTTCGTTTATTTTGTTTTACTCTGGTTACAGGGCTTGCGCCCTGGCCAGCTTAAAAAATAAGATTTAGGTAACTGTAGAGTGGGAATGTTTTTTAGTGCCAGCCTGCTGAGGATGCTCCGTCATTGCTGGTTACTGTACTGCATTACTCACAATGGCAGAAACTGGTAGGATATGCATCTTCAATAAGTAGAGAACCTTTAGAGCTTTCCAATAACCATGCAAATCATACGCGGCCTGCACAATTGCCAAAAACAGCATCAAAATGGTGTACTCACCATCGGTAATTTTGATGGCCTGCATCTTGGTCATCAAAAAATGCTGGAGCAACTTTATGCCGAAGCAACACGGCTAAATACGCACCGCTGTTTGATGACATTTGAGCCGCTGCCGCGAGAATATTTTACCAAAGACAATACAGTCGCCTCCCGGTTAATGAATCGCAGTGAAAAAATCCGCATTTTAAACAGTTTTGAATCATCCCTACGTCCTGAATACCTGTTATTTTTAAATTTCAACCAGGCACTGGCGAACATGAGTGCGACACAGTTTATTGAAACCATTCTCATTGACCTGCTCAGGATAAAATTGGTGGTTGTCGGTGACGATTTTCGTTTCGGTTGTGACCGTAAGGGTGATTTTGCGTTGTTGCAGAAATATGGTGAAAAACAACATTTTTCTGTCATCAATATAGAATCGCACTGCCTCGAAAACCAGCGTGTCAGCAGCTCATTGATACGAGATGCATTAAGCAATAACCAGCTTAACAGTGCTGATCGTATGTTAGGTCGTGCATATACCATCTGCGGCCATATTAGTCACGGTGACAAACGTGGCCGCACCATTGGTTTTCCTACTGCAAATATTCACCTGAAACGCTCAGAAACGCCACTTCATGGCGTATATTCTGTTACCATGCACAGCAAGAAATATGGTGATATTGCGGGCATTGCAAACATTGGTCGCCGGCCAACAGTAGACGGCAAACATGTTCAGCTGGAAGTGCATTTATTTGATTTTGATAAATCCATTTATGGTGAACGTGTATGTGTTTCATTCCAGCACAAAATCCGCGATGAAAAAAAATTCGACTCATTTGATGACTTAAAACAGCAGATACAGATTGATTATGCGGCAGCGAAAAAATTACTCTTAAGTGGACCCTGAAAAAACGACAGCGCTAACCAGCTCACCCATATAAACCTTTTATTAACAATTTTTATTGATTTAATGACCGACTATAAAGCAACTCTTAATTTACCCGCTACTGATTTTCCTATGCGAGGCAATTTGGCCAATCGCGAACCGGAAATGCTCAAGCAATGGCAGCAATCAGGCCTGTATCAAAAAATCCGTAAAGCCAGCGATGGTCGGCCGACGTTTGTTTTACATGATGGACCACCGTATGCCAATGGCGATATCCATATCGGTCACGCAGTTAATAAAATACTAAAAGACATTATCGTTAAAAGTTTTACCATTGATGGTTACGATGCACGTTATGTACCGGGCTGGGATTGCCACGGTTTACCGATAGAGTTAATGGTCGAGAAAAAATTTGGCAAAGCAGGCAATAAAGTTGGTGCAAAAACCTTTCGTGAAAAATGCCGTGAGTACGCAAGCAAACAGGTAGATGGTCAGCGTAAAGACTTTATTCGCCTGGGTGTACTGGGCGACTGGGATAAACCCTATCTCACTATGGATTACCAGTTCGAAGCCGACATCGTACGCAGCCTGGGCAAAATCATAAATAAAGGCCATCTGCATCAGGGCAGTAAACCGGTACACTGGTGCCTGGATTGTGGCTCGGCATTAGCGGAAGCTGAGGTTGAGTATCAGGACAAAGAATCACCTGCGATTGATGTGATGTTCAGCGCGGTAAATAACAGCGACTTTGAGCATGCTTTCAAATGCGAGCAAGGCGAAGGTAACATCGCGGCTGTTATCTGGACCACCACACCGTGGACTTTACCCGCCAATCAGGCAGTGGCTTTACACCCTGAGTTTGATTACGAATTAATTCAGGTTGAAACACAAAACGGTCCTGCACGTTTAATTCTGGAAAGTTCGCTGGCAAACAGTGCACTTAAGCGTTATGGCTTTGAAAACACAAAACAACTCGCCAGCTGCCGGGGACAGGTTCTGGAAAATTTACTGGTTAAGCATCCGCTTTACGATAAACAGGTACCCATTATCCTGGGCGACCACGTCACCACAGAAACCGGTACCGGTGCAGTACATACTGCTCCCGGTCACGGCCAGGATGACTTTGTTGTCGGCAACCATTATGGGCTGGAAGTCTATAATCCCGTGGGTGGCAACGGCATATTTTTAGCCGACACTGAACTGTTTGCCGGCAAACATGTAAATAAAGTTAACCCGGAAATCATTGAAGTTCTTGAAAACAATCATGTGCTGTTAAAACACGAAAAAATGCAGCACAGCTATCCATGCTGCTGGCGCCATAAAACACCTATTATTTTTCGCGCCACACCACAATGGTTTATCAGCATGGACCAGGCAGGCCTGCGCAAACTTGCCAAAAAAGCGATAAAACAAACTACCTGGCTACCCAACTGGGGGCAGGCGCGCATCGAAGGCATGGTGAACAGCCGGCCTGACTGGTGCATTTCCAGACAACGTACCTGGGGCGTACCCATCACGTTATTTGTCTGCAAAGAAACCGGTGAATTACACCCGGACACTCAAAACCTGATTGAACAGGTGGCAAAAAAAATTGAGGCGGAAGGAATCGAAGCCTGGTTCTCCATGCAGGCTAGTGAACTACTGGGTGATGAAGCCAATTTATACGACAAAACCACCGATACCCTGGACGTCTGGTTCGACTCCGGTGTTACCCACGCCTGTGTATTAGATAAACGAAGCAAATTACCATTCCCTGCAGACTTATATCTTGAAGGATCTGACCAGCATCGTGGCTGGTTCCAGTCCTCACTACTGACCTCAACAGCCATTAATGGTGTAGCACCGTATAAAAAAGTATTAACCCATGGCTTCACCGTTGATGCCAACGGCAAAAAAATGTCGAAATCTCTGGGCAATGTTATTGCACCGCAGAAAATTGTCGGTACTTTAGGTGCCGATATATTACGCCTGTGGGTTGCCAGCAGTGATTACAGCAATGAAATGACGGTATCAGATGAAATATTAAAACGCAGCGCTGATTCCTATCGTCGCATCAGAAATACAGCGCGCTTTCTACTGGCAAATTTAAATGGTTTCAATCCAGCAACCGATAAACTTGAACACAATGAATTACTTTCACTAGATCGTTGGGTTATAGCCAGAACCCTGGAATTACAAAATGAAATTATTGCCGCTTACAAAGACTTTAATTTCCATTTAATCTACCAGAAACTGCAACACTTCTGTAACGTTGATATGAGTAGTTTTTATCTTGATATTATTAAAGATCGACAATATACCACACAAAGCAACAGCACTGCGCGTCGCTCAGCACAAACGGCGCTTTATCATATTAGCGAGGCTATGTGCCGCTGGATCGCACCCATCTTAAGTTTCACTGCCGAGGAATTATGGAAAGCCATTCCGGGCGAACACAGTGACTCAGTATTACTTGAAAACTGGTACCCTGATTTAATGGCCCTGGACACCGATGAAAAAATGAACATGGAATTCTGGCAAAGCATTCTTCAGATCCGCTCCAGCGTCAGTAAAGAACTGGAAGCCTTACGTGCAAACAAAACCATTGGCTCGTCTCTTGACGCAGAAGTAACGCTTTATGTTGATACTGAATTACAAAACACGCTTGAAGCATTAAAAGAAGAATTACGTTTTGTGCTAATCACATCAAAAGCCAGCGTAGAAAATATAAATGATGCGGATACGACCTGTATTGAAACGACCATTGAAAGTGGCCAGACAATTAAAATTAAAGCTTCCGCCTCAACAGATACTAAATGCGTACGTTGCTGGCATCATCGCGAAGATGTCGGTAGCAATGCACAGCACCCTGAACTATGCGGACGTTGTGTAGAAAATGTTGCAGGTGACGGCGAACAACGTATGTTTGCTTAACCAATTTATAAAAGAAATTACTCATGAAATGGTTATGGCTATCAGCATTAACAATTGTTCTTGATCAGCTGACAAAAAAAATTGCTGAAGCAGAATTGTTATTACATAAACCCGTCGCCATTTTTCCCGGCTTTAATTTTACCTTGATGTATAACAAAGGCGCGGCCTTTAGCTTTTTAAGTGAAGCCGGTGGCTGGCAGCGAATCTTTTTTGTTACCCTATCCACAGTCATTAGTATTTTTCTTTTTTTCTGGTTAAAACAAATTACTCAGGACGACAAACAAAAAGATAATAAACCACTTAAAATTGCCATCGCATTAATCCTGGGCGGGGCTATTGGTAATTTAATCGACCGTGCATTAACAGGTGAAGTCGTCGACTTTATTCAGGTTTATTATTCCAGTTATTATTTCCCTGCGTTTAATATTGCTGACTCAGCCATTACACTAGGCGCGGGACTGTTAATTCTGGACATGTTTTTAGAAAGCAAACGGATAAAAAACAGTGAATAATTTTTATCATTTCTCGTTGCTTCATTCCGGAGGCTGTGAAAGTTTTTTTATATTCGTCCATTTTAATATTTTCACTGCTTTCCGACAGGGGAACGAAAGTAAAATATAATAAGCGTCTTTTGCCTATCTCGCATACTTAGCGGCTAAAATTTAAAACCTTATGACAGACACAATAAACATGAACAGCCTGGTACTCATGCATTACAGTATTGCATTAACCAATGGCAGTGTAATCGAAAGCAGTTTCGATGATGAACCCGTGGAGATAAGCATGGGCAAGGGCGATGTCACCGGCGGTATGGAACTCGCTATTTTTGGTTTAAAAGAAGGTGACTCGCAAACCCTGACACTGACGCCAGAACAAGGTTTTGGCAACCGTGATGAAGACAATATTCACTACATGCCGCTGGCTGATTTTCCTGAAGAACTGCCTCCCGAGCCTGGTTTATCTTATTCGTTTGAGTCAGCAAACGGCGACGAAATTTCTGGAACCGTGATTAGCCTCAAAGGTAACGACGCAGTAATTGACTTTAACCACCCACTTGCCGGCCATGAAGTTGTTTTCACCGTTAACATTTTAGGTGTCAATAACGCACATGCAGAGGTTGGTTAATCTAGGGCAACTCTGATTAAGTATCATAAATTCTGGCGATGCCCTAAAGCCAGGATCAAGGCATTGCTTTGACAGATTTTTGCTCCTGCAAAATCTGCATTCCCTCCATCCATGGAGGTCAAAGCATCCGGCTTATCTAAGGGCCTGGCAAGAAGCAATAACGCGGAGCCTGGCTTTTGGGCATCGCCCCACAGGGCGGGCTTTTAAGCGCACATCTTCTGCGTTATGCTTCTTATGAAGGCCCAGAATTAGTAATATCGGGCATTCATTGCAAAACATGCCTTAAATATGTACGCTTAAAAGCCCGCAGAATTAATGATACTTAATCAGAGGTGCCCTAGACCTGGAAACCTTCAACTTGATAAGCGCGACAGGTAAAATAAGCTAATGAACATATATCTTGCTAACCCACGCGGGTTTTGTGCAGGCGTAGACCGCGCCATTGAAATCGTAGAACGCGCGCTGGAAATATTCTCTGCGCCCATCTATGTGCGTCATGAAGTTGTGCATAATCGTTACGTGGTCAGCAACCTTATAAAAAAAGGCGCTATTTTTGTTGAAGAACTCGATGAAATTCCTGATGGCGCTACTGTTATTTTCAGTGCACACGGTGTTTCACAACAGGTGCGCAATGAAGCTAAAAATAGAGAATTACGTATTTTTGACGCAACCTGCCCGCTAGTAACAAAAGTACATCTGGAAGTTGCCAGGCATGAGAAAAATACTGAGGACGTCATTCTTATCGGGCACGCCGGTCATCCTGAAGTTGAAGGCACACTGGGGCAATACAAAGCAAAATCCAGACAGTAATATTTATCTGATTGAAACCGTGGAAGATGTTGCTACACTGCAGGTAAAAAACCCGGACGCATTAGCTTATGTTACCCAAACCACCTTATCGGTTGATGATACTAAAAACATTATTGATGCATTACGCAATAAATTCACAAATATCCAGGGGCCACGTAAAGATGATATCTGTTATGCAACACAAAACCGGCAGGATGCAGTAAGAGCACTGGCTGATAAAACTGATGTGTTCCTGGTCATTGGCTCGGCAAATAGCTCTAACTCGAATCGCCTGCGTGAACTGGCAGAAAAACAAAAGGTTAATGCTTTTTTAATTGATGGCGTTGAAGATATAAATGAAGCCTGGTTTGAAAACGCAAATTCCATTGGCGTCACTGCCGGGGCATCGGCGCCGGAAATCCTGGTTCAGGAAGTCATCACCCGACTGGAAAAATTATTTGAAACAACCATTATCACCAATGAAAAGGCAACTGAAAATGTACATTTTCAGTTGCCTAAAGAATTGCGTATTAAAGCCTAACAAATAAATTTAATGTTTAATTATTCATTATTAACTATTACCAGCAACTCGCTGCACTGTTCCTGTCGCGCCTTTTTGCCCTAACTGGTTTAAGGTAAAAGTAGTACATTCTGGATCAGCCCCTACCGGTGTTGCAGTGATTGTATAGGCAAATGCTGTCGCTAGCTGGGAATAGATAAAGTGTACAAACCTTCCGAAGTCTTGATTACTGCCTATCCCGTCCCTGCTGCACCAACAGTTGCACCTACATAGGTATCATTGTTCATATAGAACTCTTCCATACGTCCTGAGAGTAACAGCAAAGAATCAATCGCATCGGCCCGGTTAGCTTTTTTCACATAACTGGTATATGAAGGATAAGCAACCCCCGCCAGAATGCCGATGATCGCAACAACAATCATCAATTCAATTAAGGTAAAACCTTTGTTCGTTTGTTTCATTAGTTTTCCACCTCATACCAGTAAGTTTTACGCGCACCCAGACCAAACTCCGCTGCCTCGCATTCAGTACCAACACACAACGTTGGCTCGCCACCCTTGGTAATAATAACATTTGGTGTAGGCGGTATACCGCTTCGAGTCAGGTCTTTATGACGATCTGTTCGCACATCAAGATTACTCGGGAACGCTGCAGAACCATCAAGCACATCAAGATAATACACCCTGCCCAATCCAGACTGTGGAACACAACTGGTTGCATTGGTCGTAGGTATAAATGTTGTAACTACTGCCACACCTTCAATAAACAACGCTTCTGACAGACCTTTTTCACCAATCCAGGTATCTGTATTAGTACCGTCATCCAGTTTGATATACCAGCCACTTGAATTATCAAGCGCAATTTTTGCTGTATCATTTTGCGCAGCGCTACCATTACCAGCAACAAGATTTAATGTTGCATCATATAGAGCGGGTATTCCAGTAGAACCTGCTTCAGTAAGTGTTTTATATGTAGCCGGTATATTATAAACATCATTGTCTTTAAGCAGATAAATACGGTCCTGCACCTCAGTATCAAGCGGATGTGCACGGTATCCTGATGCAACAACTAATGCAAGATAGGCTGCCTCGCCTCGTTTAGCAATTAACGCAACATCCGGTGGATAATAAAAACGACGCGCATTAGCTGTACCCGTACCAGCCAGATCAGCAATTCGCCCACCTGTAATCGAACTTGCTAAAGCACTGCCATTATCATTATCAATATCAAATCGGAATATCTGCCCGCCAACATCTGCAACATACAGGCGATCAGTCAAACCATCACCTTTCATATCAAGCGGTTTTACTCGTGCAGGGATACTGTAATCCATGCCCGCAACAGCCTGGGTTCCACCGTTACCGCCTGACCATAACAGTTGACCGCTGCTGGCATCTGCAATGAAAATTGCATTACCGTCATCATCCACTGTTCTTACCGTTACGTTATCCTGATCGGTATCATAACCACCACCAAAAATTAATACTGTTTTTTCGGTTGCGCCATCTTTGATTTTTTCAACATTAATCGTCGACCAGGTTTGACCCAGTTCTGCATAATCGCCTATGCCGCCTTTAATTACCCAGCGTAAAGACGGGTTATTACGATCTGTCACATCAAGCGAATAGATATTCCTACCGCCGCGACGCATGCCAATATACAGATAAACATGTTCACTTCCGCCACTTATTGTGCCATCTCCATTGGCATCATTTATCCAGGCAACTACATTACCGTCCAGGCCATAAGTTTTATTTCCCTGCCTGTTATCCATCAAATCATTAAGATTAGGCAGCAATTCCTGAGGAATAAAAGAGAACAGTTCTTTACCGTCATCAGCATCAAACGCATGCAGATATCCATCGTTGGTTGCTACATAAGCAACCAGGTCAGGAGCAGTAGCCGTACCACCATATTGAACAAGAGCGGGTTCCGAGTGCAGCGGATCACCCATTTCAAGACGAGCATCCGTTGTTGTGCCTGCCGTTCCAAATCGATCAAGCACATCAAGACCGGCAGACCAGTCCAGCAATGTTTCTATACGAGGTGTACCCGTTATTTTTTCAGGATCGCCAACAATATCTAACATTGCTTCAGTAATTGCAGTATTGGATTTATTCACTGCATTAGAGACTGCAGTCAGTGCGGCGGAAGAACCACCAGGTGTAAAAACACCATTAGTATTGGTGTAAGTATCTGTGTAGGTATACACTTTACGTGCCGCATCAAATTCATTCGCGCTACCACCAGCCGCTACATCTAAACCATCAGCTGCACCATCTGTCCAGAAACTTTTTGCCCCTGTGGCGAAAAAACCTGTCACCTTATCCACAGCATCAGCACCCGTCGTATCAGCAACATACGGCAGACGTTCTGTTACATCACCGTCATTATCTACATCACTAGCATCAACAAAAAAAGCCAGTTTATATTTTTTGAAATTACCTTGCCAACCTGTACCTTTACCCGGTTTAAACAGGGTGAAATACAGATCATCCAGATGCGTCGAACGGTTGAATGCGTTCACCGATACCGCCGGTGATGAAAACGTGGTATCTGAATTATTGATATCAACCAGAATAGCATTAAAGGCATCTGCTAATGTGCTTGCATCATCGGCAAGCAAATACTCGCCGGTACCGCTTGCCTGAAAACTTTCATCCGCAGTATCTTTTAACAATGCATTGTCAATGGCAAAACCAATGGTATAGGTTGAAACTACCTGATCTCCATCTAGCGATGAACTTTGATCATTAGTCGCTATGGATTTGGCAACTTCATCCAGGCAGTTACCAGTACAACTAGTTATACCCAATGTAGATAGTCGAGCACCATCATTATCTAAAGTGTCGCTGGTTGGTTCACCATCTGTTAATAGAATGGTGAAATTCTTCTGGCATTCATCGACAATCGGTGAGTTATATATCCAGCCTGATCTTGAAGTAGATACACTATCGACTGGCTGAGAACCGTTACCATAATCAACACTCTTACCCTGATAGTACAATGCTGACTCATAAAAAGTTTCTGACAGCGGCGTGCCACCACTATCGCTCATGGCATTCAATGCTGTAATAAATGATGCACTATTCGTTGCAATGTCATCCATGGGTTCAACCACCATGCCGCCATTACTGTCATTGGAAAACCGCATTAAACCAATATTGATACCTGCGGTATTATTTACCAGGTCTTCTACTACCTGCTTCATAACCCCTATTCGGGTACCACTATTTGTTACTGGTGAAGTGATTAAATAATTAAGATAACGACCACTGTATAGGGTTGTACTTAAACCCACTCCACCCCAGTTAATCGAATCATCTAGTGCACTGGACCAGGGGCCATTGGAGGTAGAAGCATACACATTTGAGCCACCAGTCACCTCTCCATGGACACCGCTATCGGCTTCACACTCAACAAAATCATCAACATCGTCGTTTGTAATACTATCTTTCCAGCCATTCCTGTATTGTGAAATCCGACCCGTGTAATAGCCAATAATATCGAGACTACCAGCAACCTGACAAACAACGGCAGTACGGTTTACCTGACCTAAGTTACTAACGGAGCCATACCACCAGGGATTTGTGCAATGACGATATGCCCTACTACTAGTCGAAGACAGTTTGTAGACACGATTATTATCATAACAACCGTCACCACCACTATAATCAACAGCAGGATCATAATCTGGTCTGATCAGTACTGGATCACCCATACTACCGGAAGTATCAAGCACAAATAACACATTAGGCTGAGTTGCCGGAGTGATTGAGCCTGCTGTTGTATAAATCTCGATATCATCTGCAACAGCTGGAGCGGATATCATCATACCGTAGACCATACTCAGCAGCATGAATTTAAATTTTCCCGAAAGCTTTAACATAATAACTCCTCAACCTGGTTACAAATATGCATATGTATTTCTTAATTAAAAATCATTACCAACGTATAAAACTGACATTTTTTGTTTCCAGCTCAAAAGTAACCGTCGCATATCGACCAATACGACTTTTTGCTTTTATTAAAGGTACTTCAACACGATTATCATATGCTTTTGTATCGGGCGTAATCGTTACCCTGATGGTTTCACAAAAATCACAAACTTTGCCTTCTACAAAACCATGCAAATCATCACTCAGACTTATCCGTAAAGATGACGCTTCAATGGATTTATGCGTTTCAATAATACCTCGTCGAGGTTCATCAGATAAATTCGATGGGCTAGACATATCTCGATCCGCAACAGCCTGTGTCGCCACCATTAAAAACGTTACTGTAATAAATACTTTTACTATATTTTTCATCTCTTCACCTAATTACATGCCGCTGCAGGATAACGTATACCTAAATTTTGATTCGAAGTCGCCGTACCTGTTGCGTTAGAACCACTACCCATTATATTAAAATGGTTATAACCAAAACTTTTGTCGTCTTCCAAACTACCGCCGATACCTTTTGTACAACCGGTATATCCTACAGTTGCAGAAAGTGCTGAGGTACCGGGCAAGGTATAAGCACTATGCACATAAGGAGTAGTACTCCTTGTTTGATAATCTATCGCCACGGTTCCCGGTTTTGAAACCGTATACTCCAGTAATGACTGCGTTGCATTAAAGGCTTCTAGATGCTGCTTTGCATTAGCCGTGGCTTTTAATTCCATGTTAGCGCTATTCATCGATGACACACCGATCAATGTCAGTACCGCTAACATCACTAGCGCTAAAATTAAAACGAAACCACGCTGTTGTTTAAATTGTTGTCTATTAATAGCCATGTTTTTTCTCTAATAATAATTTATAACACTTTTGTGTTTCTTAAATTGACAACACTGGTCACCAGAAAATAACGGTAGTCATCCTGTCCACCATAAGTTATGTGCTGGACCACCTGCTATAGAAAAAGATTTTGCTGTATTAACACCTATCTGTTTTTTATCTGAGCGCATTAATAACCAGATTTTAGCGGAATAAACATCAATCCAGTTTGTACCAGGACCAGGATCAACATAACTATCAACCGTCTTATTACCATTAGCATCTTTAACATGATCCAGATCTATACCAAATTGCACCTGCAAATCAGCAACGCCGGAAATCAATGTCTGGTTCTGTATCGCTGGTCCGTTAACCAGGGCAGCGCGACGCAAGGAAGGTATATCATCACCCGGATCAGTATAATTGCTGACATAATAAGCATAGGCATGCAATGCATAATTATTCGTAATACCCGGAACGCTCTCATTTCTATTAACCGTCGGCGCAGTCGCACCAGTGAAAACTCGTCCGCTGGAAAAATTGCTGCGCACATATGTCTGACCCGAGGACAAGGTTTTTGCAAAACCCGTTATAGGATCTATAAAATTAGAGTCCGCATACCTAACTTCCAGCACATCGGTACCCGCTACATACTTTTCACTTAAAGGTATACAGCTTCCTGAATACGGGTTACCCACCGTACCATCGGTTGCAAAAATTGGCCGTGATAAATTGTAATGCCAGCCAGCATTGCAATCGCCGGCTGCAGCTACTGGTATAGAAACGCCCGTGGTGCAAGGCGCGGTTGATCTACATTCAATTAAAGCATCGTTATTGGTAGCACCCCACATACCTGTATGGCGTAAATCATAAGCAATTATGTCAATAGCAAAACGTGCGTCAGCGACCATATCCATTTGCACTTCACTGCTTACCTGCGTTTTTCGCGTAACTGAATGCAGGGAAAAAACACCCGTTATAATCACCAGGCCGACGACCATAGCCACCAGCAATTCAACCAGCGAAAAACCGTATGATTGTTTATTATTTATCATCGCATTCGTTCCTTAACATGGCTCGTCAATACAAATATTTGACGTTGTTGAATATGTTTTAACCACACTACCTGTAGAATCTTTATTACGCTCGTTCCAGCTAACAGAAACATTTACTGTTGCCATTTTAGATGGCGCAACTGCAGCGGTTACGACAACGGCTGTCGTCGCTGCAGAAGGCAGGCCCGCTTTTAAATTCGACTTCCACCAAAACACGTCATCCTCTGCCAGCTGCACCGGCGTACATATTTTTATTCCTGTACATCCATTGTTTACACCTGCACCCGTATAGGTGACTAATACAGAGGGATTAACTCGCATGCTTTCAAATAGCTCGTCCACTTTCATGATAGCCACTGAACCGTAAACCGACGTTTTACCCGCTTTAAGCGAAATAGCCTGCAACGAAGCAATGCCTAACATGCCAATGGAAAGAATCAAAAACCCAATTAATGCTTCCAGCAGGGTAAACCCTCGATTCTTGTGTATATGAACCTGACGCATATAAATTCTTTGTTTATTCATTACTTTTATATTATTTATGGAGTTGCTGGACATTTGATCACCGCTGCATTATCTGAAATACGCACACGACCCGCTAAACTTAAAACCACCGCACGCGAACCAATAACGTTATTACTGCTATCAAAACTACAAACACTAAATACACCAGATTCTGAACCACCGGAAACGTCCTTCGGCATACCGCGAGCGGTGAAAGTGAATGATTGAACAGGGTTAAGGGTAAAATCTGCAATACCAGACACTGACAGCTGCTTATCTGTAAAACTATCATGAACTCGCAATAAACAATCTGTAGGGATGCCGGTACAGGGCAAACCGCTATTAGCCAAATTACCATCAAAATCAACAAACACTATCCAGCCATTTGACCAGTCACCTGTAAGCGCACAGGTTTTACCGTCACTACTATCACAGATACTGACCCTGGAATTCAGCTTAATCGCTTCGCTTCGTGCGATATGCAAAGCCGAAACCAACTCGTTAGTGGAAGCAATCAGCTGATTGCCCTGCATAAAGGTTTTTAGTGATGGTACACCCACCGTAAGTAAAATACCGACGATAGCCAGGGTAATCATCAATTCAGTCAGGGTAAATCCAGAGTGCTTTTTCATGAATTTAATTTAAGACCATATTTATTGAATTGCCAGTAGATGGCGACAAGATGGAGAATATTGCAGATAAGTGGTAGATAATCGCCAGATAAGTGATAATTATTCCCCTTCGATAACAACATTTCTGTCTATAGCAATGTCATATTCGTTAATTACTACCATTCACTTCAGACCATAAACTTTGTTTTAAACAGTGCAATGAAGACATAATCATATAGAATCTATAGTCGTTGAATTTTATAAAGAGAAATTTATGAATTTAGATAGAGTTAGTTCGGGTGACAGCATTCCTGACGAAATCAATGTCATCATCGAGATTCCCGCGCATAGCGATCCGGTCAAATATGAAGTTGATAAGGAAACCGGTGCCATGTTTGTTGATCGTTTCATGAGTTCGGCCATGTTTTACCCATGTAATTATGGTTATGTGCCACATACTTTATCAAAGGATGGTGATCCTGTTGACGTCCTGGTTACCACACCGGTGCCTTTAATTGCCGGCTCTGTGATCCAGTGTCGTCCGGTTGGGGTGTTGCAGATGACGGATGAATCGGGTGACGATGCCAAAATTCTCGCCGTGCCCATCGATAAACTGTGCAAATCCTACCGATCAGCTAAAACCATAGACAACATGCAGCCCATGCTGCTAGACCAAATCGCCCATTTCTTTGAACACTATAAAGATCTGGACGAAGGCAAGTGGGTTCGTGTGGAAGGCTGGGGAGATATCGACGACGCTAAAAAAGAAATTATGGACAGTGTCGCGATGTACAAAGACGCACCGGTCAAGCCAAACTTTTAATGAAGATAGTTGTAAGTAGTAAGTTATAAGTAAAAACCTAAAACTTACTACTTAAAACTTACAACTTTCATTATTGGTGCCGGAAGGGAGAATCGAACTCCCAACCTCGTCATTACGAATGACTTGCTCTACCGATTGGAGCTATTCCGGCCTGTTTCATTAAGATACGTAAACAACATACATAAAAAGGAGACCTTGTAATAGGATTGTCTGTAGCATGGATACTACAGTCTAGCCTATAGGGATGACAGATATTTTCTCCTCGACAACAGCTCCTGCGTTACCCTAATAAGTTACATCCATGTAACGACGCAATATCTGCACTTCCTACATCCGTTTAGGTTGTATTTTCGATGCATCCTGATTACAAGGTCTCCTTTTCATGCGTACCGATCATATAAAATCATAAGCCTAGTGAGGCGCGCGCATGCTGTATGGCGATATATCACACCAGGGTTGGCGCGCCAGTATTATATCTGCCATCAATTCGGCTGAAGCCGCGCCCAGTACAATACCATTTCTAAAATGCCCGGCATGAATATACAAACCATCTATATCATCGTGCTGGCAGATATAAGGTATACCTTGTTCAGTGCCGGGCCTTAGTCCTGCCCACTGTCTTTCGACAGTCAGTTTATCCAGCAAAGGAACCAGCTCAACGGCAGACTGATGTAACTCTTCCAGGGCTGATGAAGAAATGGTCTTATCGAAACCAATTTTTTCCAGTGTGCTGCCTGCCAGTATACGCCCATCCTGGCGCGGAATTATATAATGCCCTTCCGATAAAACAATACGTTTTACCAGATCCGGTTCACCTTTGTACATTATCATCTGGCCTTTAACTGGGACAACATCAACCGATGATTTCGTGACACTAAATTGCGCACTCCAGGCACCGCTTGCGATAATGACTTTATCCGCTAACACTGTTTGCTGCTTTGTTCGTACTCCGGACACTTTATTATTTGCTGTTATTATTTCTTCGACATCACAATGTTCATAGAAAAGGAATGGCATAATGCTCAAAAGAGGCTTTCAGGGCTTTAACAAATTTCGGGTTTCTAATTTGCAAAATATCCGGCATCCATATGCCTTTATCCACGGCGTCACCAACGCTGTTTTCAATTTCATGGATTGTTTCATAATCATTTATAAAACGGGCATCAACCGACCATGTTTTTGCCCAGTTAGTGATTTCTTTATCGTTATCTGTGACCGTAAACAAACCACTATTAATTAACTCACAATCAAGCCCCGTTTCATTAAGTAGGGCTTTAGTTAATTCAGGATATATTTTTTTACTGCGCTCCGCCAGTACATTAACGGCATCATTATATCGCCATGGATAAAGCGGTGAAACAATTCCGCCACCTGCCCATGATGACTCACCACCAAGCGGCCCTTTCTCCAGCAGCAAAACATCCACACCTGCTAAAAATAACTGGCGCGCGGTTAATAGACCAATAACACCACCGCCAACAACGATACATTCAGGCATAAGATTTCTATTTATCTGCAACGAAATCTGTCGATTGATTTAAATAAGTGGTATGCGCCGGAATAACCAGCTTGACGCCAACCGAGTTTATGATTTCATTGATCTTCAAGTTGATATCTTCTCTATACTCCAGGTATTCAGCAAAATCCGAGGTTTTAATATAAACAAAAAGTTCCAGTTCCTGGGCATATTCTCCGAATTCCAGAAAACGTACCCTGGAACTTTCTGTATCGATATATTCATGTGATTCAATTAACGAACGGATCTTTGTCAGCACCTGTTTTAGCTGTTCCGGGGTATCGTTATATGAGAGACGTAAACTGGTACGATATAAAATTTTGTCCCGTTGCGTTAAATTTTCTATGCTACCTGCGGCAAACATGGCATTGGGGATATGCACCACGGTACGTGCCAAAGTGCGTAATTGAGTTGCACGCAAACCAATTTCTTCAACGGTCCCCACGATGTCGCCAAATTGACAAAAATCACCGACATGTACCGGCTGGGATGCGTAAATAGTAATAGAACCAATTAAATTTTCCAGTGACTTCTGCGCTGCGAGTGCGACAGCTACACCACCGACACCCAGACCTGCGATGACAGTCGTCACCTGGAAACCCAGGTTATCCATCCAGAAAAGAATGGCTACTAACATGATGGTTAGTTTTATGCCTGTTGATGCTGGCTTTAATAATACAACAGCGTCTTTTTGTCCATTTCGCTGCATACGGTCAGCAAGTCGATAGATTATTAAATCAATAACACCAAGCAGCACCCATATAATAGCAATAATCAAAAATGTTCTTGCTTCAAATAAAGCACGCGCAACCATTGATGGCGCAATCATATCGAAAGTCGCTCGAAAGATTAAAATCATCATTAAAAAACGCAACGGACCGACAATAAATTTTTGTAATCGCTGTTTATTAAAGCGTTGATTTTTCTGAAGAATCTTTACTACGAAAAAGGTCAAAATAAATGCGATGACATAGCCAGCCAGAAGTAAGCCCATCAGCATAACAAGCTGCCATACCTCAAATCCAAAAACAATATAATGAGGAAAGATATGCGACAGCTTATTGCCGATAAGACCATAGCCAAATTCAGCATCTAGTTCTGGAATTATAGCGACGGTGGTATTTGAAATCTTCCAGACAAATTCGCCATCACCTCGCGGCACACGCTGCATTAATATATCAACCGGACCATTTTTCGTTTTCAGCGTGGTAACACGATCACGAAAACTCGGCAGGCCATCATCCTTATGCCCCAAAGGATCATCACTTAGCTCCTCAAAATCGATGGTCATTGCCCGATTAGCTACAATAACCAGCTTTCTGACCAGGTCCGGTCCATTTAATTCTTCTTCTAGTGAAAAGGGTAAATTCCTTAAATCAAGATAATTAACCGCTCGCTCATAATCCTTTTCTCTAACAGCGAGCGACAGGGCGATAAGGCTTGAACGGGGCGTGGATCGATTGTACTCATCATATGGACCTGAAACCGGCGCTTCCGCCAGTTTCTTCAGAACTTTTTCATCAGCATCCTGCTTCTCAGCCAGAGCCTTTAACGTCGGGGCTGCTGGCAGGTCTTTTATTGCCGGGGCAAC
>CAVWXQ010000015.1:0-11966 GCA_963759005.1 uncultured Gammaproteobacteria bacterium
GGGTTAGCAATATCCGGGCTAGGTGTTAATCGCAATAGGAATGCGTCTCGGACCAAAATTTCCTGCTTTTTCTTCAAATCTGCCTGCTATGGCAAAGCCACAGTCGGGGCAGTGCCCCGCTTTGGTTAAGCGATACTGGTTGATTTGATACCAGTCACGTTCGATCAGCAAACTGTGGCATTCGGGGCAAAAGGTGGTATCACCTTCTTTGTTGTGCACATTGCCGGTATAGACATAGTTCAAGCCTTGTTTGAGTGCGATATCTCTTGCACGCACCAGTGTTGCCGGTGGTGTTGCGGGTATATCCGTCATTTTGTGATCGGGATGAAACGCAGAAAAATGCAGTGGTACATCCGGCCCCAGTTGTTTATTAATCCATTTGCACATCGCTGTGATCTCTTCATCGGAATCATTTTTACCGGGAATGAGCAGAGTGGTTATTTCAGTCCACACATCGGTTTCATTGATGAGATAGAGTAAAGTATCCAGTACCGGTTGCAGATGCGAGCCGGTGAGTTTGTAGTAAAACTCGTCGGTAAATGCTTTTAAGTCAACATTGGCGGCATCTATTTTTGAAAAGAAATCACGGCGTGCTTGTTCGTGTATGTAACCTGCGGTGACCGCGACGGTTTTAATACCGCGTGCATGGCAGGCATCGGCTGTATCCATGGCATATTCGGCGAAAATAACCGGGTCATTGTAGGTGAAAGCAACACTCTGGCAACCGTGCTGTTGTGCTGCAATGGCAATGGCTTCGGGTGAGGCCTGATCCATCAGGCGATCCATGTCTCTGGATTTGCTGATATCCCAGTTCTGACAAAATTTACAGGCCAGATTGCAGCCAGCGGTGCCAAAGGAGAGTACGCTACTGCCAGGGTAAAAATGGTTAAGCGGTTTTTTCTCGATGGGATCAATGCAGAAACCGGAAGAACGACCGTAGGTGGTGAGTACTATCTGGTTATCCTGCCGCATACGTACAAAACACGCACCACGCTGGCCTTCATGCAGCTTGCAGTCACGCGGACAAAGATCGCATTGAATGCGACCGTCGTCTATTACGTGCCAGTAGCGACCGGGATGACAGGTTTGATTTACTATTTGGTTAGTCATACTGTTTCGGTCATACTGTTTCGGCTTTAAATTCGCACTCTTTCCACTTGCTGACGGTGTAACGGGAAAGCTTGACCTGATCTGCCCAGAAATCCGGCGTTAATCCTGCCTTGTGTTTCAGGTGCGCCATGAACACGTCAACATCGGGCAGTTGCTGCCATACCTGCGGCAGGAAGGTACTACGGTAATGTCCAAACTCAAACACTACGCCATCAATACCGGGTCGCAGTTGCGCCTGTGCTTCCTGCTCGTTTGAGAAATCCAGTGCTTGCATGGGTGACAGTAATGATACTTCGATTTCAGTATTGTTAAGCTCATCACTTGTCAGTGGAGAAAAACGACTATCTTTAAATGCAGCCGCTTGTGCATTGTGTTTTATATCTTCTAACAGGCTGCGGTGTGCTTCGAGAGTACCGATACATCCGCGTAACTGGCCTTGCTGAGTGAGGGTGACAAAACAGGCTGCCTGTTCCTGCAGCCAGACCGCATCCTCGTCTGCTTCGTGGACTTGCCCGAATACACCTGCGATAGAAGCGCGTGCTATAGGCAGTAATATTTCGCCTTTGTTACTGGTCATTAGCTGCGTTCTCTGTAAATGCAATCGAGGCATAGCCTACGACGCGATTTTTATCACCGGCAGTATCACCGGAATTACACAGATCAAGTAACTGCGGAAGTAAATGATGCTTTCTGGCTGCCAGTAGTAAACCGTTAACCGGGGTACCGCCACAGGCCTGCTGGTGGTTGAGTGGGCCTTGCAAGGTTAATATGTTGTGTACCGTTTCTGAATCGATGGCACGTGCAGTTTCATAAGGCAGAAAATGCGAAAGGTCAGAACTGATTACTATCAGCGTTTCAGGACCGCCCCATAATTTTTCCAGTACCTCAGCAACCTGTTGGCCTGTGGCATCTCCGACAGCGAGTGGCACTAAGGTGAAATCTTCCAGCACGGTCTGTAAAAAAGGAAGCTGCACTTCCAGTGAGTGTTCCAGGGCATGGGCAGCCGCGCTTTCTACTACCTGGGGCATGTTCTCGATTGCAGAAACAGCATCCAGATCAACTTGCACTCTACCCAGAGGTGTAGCAAATACCGAATCCCCGGGAAGTGCCAGTCCATTAACAGGAACACGATGAACAGGACCCAGCAATACCACGCGTTTAATGGTATCGCGAGCAACGCTTAGCCGCGCATAAGCAGTTGCTGCCGTAGGGCCGGAATAAATATATCCAGCGTGAGGCACTATAATCGCCTTGGGTGAAATTAATTTTTTACCTGGTTTTTCATTTTTAGCTTCAAGCAGGGCGGTTTCCAGCAAATCATTAACATTGCTTTGCAATAGTAATCTGTCACTATGATAAAAGGCGCCTGCTACAGCGGGTTGACGAACTTGTTGCACATTTACTCTCTTAATTAATTTATCTCTTACACTTATTATCAGGGTAAGTTTGTGAATATCAAGTCACAGTAAATTAAAGTGAAAAAAATGCCACTTCAATGAAGCAAAAAAACATCAAACACTAACTAACCCGGATATTTCATAGGAACGCTGCTAATCTCACTAAACACTATGATTAGAATTAGTAATGCCGGTATATTACAAAAGTACACTATGTACCCGATAACGCTATGCAGTTTTTGGAAAAATACCAGCGGCCATTTTGTACGATTCCCCTGTAACCATAGCTACGGCTATGCTTTTCGGCGAATCGTACAAACTTACTCACTGATATTTCCCCAAAATTCTACATTCCTATGAAATATCCGGGTAAGCTTTTGTTGTCTATAATCCAGATGAACGAATAATTATGGAGTGATAGTTATGTCACAGTTAGTGGCGCATCGCGGTCAAAAATTTACCTTTCCGGAAAATACGCTCGAATCAATTCAGCAAGCCATTAACTGTGGAGCGAAAGCTATCGAGTTTGATGTGCAGATGACGGCAGATCATGTTCCGGTGATTTGTCATGATTCGAGTTTATTAAAAACAGCGGGTATTGATATTAATATTACAAAAACAAATTACGCTGATTTAAAAGATATTAACGTTGGTGAAAAGTCTCGGTTTGCTGAGCAGTACCCGTCCGTTACTCTGCCTTCTCTCCAGGATATGGTAACCATGCTGAGTGAAACACCGCAAGTGATGGCTTTTGTTGAACTAAAAGATGAAAGTCTTGAAGCATTTGGTATAAAGTGTTTCGTAAAACAGGTTAGTAGCCAACTTGCACCAATACAGCAACACTGCGCTGTCATTGCCGATAATCTGCAGGCATTGATAAGCTTGAGAGAAGAATTAGCAGTCCCTGTAGGCTGGATTATTCATCGTTGGCATGAAAATGATTTAAAACTGGCAAACCAAAATGAAGTGGATTACATGGTGATTAATCATAAATACTGCAAGGCTCACGATTATGACTTTGCTGCAGATAACTGGCACTGGATAGTATATGAAACATCGGATGCTGATAAAGCACTGGCTTTATTTGATCAGGGTATAGACTTTGTGGAAACAAATAATATCTGTTCCATGTTAAAGCAGTTAGCGTTTAATAAATAACATGGCGTATTATGACGTAGTCATTATTGGCGGCGGCATTCATGGTGTGGGTGTAGCACAGGCAGCGGCAGCCGCTGGTTTTTCAGTTTTGTTGCTGGAAAAAAATAAACTGGCTTCTGGCAGTTCCTCACGATCGAGCAAGCTGATACATGGTGGTTTACGTTACCTGGAGAGTGCGCAATTTTCTCTGGTCTATGAATGTTTACATGAGCGACATCTGTTACTGTCTCTGGCTCCTGATCTGGTCTATCTTGATGACTTTTACATTCCACTATATGAATCAACTTCGCGTAGTTCGCTAACCTTACGTACCGGCCTGACCTTGTATGCGTTATTAGGCGGCTTAAAAGCCTCGACACATTTTCGTGCCTTGAGCAAAAAGCACTGGTCTTCACTGGATGGTTTAAAGCAGCACGGTTTAAAAGCAGTCTATCAATATTATGATGCTCGAACCGATGACCATGCACTTACCCATGCGGTGATGAACAGTGCCATCGAACTGGGTGCAGAATCGGTAATACCGGCTACCTTTGTTAGTGCGCAGTGTGAGCAGGATGGTGTTCATATTACTTTTCTGGATAATGGAATAGAAAAACATTGTCAGGCAAGTGCACTGGTTAATGCAACAGGCGCCTGGATAAATTCAGTTCTGGAAAAAATAAAACCCGCCAGCTCGGTTATGGCTATCGACCTGGTGCAGGGGACACACCTGGTGCTGGAAAATATGCCCATTCAGCATTGTTTTTATCTTGAGGCGCCACAGGATAAACGTGCTATTTTTCTTATGCCGTGGAAAAATAAAACCTTGTTAGGCACAACAGAAACCCGCTTTAGCGGTTTGCCAGAGAATGTTCACCCGCATCAAAGTGAAAAAGATTACTTACTTGATGTGGCACAACATTATTTCCCGGAACATAATGATTTTAATGTGGCTGATGAGTTTGCCGGCTTACGGGTATTTGCGTCTACTGATAAAAATGATTTTAGCAAACCGCGTGATACGGTTTTGTATAATAGCCATAACAGAGTTATTAATGTATATGGCGGTAAATTAACCACCTACAGGTCGACTGCAAAACGGGTAATGAAAAAGCTGTCTTTTATTTTACCGCCACGAAACATAAAGGCTTTAACTGAGAACATCAAGTTAAAAGGATAAGTATCCTAAAAAATCACTTTGGAAAAAAATATGAACATTGAATCAGAAATAAAAATTATTCAGGAATTTGTTGATAAAGGTAATTATCATGCAGCCATGAATATTAGCATTTCAGCGCTTAATGAATGTCGCAGAAACAAAAATCAGCCGGGGATAAACAGGTTTCTCGATGTAATTAAAGGTATAGCTAATACGATGACTGAGGTCTATGGTAGCTAATATGGATCACGCTTGGTTATATACGTTATAAACTGTTGTCCCGTTAACAAAAAGAAATTATCTATACAGGCTGATGTAGCAAGACTGGATAAGGATTGCACTAATCCGAGACATGAACCAGACGCATCCACCATCGACACGCCGTAAAGCGATCTATACGGATGTAGGAAATGCAGATATTGCAGGAGCAAATATCTGCCATCCATGGCGGCTCAACACCCGCATCCATGCGGGTGATGGTCGTTGATAAATGCATCCGATTCACGTCTCTGGCAGTTAACGGGACAGCAATAATGTTATAAGATAAAACGGATTAAGGTCTTATCGTATAAGACAATACCTGTGTAAAAGTCCCATCATTATTATTGGTGGTTTCCATTTCACCGCTAATGCCTACATAGTTACCGGTGCCACCGATGATGCTAACGGTTGAAGTACCTTTATCAAACTCGCGACCGGCAACCAGAATACTTCCGCTGTTTTTAATTTTATTAGCAAATGTCAGCGCCCATTGACATTGGAAGCTAACAGCGACACGGGTGCGAATGCAGGTACCGCTGTTATTGCCGATTTCTTTTTTGTCTTTATCCAGTAACGGCTGATCGAATACCAGAATGTCGCCAATCGTGTCCCCTGGTTCTCCCGTGTCAATTATCTGAGCGGGATTGTTGCGAGCGTCTGCAATCGTTACCATGGTTTGTGGCTGTGGTTGTGTGCAGGCGGCAAGTGCCAGTATGTTAACAGCTAGTGTGCTAACAGCTGGCAGGGTGTTTTTTGTGCAGGTGGGTTTCCTCATTGTGTAATGTTATCCTAAATAAATCAGTTGCACCTACTGTGAACGACCAATGCACTGAATCTACAAGACTTTCTCGAACATTTTGAACTCACCGTATGGGTGATACGTTTTCGCTCAAAATAACCGATAAAGTATTGTATATTCAACACCTTGATCGCTCTCGCTACGATTCAACTAATTTATTTAGGATTATCCTGAATAACGGACCGAATAGTGCAATTTTTATTGAGTTTTAACCGAAGGTATATTATTCTGACAGGGCTGTTGGGTGCAACTGCTATAGAAAATAAAGGACTGTGATATGGCAAAAATTGGTTTGATTAGTGATGTACATGCTTCACCCGAACCGGTGGCGGAAGCGCTGTCGATTTTTGCCAGAGCGGGTGTGGATCAGGTGCTTTGTGCTGGTGATGTTGCTGGATATATGGATGAACTTGAGCAAACCATAAGGCTGCTTGTCGAAAGTGACTGCCAGACTATTATAGGGAATCACGATTTACTGTATCTTGATCATCACGAAGATGAGCCAGACAATCAGGCCATCGCTTATCTCAAACAATTACCCGCTTTTTATGAAACCGTCATCGAAGATAACAGCCTGTATATGGTACACGCACAGCCGCCAGACAGCTGTCACGGTGGAATCAAACTATTAAACAAAGACGCTGAAGTTCAGATGGACAAGGTTGAGCAGTGGTCAAAAAAATTACACGATTTTAACTACGATGTACTGGTGATCGGACATACTCATCAGGTTTTTGCAGAATTTATGGGCGGAACCCTGGTGGTCAATCCTGGCAGTTCGGCATTTAATAATAGCTGTGCGATTCTACGCTTACCGGAACTGACTGTTGAGGTGTTTGCCTTGTGCGGAAAGCCGGTTGTGAAAACCTGGAACTGGGGCCAGAATGTGATTTACGGGAAGTAGAAATTAGCTGAATTAATCCCTGTGGATTTACTTCCCCGCAGCCTGCTGTCAGGTAGTATTGTGCAGTCCTGTCTTAAATATCATCCCACTGCCTATATATGGTTTTTTTTAACAGTCTGGACCATTAAAAGACATTTGATGTTAACAATACGCTTTTCCTTTTTTAAACTCTTTTAATTTAAAGTAAAATTGATAAATATCAATATTGAATGGTTGTGTTTATGTTCTCATAGTCGACGCTGATTCGGCTTAAGTAAGGTAATCATTATGGCACTTGAGTGAATTCCTAAATCAGTGGCTGTAGAATTGTACTGAGCAAGTTCATGATTTTGGATAATTAATACTGACTATGCTCTCATTTTCAAGGAGAATAATGTATGAGTGATACTGGGTATTTGAAAGATTTTTATAGTTCGGTGGAAAAACCGAAAATTAGTGTTAGAGAAGAGCAGGTCGCTAAGAAACGTGAACGTCTAAGAAGAGAGAGAAAAGAAAAATTATATTCATTCTCGCCAAAGCGTCGTAAGACTTTACCGTAACCAGATAGAAAACCGCATACTAATTAATTACAGGTCGGCGGCAATCTTTATTGCGGCCGTTTCTGTTTGTCATCCATGAAATGAACGAAAGTCTATTGTTGGCAGCATTTTCTCTGCCGAGAATATGAGCTGAGAGGGAAAAGCCGACCCTTATCGTGCAGTAAAAAACATTAAAAGCATTTTTCACCACAGAGGCACAGAGCAGCACACAGAGAAAAACATTTAAGATTTATTGTTAGCTGCGCCTGCGGCGCAGCTAACAATAAAATTATTCCTCTGTGCCTCTGTGGTGAATCGTTTTTGACTTGTTTATGAACGGCGTTATTGGAGTTAATACCCCGTTTAAGCTAACTGCGATTAAATCAGTTCTAATGTATAGCAAATACTCGCATGACGAGAGTGCTCGACTAATTGCCTGAATGCGCTTCCGCTTATGTGCAGCAGATCGGTATGATTACCGGCTTCGATAGGGGATTAACATATTAAAATATTATG
Source organism: uncultured Gammaproteobacteria bacterium (assembly GCA_963759005.1). Taxonomy (GTDB): domain Bacteria; phylum Pseudomonadota; class Gammaproteobacteria; order SZUA-229; family SZUA-229. The sequence continues at coordinate 7,802 of CAVWXQ010000015.1, forward strand.
ATTAATTATCTCAGCATATGTTAATACGTATGGCTAATTTGCTAAAATACAGTTACTTCTCATCCTGACCAGGAACATGGTTGAATAAAGTTTCCAGGAAGCAGGAATGAAAACCGATTACATGAAATAATCAGGAATGCCAACTAAAACAAAGATGATGACTGAGATAACTAAAAAATTGCAAAACATTGGCCAAAGCCACTGGTACTGGCTGATTTATATCGTTGGTGCTCTAACTATGCTGGCTACCGCTTTATATTTCCAATATTCGCTCGATAAACCTCCCTGTGTTATGTGCATTCAGGTTCGTTTATGGTTTTCGTTGTTCGTTATCGTGTCGATTGCGGGCTTACTTACACGTAATAACAGACTAATGAACGCTGTTACAAACCTGTTTACTGTGCTCATTGCTGCCGCGCTGTTAGAACGCGCCTACCTGCTTCTCGGCACTGAGCGCGGTTTTATCTTTAGTGATTGTGGCTTTGATCTTGGCTTACCAGCCTGGCTTGCCTTAGATGAGTGGTTGCCATGGTTGTATCGTGTCGAAGCCTCATGTGGTTCTACGCCAGAAATAATCTTTGGCATAACCATGGCTGAGATGTTGATAGTGATGTCTGCTCTGCTTTTACTGGTGACTCTGGCCGTTTTTTTAGCGAGTATCCTGTCTTTAAAAAAATCAGATTGACAGTTACTGTCTGTCCCGCCTTATTTAAGAGTATCCTATTTACTACAATTAATAGAAGTACTCTTATAGATCGCTTTCTTTTCAGACGTGAATCAAACGTCATTCTGGTATAATGCCCGGCTTTCCAGTGCAAAGACTATTATTCGAGACAGATACAATGCCACATACAATACCAACGTCAAAAATCATTTACACCTTAACGGATGAAGCGCCTGCTTTAGCTACTTATTCATTTTTGCCGATCGTGCAGGCTTATACTCATGTTGCGGGTATTGAAGTTGAAACCCGTGATATCTCTTTGGCCGGCCGAATTATTGCCAATTTCCCGGATAAACTGACAGCTGAGCAAAAACAAAGTGATGCGCTTGCTGAGCTTGGCGCACTGGCACAAACGCCAGAGGCGAATATTATTAAACTGCCTAATATCAGTGCCTCAATTCCCCAGCTGCATGCGGCAATTAAAGAATTACAGGCATTAGGTTATGACATTCCTGATTTCCCGGAAGAGCCTGAGAACGAGACAGAACAGGCTGTTAAGGCACGTTATGCCAGAGTGCTGGGCAGTGCAGTTAACCCGGTATTGCGCGAAGGTAACTCTGATCGTCGTGTTGCTGGACCGGTAAAAGAATATGCACAGAAACACCCGCACCGGATGGGACAGTGGTCAGCCGATTCCAAATCACATGTGGTTTCGATGAGTGATGGTGATTTTTACGGCAGTGAGCAATCAGCGGTTATTGAAACAGCCGGTGAGGTGAAAATTGAATTAATCACGGATTCGGGTGAAACACGGGTACTTAAAGAAACAACACCGGTGCAGGCAGGTGAGGTTATTGATGCAGCGGTGATGAATCGTAGAGCTTTGTGTGCTTTTTTTGAAGAAGCCGCCCAGGATGCCAAAAAACAGGGTGTATTGTTGTCACTGCATTTAAAAGCCACGATGATGAAAATCTCTGATCCGATTATGTTTGGCCATGCGGTAAAGGTTTATTATAAAGAGGTGTTTGACAAACACGCGGCTACTTTTGAAAAAATAGGTGTTGATACGCGAAATGGTTTGGGCGATGTTTATGCAAAAATCGCCGATCTGCCGGATGAATTACGCAGCGAGATTGAAGCTGACCTGCAGGCGGTCTACCAGACACGTCCCGAACTGGCGATGGTGAATTCAGACAATGGTATTACCAATTTACATGTACCCAGCGATATAATCATCGATGCATCCATGCCGGCAGCTATTCGTTCTTCCGGTCAAATGTGGGGCCCGGACGGCAAATTACATGATACTAAGGCGATGATTCCTGATCGCTGTTATGCCGGTATCTACCAGGAAACCATCGCATTTTGTAAAAAACACGGTGCCTTTGATGTTACCACCATGGGCAATGTCAGCAATGTTGGCCTGATGGCTCAGAAGGCAGAAGAGTATGGCTCACATGATAAAACCTTTGAAATACCGGCCAACGGCTCAGTACGGGTAAGTGATGGCGCAGGTAATATTTTAATGCAACATAAAGTCGAACAGGGCGATATCTGGCGTATGTGTCAGACCAGAGACCTGCCGATACAGGACTGGGTTAAATTAGCCGTTAACCGGGCCAAGGCAACCGGGCAGCCGGCTATATTCTGGCTGGATAAAAATCGTGCACATGATGCGAACATTATTAATAAAACTGAACGCTACCTTCAAGATCATGATACCGATGGCCTGGAAATAAAAATCATGGCGCCGGTTGAAGCCATACGTTACACACTGGAAAGGGTAAAAGCCGGTGAAAATACCATTTCAGTAACCGGCAATGTGTTACGTGATTATCTAACCGATTTATTCCCGATTTTAGAACTGGGTACCAGCGCAAAAATGCTGTCCATCGTACCTTTGCTGGCAGGTGGCGGTTTGTTTGAAACCGGTGCCGGTGGTTCAGCACCAAAACACGTGGCACAGCTTATCAAAGAGAACCATTTACGCTGGGATTCCCTGGGTGAGTTTTTAGCGCTAGCGGTTTCAATTGAAGACCTCGCACAAAAATCACAAAATAAAAAAGCGCAGGTTATCGCCGAAACACTCGATCAGGCGAATAGCCAGTTTTTAAACAACAACAAATCACCTTCACGCAAAGTTGGTGAGCTGGATACACGTGGCAGTCATTTTTATCTAGCGATGTACTGGGCGATGGCTCTTGCTGAGCAAACCAAAGATAAAGATTTACAGGATTTATTCACCCCGATAGCTCTGCAGTTAGGCGACAATGAAAATAAAATTATTGAAGAGCTGATGGCGGTGCAGGGTAAAGCGGTGGATTTAGGTGGCTATTATCGTATGGATAAAGCGCTAACGACTAAGGTGATGCGTCCTAGTGTTACCTTGAATGCAGTGATTGATAACTTATAAACACTACAAAATTAATTCACCACAGAGGCACAGAGGGCACAGAGAAAAACGTCTTTTTTGTTTTAAAAGCGAAGATACAAACCTAATGTAAAATATTAAAAAGTTAATATAACCTTTTTATTTATAAGTTATTTTGTTAAAGAAAAAAAGGCAACATCAAGACAAAAATACAAGTTAATGGTTCTAAAAATTAAAAGGTTTCCTCTGTGCCCTCTGTGCCTCTGTGGTGAAATTTTTTTAAAATTGTCAGAGGTTCCCTGGACTAACTTGCAATACTTTGATGATGCGGTGCAAGCATTAATATTAAGGCCTGCGCATGTTCGGCGGCTTTTCTGCCTAATTCGGTGAGATAACCGCCGTCGATTTGTGTGACCAGGCCTTTATCGAATAAGCGTTGTACGGCTTCAATTTGATTTCTATTGGCTTCCGAATGTACTTTAATGCCTTGTTGAGTGCTATCCAGATTGTAATGGATCAATATGTCCATTTCAGCCATTTGTTCTTGTGAGAAGCGCATTTTCTACCTCTTAGCGTTGTTTGGTTTATTTCACCTCGAAACTGGAATAATACATGGGAATCTCTAATCAATCCATGTATTTACAACACCTGCCCAGCACTCCACCCTATGACCATGCTCATTGAAAGTTATAACCGCCCAACCAGCCGGTAATATCGATAACACAAGCTATAAAATTGTCAGGGTATCGACATGAGTAATCGAATAAGACTCGATTGACGCTTTGTATCGGTCTTTTCAAAGATTGACTGGAGTTGCACCCGCGCTGTACCCACCGCTCTGCCTAATTGTTGTGCTGCATTTTCAAGCGAGCAATCATCTGCCAGACTGTCTGCTAAGGCTGCTTCAGCAGGTGTTAATCCGAATAAATGCTCTAGCATTTCTACAGGATGTTTTTTATATTTCTGTGGATCACATAAGGTAATCAGAGCGTTCTTTCTACTCGGTATTCGTGCTGTATAATGCGCCTTGATCATCGGCAGATTCTGGCGTTTTTCTTCAAGGCACTGGATTTGCAGCCGGTGGGCAGTGTTTACATTATTTTTACTGAGCAGTTGTTCGAACCAGCGGG
>CAVWXQ010000016.1:0-149476 GCA_963759005.1 uncultured Gammaproteobacteria bacterium
GGTGGTTTGTATTGGCAAAAACAGGATAGAATAGTAGACTTAAGCTGAATATCACGAAATAGTTCAGGCTGTATATAAGCCCTTGATGAAATTTCTCCAGTACCTGATTTACTTGTGTTATTAATACAGCGAATATTTTCAATATATGTGAAAATAAATAAGATGAGCTAAAATCTATCAATCACTAGATTGAATAGCTTCTTGCATAAGCGGGGAGCATTTTTTGAATCATATAGTAAACTACAATCTTTCCATTGCGGACGTTCCAGTGGAAACCCGTACCGGTGGACTCCTAACTTTGAAACAAGAAACAGGCAATCAGCTAAGGCAGCTGGAAGACAAATACGGTGAATTAAGCAGTAGCAGCGAGAATCTGCTGGTTACTCTGAATTCTATCGGTGATGCGGTGATAGCTACTGACATCAATGGTTGTGTCAACTATTTGAATCTGGTCGCTGAAAATCTTACTGGCTGGACACTTGAGGACGCGCTTAACAAACCATTAGCCGATGTGTTTCATATCGTTAATGCGCAAACAAAAGAACCTGTACCCGACTCTGTTAAACAAGTGCTAGCAAATGTCCAGTTTGTGGGCATGGCAAATCATACTCAACTCATTGCCAGAGACGGGGCTAAATATCATATAGCCAATTCAGCCTCACCCATCAAGGATAGCAATGGACACGTTATCGGTGTGGTGCTGGTATTTCGGAATGTAAGCAGCGAGTACGCAGTGCGTATTGCGCTGGAAGAGAGTGAAAATCGCTACAGAAACCTGTTTGAGAATGCAGAAATTTCCATCTGGAATGAAGACTTTTCAAAAGTATACCAGGCACTGGATCAACTGCGCCTGGATGGTGTGACTGATCTGCGTTTATATTTCAAAAATAACCCTCAAGTTGCGTGGGACATGGCTGCCATGGTCAAGGTGCTTCAAGTCAATCCGGCAACATTGACGTTGTTTGCTGCCAGCAGCAAAGACGAATTTATCACCCAGATAGATAAATCCTTTGGTGACGGCGCAATTGATGTGTTTATTGGCGGGCTTTGCGCATATTGGGAGGATAAACGGGTTTTTCGTGCTGAGGCTAATTTCCATAGACTTGATGGCAAGGATATCAATGCCATTATTTCCTATCAGATCCCTGAAACGGTAGAAGATTATAAAAGTATTGCCGTCAGCATCCTTGATATTACTGAGCGCAAGCAGGCAGAGGATGCGTTACGAGAAAGTGAAGTGCATATGCGTACATTGGTTGAGACATTGCCTGATCTTGTATGGCTGAAAGACCCGAAGGGTATTTTCCTCAATTGTAATCAAAAGTTTGAACGTTTGTATGGCGCTAAACAGTCTGAAATTGTTGGTAAAACAGATTATGACTTTGTCGACAAGGAACTGGCCGACTTCTTTCGGGAGAAAGACACGGCTGTGATGGCTGCGGCTAACTCCAGAGTAAACGAAGAAGAGGTCCGTTTTGCAGATGACGGCCATACTGAACTGCTTGAAACAGTCAAGACGCCAATGTTTGATGCCGATGGCAGACTTATTGGTGTACTGGGTGTCGGTCGTGACATAACTGAGCGAAAACAGACTGAACTGGCTTTGCGCCGTTCACAGAAGATGGACGCAGTTGGTCAGCTAACCGGCGGTATTGCGCATGATTTCAATAATATCATCAATGTTATTTTAGGTAACCTGGACCTGCTTGAACGTCATATTCCAGATGATGAAACAACGCAAAAGCGGATCAACAACATCAACAAATCTGCGCAGCGAGCTGCCGACCTGACCAGGCAGTTGTTAAGTTTTTCTCGCTGTGAGGCCGAACAGATTGAAAAAAAAGACATCAGTTTTATCATCCATGAGATGGATAGTCTGATCACGCGTTCGGTGACCCCGCAGGTCGAGGTCGAACATCTGAATGCTGCAGGCCTGTGGCAAACCGAAATCGACCCCGGAGATTTTGAGGATAGTCTGCTCAACCTTGTGCTGAACGCCCGTGATGCCATGGATGGCCAGGGTCGTCTGGTTATAGGGACCCGCAACTGTACACTTGATGTAGAATACTGCGCACAAAATTCCGCTGCCAAACCGGGTGATTATGTTGAACTAAGCATAACTGACAGTGGTAATGGCATCGCTGCCGAACACCTCGAACACATCTTCGAGCCCTTTTTTACTACAAAGGAACCGGGTAAAGGTACTGGTCTTGGTTTGTCCATGGTGTATGGTTTTATTCAACGTTGCAACGGCCATATAAAAGTTGTTTCAGAACAGGATGTAGGTACTACCTTTCGACTATATATGCCAAGGTCAAAACTGGTTTCTCAAGTGCAAACAATACACAAAAAACAAACTAAGACACCATCCGGTGGAAACGAAACAATCCTGGTAGTCGATGACGAAGAGGCCTTGCGGGAACTGGTTGAGGAATCGCTGAAGGAGTTGGGCTATCGGATACTGACTGCAGGCGATGGTTTGCAGGCACTAAAAATACTGTCTGAAACGCCGCAAATTAATCTGTTAATTAGTGATGTAATCATGCCCGGCGGTTTGAACGGTTATGAACTGGCTGAACAGGCTACAGTCATTAATCCACAACTTAAGGTGATATTGGCATCGGGATATAGCGAAAGTGCCCTGGCAAGCAAAAATAGTAAAAATTGTAGCGCTATTTTGCTCAATAAACCATACAGTCTGGAAGAACTTGCACGTCAGGTGAAAATGGTGCTGGAAACAGGATGATCAGCTGGACGATTTAAATTTTAAGGTCTGGTTGAGATTCAGTAGTAGCCCGGACATTGTGAAAATTATTTGTTATATTTAAAAGTAGTAAATACATTCTGAAATTCACCTGATAACTGCCTTTAAGTTTACACTGATATAATAAAAAGCGGCTCACAGAAGAGCCGCCACTGTAAATGGATTATGATGCAATCTACAAATACTATTTTGTCGGTGTGTAGCTGTATTTCTGGCCACCAAGAGTTGCCTGGTACATCAAACCACCTTTGCCCATGGTGAAAACGATCATCCCCTTTTGATAACTGGTTTCAGACTGGCTTGCATTAGCACTGGCTGATAACCCTTCTGTACCAGCCTGGGCGCCCGTACTGCTGGTAATTGCAATGGCCTCTGCCTGAGCCGAAAATTCAAATTGTCCGCTGATAAATTCATCAAATGCACGTTTGTCCTGGAAGAAAATTACCTGACGATAGGCCTGGCCTCCCAGCTGGAAACCAACACTTAGCTGTGTCATTGAAACATCACCAGTCTTTTTGCCATCTTTGTATACTCGACCATTACCATAGGCGCCGCCAATACCAAAGCCACCTTTACCAATATTCGGGAAAATGGCATATCCATAAGCTGATTGATGAAATTTGCCAACAACATCAGATTGCATTAAAGCCGCAAGCGCTTCCTTATCATCATTGGCATCGCTGTCAGCGAATACAGGAGATGTGGAAGCTAAACAAGTAAAAAGGGTGAAGAGCATGGCTCTGCTTAACATATTTAAGTACTCCTGTTATTTATTAAGAAGGCAGTGAATTTTACTATATATCAAAACAACTTTTTGGCACAAACATCACAACTGTCCTGGCAAAGGGGGAGTGTGGCCTGATAATAAAACTATCACTGCTAAATTTCTGCTATCACAAGTCATTTACTTTTTTTGTGTGAATACACTATGGAAGTGTTCCACGATTGAGTTTGATGAGCGCAATGCAAAACTCCAAGGATATACAAAGCCTTACTAACCAGGTGTTTTTACTAGTTTTCGGTGGCAGGTCTACAAGGAACAGGCTAACATTGGATTCGAAGCAAAAACGACGTTGGTCTTTATTAACAATTTCCCGATAACATTCGTTTTTCGCCATTATCGTGATAACGAGTAGATGTCTGCCCGATAGCAGGCCGTCTGAATTATAGATTGGGTTCAACAAACAGGTTGTGTTTACATGAGAGTATTTCTTCTGACATTTTTCCTGGCATCAGCACTATGCACAACTGCATTTGCAGGAACACCCGGCGAGGTCATGGTAGGCAGCTACTTGCGCGAGGCGACGTTAGACGGACTTAATGGCAAATCGAAAAAGTTGTCTGACTTCAATGGTAAACCGCTGATCATTAACGTCTGGGCTAGTTGGTGCGGCCCTTGTCGGGCGGAGATGGCTTCGCTGGAGCGGCTTGCGCAGTACTACAACGGAAAAGAGTTACACGTCATCGGGGTTTCAACAGACGACTATCGCAATAAGGCTAAGGCCTTCATCAAGCAGACAGAAATTACTTTTGAGAATTTTCTCGACAGCAAGCTGTTATTGGAAAACATGCTTGGTGCCAATACCATACCGCTGACTATTTTGGTAAGCGCTAATGGCCGCGTATTGAAAAAAGTTCGTGGGGCATACGCATGGGATAGCCCGAAAAACATAGATGCGATAGCGGAAGTGTTTAATATCAAGTTGAAGCATTAGCTCCAGTGTATGGATTACGCATTTTAATTCAGCAGGTAATTAACGGCGTACGACCCAATCCTGTTCTATGAGCCCTGTTAGCCATACATTAATTTGAGCTGTTTCTGTAACTTCTCAATAACCCGTGGCAAGAGCAGCGCATGCGGTAATAATATCGGGTAATGGAGCGATGAGCAGCTCACTAATGCACAAACGATCCGTTAAGTAATGCCAGAACAAGATATCCAGTTTTCGACAGGTTTTTTTCAAGCTGGCAAACTATCCCTGCACCGCCTACCTTCGTCACTGCGTGTCCCACCACTCACTTTTCGTTTCTTCACTAATCGCGGAGATCCGTTTCACTACCATTGGTGTGCAAAGGGATTTCCGGTCGATCAAGTACCATTAATAATTCTGCTTTATTGCTATATAGACCCAAAGATTTGATTTGTGTACAAGGCCCTTTTGTTGACAGTATTGGGTTTCAGTTAAGTCAATACGGAAGTAAACTGTTTTATGTGCATTACTACAAGAATTTAATTTTCTACCCATTTTTAAACATTGATTCATTCGTGGTTGGTAATCGACTTTCGAGTAATCAGAGTAATCAAGACAATACTGATTGGTGTGGATTGAACGAAAAGCAAGCAGAAATAGCTATAAAAAGTGTTATAGATGCATATAACCGCACCATGCAAACTTGGTTTAATTCTGTTAGCAACGATACCTGAGTAAATTTTTGAAATCGCATCGAAGCATTAAAATCAAGGATTTTCTACCTTAGTACCTTAGAAGATGCTATAGCTTTTGCAGAGAGAGGAAAACGTGATCGCGCCTGGTGGATATGTAGTGATCTATTAAATAAAGAAATATCTGAAGATATTGATAATGACAAAAAGGAAGAAATACTGCTACGTAATAAAGCATGTCAACAACATGTTGATGCACACGATGTAGAAAACTATTCTAAAATCAATATCAGCAATGTAAATAGCAGAATCATAGATGCTTTATCACAATTACCTAAAACGGATTCTGAAGTAGAAACTATTGATGAGCTTTTAAAGCTCTGGAGAGCTGATAACATTGAAAAATTTAAGCTATCAAAGTGTATCGCCTAACAAAGCAAATCAACATGGATCGTTAAAAGCGTTGCGCCAAAAACGCGCAACACTTTTAACGCCCAGTTATTTGCGACTGTGTTTATCAACCGATTGCTTACACGCTTAAAATTGGATATCAGAAATGGATCACGATCTAGAATCGAATAAAGAAAATGCGATTGCATTTTATCGTACAGCCTATTTAGGAGAACCGTCCAAGGCTGTTGACAAGTATGTAGGTTCCGACTACATCCAGCATAACCCAGAAGTAGGAGATGGGAAGCAGGCTTTTATCGAATACTTTGAAGAGATGGCGAAAGTTTACCCAGATAAGAAAATTGAATTTGTTCGCGCAGTCGCCGAAGGCGACTTGGTTGCTCTTCACACACACCAAACTTGGCCAGGTAACGAACAGTATGTAACTATGGATTTTTTTCGCTTTGATAGTAACGGAAAAATTGTTGAGCATTGGGACTCAATACAAGAGGTACCAGGTGAATCAAAAAATGCTAATCTCATGTACTAAAAAAACACATAAAAATGTATAACGAGAGTACGGGGTCTCGTTAATTAAACTGTTAGTAGCCAAGATGCCCGAGTCAGATTTAGATTCTCTTGTTTACGTTTCTTCAGCTGTGAGGATTTTGAATCTTGAAGAGATTGGGTACCTCTTAAAACGAGCACGCGAACGAAACAAAGAATATGGTATTACTGATGTCCTGCTTTAAATTGGTGGCAACTTCATGCAATACAGTGAGGATCCTAAAGATAATCTCGATATTATCTATAAGATAATCCGAGTAGATGACCAACCGCTCTAGCACAGTGTTTTCGGTACTCTGCCACATGCAAATATACCTTAACTTAGCGCTATTCGAGTCAGAGAGCAATTGTTTCTAATATTAGAGTGTGTGCTCTCTGACCCGGTTTATTTAACCAGCCTTTTTCTCCAGTATATAACTAAGTATAAGTAAGGTTGGTGGCCAGTGACCAACATAAATACCCCAACGTTCCCGATGCGCTTCCTCCATTACTGAACGTAAGGAAGGATCAGATATTGATGACATTACTTCAGCGCCGAGTTCAGGAGCGAAGAACCACGCCAGCCAGGAAAATGGGATGGATATAATACCGAACCAAAATAACACTGTTGACAACCTTTTCATAAGTATTAACCTCGAATATAAACTGTCGTTTCCAAGGATTGAACGATAGTTATGAGTGAATCATTATACTTTATGTGTTCAAGATTGAATATAAAAGGCAATAAACATAAAAGGGGACAGACCCTGAGGTATCCGCCACGAAATTGATTAGCATAACACTAACTCCATGTAAGGTTTTATATTGGTCAATGCATCCTTTATATTTTTTTCAGGCAATCGAAAATGTTGTTGTGTAAGAAGCAATCGTGCTAAAAAAATAACAGAGTATGGTTCTCGTTTACTCGAAGAATTTACTCTAACTTGTTTTGCGATGGCCGTTTGCTTACCCGCACACCAATACACCAGAGAACAAATATTGTGTATGCAGCCATTAGACACAAAACAGATCTTCTGTCCTGATTCTTCGAATGTTTTGAGATAGACCCAAACCCAAACCATAATGTACCGATTTACAATCACTACTTCGTACCATGATAAAAACGTTTGAAAACAATGATATATTATTAGGCGATGCTTTTTACGCTACCTATTTTTTGATTGCTGAATTACAGGAGATGGGCGTTGATGCGGTATTTGAACAGCATGGATCTCGAAAGCGCAGTACCGACTTTCGACGCGGCAAAAAACTGGGCAGTAAGGACCACTTAATTGTTATTAATCGACCCGGGTCAGCGCCAGCCTGGATGAGCCAGGAGACGTTCGACTCGATGCCTGAGACGTTGACGGTGCGAGAGTTAAATGTCAAAGGAAAGATTTTAATCACCACGCTTTGCTGTCCAGTCACCGCCACCAAAGAAGACCTTAAAAATCTTTATAAAAGTAGGTGGAACATCGAACTGGATATCCGACATATCAAAACAACCATGGGCATGGATGACTTGAGTTGCCTGTCCCCGGACATGGCAGAGAAGGAGATTTGGGTCTATCTACTCGCTTACAATCTGATACGTTTGATCATGATTGAGTCTGCCTTATTATGCGACGTCATTCCACGTCAATTGAGTTTCAAACACACTATCCAGTTATGGCTAACATTTCACCAACAAACGGGGACTGCTAATATTGAATTAATAAAAGAACTCTTGTTGTTGGTTGGACAGTGTTACAAAATACAGATATCCGGTTTTAATAGGAGATGTACAAAAACGTTGTAGAGGCCTAATAATCCAGATATGTGATGTAGAGGACGTGCAGATATTGAAGGGAGTAGTGAGCAAAGATCATATCCACATGCACATAGAATACGCGGCACGATTAGCGGTGAGCGACTTAGTCAAGAGGTTGAAGCGTCGTACATCGCGAAGATTGCAGGATGAGTTTCCAGAATTAAAGAAGCGGTATTGCGGTAGGCATTTCTGGGCGATAGGATATGGAGCCTGGTCAACCGGAAATATAACGGATGTAATGGTACAAGAATATTTAGAGCAGCATAGAAATCCATCAAATGCTGATACAGGAAATATTATATTGGAATAGTCAGGAAGGACTTTTAGTCTTTTTAGGGCAACCTATGGACTTTCAGTCCATAGTTGTTGAGTTTTGGTGCACAATAGGAGAAATTTCGGCATTATGGCTCGATATACTGAAACACTGGACGATAACACTAAAATTGTGCATTATAAGAGCATACAAATTATTCAGGCTTGTGAATAAATCTAAAATACCAGCGTTTTGGTAACAACTTAGTTTATGGTTTCCTTGAAGCTGGTTTTGTTTTTTTTAGGCTTTTTCTACAGCCTCGATAGGTAATATTTAGTAACTACTCAGCGTAATTTTTATGGGGGGTACAGGTTATTGATTTATAAGGACGCGTGAATACTTCCATGTAAGCACTACTGCAACCTCCTGTTGCAGAAGCCTTATAAATCAATAACCTGTATCCTTAATTCAAAACACGCTGAATAGATGCTAATGGTGTAATCCCAATAAAAGTCACTAGAAATCGAAGAATATGAAAGACAATCAAAATGATAAGTATATTTTCTATACAAAAATGGCATGGACTATTTATACCCTAATAACCATTGCCATTATCGTTGTATTAGTACTATTTGTCGCTCAGGACAACGAAGAAAGGTTTTTCTACGGATTAATGCCTGCAGCAGCAGCTTATGTTTTTCGCCCAATGGATAAACCCTTTAGCAAACTCATTTTTAAGTTCACTGGTGTTTCTCATCCCACAGAGGAAAAATGAGCTGTCACATACCTAACAACACGCCCTGAGGTGGACAGCAAGTAAAAAATCAGCTTTCTGCCGCATATTTTAAAAGTGGTGAACCTCGTTTTTTCAGTGCTTTGAGATAGGTTGATTCATCAGCGTACTTTTACAAGTCTGCCGCAGTACTATAGCGTTCCCTGTTCGAGCCCAAGGCGACAAAAATACGCGGAGCTAATTGTACACCTGCGCCTGGAAAACTATCAAAGATAAGGCGGTCATCCTGACCTTTGTAATATTTTCTTATTTCCATGTCGAATCGCTCAATGGCTTCAATGAGTAGTTTGAGTTGAGGGATCAATACTTCAATCATTATTACGCCGGTATTCGACCAGTTCAGCCAAGGCTCTTACATAAGCGGATTCCGGTTGAATTGGGGTTAATTTATCCATGTGAAGCGTGAGTATTTCTGTTTGTATAAATGCATCAGCAGGGTCATTTTTAGCACCGCTTTGTGTGAATGCCTTACGATATCTCGCTACCGTAGAAAGGTTGATAGGAAAAATAATGATGTGATCATATCGACTTAAAGCATAAATCAGCGGTCCCTTTTTCACTCACAGGCAAAAGCAACGGGTTTATTAGGGTAACGGTTTTTTAAAGACTGCGCCCAGTCATGCAGCGCCTGAGGTTTACTGGAAATAACAGAAAACTGATATTCCTTGGTGGCTACAGCCATTTCACAGATATCGTGTTTTTTATGTGCCCAATTAATACCTATTAATGCTGTAAAATCATTGATGCTTGGCTCTTACATCTGACACCTCCTGGGAGTAAAGTATGTTTCGGAATTGCTTAAAACTCGTTTTTCGCAGGTCTTATAGATAGCCGGTATGACGACAGTCCCTGAGTATGCGTTTTGAAACAGAGTGACTTCTGCTGGCTCGAACATCTTGTTATGAACATAGCGTGTTTGTCGCATCAATATTCGTAGCCAGTAGAAGCATGTTCCACCTGTTTAATTGAAAGGTAAATCAATCATTTGTTGGAACGGTTAAACTATAAGCGCATTAACACTGACCGGTTTTACACGCCGCTTCGTTGCACTACGCTCTGTGTAAAACCGTCAGGTAATGCGAAACGTTAGCTTCAATAAAATTGGTACTCAAACAAAACTGCTTCGCGCAAATTTATAATAGGAATACAGTCATGCATCAATTACTAGAAAAAGAACATCAGCAATTAATCGATTTGCTTGACGCCATAGATAAATGTATATCGACAGGTGATTCAATGAATCAAGTACATAAATATCTTAGTGATTTTGTCGCATTAGCAGAAGAGCATTTCAAGAATGAAGAAGAAATAATGGAAACCTATAAATATACAGAGATTATCGATCATAAAAAAGAACATGCCGATTTGCTGAAGCAACTATTTATTTTAAAAAACAAATTAGACAATGGCCACACCCCATTCGGCAAGGATTATATGCAATTATTGAGGCGCTGGCTGGAAGAGCATTTATTTGATGCTGACATCAGGCTAGATAAATTCTTGTGTCAGGTAAATGCAAATAGTAATAAAACCAATAGTTTAGGCGTAAATTAATATTTAAAGCTAACAAAACGCTGCACTGGAATTTTGCTACGCTGTGCTTCGCAAAATCAAGTGAGCTGGGTCGTTAGGCTATGCATTGTATGTTGACACGAATTATCATTGTTTAAAGTAAGTGAATTTATGAGTTTCGACGAAAAAACCGACCAAATGAATTGGAAAGATGAATTTGTTTGGATAGGAATATCTGGCGTTTCAGGATTAGTGCAATGGCTTTTATTCACCTATTTTGAAAAGTTTGAAGATGTCAGCCATATCACGCTTCTCTCTTTATCGATATCATGCTTTTATATACTTAGTATTTTATTGAGGGTACAGAATTACAGGGGAAAATTTAGGACAGGTAAAACAGCGTTTCCTGAAAAGAGCCTAAAGTGGGCATTTCCTGTATTAGGGTTTTTAATTGGTATTGCGCTTTTGGTTTTCTAGGTTTATTAGTACTTGTAAAAATACACATAACACATATGAGCCGTAACTCTGTCAATAGGCACTAGTATTTTTTCATGCATGGGCGCTAGTAGGGCAACGCATATGTACAGGAAGTACGGTATTAGGGTAACGCAGGTGCAGTTACCGAGGAGCAGTTGTCGAGTAGAAAATATCTGCGACCTACACGGATGTAGGAAATGCAGATATTGCATCGTTACATGGATGTAACTTATTAGGGCAATGCAGGAGCTATTGCCGAGGAGCAAATATCTGCGACCTACACGGATGTAGGAAATGCAGATATTGCATCGTTACATGGATGTAACTTATTAGGGCAATGCAGGAGCTATTGCCGAGGAGCAAATATCTGCGACCTACACGGATGTAGGAAATGCAGATATTGCAGGAGCAAATATCTGCCATCCATGTATGCTTGACATCTGCATCTCTGCGGCTGGCGATCTTGAACAAGAAGTATACTTTCAGTAATATGCCACTATAATTCCCACTCTCGGTGAAGTGCGATGATTTACTGGGCGTTTGGCAGCTTCAGCTGCCAACATAAAAGCGGGGTGGATTGGGTCGGGTCGTTTCATTGCGATTGGGTCGGTAGCTATAAATGCTGCCAGTGGGCATAAGGCACAACGCTTTAACACCTGCCTGGAATGTGGTGGTGCAGTTGAGGTGATGGTGCGAAGGATGGATAGATCGGCTTAAAGAGACTATAAAGATGCTGGTGCTACCGATGCTCTTATTGCCTTAAACCACCTGAGTTAACCTTAGGGGGAAAAACGGCTTGTTTTGACTATACTTTACGAAGCTGGGTGACGATATCCTGGTCTAACACCCTGGATATTGAGCATGTATCAGAACTTTAAATTCGTACCTTTCCTACTTGTCTTCCTACTATTGACCTTTAATCCAGCTTTGGTTCTTGCCCGGGAAACACTGCATGTTATGGCGTGGCCTGGTTATGCCGATGCTGACCTGGTGCAGGTTTTTGAGAAGCGTTACAACGTTAATGTTGAGGTTACGTTGATTGACACCGACGATGTCATGTGGAATCGCCTGTCAGCGAAAAAAGACGTTAAGTTTGATGTGTTTGCAGTTAATGCAGCGCAGTTACAACGCTACATTGACCATGGCATTAGTATTCCACTGACACTCTCTAATATTCCAAATACCGCCAAACAGCTACCGCGTTTTCGTGATCTCTCTGCCATTCCTGGCCTGACCCGAAATGGCAAGGAATACGCCATTCCCTATACTTATTCGGAAATGGGGCTGATCTATGATCGCAAGGTATTCCCGAAGCCACCTGATTCGTTCTCATTAATGTGGGATAAACGCTTTCAAGGGCGGGTTTTAATGTATGCAGGAAGCGATCATAATTTTTCACTGGCAGCACTGGTACTAGGGTTAGAAAATCCATTTCAGATACCTGATGCTGACTTCAAACGTGTTAGCCGCCATATTACTGCGCTGCGCAGAAATGTTCTGACGTACTATGAAAAACCGCAAGATGCGAGTACGCTTTTCATGCAAAACCACATAGCACTGCTGTTTGCTAACTATGGTTCACAGCAGGTAACCCTGTTACAAAATGCAGGTGCAGATATCGGTTATGTCATTCCAGAAGAGGGCGCATTGGCCTGGCTGGATTGCTGGTCGATTACACGATTTGCTGAAAATAGAGCGTTGGCTGAAGCCTGGATAAATTTTACTCTGGAAGCACCGGTAAGCCGTGCATTAACCCTGCGCCAGGGTTTACCCAATACACTGGAGGACTCGCCAACCTTGCATAAAACCGACAAACTTATCTGGTTGCAGCAGGTGGAAAATATTTCCAGGCGAAAATCGCTGTGGGACAAAATCATCTCCGGTGAAGTGCCGGATGGATCTTAGCGATGAGTCAATCATCCCTGAAACAGGATGAATACATTAAATTTGGTATTGGCATCAAGCTGGGTATATTGCTTGCTGTATTTGGAATTTTTGCCAGCGGGCTAACCGGCTACTACACCTTTAATACCACTCGCGATATCCTGTCTAAAAAAGCAACGCAGAGCATGATTGCATCAACCCAGATTCTTGGGCAGAGATTCTCAATCATGGGGCAGAAAGTGGCAGACGATGCCCGCTTTTTTGCTCAGACAAGTCTGGTTCAGAAAGCGGCTGACAACGAACAGGATACTGATTTATTAAGAATGACGCTAGCCGATCAGTTCAGAAGTTTACTCTCGGTGCATCCTGAATATTTCCAGGTTCGGCTCATCAGCGCAAAGCATTATGGTATTGAGCTTGTACGGGTAGATCGTGATGGCAATAATATTGTCATCATAGAGGGTAAGGATTTACAGGAAAAACAACACTACCCCTATGTCTACGAAACGCTGAAACTGGAAAAAGGACAAACTTATTTTTCCAGAATTTTCATTAACCGTGAAAAGGGAGCACACGCAGGTTACGATCAGCCGACACTGCAGGTAGCCACACCCGTAATTGGAAACGATGGTATCGCCCTGGGAGTGATTGTTATCAATGTCGAGTTAAATAGCATGTTTGGTTTACTCAAGTCTGATTTAGCGCATGAATATCGACTCTATCTAACCAATCAGGACGGCGATTATCTCATTCATCCCAACAAATCCAGAACTTTTGGCTTTGATTTCGGACGCAAGTTTCTGGTTCAGGACAACTTTAAAACCACCGCTAAAATCATTAGCAAAGATGCTGAAACGGTAGCGGTTCAAGGTATAGATGGCGAAATAAACAAAACAGTAATCGGTGGTTTTACCCGAATACTTTACGGTGAAGCAAAGGATAATCGTTTCGTTATTTTCGGCCTGACTGCCCCGTTAGATTTTATCCTGGCTGAAACCGATGATCTGTATAGAAATGGCAGCCTGATTGTTCTGGCTTTTAGTCTTTTTGCTATTATTCTGTCGACACTTTTAGCCAAAATTTTTGTCCGTCCGCTTAAGCAATTAGTGGCTTCAGTGCAAACATTTTCTGATAAACAACAATTGAACCCCGTGGTCGTAAAAAGCAAAGATGAGCTTGGTATGCTGGCACGA
The DNA here is from genome assembly GCA_963759005.1 of uncultured Gammaproteobacteria bacterium. Lineage (GTDB taxonomy): Bacteria > Pseudomonadota > Gammaproteobacteria > SZUA-229 > SZUA-229. Next base: position 14,006 of record CAVWXQ010000016.1, read on the forward strand.
AGTATCGCTAAAATGCAGGCGCATATTCTGCTGCAACTGAATAGTCTCAATGAACAAAATGAAATATTGAATCAGGAAATCGCCGAACGGGAGCAAATCGAGCGCTATGAAAAATTTCGCAGTCACACGCTAGAATTACTCGCCAAAAATGAGCCACTAGCTGACATTCTTGAAGCCATTGTTTCAGGCGTAGAACAACTCAAGCCTGAAATGCTTTGCAGCATTTTACTGCTGGATAAAACGGGCAAGCATCTTGTTCTGGGAGTGGCCCCCAGCCTGCCTGATTTTTATAACACTGAAATTGATGGTATTGAAATTGGACTGGGTGTGGGCTCCTGCGGTGCGGCTGCATTTACCAGGGAGCGAGTCATTGTCGAAAACATCCAGACGCATCCTTACTGGTCCGCCTTCAATACACTGGCAGCGCGAGCAGGATTGGGTTCAAGCTGGTCACAACCTGTGTTTTCTTCATCAGGGCAAATACTGGGTACCTTTGCCATCTATCATCACGAAATTAGTACACCGACCGATTCTGATATAGATGTCATTGAACAGTCTGCCCGTCTTGCCAGCATCGCCATTGAACACAAGCAGGTGGAAGACGAGATCAAGAAACTGGCTTTTTACGATCCGCTCACGCACTTGCCCAATCGGCGTCTATTGTTAGACCGGTTCAAGCAGGCTGCTGCATCTATGGCCCATAGCGGTAAGGGAGCAGCATTGCTGTTTATAGATCTGGATAAATTCAAAGCCCTGAATGACTCATTGGGACATGATATGGGTGACCGGCTATTGCAACAGGTTGCACAACGTTTGAGTGCCTGTGTCCGTGAAAGTGACACCGTATCACGGCTCAGCGGTGATGAGTTTGTTATTATTCTGCAAAATTTGGGCGATGAAGCTATCGTCACCGCTACGCAGACAGAATTAATTGGCACTAAAATATTGGCCTCTCTCGGTACGTCTTATCAGCTTTCTTCTCACAGTTATAATGTTTACCCCAGTATTGGTGCAATATTACTCGATGGCACACATCGAGACGCAGATGAACTGTTGAAACAGGCCGATATGGCAATGTATCAGGCAAAGAAAGCCGGCGGCAACGCGCTGTATTTTTTTGATCCCGACATGCAGAAAACCATAATGGATCGCGTTCATCTGGAAAAGGATCTGCTCCATGCCATTACAGATAAAGAGCAGTTTCAACTTTATTATCAAGTACAGGTTGACTCATTTAGCCGGGTGATCGGCGCCGAAGCATTAATTCGCTGGATTTCACCTGAGCGTGGTATGGTTTCCCCTTGCGAATTTATCCCAATCGCCGAAGAATCGGGCCTGATTTTACATCTGGGACACTGGGTAATAGCCACTGCCTGTCAGCAGCTGGCAAGCTGGGCGCAACAGCCGGAAACCGCTCATCTGACTCTGGCGATTAATCTCAGCGCAAGACAAATAAGAATGCCAAACTTTGTCGATGAGGTGCTGGCATTGATTGATAGTGCAGGAGTAAATCCCACAAAACTCAAGCTGGAGATCACAGAAAGCATATTGCTGGAAAATTTGGAGGATATTATCGAAAAAATGACGAGGCTTAAAGACAGGGGTTTCAATTTTTCGATAGATGATTTTGGTACCGGCTACTCTTCACTGCAATATCTTAAACGTTTACCACTCGACCAACTCAAAATTGACCAGTCATTTGTGCGTGACCTTGCCGACGATAACAACGATAGAGCGATTGTTCGTACCATCATTGCTATGGCAACAAGCCTGAACCTGGATGTTATTGCCGAAGGTGTTGAAACAGAAGAGCAATTGAGCCGACTCAAAAATAAAGGTTGCAGACATTTTCAGGGATATCTGTTTGGCAGGCCAGTGCCTATAAAAGAATTCGACGTTGCGTTAAAAAAATTTAGTTTTAGTAAACAAATCGCTGATTAAATCGAGTATTTTGGTGTGAGTTTGCTGTTCACATTTAGCTCTGAATGCCTGAAAGTGAACAGCTTACAGCCGACTGTCGAGTTTAGATAATAACTTCGCAGTAAAAAATCAGAGCCGATTTAGAATTCTTTCACATTCGTTAATGTAGTCTTTTTGTCCAAACAAAAACTGCCAGCGCGAGCCACCACACTGGCGCCATAATACAGCCGATCGAATGCCGGCAAGTAATAATGACCTGACCTTGCTGGCATTCAATTCGTTACTTAAATAGGGTTGTTCACCACTGACGATGATTTTAGGACCTAATGTGCTGATCGTGTCTTTGTACAACTGGCCTATTTTAGCAAAGGTGTTTTCATGGCTAAGTGAGAAAAAATCAAATTGTGCTTCAATTTTTTTTAGCCTGCGGTCGATTTCATCAAGCATTCGATTATTCCCGGTTAGTTTTCGTTCTAACATGAGCAATGAAATGACATATTTCGTTATCTCAAGGTCACGGTTCGATTTATCTCTCAGGTGCTGATGCAACACTTTTATACCATGACTAACGCCGGCAACATTGCCATACACCTGCTCAACATTATCGGCATCAAAACGAAATAAGGTTTCAATACTGGCCTCAACGTGTGCGCTATTGGCCTGACCGGTATTGGCAATTTGTTTTACCAGTGACGCGGCCTGATAAATGCCAGCCAGTGCAAGTGTCTGTTCGTATTTAGTATGAATCATCAGGTTATATTATTAATGTTTTTCATTTTTTATCTCCATGGATGGAGTGGCTGAAAATCGCTCCTGCCTTTTCCGCACTTCCCACGTCCATGTGGGTCGTTGCTGAAAATTGTCATCGTGACATGGATGTCACTTAGTAGGGCAATGCAGGAGCAATTGCCGAGGAACAATTTCAGTACATTGTCTCTATCACGCCGCCGCCAAGACAAACATCATTTTGATAGAACACGACTGATTGCCCTGGTGTGATTGCACGTTGTGCCTCATCAAATCTTACATTGTATTTTTTGTCATCAATTTTTGTTAGTGTGCAAGCTTGATCAGCCTGGCGATAGCGAATTTTTGCTGTAAGTTTATTGTTATCTGGCTCTATTTCTTCTATCCAGTTAATCTGGCTGGCTTCAAGTCTGCTGTGAAACATAGACGGGTGGTTATGGCCCTGGGCGACTCTTAATATGTTGTTTATCAGATCTTTCTCAACAACATACCATGGGGCTTCCTCACTTTCTTTCAAGCCCCCTATGCCCAGACCTTTTCGCTGCCCCAGGGTGTAATACATTAAACCGTTATGTGTGCCGATGTTTTCACCTTCAACAGTGTGAATCTCGCCTGGTTTTGCAGGCAGGAATTTTTCCAGGAAAGTAGTAAATCGCCGTTCGCCGATAAAGCAGATACCGGTACTGTCTTTTTTATCAAAAGTGATTAAATTATTCTTTTTCGCCAGTTCCCGTATCGTGGTTTTATCAAATTCGCCAATAGGGAAAACTGCGTGTGATAACTGGTATTGATTTAAGGCGTGTAAAAAGTAACTCTGATCTTTGTTATTGTCGAGGCCGCGTAATAATTGTGTTTTGTTGCCGGAAACACTGGTACGTGCATAGTGACCGGTGGCAATTTTTTCTGCGCCAAGTGATTGTGCATGTTCCAGAAAGGCGCGAAATTTGATTTCTTTATTGCATAAAACATCCGGATTAGGTGTGCGCCCCGCGCTGTACTCATCGAGAAAATGCTGAAAAACCCTGTCCCAGTATTCACTGGAAAAATTGATGGTGTGCAATTTTATATTGAGAGTGTCACAAATAACACTGGCATCTTTCAGGTCAATGGCGGCAGCGCAATACTGCTGGTCATCGTCTTCTTCCCAGTTTTTCATGAACAGGCCTTCAACCTCATAACCCTGTTCGATAAGCAGTAATGCCGCAACGGATGAATCAACGCCACCGGACATGCCAACAATGATTTTTTGTTTAGTCATTCAGGGACGTTAACCAGCAGGTCAATGGGGAAGCGCTTGCCGGTGAGGTAGTCGTCGATACAGTTAATGACCATCGGGCTGCGTAGATTCTGCTGTTGCTGTATAAGCTCATCGCGTGTTTTCCATACCGCGGCCTGTATACCATCATCAAGTACCTGCGAGACATTATGGTTATTACAGCTGCCGCAAAAGGCAATACGCAGAAAACTTTTACCATTGTCGGGATGTTTCCACAAATAGATACCAGTGATGGCTTCGGGTATAAACTGCCATGCCGTTTCTTCCCGGGTTTCACGAATGACGGCTTCAACCAGGCTTTCATCGGAATCGAGATGACCGGCAGGCTGGTTTATTACCCGTTTACCCAAAACAAGTTCTTCAACCATTAAAAATTTATTGCCACGTTCAATGATGGCAGCAACCGTTGTGTGAGGTTTCCAGACCATGATTGTTATTTTATTCTGTTCTTGCGAGAAGAACGACGGCTCAGTACTGAGTACCGCCAGATACCATTTATAAATAAATAACCGAGCAGGCTGCTGGAGACTGCCATGGTGAAGCAGCCAACCAGAAAAGGTAGCCAGATTTCAGATAGTTCATTCAGTAACCAGTTAAAGCTAAGCTCAAAATGAAAATCGGTCGCCGGTTCACCTACAATCCAGGTGCCTACCATGTAGGCAAAGTAAAACATGGGTGGAATGGTGACCGGGTTGCTAACCCAGACTAATGCGACTGACAGGGGCAGGTTAGTGCCAATCCAAATTGCAGCGCCAGCAGCCAATACCATTTGAAAGGGTACCGGCATCCAGGCAAAAAATAAGCCAACGGCAAATGCACCGGCAACAGAACGCCGGCTTAAATGCCATAAGTCAGGCTTGTGTAACCAGTCGCCAAAGATTTGCAGCGTTTTATTTTCTTTGATTGTCTTCGGGTGCGGTAAAAACCGTTGAAAAAACTTACGAGGCATGTCTGTATTATCGTGAAGCTAGGTACATGTAAGATCGATTCTTTACTGGTATATCGAAAAATAAAACTGCTATTATAACCTTTTGAGAGCTTTATAGTTTCGTAAAAGCATGCAAAGCTCTTGCCTGTTGTTTGGAACTGAAAATGGATTTGAATAATGCACTACAAAGCAGGGATGTTTGTTTATGCGCTGGCTTTTTTGCTGGGCGTTGTTTTTGTTCAGCAACGTGCTGTCTTACCTGCGTTTTCCTTGTCCATTGGTCTGCTGCTAGCTCTGATTTTTCTGTATTTATTATTTAATAACAGTAAATATATCTCGGTATATAAGTCACAATTTACTTTAATATGTTTGTTTATTGGATTGATTTTATTAGGTATATTGTTTTCATCTTTTTATGCGAAACAACAATTATCTTATCGACTTGATGACGGACTAATCGCTAAAAACCTGATCATTCATGGTTTTGTTTCGAGTATCCCCGCGAGTAATGGAGATGTGCAACGTTTTGAATTTGTGATCACAGACCTGTCAGGTTTAAGCACAGATGGCAGACGAATAAATCAAACGCGAATGCATAAAAAATTGCCAAGAAAAATTCGCTTAAGCTGGTATTACGGTCGACCTGTTCGGTGCTGGAGAACAATGGCAGCTGGAAGTGCGTCTAAAACCACCGCATGGATTTATGAACCCCGGTGGTTTCGATTATGAAGCATGGCTGTTTCAACATGGCATTGATGCCACAGGTTATGTACGTAAATCAGCATTAAATCAACGTCAGCCGGATGTCTCACCAGCCTTATCAATGGCGACATTAATGGTGCCGGTTAATAAAATTCGACAGTCGCTGAGTCAGAAAATCGAAGCCATTGCGGCGAAAACAATGCTTAACAATCACTCTGGAATTGATTATAAAAGCGATTATAAAAGCGGTCAGAATAGTTCATTTTCGTTAATTAAAGCTCTGGCAGTTGGTGATAAGTCGTCAATTTCAAACCAGCAGTGGCGGGTGTTAAAAAATACTGGCACCAGTCATTTAATGGCAATTTCAGGTTTGCACATTGGTTTAGCGGCCTTTTTTGCTTACCTGTTAATTCGCCGGCTGGTTCCTGCATTTGTGATGAAACGGATACCCGCACAGCATATAGCGCTGAGCGGCGGACTGCTGGTCGCTTTGTTATACGCCATGGTCGCCGGATTATCGATTCCAACGCAACGTGCCATTATTATGTTGTTTGTTTTATCGGTGATGATGTTACTTCGGCGTAACCACCGTCCAGTTGACGCGTTGGGTTTTGCATTATTACTTGTATTGCTGCTCGACCCGTTAGCGGTTTTGTCTGTTGGATTCTGGTTTTCTTTCTCTGCGGTGGCGGTCATTTTCATCGCGCTTAATTCGAGCCGTCCTGGCGCTAACAAGGTTACAACAGGGCAAAAGAAAAAGGGTTTGTATCATTCAGTATGGTTTAAAGTGAGTTCAACGTTGAAACAGTGGATACGTTTGCAGTTGTTAATCACCCTTTTTTTATTGCCACTGTCTTTATTTATGTTTCAGCAAGTTTCACTGGTATCACCTATCGCCAATTTGGTATTAATTCCTTATGTGAGCTTTCTGGTTGTACCAGTGGTATTAGTTGCGATTGTGTGTGTGTTTGTGCTGCCGAGTTTTGCCGACGTGTTGTTCAGGCTGGCAGCCAGCTTATTAGATATTATCTGGCCATTATTGAGTTACTTTTCAGCGTTACCTTACGCTTTATGGGTGAGAGGCGATATTGATGTTATTAAATTACTGCTGGTTACGCTGGCGATGTTACTGCTTTACTTTTCCAGGGAGCTATCGTTTTATATTACGTCACATCTGCAACAGATCAATTTTCAGCGCAGCAGTCAGCAACAGGTTATTCAGAAGCAGACTATTCAGCAGCGGGCCGTCTGGATCCTTCGTTTTGTTGCCTGTTTACTATTTTTTCCTCTATTTATAGCAACTAAAGCAACATTCAATACGGGTGAATATCAGTTGACGGTGCTTGATGTTGGTCAGGGCTCCGCTGCGGTAATACAGACGCAAAATCATGTCGTAGTGTTTGATGCCGGGGCAAAATTCAGTGATAAGCTGGACTGCAGGCAGCAGTGTGGTTCTTCCATATTTGCGCTCTCAGGGCATTCAATCTTTAGATTATTTAATCATCAGTCACGGCGATGCTGATCATATCGGTGGTGCCCAGGTCATACTTGATACGCTTCCTGAAACAGGTGTTATCGGACAGGATATAGAAAAAATTATTGCCAGCAAAAAACAACACTGTGTGGAAGGGGACAGGTGGCAATGGGATGGTATTGATTTTGTTTTTTTATCGCCAGCAACAGCAGGTTTATCACAGCATAATTCCAGTGCTAAACGTGATCATCGAAATAATCGATCGTGTGTACTGCAGGTGAGTTCAAAAGCGGGTTCCGTCCTGTTTACTGGTGACATCGAAAAAAGAACAGAGCTGAATTTGCTCATTCGCTATGGCAGGCAACTGGATTCTGATATTTTACTGGTACCTCACCATGGCAGCAATACCTCATCAACGGCAGAATTTATTGCTGCAGTTGATCCTGAAATTTCAGTATTTTCAGTGGGTTATAAAAACAAATTTAATTTTCCGAATAATAAAGTAATGGCGCGTTATGACGCACTGGATGGAACATTGATGCAAACGGACAAAAGTGGTGCGGTATCCATTAGCTTAACCGGCAAAACGGGTTTGGTCATCGAAAAATACCGGGAAAAGGCACAAAAATACTGGCATCATATTGCTGACTGACTGTTAACGGTGCTATTGAGTTTGACTACTCGCTGAGAAGTTACAAATGAAGTAAGATAGACCGAGAAAAAAATATAATAATGGTTCAACTGCTTAGCATGATTAATTAGAAAGCTGTGGGCAGTTTATTCTTCAAAGGTGGCATGTGTTTGAATTAGTAAAATCCGGTGGCTGGTTAATGCTACCAATCATCTTGTGTTCAATTGTTTCAATTTCTATTATTGCTGAACGTTTCTGGAGTTTACGCCGTGAAAAGGTGTTGCCAAAGCATCTGGTTGCAAACATATGGAATGCGGTTAAAAAGGACAATTTGGCAACTCATGATATTGAAATTCTAAGCAAAGAATCTGCATTAGGTCAGATATTAAGTGTGGGATTACTTAATCGTAATGAAAGTCGTGAGCGCATTAAGGAAAGTATTGAAGAACGGGGGCGGGAAGTGGTTCATGATATGGAACGGTTCTTAAATACATTAGGTACAATAGCATCAATTTCCCCGTTACTCGGTTTGTTAGGTACCGTTATCGGTATGATTAGTGTATTTGCAGCGATCACCAAACACGGCGTCGGTGATCCAGCGGTATTAGCTGGCGGTATTTCTGAGGCAATGATTACTACGGCTGCCGGTTTAACGGTTGCCATTGTTAGTCTGATTTTTTACCGTTACTTTCGCCGTAAGGTGGATGGCATCGTTGTGATAATGGAACGTGAAGCCATTAAAATGGTCGACGTGTTGCACAAAAACCGCTAAAGGAAATAGCTCATAACAATCAATATAACCTTGGTGGACAGCCTTCCAGGAATAATAAATGAATTTACGCCCCGGTCATAAAGAAGACAGTGTCGAAGTCAATTTAACACCATTAATTGATGTGGTGTTTCTGTTGCTTATCTTTTTTATGGTGTCAACAACGTTTGATCGTCATGCAAAGTTGAAAGTGTCATTACCTGAAGCATCGACAAAAGCAGCACAGCAACAAAATGATCCGCTGGTTTTATCCATAGATGAAAAAGGTAATTATTTTTTAAATGAACGCCAGATTGTTAATCAACAACTGGATACATTAAAACAGGCGATACTAAAAACCCTGAGTGAAAAAAACCTTAATATCGAAGATGTTTCTCTGGTGTTAAGAGCCGATGCCAATACACCGCATCAAGCTGTGGTTAGAGCAATGGATGCTGCTTCACAGTTAGGTTTAAGCAAACTATCTATTGCTACAGTTGAAACTAAGTAATCAGAGATGCCCTAGCTTCATGTCCGCAAATAAAACTTCAGCAATTAACTATGCGCTAGATCAGACTAGCAGTTTTTATCTATATCGTCGGTTATTGTCTTACGCGCTGGTTTACTGGGGTATTTTTATTATCGCGATAATAGGCATGGTCATTGTGGCAGGTGCTTCAGCAGCTTTTCCGGCTCTAATGCAGCCGATGATGGATGGCGGTTTTGTAGAACGTGATCCTGAAACCATTAAATGGATACCTGTTGCGCTTATTGGCATTTTCTTTGTTCGTATGATTGGTGCATTTGCTTCTGGTTATGGCATGAGTGTGATTAGCCGTAATGTGATTCACCAATTACGCAAAGAAATGTTTTCTCGTCTGGTGTCTTTACCAAAAGCCTTTTACGATAAGGCAACAACAGGTGAGCTGATTTCAAAGTTTACCTATGATGTTGAGCAGGTCGCAAATTCTACGACAAAAGCCATAACGGTGTTTATTCGTGATGTTTTAACGGTAATCGCATTATTCGGCTGGATGTTTTATTTAAATACTAAACTGGCCTTCGTATTTATCATTGTTGCACCTGTTGTGGCCTTACTGATTCTTTCTATTGCAAAACGATTCCGTAAAATTAGTAAAAATATTCAAATTAGTATGGGAAGTGTTTCTCGCATCATCGAAGAGTCCATTAAAGGGCAGCTGGTGGTGAAAATATTTGGCGGACGTTTATATGAAGAGGCGCAATTCTCGACTGTTAATGATAAAAATCGACGTCAGCATTTACGCATGCAGATGACGCAGGCATTGAGCTCACCGCTTATCCAGTTACTTATTGCCTGTGCCTTAGCGCTTATTATTTATCTTGCTACACACGAAAGTATGCAAGATGAGATAACTGCGGGAACGTTTGTTTCGTTTATTACAGCAATGTCAATGTTAATGCCGCCCGTGCGTTCACTAACATCAATTATTAGTGAATTACAGCGTGGAATCGCAGCGGCTGAAAGTATATTTACTTTTATTGATTTAAAACAGGAACATGATGAAGGTAAGTATCAGGCAGATAATGTTATCGGTTTAATCGAATTCAAGAATGTTAATTTTAGCTACCCGGGGGAAAAGGTAGCAGCATTAAAATCAGTTAATATAACTATAAGAGCCGGCCAAACGGTTGCATTTGTTGGACGTTCTGGCAGTGGTAAGTCAACGCTGCTGAATTTAATTCCCCGGCTTTATGATCTCTCTGAGGGAGAACTTCTCCTTGATGGTGTCAATGTACAGGATTATTCTTTAGATAATTTACGCAGCCACCTATCTTATGTTGGACAGGATGTAGTTTTATTTAATGATACGATTGAGCACAACATTGCTTACGGCGAGATGAGGAAACGCAGCCATGAAGAAGTCGTTGCAGCGGCAAAAGCTGCTTATGCTGGCGATTTTATAAATGAATCCAGTGACGGTTTTCAGACCATGGTGGGTGAAAGAGGTGTGATGTTATCTGGCGGTCAGCGACAAAGAATTGCCATTGCACGTGCCTTATTAAATGATGCGCCTGTGTTAATCCTTGATGAAGCGACATCCGCCCTTGATACTGAGTCTGAGAGATATATACAGGCATCACTTGAAGAATTGATGAAAGATCGCACAACATTGGTTATTGCGCATCGTCTTTCAACAATTGAAAATGCTGATGTGATTGTTGTTATGGACAAAGGGCATATTGTTGAAAAAGGTACACATCAGGAGTTGATCGCATTAAATGGTCATTATGCTGCCTTGCATCAAATCAATTTTAAAGAAGAATAGTTTTTTTCACTGGTTATGAAGTCGTTAGAGCATTACTGGTACGAATCAAACGTTCTTGCCATTATAGTTGTCTGCTTATTGTTACCTGTTTCCGGCCTGTATTGCCTCATAACTATCGTTCGTCGAAAGCTTTATCAGCTAAACATAATAAAAAGTTTTTCTGCGCAGGTTCCTGTTGTTGTCATTGGTAATATTGTTGTCGGTGGTAGTGGTAAAACACCGCTATTAATTTCACTTTGTGACTATGTGTCTAAAAAAGGTTTCAAACCGGGCGTAGTGAGCAGAGGCTATGGCGGCAGTGTTACCGGTCTAAAACAGGTGGCCAGGGAAGACCTGGCTGAACAGGTCGGTGATGAGCCATTGATGATCTTTCAGCGAACAAATGCACCTGTTGTTGTCGGCGCTGATAGAGTTTCTGCGATAAATTACTTACTTGACAAACAATCAGTGTGACATTGTGTTTTCTGATGATGGTTTACAACATTACCGCATGAGAAGGAGATTTCGAAATAGCGGTGATAGATGCAGTTAGAAAGTTTGGCAATGGTTTCTGTTTACCCGCCGGACCATTACGTGAGCGAGTTTCCCGTTTAAAAGAAGTTGATTTAGTTGTATATAATGGCGGTAATATGAATAACTCAGGTGAATATTCATATACACTGCAGATTATTTGCCTAAAACAGTTAAATGGTGAAAACAGCAGAACTTTATCTTCTTTCGAAACAAATATGACCATACACGCTGTAGCGGGCATAGGCAATCCGGCGCGCTTCTTTAATCAATTGGTTAACAGTGGCATAAACATTATAGAGCATGCATTTCAGGATCATCATAAATATCAACAACATGATTTTTCGGGCTGGCATACTGATTGTATTATAATGACGGAAAAAGATGCCGTTAAATGCCGCCACTTAAGCTTGCCTGATGCCTGGGTTGTGATCGTTAACGCTGAGTTGTCAGAGACACTTGAAGCACAACTTGATTCAAGACTGTTACCATTATTAAATCAGTAAAGCAGAATTCCCTAATTAAGAATGAAAAAAAAACTGCAAACAATACTGGTATGCCCTTTATGTAAAGGGCCTTTGCTGTATAAATCTCGAAATAAAGAATTTATTTGCGAAAAAGATAAACTGGCTTATCCGGTTAGAAATGGGATCCCGCTATTGCTGGATGCGGATGCAAGGAAAATTGATGAATAAAAAGTGGTTGTATAATGCAATGAACATTCAAACAGCAGAAGTGCACCGTTTAACTGGCCAGCGGCTTATTACGCAAGCTAGCATTGCACAAGTGAAAGTTCTGCTTGTGCCTGACAGATAAGTTTTATCTGTAATAATACCTTTCCCTCCATAACCTGTAGATAACAAGTCTTGAATACAACCCATTATTTTTTTGCTACCTGTTCCAAAGGTGTTGAAGATCTAGTTCAAAAAGAACTGGAACAGCTAAACATCACGCAATCAAAACTGCATACCGGCGGTGTTTCCTTTTGTGGTGATATAGGACTTGCTTATAAAGCCTGTCTTTGGTCACGTGTAGCAAGTCGCATCTTACTGCAATTAAAAGCATTTGATATATCTTCTGATGAAGACTTGTACAGTGAAATCATGGAGATTAACTGGTCGGAACACTTTTCAGAAGATAATACGCTGGCCATCGACTGTTTTAGTTCACACTCCATTGTTTCAAATAGCCATTATGCAACGCTTCGTGTCAAAGATGCGATTGTTGATCAATTTATGCAAAACGCTGCGCATCGGCCTTCCATCGATAGAGACAATCCTGATATAAGAATTAATGTTTATCTCAGTGATAAAGAATGTTTGCTTTATCTCGATTTATCGGGTGATGCCTTACACAAACGGGGTTATCGACTAGTCACGGGCAGTGCGCCATTACGTGAAACGTTGGCCGCGTCAATGTTATATCGTGCAAAATGGAGTGACTTCTATGAGAAAGGCTTGCCTTTTTATGATCCGATGTGCGGCAGTGGCACTTTAATTATTGAAGCGGCAATGATGGCAGCTAATATGGCACCTGGATTGTTGCGCCATAATACCGGTCGACACTTCGGCTTTTACCATTGGAAACAGTTTGAAGCACAACAATGGGATGATATTCTCAATGATGCTGAAGAGAAAAAACAAAAAGGTTTACGCTCACTTCCTGTTATATGTGGAAGTGATAACAGTGAAGAACTCGTTGGACTAACCCGAAAAAACATTAAAGATGCAGGGCTGCCATCATTTATTAAAATTTCTCTGCAGGATGCGAGTAAAAATTTAACACCGTGTGCCGAGGGTGCCGGGTTGATTGTTACCAACCCGCCTTATGGTAAACGTATTGGCCAGGTTCAGCTATTACGTACGCTGTACCATCGATTTGGACAACAGTTAAAAGCAAATTTTGATGGCTGGACGGTTGGCATTATTACCACAGAACCGGAACTGGCGAAAAGTCTGGGTTTACGTGCATTTCGTAAAAACACACTATTTAATGGTGCCTTAAAGTCTGTTTTTTATCAATACAAAATAAATTCGCAAAATCCACTGGAACAAAAAAAACGGGTACTAACAGAACAGGAATCGGTTTATACGCCTGTTGCTGACGATAACAGCGACTATGCAGATAAAAGTATTGATATCAATAAAACAGCGTCAGAACATGCTTTGATGTTTAGTAATCGCTTGAAGAAAAATTATAAACATTTAAAAAAATGGGCAAGAAAAAATAAAATTAGCTGTTACAGGGTTTACGATGCAGATATACCGCAGTATGCAGTAGCCATTGATAAATACGAAGACTGGATACATGTACAGGAATATCAGGCGCCTAAGACAGTGGATAAAAACCGGGCATTTCAGCGTATAAATGATGTAATTGATGTTGTTGCTGATATTCTCGAAACCAGCCAGGAAAAAGTCGTTTTAAAAGTACGCAAGAAACAGGAAGGTTCTGCGCAATATCATAAACATGATACAAAAGACCATAAAATGACTGTCCAGGAAAATGGCTTGAAATTTATTATTAATATGTATGATTATATTGATACAGGATTGTTCCTTGATCATCGAAATACACGCCAGCTGATTAAAACACTGGCGAATAAACGACGTTTTCTCAATTTGTTTGCCTATACAGGCAGTGCCACGGTTTATGCAGCGGCAGGTGGCGCAAACTCAACGACAACAGTGGATATGTCTAATACATATTTAAATTGGGCAAAAGAAAACTTATCAATAAATGGCTATGCTGACAATGTTTATGCGCAAAACAGACATAATTTTATTCGCGAAGATTGCCTGAAATGGATGCAACAGGCTATTCTCGATAATCAAAAATACCAGTTAATATTTATCGATCCGCCTACCTTTTCAAATTCTAAAAAAATGGAAACTTCACTGGATATAAACCGGGATCACAGCGCACTTTTGAGCGGATGTCTTGCCTTATTAGCTGATGATGGACTTATAATTTTTTCTACTAATGCTAGAAGTTTTAAACTAGATAGCAGTATAAAAGAGGATTGTTATGTCAGGGAAATAACAGCGAAAACGACAACAGAAGATTTTAAAAGGAAACCGTTACACCGTTGCTGGTGTCTGGCTAAGCAGGAAGAAGCTCTGTTGGCGTGTCGTTAGTTGTTTGTCTTTAGTCATCATTCGTAATAAAACTAATACCAGACTAAAGACTCTATTTAAGCATTTACCGCTGCTAATACAGGCTTTTCACTGCTTGCAAGCAGTGTATTGATGAACTGATCTTCCAGATCAATGCGCGTTGCCAGCTCTTTACCAAGTCTGGAGAGATGCTTTGGCAGTTGTTTAATGTCTGCCTCAGTAATGTTTTCTGTATTATCGTATAAATCATTAAATGCCACAGCTATTTGTGTTGTGTCATTAATTCGAGGCATTATTTTATCAGCAAGTTTTGTTATTTCATCGCGGCGTTCATTGCCTTCTTCAATACGACGATAAATTTCAAAATGCCCCGTAGCCATGTAATCGACCAGTTCCTGACAAAACTCCTCAAGTAACTCAATGGTATTATTTATATCCTTTACAGAGTCCTCAGCGTGTTTGGCCAGGTTGTAATATTGTGAAAGTACAGAATTACGTTCTTTAATGAGACGTTTTATTTCGTTTCTCGTACGTGCGCGACGCTCACTTGGCGCTTCTGATATAGTACCTGAAGACATGGTTGCTCCCCTTAAGTTGAAGTTTGACAACTTTTAATTAATCAGCGTTGTCTTATTATTATCATGACATTGTACTAGAACAAAAAACGGGTGGCAAATAGCATTATTGATAATAATGCTTTTGTCTGGGCGGCTGGAATGAAAGGAGCCGTAAATTACTAAAATGGTGCGCCAAAAACAAGACGATAAACAGTTACATTATTACCAGAACGTACACCAATGCCTATCTGAGGTTTTTCAAAGAACAGAAAGTCTGGAATGTTGCTAAAAGTGATGCCAACTTCATGCTCAATACCGACCCTTATCGGGTTGGGCGTTTGCTCAAAAAATACCAGATTGTTTGGATAATAAAAATTGACGTAATACAAATTGCTGTATAACGGCCCATGGTCAAAAGAATAGTTGCTGGTAACGCGGTAATTTAATCCGGTTTCTATAAGCGAGTAGTCAGCGTTGCTACTGGCATCTTTAGTCTGTTCTCGTGCGTATAAAAACCGATTACCCAGGGTGAACATGGCTTTGTCAAAGTGAACGTTATAATAGCTTTTGATACCCGCACCTACAATGAGTACATTAGACGTATTATCAAGTTCGCGGGCAAAACCATAGTCTGCAAATGGTATAAGTGTCCAGTTGGGTGTTACTGGATACTGAAACTCCAGGCCGGGTAAAAATGTGATGGTGCCGACGTCGCTAAGTTGTGGTATTTCTTCGACTTTGATGCTGTCAAAGTTTATGAAGCCAATGG
This sequence comes from uncultured Gammaproteobacteria bacterium, assembly GCA_963759005.1. Lineage (GTDB taxonomy): Bacteria > Pseudomonadota > Gammaproteobacteria > SZUA-229 > SZUA-229. Next base: position 29,693 of record CAVWXQ010000016.1, read on the forward strand.
TGATAGGCAGCTTTAACACCCAGCCTGCTTCGGTATCGGTTTTTTCTTTGATTATGTGCTTTAAAGGTGCCTGTAAAACAAAAACATTTTGCCCGGAGGTAGTGTAAAAACCCGTTCCCAGGTAACTGGCAAAAGCAAAACTGGTAAGACCAAATGCACCACTATCATCCTCAAGCGCATATGTATTGTTTACCATGAAACAAAATAGCAGGGCGAAAATGGGCGGAGCAATAACGTTTGCCTGTAATTTACTTAGAAACACGTTAATTTGAACTGTTTATAGTGGAAATAGTGTTGACGTAGTTTAACATGGGTCTTCATTAGAGCATCTGACTGACAATGAAATGAACAAGCCATACTCAGAATCGTGTGATCAAAATAAAGAGGTAATTCTCTCCGTAATATCACCCTTATTCTCTTCACTTTCAAATGTGCTTGAGATAGGCAGTGGTACCGGGCAGCATGCGATTTATTTTGCAGAAAAAATGCCGCACCTGAAGTGGCATACCAGTGACTGTTCGTCCTATCTAGATGGCATAAATATGTGGATGGCTGACACTGGTCTTGACAAATGTTATGCCACCCATAGAGTTAAATGTTTCCCGTTCTCAATGGCCTCAATTAGAAGTTGATGCGGTTTTTACTGCAAATTCAATTCATATAATGCATCAACAGGATATTGTTAATCTTGTTAATGGTGTTGGAAAATTACTGAAACAAGGAGGCAGTTTTGTCATCTACGGTCCTTTTAACTATAACGGTCTGTATACCAGTAAAAGCAATGAAAATTTTGATCGGTGGCTAAAGCAAAGAGATGCATTTAGTGGTATCAAACATTTTGAAGAAATTGAATCACTGGCGAACAGCAATAACATGCAGCTGGTTACGGATTATGAAATGCCAGCAAATAATCGTATCTTGCATTTTATCAAATTGTAGCTCAAAGCCTCGATATACATTTTGTATGTGATAACAGTGCTGTCCCGTTAACTGTTAAAGGCTTCCAGTTCATATCCCGTATTGTATAAATATTGCCTCATCCAGACACTAGAAAGTCTATAGACTACCCAGCAAAGTTAACGGAGCAGCAGTGATGTGAGCACTAATTTTTTTACTGATCGTGCTTATAGTTCAGCGCAGAACCCTCAAATGTTATTCCTTCCCAGCCATATTTGATGAAGCTTCGAATATTACTGTGATCTGTATTTTCCGGATGATTTAAAACATCGCTTCGATAGTATTGGCCAAAACAATGTAATGTCTGGATTTTACTTAACTGCTGATCATGGGCAAATGAAAATATTTTACAGGCGCCTTCATTTTCCCCTGCATTATTGATAATACAGTCGTTATCAACGCCATTATAAAACGGTGTGGGAGTGTAAAAATAATGTTCTTCGATAATAGTGATAACCTCCTGAAACTCAATTTTTTCAGGATTTGTTTTTATTCGTGTTACAAGCTGATCTAATGTCGTCATAATTGTCATTTTCTTTACACATTTGTAATGTACAGATTATATATCTATTGTATTTGCCTTAATGCTTTTTCAAGCAGCCAGGGTAGCTCCGATTTATTTAGGTTAAAGATTAGTAGGGTAGGCACTGCCCACCGAAATACAGCTAATATTAAATGAATTTCCTGCTTTGCATATACAGTAATTCCACCTGATGTAAAATGGACTTTCCTACACAACTACTCAATATACACGTTTCCAGTGATACTGATTCGATCAAATATAAAAAGCAAGCTCACAGCCATATTCCTCTTGTTCCTGCTGTTTGCAAATATAGCAGGCTGCAGTCAGGATGCCTCTAATGATTCATTATTAGATAAGATCAGACAGCGAGGTAAATTAATAGTATTAACCACAAATTATCCAACTACCTATTATTACGACCGTGACAATCAGCTTACTGGCCCTGAATATGATATGACGCAGTCTTTTGCAAAAAGTCTGCAGTTAGAGGTTGAATATAAAGTTTATGAATCAACAAAAGCCGTATTAGACGCATTGCGTCAAAATGAAGGAGATGTCGCAGCTGCAGGCCTGACAATCACTGATGATCGCAAAATTGAGTTTGATTTCGGTCCCGTCTACCAAAAAATCAATGAGTACCTGGTTTGTCATCGCAGTAAAAAACGTATTAAAAATAGTGAAGAACTCAATGATATCAAGGTTTTCGTTGCTGCTGATAGTAGTTATATTTATTCACTGGATGCCTATCCTGGTATGACCTGGACGATAGATAATGAACACAATACAGAAGACTTATTAAGTCAGGTGGCAGAGAAAAAGATAGAGTGCACGATAAGTGACTCAACCTTGTTCAATATAGCGCGCCGATACCATACCGAGATCCAGGATAAATATACATTAGCGAAAGAGTCTGAGCTTGCCTGGGTGGTAAACAAACACAGTGATGACTTAATGGCAGCAATAAAAAACTGGTTTAATTTATACAAAAATGAATCTGAGCTGTCCTACATGCTTGAAAAGTATTATGGTTATGTTGAAATATTTGATTATGTTGATACCCATAAGTTTTTAGACAGGGTAAAAACACGATTGCCAAAATATAAAGACTTTTTTATTGATGCGGCTAATAAAAATAACATTGAACCTTCATTGCTAGCGGCGCAAAGTTATCAGGAATCACACTGGGACCGAAAAGCAGAAAGCCCGACAGGTGTGCGCGGTATCATGATGCTGACGCAGCCGGTCGCAAAATCTCTAGGAGTAACAAATCGTCTGCACGCAGAACAGAACATATTTGCCGGCGCAAAATTTCAGGCAAAAATGAAAAAGATGGTAGAGGATGTAGATGAACCCGACCGGAGCTGGCTAGCTTTGGCTGCTTATAACATTGGTCGCGGACACTTTCGTGACGCACAGTCTTTAGCAAAAAAATTAAATAAAAATCCTGATCGCTGGTCTGAAATGAAAGAAGTCCTGCCGTTATTAAGCCAGAAAAAATACTATAAAGATTTACGCTACGGCTATGCGCGTGGTAATGAACCGGTTCGCTATGTGACTCGTATTCGCAGTTATGACGAATTACTGCATCAGCATTTTGCTGAAATAATCAAACAGCGTAGCAGAGATAAATATACCTGGGGCGACTGTATATGTGCGGCTAAAATGTAGACTCTTGCATTAATCAACAGGCATTGTTTTGCTCAATTCTGGAGAGCTCGTGTATCAGGTGTTTGTAATCAACTCTTTCCTGTTCTAGCCGTAAATGTTCGGCATATTTATTGTCAAGTAGCGCTTGATAAAGATTTTGTTCACTGTCTGTGAGCCGGTGAAGCCCCCGGTTTTCCGCTTTTGTTTCATAACCCCAGAATTCACGGTGTTTTATCAGCGTGGATTTATCCATCAACAGACTTTGCACATGCGGAAACTTGTGACGCAGCTGGTCAAGTATGGCGAAGCCGTGAGTGTCGATATCGCCCCAGTAAAAAATAGTTAACTGTGATAGCCACTGTGCTTTTGCCAGTGCATCAAAACCGTAACCTGAACCAAAAATAACCAGGCTGTTTAACTGTTCGGGAAAAGTCAGGAAATTAATTTCATTTTCAGTAATGAAAATGCGCTTTATGTGAGAGACGAATTCTGTATTTTGATTTAGCCGCTGAAAATCGTTAGCGGTTATACTGAAATCGTTATCGGCTGCAGGCAATAGGGCCGGAAACAGAGTTAGCCCGGTATCGAGCAGGCGAAAGCGGATTTTTTCTGGCTTGCTGCGAAAACCATAGCGCTGTTCAAACTGCCTGATGCCGGTTTTTTTATTATTTATCTGTTGTTCTTCTAATGCCAGGTCTAATAAGCTTGACAGCACAAGACGATGTTGTTCAATAAATTTACTGTCGATGCCGGGCAGGCTGACCTGGCGCAGGTAAATATCGGGCCGTGGGTGTTGTTGTGACCAGCGCACAAAATCCAGCAGCTTAGGCCAGACTTCTGCCAGTCTCAGTGCTTTTAGTGGATATTGTTTTACCCATTTGATCAGTTCAGGTGTGAGCCTGTTAGTCTGCTCATACAGTTCTGAAAAAACAGTGACCTGTTTTTGTTTATTAAGCAGAGCAATAGCTGTTTCAAGTTTGTCCAGCCAAACCTCAGCAGGAACACGGTTTTCGCCGATGACAGGATGGCGTACTGTTTTATAAACAATGCGGAAACCTTTCAGTTTTTGTATCTCAGCCACCCAGCTACGCACTGCATCAAAATCATAACTCAGTGCTTTGCTGTCTGGTGTTTTAAAAGTTAGCCGTTTGGGGAATAAATTACTGCTGCAGGCAATTTCCTCCAGTAATAAACCTTTGTCCCACAATTTTTCCAGCTGACTTAGTAGTGATTTTTTATCACTCCAACCCTTACTGCTGATATTCATTTGTCGGCTTTATGCAGTTGTGCTTTTTCATGGTGGTAGGCTTCGATAGTAAGATTACGCAGTCTGGAAGTCCTGCCACCTTCGTTGTGCACAAAACCAACGTTGGCCACATAGGGTTCGATGATATGAATTTTCTGTAACGGGGTGACGATAAGCAGTTGCAGGTTCAACTGTTCAAACAGTTTGAGTCCATAGTCAGCTGATTCATCGGAACCGCGACCAAAGGCTTCATCGATGACCACAAAGCGGAAAGAGCGGGAGCGAACCGCGCCCCATTCCAGGCCAAACTGATAGGCCAGACTGGCAGCCAGGATGGTATAGGCCAGTTTCTCTTTCTGGCCGCCGGACTTGCCACCGGAATCGGAATAATGTTCGTGCTCACTGTCATCTTCGCGCCAGCGTTCAGAGGCCGCAAAGCTGAACCAGTTACGTACATCGCTCACTTTGCCTGTCCAGCGTTTGTCCTGATCGCTTTGCCCTTCACGGCCTCGAAAACGTTCGATAATGTGTTTAACCTGTAAAAACTTGGCTTCAGAATACTGTTCATCTTCCGAGCCGGTCAGTGCGCCTTCGGTACAGGCTCGTAATTCACTCTGAAAATCACGGATATCAGCATCCTGAGTAAGCTGTGCTTCCAGTTTGATATAGCGACCTGGGTTGTAGTCAATTTGTGTCAGGGAATCGTTGATCTGCGCGATGCGCTCTTTAATGGTTTCCCGCTCGCGATGCAGTTGGGATTGAAAGTTGGCGACTTCGCGAATGGTGTTTTCATTGAGTAAATCCTTAAAGCGCGCCTCGAAGCGGGGCAGGTCGTCCGCCTGCAGATCTATCAGCATTTGCCGGTAATCGGTAGCGGCCTCTACCGCTGCATCAACTTCCTGGGTTTCCAGTTTATTGCTGTTTTTGTATTCGCTCATGGCTTTGACGATTTTTTCCTGCAGACGACTGATTTTCCTGTCTTCTGCATCAATTTTCTCCTGCAGCCATTTGCGCATTGCCTGCTGGCGGTTATCGCAGGACTCAATACTGAGAGCATGTTGAGCCAAAGCCAGTTGTTGTTCTTCCAGGTTTGCATAATACTGGCGGTGCGACTCAACGTCATGCTCTGCTATTAGCGCAGTGGTGTCCTGATGAAGTTGTCTGGCATCATCGATTTTCTGCTCGGTTTTTGCCCGCTCTGCTTTTGCCTGATCCAGCAGCGCTAAAATTTCGGTAAGCTGTTGTGCCTGTGTTTTCAATTTTTTCGTCAGGCTTTGTAACAGGTCGGATGCCGATTCCAGCTGCTGCAGTTCATCTTGCATGTCGGCAATACGTCTAGCCAGTGGCTGCCAGTTCAGCTCCTGAAAATCACGGTATTCCTCCAGCTTGCTGATCGCGTTCAGGATTTCTTTAATCTGCTTTTCCTGCTGATTGTATTTGCTGATGCTGAGGCCAAGATCGGCCATTATCCGTTCCAGCCGTCGTGCCTCGTTTTCCAGCGCTTCGATTTTGTCCTTATTGCTCCAGCCCAGAACAAAACGGCTGCGATCATTAAGCGCAAAGCGGTCATCTTTTTCGTGGCGTCCTGATGATTTTATCTGCCCGTTCCGAGTGATAGCACGTTTCTCGCGGCGAAATTGTTGCGGAGTTGACACAGCAGGCTATATCAAAATGCCGGGCGAGTTCCTGCTCCAGCCAGGGGTAAAAAGCCGAATCCGGTTTGATGGCAATTTTACGTACTAAAGAGTCCGGGTGCGGTGATGACAGAGTGCCGGGCGGATTTTGCAAGACCCGAAAATACACCAGGCGACCACGCAGATGGGTTTTGTCCACCCATAAAGCGACCTGGCTATAGAGTTCATCGGGTACCAGCATAGACAGCCCGAAATTGTGCATTAAACGTTCGATGGCACCTTGCCATTGTTTATCTTCTTCACGCACCTGCAGTAACTCGCCGGCAAAAGGCAGCTCGCTTTCATCCAGCGACAGGGCCTGACACAGCTGCTGGCGAATATTGATCTGCTTCTGGTCGATATTGTTTTGCCGGGACTTGAGTTCGCTAATGGACTGTTTAAGGTTTTTGTATTCTTCTTTCTTACCCAAAAAATCAAATTCGGTTTCGCGCAGGCGGTTGTTTACATCGGCCTGTTGCTGCTGTAGCTGCTGCTGTTTTATCTGCAATGAGTTCTGCTGCTCTACAAAGGCCTCGGCATTATCCACTGCATGCAGAGACAGAGGTTCTGACAAGGCCCGATAACGGCTGGCTTTGTCAAAGCGCCGTTCTGACTCGGCCTGTAGTTGTTGAATTTCCTGTTGCAGGCGTTCGATGCGGTCGCCGCCATTGTCGGCAATCTGTTGTTTTAATTCCTGTTGCTGATGCTGCTGGCGCTCCGATTCACTGCCAAGATTTTCTACCTTATTCTGCTGACGGCTGAAATCCAGTTGCAGACGCTGTAGTCGCTGTTCCAGAAGTTGCAGTTTTTTCTCGGCAAAATACGTTGCCAGTGCTTCCCGGCTGTGACGTAAAACCGCTGCCCTGTCGCTATGCTGCTGATGCAAATCACAGTCGGCAATCAACGGTGTCAGCTTTTCTATTTGCTGGCGGGCTTTTAAAACGGCTTCGTGCGCCCGGTTCAGATCGTCAAAATGTTCAATCAGTGCCTTAATACGGGGTGCGACATCAAATGGTTCCAGCATGTGGCCACGCACAAACTCGGTGAGATTACCAACCGATTTCATGGACACGGTCTGATGAAATAAATCCAGTGCCTGATCGTTATCAATACCGAAACGGCGACGGAACCAGGCACCGTACTGTGGAAACCTGTCCATTACTTCACAGCCGTTTTTACGCAGGCGTTTACGCAGTGCGGTAATTTCACTGCCGAAGTCGGCAAAGTCCTGTTTGATGCTCAGGGATTTTTCGGCACCAACAAAAAAACGTTCGGGCTGCCCTTGCAGCTCTTTCATCCAGAACACCTGTGCCAGGGTCACGGTTTGATCATAACCCTGGTTATGGAACACCCCCAGAATCACCGAGTAACTGTTCTGGTCACGCAGCGCTACCGGCCTGGATTTGCCTGTGCTTTCATTACGTTCCGACTTGTAATAGCCCAGCACGTAAGAACGTAGATGGCGTTCCTTTTTTTCTGCACCGGCGGCTTTGTTGTAATCCACCTTGTTGGCAGGTACCAGTAAAGTGGTCACGGCATCCACCAGCGTGGATTTTCCGGAGCCGATATCGCCAGTAAGCAGACAGTTTTTTCCGTTTAGATTTAATGACCACACCTGGCTGTTAAACGTGCCCCAGTTAAAAACCTCAAGTTTTTTAAGCCGGTAGCCACTCAGCGCGTTGTCATCGGTAAAATCGAGTCCTAATGAAACAGGGTCGGGTATTTTCGTCTTATTCACTGTCACTATCTTTGTCTGTTAGCTGTTGACGGTAGTTTTCGAGTTTGCTGTCAAATTCGGCCAGCCACTGGGCATCAACAAAGGCCTTAATAATTCGCCGCACTTCGTAACTGGGCTGGCTGGCTGGGGTGCTGGATTTTAAGCGTCGTAAAAAACCCAGCTCCACCACTTTGTTTATATGGCGTTCGATTTGATCCACCAGTCTGGCTTCGTTGCTACTGTCCGGAAGAAACAGTCGAATCAGTTCAACCATATCATCCCGTGTTAACACCAGGCGGGTATCACCGCCAGTGGCATCAAATTCCGCCAGTTTTTTTCGCAATAGCGCGAGCAGCAAACTTACGGGAAAAGACAGTTGTCGCCGAGTAATCAGGCGGGGAATGTCCTCATTATTATCGCCCGCATCCTGTTCGTTGCTGTTTTCCTGCCGACTGTGTAAAAAAGCATATCCTTCTGCCTCATCCAGGGTTAACTCCAGACCGAGAGTGGAAACATAATCCCTGACCCGGTTTTGTAGCTGCAATAGATGTGACCAGCGTTTAGTATCGTCTTCCTGATATAAAACACTTTTTAATAATATCACCAGTAAACGACCCAGGTCGGCTTCTGGCGTAGCTTGTTCTTTACTGGCTGTTGTTTCAATATCTATGGACATGATCTATGGGCACTGGGGTTTATTTTTTTATTGATGGTGGTGTCTTGTCTCCCACCTAACTGGATGGGCGTAAATAAAGTACGCGAGGCATTCTAACGCGGCGCTTTTTTTTATCCTCGCCTGTCCAGCTAATTATATCTTTAACTTGTTCGTCAATCAGCATGGTAAAACGACCGCCTGAACCATCTTCATTGCCCAGTTCGAGGTATGCGACCAGCTCAGCCAGGCCCTGTTTTAGCGGCTGTGCCTGACACAGCTCACGCAGTGATACCTGCGTCTTATCCTGTAAGGACTGGCGAATTTGACTGGTTATGGCTGCCTTGTCCACCACTACCTGGGCGTAAAGTGCACTGTCATCCAGGGATTCATCACCATCTTGCAACTGGGCGTTGGCAATTTTTGGTTTCACCGGGGGGCGATACAGCGGACGCTCCATGGGCAGTTCTATACTGGCAGATGAAGCCTCAATACTGATAAATTCGCTGCCACAGGACGGGGCAAACAGAGCCTCTCTCATTTTCAGGGTTTTACTTTCTATGCCACGGAGAATATCCATAATGCGGCGATTTTCCAGCCATGCCTGATCGTCGAGGAAACGGCGCAACTGCTGGGATAACTGTGCCACAGTACGCTGGGTGTATTCACCGGCTTCAAGCCAGTCGTGGTGAATACGGCGGGTGCGTTTATCGGGTTTTAATTCCTCAATGGCCGTTAATGCCAGCACTTTATCCAGTCGTTCACTGAATTCTTCCTGCCGCTGGGGCGACATTAAAAAATCCCAGAAGGCACGAAAGCTGGCCCCCTGATCAGAATCGGCAATCGCATCGCGTTCACCCATGATGCCAGCCAGCAATTCACCTTTTTTGCCGTCCCAGCTGGCAATGCGTTCGCGTACGCTGCGATCAAGCTGCCGGAAGTTAAACTCAACTTCTCGAAAATCGGCGAGCAATTCGCGCGCCTGCTGATTAAACTGCATGAAGCGGTCTTTTAATGCGGTGTCATCCAGCAGTGTCACATTACCCAGAGCCACCTGTGCGATTTCTGCATCAATAGCATCGCGGCGTTTTTGCAGTTCCTGTAATCGGCTTTGTGGATCTTCATCACTGCCTTCACTGAGCTGGCGCAGCAATTCAAATAGTGTGAGCAGACGCGATTCAGTGCCGACAAAACTACGTTGACTGAGGTTGTCCAGCCAGGTCATGGCCTTTTCGGTCGCCGGAGTTAAATCGAATTGCACCTCATCAGAGTCCTGACGATAGAATTTTCGCAGCCAGCCTTTTTCCGGTGCCGCCCAGTCATTAAGGTAATCCAGCGCCGATTTGGGAAACGTGTTTTCGCCCAGAGTTTCCCGTAAATGAAACAACGCATCTTCCAGTGCTTCCACCAGCTCGGCCTGAGGCATTTGTCGAACATTTTTCTCGACAAACACTAACTGAAAAAAACTGGCTATTAAAGGCGCATGAGGGCTGGCCAGTAAGCGCCAGGCAGGATGGTTTTTCCTGAGTGCCTCAAGGGTCTGGTAGTCGAGGGACATGGGAATATTAATCCGTGATTATGGTTTTTTTATAGCATGTAGATTGTTTGTAGATTTGCATCTTATGGCGATACCATCGACATATCAATATGCAATGTTAAAATAGTTATTTCGGTAAGTAGCCGTAGATTCCACGACTCCATGATGGGTCTTCGATATTACTTGCGCATGTCTCGGCTACAGCAAATGATAAAAGGCACACCCACAATACAAAGAAACAAGCCAGCAAAGGCGAGCGACAGATTCAATGACATAAGTGGGAATGGTTTATGTTTTAGCGTTTTTATATAAACCAGAACCACCGACGCCTGATGAAATGATTGACATTTTTTTATCAATTAAGTAAGTAGATAATTATTGTATTTGTTACTTACGTTACTGACGCACGCCTTCTATTGATATCCACACTTCCACATTCTCTGCAGCAGGCCCAAGGATGTTCGCTTCTTTCATGTTATAGTCAGAAAGATGCAGCGTAGTAGTGCCTTCAAAACCACGGCGGTAACCACCCCAGGGGTCTTTACCAGCACCGATCTGACTCACATCAATATTGATATCTTTGCTAACACCACGAAGGGTAAATTTGCCTTTAAGTGTTGCTTTGCCATCACCCTTGTCGATCCAGCCTGTGCTAACGAAAGTGGCTTTTGGAAATTTTTTGCTATCAAAAAAACGTTCGCTGCGTAAGTGTTTATCTCTCTCGGCATGGTTACTGTCCAGGCTAGTTACATCGATATCCATTGTTACCCGGTTCTTCGCTGGATTAGTTTCGTCATAATCAAAGTCACCGGAGAACTTATTAAAGCGAGCTTCCAGCCAGCTATAACCCAGATGTTTAACTTTGAAGGTAACAAAGGCATGCATGCCTTCTGTGTCAATCGTGTAATGTTCAGCTGCCTGTGCATTAAAACTGCCCATTCCCAGTCCCATAGTAAAAGCCAATGCTAATAAGGTTTTTTTAGTCATAATGATTATCCCTTCGTTGAGGTTGAGGTTGAGGTTGTGGTTGTGGTTGTAGTGGTGTTGTTGTTGCTTCTAGTTGTGCGGTGTGATGTTATGGGCGAATCAGGCTGGCCAGCTGTAATGGGTGAATCGCTTTTACCCAGCATACGGCGCAGCGTTAAATCGCGGTTTATAAAATGGTGCTTCAGTGCAGCAAGTGTATGTAGAATAACGAGAACGATCAAAGTGGTTGTTAACCATTCATGAATTTCACCGGCAATGTCTTCCTGATTATCAAAACCAGTAATCGTGGCCGGAATTTTAAACCAGTTAAAGACCGATACCGGTTGTCCATCCGCCGTGGTGATGAGGTAACCGCTGACAACAATAGCAGCAATCAGCACGTAGAACAGCCGGTGCAGCCCTGTAGCGATACGGCGCTCCCAGGCTTTACCTAGTTCACGCGGTCGCGGATTTGATAGTCGCCAGCCCAGTCGGTAAATCATCAGGCCGGCCACAATCACACCAAAACTTCGATGCAGGTCGGGAGCCTGTTTGTACCAGGGGTGGTAATAATCCAGTTCCACCATGTAAGTGCCAAGCGTAAACATACCGACAATAAGAATTGCCATGCCCCAGTGCAACAGCATGGCGATCAAACCGTATTTATCCTGTGTATTACGAAGTTGTGTTGACATTGTGTCACTCAACTGGTTTTATTGATTTATAAATTCGAACAATGGAAATTATAATAGATCTGCAATAGGTATATAGATAGTGAAAATTTTACACAAACTTATTCAAATAAATCGAACATGAGGCCGGGCATCAATCTCGATGCCTTACTGGTACTGGACAGTATTAGTCGAAAAGCCAGTTTTGCCGCCGCTGCCGAAGAGCTGCATCGTGTGCCATCCTCGGTGACCTACGCCATACAAAAACTGGAAGACAGTCTCGGAGTAAAGCTGTTTGATAGAAGAGGGCATCGCGCGCAACTAACGCCAGCCGGAGAAGCCCTGTTAAATGAGGGCCGAGATTTACTGGCCATGGCCGATGGTGTAGAACGAAACGTCAAACGTATCGCCACCGGCTGGGAGGCAGAGCTGCGAATAGCAGTGGGTGATTTAATGCCGACCGGCAAAATGTTAGAACTTTGCGAAGCCTTCTATCAAATCGCACCCGATACCCGCCTGCGACTAAGCGCAGAAGTTCTCAGCGGAACCTGGGATGCACTGGCATCGGGACGGGTAGACTTTGTCATAGGTGCGCCCGGTGATGGACCTGCGGGTGGGGGATATACTCAACATCCCCTGGGCAAAGTTGAATTTGTCTTTGTCGTCGCACCGCATCATCCACTCGCAGATCAGGCCGAACCATTATCCAATAACCTTATACGTCGCCACCGTGCTGTTGCCGCCGCCGATAGCTCGCGCGGGCTGCCACCAAGAACCGTCGGTTTGTTACCGGGGCAAACCGTGCTCACCGTAGCCGATATGGTCGTTAAACGTCAGGCACATATAAAAGGACTGGGCGTTGGCTACATGCCAAAACATTTAATTGTTGACGATATCAACGCAGGCAAGTTAATCGTAAAAGCCACGGAAGACAGTCATATTTCACTAACGACACTCTACTATGCATGGCGAAGCAATCATCAGGGTAAAGCCTTAGCCTGGTTTAAACAACAACTGTGTGATGGAGCTGCGCCATATGACTGGTTTGGTTGTGTTAAGGGCGAAGGCTGAACTGTGTCTTTATCTCATTACATTGCAAACAAAAAGCTGAAACCACAGCCAGTCACAAAATATTAAGACGACAGCAGGTTAGTCTGTAATTGAAATCAGGACAATGCAATTGGTCGTCACATCAGTGATAACGAGGAATTTGATGAAGCGCCAGAGTCGGCTCATGTAAAACGCACAGCACAAGAAAGTTTTACGCCTGAAGCATTTTTGTTACGACGTTCTATGCCCTGGGCAGAAGGCATGAATGCAGGTTTAGTGTTTGTTGCCTCTGGTAAATCGTTTGATGCTTTTGAGGTAGTGCTAAATCGCATGTTGAGTGAAACAATTGGATAAGTTCTAAATTCTGACCGGCGATTTGGCGAAATCGTGTAATTAGCTAGTTAGAAGCAGATGGGGAAGGGAATATATTTATGATGTTTTGGTTTGACTATGATTAGATAGGGTGTTTAAACTTCCTATTCTTCGAGACACACGTATTGGCATACCTATGGAAGATAAAATGAGTACCGGGAAAGCCGGGAAGCTCCCCCTTCGTACCAAGGTACTGATGGCTGTGGTTGCTGTCGTCACGCTAATCGCCGTGTGGCTGGTGCCGGGTGACAAGCAGCCAACACCCCCACCCTTGCCGGAACTACCGGTGACGCCACAGGTCGATGTTGATCTGCCTCCGCTGGCGGAGGATAGCGATGCAGTCGCACGGGCGGGCGACAGGGCGAGGGCCTTCGTCGCGGGCTTGAGCAGCGCCGGCACGGAGCCAGATCCGGATACCGTTTTCGTCGAGGCCGAACGACTGCAGGGCGAGGGGTATTCCGATGACGCCTACCTGCTGTATCGCTTTGCCGCGCGCCACGGCCACGGGCAGGCCGCTCTGGTGCTTGGGACCCAGGCCGATCCGGCCTTCCACGCTGCTGCCAACCCTGACTCGCTGAACGACGAACCCGAACAGGCATACAAGTGGTACAGCATGGCGGTCGCTGCGGGGATCGAGGAGGCTGCCGCACCTCTACAGGCTCTGCGCAAGCGCGTGGAGCAGTCTGCTGCGGCCGGTGACGAACGCGCCCAGCGCCTGATGCTTCAGTGGCAATAGTTTTTGGGAGATTGAAATCATGACAAGGTTTTTAATGGCACTTGTGCTCGGCGTGATGCCCTTGCTGGCGATCTGCGCCGAACCGGCTGGTGGTGGTGAAGAGCCGCTGTTGATGAAAGGCAAGCGCGAGCTTTACCAGCGCGTGCTGGCGGTACCGAGTGCACGTCTGGCCACCGAAGCTGGCGGGCAGGGCCGCGAGGCGGTAATACCTTTTACCGCGTTCTATGTCTATGCACGTCGCACGCTAGGCGGCACGGAGTGGGTAGAGGTCGGCACGGATCGCCATGGCACCCGTGCCGGTTGGCTGCCGCTCGCCAGTACGCTTGAGTGGAACCATGGGCTGACGGCAGCCTTTCGCGATCCGGTCGGCCATGATCGGGTGCTCCTGTTCAAGGATCAGGAGTCGGTGCGCCAGCTTGTCCGCCAACGCGACCTGACAGCCTATGACCGACTCTACCAGGAGGCCGAGCAAGAAAAGCCCTCTGCAGACTCACCGGTGATAGCCATTCAGCCGCCCGGTTACATTGATATTCGCGAAGATTTCTACCTCGTGCCCATCCGTCGCCACGAGGATATCTATCTGGGCAGCGAGAAGGCGCGTATGCTACAGGTTTCGAGCGTTCCGCTGGCCACCGAACAGGGCACACCAGAGGTGAAGCCGGTCGGCTCGCAAGCCTATAACGCAGGACTGGTGTTCGTCATTGACTCCACGCTGTCGATGGACCCCTACATCGAACGGACCCGGGAAGCGGTCGAGAGAATCTATGACACACTGGGCAATGCGAAATTGCTCGGTAATGTGAACTTCGGGCTGGTGGCCTTTCGCGATAACCTGACAGCCGCCCCCCAGTTGGACTATTTAGCGCGTACCTATGTAAGCCTGGAGCAAGGCCGCGACGGGGCGAGTTTTCTGTCCCGGGTAAAATCGCTACGGGCCGCTGGCACCTCTAGCCGGGACTTCAATGAGGATGCCTTCGCTGGTGTAAAGCAGGCGATCGAGTCGATGAACTGGACGGGCCACGATGCGCGCTATGTCGTGCTGGTCACCGACGCCGGTGCGCGCGATGCCGACGACCCGCTTTCCAGCACCGGCCTGGGCACCGCGAGCCTGCGGCAACTGGCCCGGGACAATGGCGTCGCCATCTTTGTACTGCATTTGCTGACGCCGGCCACCATGGCGGACCACGCTCGCGACGCCGAGCAGTATCGCGAGCTTGCAGATTTTCCGGACATCGGCAGCCTTTACTACGGTGTGCCCACCGGTGATGTCCACGAGTTCGGTAAGGTTCTGGATGCACTGGCCGGCCAGATCACCGAACAGGTGCGGATGGCTGCGGCGGATGGAGAACTACCGACGCCTGTGCCGACGAGCGATGACGCGCAGCTGGCGAGTCTGCAGGCCAAGGTCGCAAAACTCGGCTATGCATTGCGTATGCGTTATTTCCAGAAGACCGCGGGCGGTCAGGTGCCCAGCGTGTTTAATGCATGGATTCTCGACCGCGATTTTCGCGACCCGGAACGTCCGACCCTGGATGTGAGAGTGCTGCTCACCCGTGACCAGCTCTCAGAGCTCCATGACGTGCTTACCCAGGTGCTGGACAAGGCCGAGGAAGGACTGTTGTCACCACAAAACTTCCTCAACGAGCTGAAGAGTCTCGCCGCTACCGTCTCGCGTAGCCCTGAGCAGCTGGGAGTCACCACGGCTACCACAGCGGGTAAGGGCAACAGCCTGGCGGATCTGGGTTTCATGCGGGAATACATCGAGGATCTTCCCTACACCGGTGAGGTGATGGGGCTGTCTCTGGATGACTGGCAGAGCTGGCCGACGCGGCGACAGGTTACCTTTCTCAAGCGCATGGAGGAAAAAATCAGTTATTATCGTGCGCTGCACGATCATACCGACCTCTGGGTCAGCCTTGACGGCGGACCGGTGAGCGGTGATTCGGTCTTTCCCGTTCCACTGGAATTGCTTCCCTAGTGTTCAGTTGTGCCAAATGAGTGTGTCGAATATGCAACAGACAAGGTGTTTTATAGAGATGCCAGTCGCGGACCTGGTTTGTCCTCATGGGCAGGCATCCGGGTGCACTGTGAAACATCCAGGCTGTGCAATGTGAGCAGCGAGATTTCCACGGCACAGCAATCCGCGCCTGCGCTCATCTATCACCTGCGTGATGTGGTCAAGACCCGCGAAACCGAGGGCGTGGCTTTTCGTCTCAGGGTCCCGAGCCTGCAAATCGCCATGGGTGAGAAGATCGCGCTGATCGGCGAATCGGGCTGCGGCAAGTCGACCCTGCTTGACATGCTCGCCTTTATTCTGCAACCATCCGCCGTCGGTGCCTTTCGCTTTCGGCCCGAGCGCGACGGGGATTCGCTGGATGTGCAGGCCTACTGGAAAGACGGCAAGCTCAACAAACTGGGCGATCTTCGCAAACGCCATATAGGCTACGTGATGCAGACCGGGGGTCTGCTCCCCTACCTGACGGTCCGCGACAACATGAATCTGTGCCGCAGCGTACTCGGTCTTCGCCCAGACGGAACGGTCGAACACCTGGCTGAAGAACTCGGCATCACCTCCCATCTGGGCAAGCTGCCGGATGCGCTGTCCACCGGCGAACGCCAGCGGGTGGCTATCGGCCGCGCGGTCGCTCACCGACCCTCCATCGTGATCGCCGATGAACCCACCGCTTCCCTCGATCCTTATGCTGCCGAGAAGGTGATGTCCCTGTTCCTCGGTCTGGCGGAGGAATTTAACATCACAGTGATTCTGGCCAGCCATGCCTGGCGGAATATCAAGAAGCTGGGTCTGCGTCGGCTAACCCATCGAACCCACTGTGATGCCGACAGGAAGCTGACCGAGACCGTGGTGAGCGGCTGAATCATGGCTGGCACCTGGAGCAAGGTTTTTCGGTTGGCAAGCCGTGACTATGTTCACGAATGGCAGATGTCGGGCTGTTTCGTACTCGCTCTGGCGTCAGTGCTGGGGCCCATGATGGTGCTGTTCGCGCTTAAGTTCGGTATCGTCGGCGCCATGGTGGGTCAGCTGATCGAGGATCCCCGCAACCGAGAGGTTCGCCCCGTCGGCAGTGGTCGTTACGACAGCGCCTGGCTGGAGAGCGTGCGAGCGCGACCGGATGTGGCCTTTCTGGTGCCTCGTACTCGTAGCATCGCTGCAACCATCGAACTCAGCAGTCAGCGCGCATCCCGCATTGTATCGGTGGAGCTGATTGCCTCGGACCACGGTGATCCGCTGCTGCCGCCGAACAGCCCGCTGCCGAACAGCACCACCCGGGTGGTGCTGTCCCAGAGCGCCGCTGAGAAGCTGGACGTCGCGGCTGGTGACAGTCTGGACGGCAGTCTCACCCGGCGTTTTCGAGGCCACCAGGAACGAGTGCACCTGCCCTTGAGCGTAGTGGCGGTCGCACCGGCACGGGCGTTCTCGCGAGACGGCGCCTTCGTCTCGGTAATGCTGCTTGAGGCGCTGGAGGATTTCCGGGACGGGCAAGCAGTGCCTTCACTCGGCTGGGAGGGCGAGCCCGCGGACGCCAGTCGCACCTATCCGGGCTTCCGACTTTATGCACGCTCCATCTATGACGTGGCGGGCCTGCGCGATGCCTTCGCAAGGCTAAACGTAGACGTGCACACCCGCAGCGCCGAAATCGAGCTGGTGCAGCGCATGAACCGCAATCTGACGGCCATCTACTGGGCGATCGCCGTGATCGGTCTGGTGGGATTCTCGCTGTCACTGGGGGCGAGTCTGTGGGCGAATATCGACCGCAAGCGCAAGGAACTGTCGGTGCTGCGCCTGGTGGGATTTCGCACTGCCGACATCGTCTGGTTTCCCATGGTGCAGGCGCTGTTCACCGCAGTCCTGGGCTGGGCACTAGCAGTGGCAATATACCTGGCTACAGCCCTGGTCATCAATGACATGCTGGCGGCGCAGCTGGAAACGGGACAACAAGTGTGCCGGTTGCTACCCTGGCACTACGCGATAGCCCTGCTACTGACCTGCACCGCCGCCGTGCTCGCGGCGGGGCTTGCCGGCCTGCGTTCTGCACGCATCGAACCATCCGAGGGCCTGCGAGACCTGTGACACCGGGCGGTAAGCAATGAGTTGACAGGGCGTCGCTGTCCCACTACGTACCTTCACATGTTATTAAATCATAATTGTTCATAGTACTTTAATTAGTAGTTTGTGAATTTCTTATGTTGTTTATTGTTGACGAATATCATATTCCCTCTCAGAAACCGGCGTAATGTAAGACCTAATACTATACGGTTATTTTTTCACACCAAAATAATAGCCATTTTCCATTTTGGGATAACACTTAACACGTTAAGTTATGTCATGGATTGCGAAAGTAGCGTTACAATATCAATAAAGATGGCAGATTTAATCCTCTTCTGCGCGGAAGATCAATTTGTTTATATTGGCAAAGTGTTAATAAAAAAGGAGATAGGTCGTGTGTTGGTGTTTTACTTGATGGATTGTGTATTTTTCTGATGATCAGCGGAATTTTGGTGTTTAAGGAGTCGTTACGTTTAATATATACCACCCGTTTTGCTAACAGCGATTCAGATATATACAGTGCTGATGGTGCTCCATCTTGACGCTAACGGTTGTGGAACTTGACATACTAACCATAAAGCCACTCCGTTATCCAGATCGTCTCCTGCTGTAGCGTTACATTTAAAGCGAAATGCTATAAAACGGAGTGGGTATGCTGAACATAGTGCTTGTTTTTATTGCAGTCAGTGCGTTGCTGTTTATGTACCAGCCTCGTCTGACCAAAAGCAAGTCCTGGCGGGCAACACTTACGCCACTCTCTTCTATAATCGGTAGCGGTTTTCTGATCATAGCACCGTTGCTTGCTAGCGTTGTTGGCGAGTATTCTCCTGTTGCAGTCACCGGTATTGTTGTGTTTGCCTATGCAATTGGTGGTGTTATTCGCTTCAACATTATTCATGCCGAATCCCTGCTGCATGACAGGAAGACACACCCTTTAATATACAAAATCGATTTGTTCGCAAATACGGTGCTTTCATTTGCTTACGTTACTGCTGTTGCGTTCTATTTGTCGTTACTGTCGTCTTTTCTTCTTACCTACATGGGGTTTGGGGATTCACCTAACCTTGAAAGACTGATGACCACAATCATCATAGTTTTTATTGCTACGACGGGTTTTATTCGCGGTCTTGGCGGCCTTGAGAAACTTGAGGCACATTCAATGTCCATACAGTTATCGATTGTTGCAGCACTGTTGATAGGGATATTTGTATACGACTTTAACTTTATACAATCTGAACAGGCACTTAACTTTGATGTTAAGGACAGAAACTGGATAACCAAGGTGTTTATGCTGTCTGGTATTTTGCTTGTAGTTCAGGGATTTGAGACGTCGCGTTTTCTGGGTGAAAAATATAATGCTGAAATCCGTGTGCGAACCATGCGACGAGCACAAATAATTTCAGGTGCACTCTATGTGGTATCAGTTATTGCGTTGATGCCAATTGTGCAGCATCTCAACCTTGCGAATATCCATATTGCAGAAATTGTTGCAGCAACCGGGCTGGCAGCAACCGTGCTACCCCTGATGTTGATTGTGGCCGCGGTTATGAGCCAATTCAGTGCAGCTGTCGCAGATACTGTTGGTGCTGGATGTCTGGCAAGTGAAAGCAGTAACGGGAAGTTATCAACCAACAAGGGTTACCTGATTGTATCAATACTGGCAATCATATTGATTTGGACTGCAGACCTACTGGAAATCATCTCCTTTGCTTCGCGTGCTTTTGCCGTGTATTATTTATTGCAGTGTGTAGTTGCTCTTATTGCGAGCCATCATCATTACAAACACAAAGGCTACCGTCTGTACATGCTGCGTTTTACCATATTGGCAAGCATTCTGGCTTTTATGGTGATATTCGCCATACCTGCTAAATAAACAGCATGAGTAAAGGTCCGGATTTGCTTTGATCAATTGAAATTCTTGTTTTTGCAGGAGTCAATAAACCTCAGTCTCTATGCCGAGTGTTAATTTTTCAGGATAAAACAGTGGCTGATCAGTCTTGAAGTAATTATCATTAACAATGCGGTTTTTCATCATTACTGTTTTATCATTTTTTTACTTGCCTGAGATACAGTCAATATTTTATTATTGTTTTCATATGTATAATTAACATTATATATATCTGATTGTTCTTGATTCTTACTTGCCTACATGACTGACAGATCAAGCTGATACAGTTTGCTACATAGTGTATAACTAACGGAGAGATGATATGAAGCTTCTGGTTTGTGTAGACCTTTCTGACTCCACAGAAATAATTGTGAAAAGGATTGAAGAAATGGCCAAATCGGCCTCGTTAAAGGTTTGGCTACTGCACAATGCAGAGCCTGAACCAGGCTTCGTAGAATTTAAAGTGGATCCACAAGCGGCACGGGAATCCCTTACAAAGAAGTTTCATTCCGAACATCGACAGATTCAAGAACTTGCGAACAGAATGCGCAGTGCAGGAATTGAGACATCAGCCTTGCTTGTGCACGGCGAAACGGTAAAAATAATTCTAAAGGAGGCCTCTGATCTGAATGTAGACATGATTGTTGTAGGTTCTCATGGATGGGGTGCGATGTATCAACTTCTTATGGGTAGTGTCAGCAAAGGGATCCTTCAAAAATCCACATACCCGGTTCTCATAGTCCCAACACATAATCGCACCTGAACCAGCAAACAAGGCAGGCTTGTGATTGCTGTTTAAAGCCTTATTAGCTGTAGGTGAAAACTTTAGATCCATTCGCAAATGAATGAAAATGCACGCAGGTAAATACATTTGTAGGCTTTTTTACTATCTGTGTTTATCTTTGGATTTATCTTTGGATTTATTTTTGCTTTTAATCATTAGTGGAAAAAATTGTTTTACCTGGCAGTTCATTCATGTCCGTACTCACCCTGTCGATACAAACATCCGAAGGTCTGTTATCCAGGTTACGTTGAGTTTTTTCGTTAACGGACACTCGTGAAATATACCTGACAGAGATAAAGTCGACCCAAGTGGTCATTCATACAGTATTTTAGGTTTCACATACATATCTGTTAGATTGTTGTGAACTACAGGTAAAACACCCCGGTCAACGTTGACCTGGAGGAAACTCATGAAAGCGATTGTATATGAAAAATACGGATCACCGGATGTTCTTCAGATCAAAGAGGTTGAAAAACCAACACCCAAGGACGATGAAGTTTTGATAAAGGTTCATGCGACAGAGGTAACGAAGGCTGACTGCGAAATGAGAAGTTTCAATTTTCAGGTAAAGTGGTTTTGGCTACCTTTGCGAGTTGCTTTGGGACTCATAAAACCAAAGAAACAGATATTGGGAGGATATTTTGCGGGAGAAGTGGAATCCGTTGGTAAAGACGTTTCAAAATTTAACAAGGGAGATCAGGTTTTTGGGACCACCAGACTGCGGTTGGGCGCATATGGCGAATACGTGTGCCTGCCGGCCAGCTATACGCTTGTGCCAAAACCGAACAATCTGAGCTTTGACGAGGCGGCAGCGGTACCTTTGGGCGGGCTGAATGCACTTCACTTTTTGAGAAAAGCGAAAATCCAAAACGGGGAAAAGGTTTTGGTAAACGGTGCGGGTGGAAGCATCGGCACTTTTGGGGTACAGATTGCTAAAGCAATGGGGGCTGAGGTGACGGCAGTTGACAGCACCATCAAGGAAAAAATGCTACGCCGGATCGGGGCAGATCATTTCTTCGACTACGCCAAAGAAGACTTTACAAAAAGCGGCCAAACCTATGACGTGATTTTTAGTATGGTCGCCAAAAGTTCCTATTCCGAATGCATTAAAGCACTTAACCGCAAGGGACGTTATCTGATGGCAAATCCGCGTATCTCAGACATGCTGAGGTCTGTCCTGACGTCCAGGTTTACTGATAAGACAGCGATATTTGCTTTTGCAGGAGAAAAGGAGGAAGAACTACTCGCACTTAAGGAAATGATTGAGGAGGGTAAAATTAAATCAATCGTCGATAAAATCTATTCGTTTGAGCAAGTAGCCGAAGCTCATCGAAGAGTAGAGACTGAACAAAGATTAGGGACTGTAGTAATCTCTGCCGACCATAATAACAAAACCTAAACAATCGTTAAATCGCCGAATGTCTGTATGATAAATCCAGACAAGGAAAAATAAACCCCGGCGATAAGACCGCTGCTGAGTGCAGCGGTCCACAAAAGAGCAGTAACAGAAGGTGAAGGCATCACGCCGATTCCTTCTGCTTTTCTCGGTATTTTACGAGAACGAAAACGCAAGCCAGTCCTATTACTATTTCTAAAACAGCTGCCTGTACAAGCCCCTCAGCTGGTATCCCATCGATCGCTATGCTCATAACTCGGGATAAGCCATAAGACAGGTACAGCAAAGAGGAAACCACTGCGGCGGTAAAGGCCAGTTTATCCACGAAAGCACCTGAGATTATTAATGTTCCACTTGCCAGCAATACACCCCCGGGGGCTCTTATTTCATTCAACAAACTGAAGTTGCCACCAAGCTCTATGCCATATGTTGCGTAGAAGGCCACAGGAGCAAAGAGTATTGCTGCTCCAATTACTGATGCAATCAGACCAGAGATAATCAATATGGTTTTAAAGACTTTTGAGTTTTTCATTTTATTTTATTGAACCTCTTTCGTTAATAAATAAGTCGCTGAATATTCACAGAGACATACTCTGATAAAAAGTTAGGCAGATTGCTTCTGCATTACCGCGTCCCACGCGCCGGACTCCATCGTCTTTCGTGCATAGGTTTTGAAGTCGATAGCTGGTCGGCCAAGTGCCTCTTCAACACCCGACATCACATGGCTGTTTCTGCCGTCAAATACCACGGTAAACAATTCACGCAGCAACCATTGATAGGTCTTCTGGTACTCCCTGTTCGTTTAAAGCATTGATATAGTCATCGACTGGGATACAGGTGTATTTCACGGATCGGCCAAGTGTCTGGGAAATTTCTTCGACGCATTGAGCAAAGGTCAGAGCGCGAGGGCCAGTGAGTTCGTACAGCTTATTGCGATGACCTGGATCGGTTAACGTTGCAACCGCAACATCGGCAATGTCATCCGCGTCAACAAAAGGTTCAAGGGTGTCTGCGGCAGGCAAGACTAATTCACCGGCCAGGATACCCTCGATCATAAAACTTTCGCTGAAGTTTTGGTTAAACCAGCTGCACCTGACGATATTCCATGAAATACCGCTGTCCTGAAGGACTTTGCTCTGCGCGTTGTGCGCCTTCTTCGCCTCGACCTGAAAGCAGCACGATGTGTTTCAATCCGCTTTTGCGGCAACGCGTACAAACTCTTTAATCGTGGCTTCTGCACCGGGCACAGCAAGATCTGGCTGGTAGGTGACGTAGGCACTGTGAGTTCCCTTGATTGCAGATTCCCATGTGGCGGGATTATCCCAATCGAATGATGGAGTTGTTGATCTGGAAACAGGGCGTGTTTCATAACCAAGGGCTTGTAGACGCTGATTGACTCGGGCGCCGGTTTTACCATTTTTGCCGATGATGAGTATGGGTAAGTTTTTCATGATATCGATCTCCTGTGTTGGTTGATGTGGGCTTTAAACGAACCATAAGTTCGTCACGGATATAAATATGACGGATGTTTAGTGGATTAACAATCACTATTCATCTATATATCTTTACCTTTCGTCCAGTAGCTCTAGACTATGAGTGAATATCCATGGCAACATTCAAATCATGCTACGTACCAATACAAAGATCCCTAACTTCGCCGACCCCCTCGGCGAAACCCTGCACTTGCTCCGGCTCACCGGCACCCTTTACTGTCGCTCCGAGCTGACTGCGCCCTGGGGTGTAGACCTGCCCCCATTTGATGGATGTATGATGTTTCATATCGTTACCGCTGGTCATTGCTGGCTGGAGGTCGAAGACGAGGAACCCCGTTTGCTGCAACAAGGTAGTTTGGTACTTGTTCCACATGGCAACGGCCACTGCATCCGCAGCAGTCCGGAAGATGAGGCGGTGCCACTGTTCGATATACCCGTTGAGAAGGTCAGTAGTCGTTACGAGATCATGCGTTACGGTGGCACTGGTGAATCAACTCACATTACCTGCTGTGTGGTACGCTTTGATCATGTCGCGGGCCAGAAGCTCATTTCGCTGTTACCCAAGGTGTTGCATATCAACAGCTGGGTGGATGATGAGGACAACTGGTTGCAAAGCACACTGCGTTTTATTGCCCGTGAAGCAAGGGAGTTGCGACCGGGTGGCGAAACGGTTATCACGCATTTGGCCGATATTCTCATCATTCAGGCAATCCGCTCGTGGATAGACTCGGCACCAGAAGCTGAGCAGGGGTGGCTTGCCGCCCTACGTGATATCCAGGTGGGAAGGGCGCTCGCTGTGATTCACCGCGAGCCGGAAAAGGAATGGACCGTGGCCTCGTTGGCCAAAGAGGTTGGTATGTCACGCTCAGGTTTCTCGGCTCGATTCACCAGTCTGGTAGGCGAATCGGCCATGCGCTACCTCACTCAGTGGCGTATGCAACTGGCTCGTGCGCAACTTCAAGAGACGTCGGATTCCCTCTCGGTTCTTGCCGATCGCCTCGGGTATCAATCCGAAGCAGCTTTTTGCAGAGCATTCAAGCGAGTTTTTGGCGTGTCGCCAGGAAGCGTTCGTCATATCGACACACACTGATTTTTTAGTCACTCCAAATTGCTGTAATCACTGAAGTCTGTGTGTACGCTTATGTCCGATACTTCTCTTTTGGGATAATGAGTTGATAGGGAAATGTCGAGCCCTTAAGAGACCTTCGGTAATATATGTTTATACATACTGAAAAGGCATTCATTGTGCCATTGTGATATGGTTTGGCTTTATATAAAGAAGTAAACTGGCCCGTGTCGTTTTTGTTCCATCAAATGGATTGAATGCAGTAATAATATTTCTTTGCTGTTCTTTTTGTTATCCTTGTTAATAACAGAAAATTTCTTATAGGGTGTGTGATGAAAGTCAGTGAATTAATGACGAAGAATGTGATTACTGTGACCCCGGAGGACATGGTAGATAAGGTGTTTGTTCTTTTTCACTTTGAAAGCATCCGGCATTTGCCGGTAGTAACGGATAAAGGAACCCTGGTGGGTGTTATTTCTGACCGGGATATCAAGAAGGTGCTGGGGCCTCGACATACAACGCATGTGAAGAGTGACGGTACGGTCTTGACGGTGTCGTCGAGGAAGGTGCGGATGATGATGCGACGACAGCCATTTACAATTGGACCGAATGAAAAGGCTGCAGATGCTGCGGCTATTATGGTTAAGAAAAAGATCGGTGCCTTGCCGGTAATTCGTAATAAAAAGCTGATTGGAATTATCACGGCCACAGATGTTCTTAAGGCCTTTGTTAATCTCAGTAATGTGGTTGATACCTTTACTCAATCACTGGAAAGATAGGAAGAGGCAAGTTCGGTAGTGTGTTTCTCACCTTGAGTGGTAGTGTGGTCGCCAGTTCAGTTCCTGCTTTATGATGGTCTGTTACCTTTTTATTTAGGCATAAAAAAAGCCCAGACAGAGGGGTCATGGGCGCAGGGAGTGACTTCCTTTGTCAACAGGTATAAACATGAAAAAAACTAGCTACGACTTAATAATACTTATTTTTGCCTGTCTATTTTGGTAGAAGATATAAGGGTATTCAAGCGCACATAAAAAAGCACCCGAATTGATGCTCGGGTGCAGTTAAGTAACGTCCATTGTATGGGGAATTTAGTAAAAACAAAATTTGTAATTTAATTACTGAATATTAATATCAATCTATTAGGTATGTGCTGTAGTTTTTGTATGGGGTTCCTACAAGTCTAGTATCTATTCCTTGCTTGTTTCGCAATTATTTTTGGAGATGGCGGGATTATTCGTCCCATCCTTGGGACTCACCCCTTCGGGGCTGCGCATACAACGCGCATTCACTAAAATTGATGGCAATTTTGAACATTACGTTGTTAGTAATGGCCCGTAGGGTTAGATACAGGGATGTAACGAATAGAATTGTTCCAGACAAATTTGTCGAACCCGAGACGCGGGCTCTCATCCACACCAGATCTACCAATAAAAAAGGCCACCCGAAAAACGGGTGACCTTTGTTATTGGTGGAGATGGCGGGATTATTCGTCCCATCCTTGGGACTCGCCCCTTCGGGGCTGTGCATAAAACGCACGTTCAAATTTGTTCCAGACAAATTTGTCGAACCCGACACGCGTGCTCTCATCCACACCAGCACTCACCAATAAAAAAGGCCACCCGAAAAATGGCTGACCTTTGTTATTGGTGGAGATGGCGGGATTATTCGTCCCATCCATGGGACTCACCCCTTCGGGGCTGTGCAGAAAACGCACGTTTAAATTGTTCCAGACAAATTTAGTCGAACCCGATGACGCGGGCTCGCATCAACACCAAATCCGCCAATAAAAAAGGCCAGCCGAAAAAATGGCTGACCTTTGTTATTGGTGGAGATGGCGGGATTATTCGTCCCATCCATGGGACTCACCCCTTCGGGGCTGCGCATACAACGCGCATTCTAAATTGTTCCTGACAATTTTGTCGAACCCGATAAGCGGGCTCTCTTCAACACCAAATCCGCCAATAAAAAAGGCCAGCCGAAAAAATGGCTGACCTTTGTTATTGGTGGAGATGGCGGGAATCGAACCCGCGTCCGCAAGCACTCCGCCATCGGCTCTACATGCTTATTCCGTCTATTAGTTTAACTTTGTATTACCCGACGAACAGGGAAAATACAGAGCGATTCCTGTAAGTTTTAGCGAATCCACCCAGGAAGAAGCTTCATCGCGATCTTACATGAGTCGACCCCGGTTATCTAAGCGTGTAAGCGCACATTAGGCCGAGGGCTATGAGCAGGGGTTTAAGCTGCTAAAGCGTAGTTGTCGTCGTTGGCAACTATAAGTTTTGTGAACGGTTTTAAGAGGAACTTCACACCTCTGCATGCACCTCAGGTTTCATCACCCACGTCGAAGCCATGTCATCCCCTAAAGTAGAACGGTCAAGTTCTGTCACTATTATACGATATTACGTGACCGTGTGTTTTATATATGGTCGAATTACAAAATAACAAGTAAATAAAGATAATTTTTGTCATCTCGACCATTGGGATCGTTACATGGATGTAACTTATTAGGGTAATGCACGGAGCAATTACCGAGAGATCTTTTATACTGAACGAGCAAGATCTCTCCTATGGTCGAGATGACAGGTGAGATATTTGAGGACGTGTGGAAATAAATTTTTTGCCTATCTGGAAGATAATGTTGCCAGGAGGCGACTTGGATGCCAAATCAGGGTAATATTCCGCCTTAATTTTTGTCGGATTCGGTCGTCATTTTTGGTCTCCAGATCTGCCACAGCATAATCATAATTCTAAAAAGTCAGACCTAAAAATGCAGACATTCATTGGTTCTCCCGCTTTATCAACTTTTCGTCAGGAAAAAATACTTAATCAGTTGCAGTCGGTTATACCTGAGATCGAGCAGATTAATGCTCATTTTGTGCATTTTGTCGATGCTGATAAGCCAATTAGTGAAGATGAAACCAGCATACTTGAAAAACTGCTTCGTTACGGCCCCCATTTGGCAGAGACTTCCACTGAAGGCAAATTATTTTTGATTGTGCCGCGAGCTGGCACCATATCACCCTGGTCATCTAAAGCCACTGATATTGCTCACAACTGCAGCCTGCAGTTTATTAATCGAATCGAACGTGGTGTTGCCTACCATGTTCAGTGCAGTGATGATTTTCAATGGACTGATAAAAATCAACAAATAATAGCCAACTACCTGCATGATCGCATGATCGAAATGGTGCTTGATGAACTTGATTTAGCGAGTTGTTTGTTTGACCACCATGAACCGGCACCCGGTGAATCGATCAATATTCTTGATTTTGGCAATGAGGCATTAATAGCAGCAAATCAAAGATTAGGCCTGGCTATGTCGGGCGATGAAATTGACTATTTAATGGAATATTTCAGCTCTGTAAAACGCAATCCTGTTGATGCAGAACTGATGATGTTCGCACAGGCTAACTCTGAACATTGTCGCCATAAAATCTTTAATGCTGACTGGGTTATTGATGGCGAGGAACAGGCCAGATCTTTATTCAAGATGATCCGTAATACCTATGAGTCACATTCGGTCGATGTGTTAAGTGCCTACAGTGATAACTCATCGGTGATTGCATCACATACAGCAAAACGTTTTGTGCCCGATGCAAAATCTCAACAATATGCTTATCATGATGAGCATATCGCTATTCTGATGAAGGTTGAAACGCATAATCATCCAACGGCTATTTCACCGTT
The DNA here is from genome assembly GCA_963759005.1 of uncultured Gammaproteobacteria bacterium. Lineage (GTDB taxonomy): Bacteria > Pseudomonadota > Gammaproteobacteria > SZUA-229 > SZUA-229. Next base: position 57,823 of record CAVWXQ010000016.1, read on the forward strand.
TCCAGGTGCAGCAACCGGTGCGGGTGGTGAAATTCGTGATGAAGGTGCGACCGGTCGTGGTTCCAAACCTAAAGTGGGTTTGAGCGGTTTTTCTGTTTCTAATTTGAAAATTCCAGATTATTTACAACCCTGGGAAACCGATTATGGAAAACCGGAACGCATTGTTTCTGCCCTCGACATTATGCTGGAAGGCCCGATTGGTTCAGCGGCATTTAATAATGAATTTGGACGTCCAAATATATGCGGTTATTTCCGGACTTTTGAAGAAAAAATTACCGGGCCCATAATTGATGGAAAGCAGGGCGAAGAAGTTCGCGGTTACCATAAGCCCATTATGCTGGCAGGTGGTTATGGTAATATTCGTCAGCCGGATATTGAAAAATGTCAGCTACCCGTTGGCACACCGATTGTCGTTCTGGGTGGCCCGGCAATGTTGATAGGCCTGGGTGGCGGTGCGGCGTCCTCAATGGATAGTGGCGCCAGTGCAGAAGATCTTGATTTTGCTTCTGTACAACGCGGTAATCCGGAAATGGAACGACGTTGTCAGGAAGTGATCGATGGCTGCTGGTCGCAATTTGCTAATAACCCCATCCTGTCAATTCATGATGTTGGCGCCGGCGGTTTATCGAATGCCTTACCCGAGCTGGTTTATGACGGTGGACGCGGAGCAGAATTTGAACTGCGAGAAGTTCACAATGACGAGCCGGGCATGACGCCAATGCAAATCTGGAGCAATGAATCACAGGAACGCTACGTGCTTGCGATTAACCCTGATCGTATAGAAGATTTTAAAAAACTGTGTCAGCGTGAGCGTTGCCCATACGCAGTTTTAGGTGAAGCCACCGAAGCCAGAACATTAAAAGTCCACGACAGGCATTTTGATAATTACCCGGTTGATATGCCGCTGGATGTGTTGCTTGGCAAACCGCCAAAAATGTTACGTAATGTAAAACGTGTTCAGGTAAAACACGAAAAGCTTGATACCCATGAGATTGAGATTACCGAAGCAGCGTTTAATGTATTAAGACTTCCTTGCGTTGCCAATAAAACATTCCTTATTACCATAGGTGACCGTAGCGTTACCGGCATGGTGACACGCGACCAGATGGTCGGTCCCTGGCAGGTGCCAGTAGCAGATGTGGCGGTAACAACTTCTTCTTACGAAGCTTATTGCGGTGAGGCAATGGCGATAGGTGAACGCACACCTGTTGCACTTCTTGATGGTCCTGCATCGGCACGTATGGCGATTGCCGAATCATTAACAAATATTATGGCGGCATCGATTGCAAAGCTATCTGATATAAAACTGTCAGCAAACTGGATGGCACCAGCCGGCCACCCGGGAGAAGACGCCATTCTCTACGATACCGTTAAAGCGGTTGGTATGGAAATGTGTCCGCAGCTGGGTCTTACCATCCCGGTCGGTAAGGATTCTATGTCGATGAAAACCGTGTGGCAGGATGAGTCTGTTGATAAATCGGTGACCGCTCCCTTATCATTAGTTATTACTGCATTTACCCCGGTAACTGATGTCCGTAAAACCTTAACACCGCAAATTCGTACCGACATTGAAGATACCGGTTTGTTATTGATTGACCTGGGTTTTGGTGAAAACCGTTTAGGGGGGTCTGCGCTGGCGCAGACCTGTAAACAAATCGGTGACGTACCGCCGGATGTGGATGATGTCCTGCAGTTAAAAGCGTTCTTTAACGTGTTCCAGAAATTAAACAGCCAGGGAAAAATCCTGTGCTGGCATGACCGTTCTGATGGCGGTTTGTTCGCCTGTCTTTGCGAAATGGCATTTGCCGGACATTGCGGCTTGAACATTCAACTTGATTCTATGTTACTTGATAATGATAGTGACGCGGTGTCCGTATTATTTAACGAAGAAATTGGTGGGGTAATGCAGATTCGTTGTGATGATCTGCAGGATGTTGAGGCAGCTTTCGAGGCAGCAGATTTAGCCGATTGCATACATGAGCTTGGTCGGATATATGAAGATGATCAGATTACAATAAATAATAATGGCTTTCCTGTGTTCTCTGCATCACGAGTATCGTTACAGCAGGCCTGGAGTGAAACCAGTTACCAGATGCAACGTCTGCGTGATAATCCTGAATGTGCACAACAGGAATTTGATGCCATTGCACAAAAAGACAAAGGCTTAACTACCCATTTAAGTTTTGACATAAATGAAGATGTGGCTGCTGGCTTCAAGCAAATAAGCATTCAAACAGGTGTTAAACCAAACATTGCTGTTTTACGCGAGCAGGGTGTTAATGGTCAGATAGAAATGGCTGCCGCATTTGACCGTGCAGGCTTTAATGCTATTGATGTCCACATGAGTGACATCATTAACGGTGAGATTAACTTTGCAGACTTTAAAGGCCTCGCCGCCTGCGGTGGTTTTTCATACGGTGATGTATTAGGTGCCGGTGAAGGCTGGGCGAAATCGATTTTATTTAATTCGCGTGCGCGTGATGTATTTGAAGCCTATTTCAAGCGTGAAGATACCTTTAGCCTTGGCGTGTGTAATGGTTGTCAGATGATGGCAAATATAAAGTCATTAATACCCGGTGCACAGCACTGGCCGCACTTTGTAAGAAATAATTCTGAACAGTTTGAAGGTCGTTTTAGTCTGGTTGAAGTACTCGATTCACCCTCAATATTAATGCAGGGTATGGTCGGTTCTACTATGCCTATTGCGGTTGCACATGGTGAGGGTAGGGCAGAATATAAATCTACTGAACAGCGCCAAAATGCACAATCGATAATGCGGTTTGTTGATCACAATGCACAGGCAACCGAAGTTTATCCCCTTAATCCTAATGGCTCACCTGATGGTTTAACGGGATTTTGCAGTGAGAATGGACGTGCAACGATCATGATGCCGCATCCTGAACGTGTATTCAGGACAGTGCAGCATTCATGGCATCCTGATGACTGGCAGGAAGATTCACCGTGGATGCGAATGTTTAGAAATGCCAGGGTCTGGGTTGGTTGAAAAAATAGTTGGAAGTTTACAGTAGGCAGTTATCAGTAAAAAAATACAAATAATTAAAACCATTTGTTGTCATCTTTCACTAGCATTCAGGATGACAGGCATAAAAAAAGCCGCGAAGTTCAAAGTTTCGAGGCTTTTCTGCTAACTGCAAACTGATAACTGCCAACTTATTTTTTCCTTAACTCGCTTCACCTGAATAATCGGCAATACCGGGGTTAGTGGCGACATTCGCCAGTTTAGGTCTATTGATCTTGGCAAGTTTAAGGATGTTATCCTTACCTTTGTTTTTAACAATATAGTCACGAACCACGTACCACATCAAGCGTCCCTCAGGTGTACGATTGACCTGAGCCCAGCCTGCAATTTTATATTTCTTATCAGCTTCGATTAAATGACCGTTATCCAGGCGTGCATCTGTAATACGTTCATACAGAGGTTTTGATGGATCAATGGTATAGTCCATGCCGCCAACACGAACCATGTCGCCACCAGACTGCAGATAAGGATCAGGGTCAAATAAATTATCCGCTACCTGCTCCAGGATATTCAATAAATCGTGACCGGTCATCTCCGAGACATACGTTTCGCCATAAGTTAACGCACATTGGGTCATGACATCTTCCATGGTAATCCAGTCACCTTTCAGTGTGGTTGTGCCCCAGCGCACACCGGCAGACATGGCAACATCGGCGTCGTATTCCTCTCGTAAAGCGTTACAAAGAACCTGGTCCCATGTACCCATAAAATTACCGCGACGATAGAGCAAACGATCTGCGATAGCGAGTTTTTCGTCAAGAATGTCGGCATAGGTTTTGCCAATTAGCGCTTTGTTGTAGTACATGTCTTTGACACGACTTTCGACTATATTATCGTCATAAACAGTATTTCGCATTTGCTTGATGTAAGCCTGCATCTCTTTATCTGCGGTCAGTGCGTCAGAGATGATCGGAAACATATGATAGTGCATACCATTGATTTTCCCCTTGCTGATATCAAAATCCATGACGCCAACGAACTTGCCATTAGAGCCGGCATTGGTTACCCAGCAGTCATGACCTTCAATATTTTTAACTTTGATCGGTTCGGGCACACCGTCATGAGTGTGACCACCGAAGACTGCATTCAGACCAGGAACACGTTTTGCCATTTTGATATCAACGTCCATGCCATTATGAGACAGTAAAACAATTGCATCAGGTTTTTCATTCTCACGAATTTCATTTACCAGTTCAATCATGTCGTCTTCACGCAGTCCAAATGACCAGTCAGGGAAAAATTCAGGCGGGTTGGCATTACCTGTGCGCGGGAATGCCTGACCCACGATACAGATCTTCGCACCGTTGATCTCCTTGATAACATAAGGCTGGAATGCGTAACCGACGTCTTCGTCATACAGGCCTCGACCATCGTTGGCAGTAACCAGTTCGGTATATTTTTCATCCATTAAAGAATCTTCTTTAACACGAACGTTCTGGCCGATGAAGTCACCTTTAAACATGGCAACATTACTCAATACTTCGTCTTCTCTATAGGTGAATTCCCAGTGACCAACCATGACATCTATGCCTAGAATATTAGATGCTTCAACCATATCGACACCGCGTGTCCATAATGAGGTGCCTGAACCTTGCCACAAATCACCGCCATCAAGTGTGACAGTGTTCTCTCGGCCACCGGCCTGTTTGCGCAAGCGGTCTAACAGGGTTTTCATCTGCGGGAAACCACCCGTTCTGCCGTATTTTGCTGCGGCATTTTCAAAATCCAGATAGGTAAAGGCGTACGATTCCGGTGTATTGGCTTTTAAATTCATCGCTTTAAGCAGTTTATTGCCAACCAGGTGAGGTGGGCGGCCCAACGCATCGCCAACACCTAAATTCACATTAGGTTCTCTGAAATAGACCGGTTGTAGCTGGCCATGAAAGTCAGTGGTGTGTAATATTCTGACATTTCCTTTTATCGGTAAGTCATAGAAGTTATCCGCTATTTTTGCTGCATCTGCGGTAGTGGTCGCATTTGTGTCATTACAGGCCGTTAATAGACCGGTGCCGCCTGCTGTGGCAGTTAGTCCCATTAGTTTCAGGAAGGTTCGGCGATCAATTGTTGGCATGTGGATTCCTCATGGTAGGTGGTACTTCTGGTTTATTATTTGAAATTATTTTTCGTAAGCACAAATACTAACGCAAATAAATATAAAAGGTTAGATAGCTGGTTAACAAATTCATAGAAAGACGGTTTTATAAGTAAGTTATTCTTAAAAACAGCCAATAAAACCTAAAAATATTGTGTAATATCCGCGTTCTCATGAAAAGGCAGCTATTTTTATTATTTCTTTTTGCTATTTTATTTAGCGAAGTCGTGCTTGCTGATGTCGTTAAACCTGCGCTTGTTGAAATCAATGTAGTAGATACTAATAAATATAATGCAGTAGAAGTTGATCTTATGAAGCCAGGTGAACTTTTTTCCTGAATAAAAAAAGGTCTGCATTTGGTTCGGTGTTGGGCAGTGAACTAGCCTTTGACCTGCCAGAGAACAGGCCATAGGGCAGGGGTGTTCGGTCAACCGGTTTTACTGATTCACTGGCGATGCCGGATCAAACAGGTAGGCCATCACGTCGCTGATCTGCTGCTCGGTCAGTACTTCGTTGTGACCGAATCGTGGCATATGCGTGCAGGGGAAGTACACATGCGGGTTATAGATAACTTCGTAGGCGTAGTTCAGGATCGATTCGCTGGTTCCGCGTAGTTTGCCGTAGCCAGTCAGGCTAGGGCCGAGCGTGCCGTAGGCGATCTCGTTCGGATCCAACTGGTGACAGGCGTAGCAGTTGCCGCCAGCTTTGCGTTTGCTGTGGTCGTCAGTTTTGTGACCAACACGGAATCCGTAACCGGAACGTGCGATTGCTTCGCCCTTCTTCCAGTCGCCCAGTTTTATACCAGACGACGGCTTCTTGATCGACTCGCGCGCCATGGAAATGACCCTGGTTGCGGTATCAGTGTCGATCGAGGCGCCGGCCAAACTTGAACAGGCCATCTGTGTGGGGTCCTGGGTCAGCCGGTCTTTCACCGTGGTTCCCTCCTGGGTCTTCTGATTTAGCCGAAAACCGCCACGTTCAAAGATTAGTTTTTCGCCCAATGCGATTGCTTCGGCATTCATCACTGCATCAGCACCTTTTCCAGATTCAGCGACTGTTGTGCTACTGTAGGTTGTAAACAACAACCCGAGCGAAACCAGTGCAGGTGTCAAATAGTTTTTGTATTTCATCATGCTTTAGTTCTCCTCAATTATTATTGTCCGTAATTAGCGTTTCAGGTCGGGCAGGATGGCAGGCTGATCACGAGCGGCATCAGTCCAGTATGAGATCAGCGCGATTGAGGCATCGGAGCCAGCTTCGATGTTGCCCTGACGCATCTGCCAGTAACAACCGCGTACACGGTGCTGGCTGCTGCGCACGTTGTCATGTCCGACTCGGTGTGCTGGCCAGGAGATGGCCTTGGTCCATTCTTCGGGGACATTGATGTTGGGCAGTACTGAAGCACGAATCCGCTTGCCGGTAGCGCCGTGGCAGGTGTTGCAACTGAAGTCTAATTTACCGGCGCGGCGATGAAATAGCGCCTTGCCAGCATCGCGCATCTTTCTTTCCACCGGATGATCCATCGGTGGATTCCATTTGTAGCCGTTAGACAGGCTGGCGATATAAGTCTGCAATTTCATCATGTCGGAGCCTGAACCATGGCGTTTCTTGACCGGCGCATCGCCCCTGGTGAAGCCCTGTATGGTAATCATGCAATGCACCAAGCGGCTTTCCAGATCCATGACCTTGCCGGTGTCGGCAAAGTAACGTGGCATCTCGGTATAGGCTCCTTCCAGTACGCCCGGTCCTTTGCCGAAGTCGCAGCTTTCCAGTGATGCTTTTTTCGGTCCGCGTTTCTCCATAAACAGTTCTTCACCCTCTTCTGCGACCCAGTAGGCTGAGTTGTCGGGCATCATCATGATATTTTGTCCACTCTGGGTGAGATACTTCGAGTCGACCTTATTGATCAGGCTATTTAGCACCTCTTCCGGTGCCATGCTGGAATCAGCGTTGGCTGTCGCCCCAAAAGTCAGAACAATAGGTAATATAAGCAAGGTTTTTTTGAACATGTAACATTCCTCCTGACGATGGTATTTTTTCGTAATGATTTTTTATTATGTCAAAATATAAATATTGAGAAAATTGTGATCAAACACTCAATTATTTCATCTTGGCTTCGGTTGAGTCACTTTTGCCAGTATTATCGACCCAACTAACCTTAATCATGTCACCTGATTTAGCACCAGTGAATGCAAAAGAAATGAAAGGGTTTTTAGAAATAGTACCGTTCCACTGTGCGTTCATTACAGTTTTGCCGCTGTGTTCGCAAACGACTTCCTGAATGAAGTGGGCAGGGATTAACTTACCGGTTTTCTTATCCTTACGAAGGCCTGTTTCCATTGGGTGGCTGATTAAGCATTTTACTTTTGCTTCGCCGTCTTTTACCTTAGCGCGTATTTTAATTGATGATTTAGCCATCTTGTGTAACCTCTTATATTTTTGCTTAACCGCCGCAACCACCGATGGTGACTTTGACGTTTTTGGAAGTGCTGTACAATTTGCCGCCTGCTTTTACAGCAGCGGTGATATCGGATGTTTTACCCATTTTGATACGGGTAGAAACAAAACCTTTTGTGTTTGCACCAAGGTTAAATGTGGCAGCTAGAGGTGTACCATTTTCTGCAACAATGATGCTGATGGCTTCAGTGTTAGCAATGTTGCTGGTTACAGTAACAGGTACAACTGCACCGTTTTCAGCAATATCTGGTGCTTTTAGTTTAATGTCGCTACTTTTTGTTGTTTTTGAACTTCCTAGTGAAGCTTCAAGCGCAACATTTGTGTCTTTGGCTTCAAATGCAGCTTTAGGCCATGCGGCTAAAACGGTTTTTGGTGTTAATAATCCAGCACTGATTGCGATGCCTGTTGCTCCAGCAGCAAAAGTGCCTTTTAGTAGTACTCTTCGATTCTGATTCATCTAGTCTTACCTCCTGATCTTTATAGTTAGAATGAATTTTGTTACTAAAGTTCTTTCACTATGGTAATCGGATTATTTTTGCCAGCGTCGGAAATCTGAGCGCAAAGTTTATCGTAATTCGGGAAACGCGCTTTTATGGCAATTAACGGCGAACAGATATTGCCGGCTAACATTCCTTTTGGAAAGATCCTCTGCTTTAATGAGTGCCAACGATAGGTGCAGTAGTGGTTAATGTTATGCGCAGTTAGGTATGTTTACTCCATCAAATCGATTAGAATGAGTAGAGTTATATCTGTAATTTACATATTATATCTATAAATTATTGAATTAAATCAATAACTTTATGATAAATTATACATTTTTCATACTCTTAGCAAGGATTCAGTAAGATGATTATTGTATATTTTGTTGAAGATGGTATTTTTTTGGAGAGTGATATGAAAAATCTATTTAAGCAATTATTAATGGCTATTTTATTAGTCACAAGTTTGGCTGGTTCGGTTGCTATAGCGGAAGATGGCGTGAGAAAAGTGGTTTACCATGCAGATTTTGCTGACCCAAGAAGGTTTAGCGCAATGTTAACGAGTATTAATAACATGGTGCTACATTATCAAAATGAATTGATTGATTATGATGTGCGAATTGTTTTTGTAGCTCATGGTATTCGCTTTGTAACCAATGAGGCATTAAAAAACACCCCTTTTGCTGAAGATAAAGCAATGGCTGAAAGACGGGAAAGCAATACAGGAAGACTTTCGACATTGGATACAATGCATGAAGTTAAGTTGGAATTATGTGATATTACGCGTTCAGGCATTGACCTGGATAAATCCAAATTACTTGATGGCGTGGAATTGGTACCATCAGGTGTGGTAAGAATTGCTGAGCTCCAATCTCAAGGTTTTTCATATATCAAAATTGAGTAACGACATTGCTCGATAGTTGTATAAAAAAGAAGTAGTAATAAGACTCGACAACCTTCGGTTCAAAGTCGATGGGTTATACGCTCTTACCCATTCACATTTAAAACAAAATTATTCTTACAAACAGCCGATAAACGTAAAAATATTGTGTAATATCCGCGTTCCCATGAAAAGGATATTATTTTTATTATTTCTTTATGCTATTTTGTTTAGCGAAGTCGTGCTTGCTGATGTCGTTAAACCTGCGCTTGTTGAAATCAATGTAAATACTGAAAAAGCCATCGTTGTTGAGATACGGGCCAGTATCGAAGCCTTACTCACTGGTATCAATGCGCAGTATAAAAATACCAAAGATGCGCCAAATGCTGATGAATACGATGAATTTCGCCAGTTGCCAGCCAATGAATTGCAGCAGGCCTTTGCCGGTTTTAAACAGTCATTTCTGCAGTCAATATTTATCAGGGCAGTCAATACCAGTAACAATGAAAAAATACCGTTACAGGTAGACTCGGTCGATATCCCACCAACTGGTTATACCAAGGTACCACGAATCAGTGTTATTCGTTTAACCGGCAAGTTGCCAGCAAATGCCGATGCCCTGTTATGGTATTACCCGGCAAAATTTGGTGACAATGCGGTTCGTGTTAGACAGGTTGACAAAAAAAGTGAGCAGTGGCACTGGTCGCAGTGGCAGTGGCTGCGCAACGATGAGGCCAGCAATGCGTTTTCCTTAACTGAAATTGTCACCAGGCAGTCAATTATTGAGGTAATTGCTTCCTACATAGTGATTGGCTTTGAGCATATTGTGCCCAAAGGTCTTGATCACATACTGTTTATTCTGGGATTGTTTTTATTATCCACTCACTGGCGGCCATTATTATTGCAGGTGACCATGTTTACCGTGGCCCATACAATTACATTAGGGCTGGCAATGAATAACATAGTAGAATTACCGGCTAATGTTGTCGAACCGCTAATTGCATTATCTATTGCTTATGTTGGCATTGAAAACATAGTTACAAAGCAGTTACATCAGAGTCGTCTGCTGCTGGTTTTTTTATTTGGTTTATTGCATGGCCTGGGATTTGCTAGCGTACTGACAGACTTTGGCATGCCGAAAGATGACTTTGTTACGGCATTAATCAGTTTTAATGTCGGTGTTGAACTGGGCCAGCTTGCGGTGATATCAATGGCTTTTGTGTTTCTCGGGTTCTGGTTTAAAAGTAAAGATAAGTACCGGAAAATTATCGTGATTCCGGGGTCGACATTTATTTCGCTAATTGGTATCTACTGGTTTTTAGAAAGACTTGAACTATTTTAAGAGCGTTGTATGTTTATTAAAGTTAAGAATTTTAGTGTTTTAATTATTTTGCTGGTTATGGCGGTAGCGATAGTCTCCTGTAGCAGTACCAGTTTGTTGCAAAGCTGGAAAGAGACTGAAGCTGGACGTGTCTATAAACATCTGATGATAATAGGTATTTCTGATAGTCAGCAAACACGTCAGCTTTATGAGAAATATTTTGTTGCCGAGTTAAAGAAAAGAAACGTCACGGCAACACCGAGTTACCAGTTAATTAGTAGTAAACAAAAGATGAACCGTGAAACGGTGGTGGCAGCAATTCAGGGGACTGAAATTGATGCTGTGCTAGTAACATACCTGGTCTCTGCTGATAGTGAAATGAAATACCGTGACTCGCCGCTAGGTGCCAGCTATTCAGGTACTGCTGAAGGTTCTCAGATATCTGCAACCATAGTCACAAAAAGAGGACGCTCCAGTAGTGAAGAAGTTTTTGTTCTGAAGAGTGATATATATGACGCTCAATCAAAAACACTGGTTTGGTCTGCCAGGACCGAGACAGTTGCTCCAGAGTCTATTGATGAGGTTATTACTGAAGTGACGGCATTGCTTATCGACAGAATGTTTAGTGATAGTGTTGTGAAATAACTATATAAATTAACAACTTGAATTTAAAAAAAAGGGCGGCTCTAGCAATTACCTAATAGCGTTGCCCTTAAGTTATTGTGTTATAGTGAGCACTTGCTATTATGCACTTAGTATAAGAATAATACCCTTAGAAAAACAACCCGAAGGAACTAAAAATGAGTTTGATTAATAAGCAACTGCGTAAAGCAGCACTGATATGCGCAACTTCTATATTGCTGCTATCGTGTGCAAATACCAAGATCTCTCAGTCATGGGTTGATCCTGATCATAAAAAGTCATACAACGATTTGCTGATTATTGGCATTGGTGAAAGTGAATCAAACAGGCGTGCTTATGAAAGTTATTTTGTTGAAGAGTTAAGCTCCAGGGGAGTCGAGGCTGAAGCAAGTTATAAGTTAATTAAAAGTAATGAGAAATTTGATCGTGATACCGTAGTGAAGGCCATAAGTGGGCTGGAAATTGATGGTGTCCTTGTTACGCACATGGTTGCTGTTGACGAAGAAACCATTTATCGACCAGGTACGGGCTACTCGTATGGCGGTTACGGTGGCTATGGGGGATATGGTGGAGGCATGTATGGTTATTATCCACACGTTAATAGTTATGTTCAAAGTCCCGGTTATTACACCACGCACGAAACCTATACGCTAGAAACCAACTTATATGACGTTAAGTCAGAAGAATTGATCTGGACCGCGCGCAGCCGTACCTTTTCACCTGAATCGGTTGATGAAGTTATAGTTGATTTAACTAAATTACTTATTAACGATTTAGCAGAGAAAAACCTCATCAAGAAGAAATAATAATATTCTGCCTTACTGTTTTGCCTTAATATTTTCTAAGGCACACTGATTATATAGTGTAGACTGCATGTTGACCTGGGATGTTTATTAACAGGCAACCTGCAGTCTTAATCTCAGCCTTAATCATTCGTCAGATAACTTATTAACTTTTACATGTTTCAACCTAAAGAACTATTTATTGGTTTGCGTTACATTCGTGCTAAACGTAAAAACCACTTCGTTTCATTTATTGCCTTTATTTCCATAGGGGGTGTTGCTTTAGGTGTTTTTGCGCTTATTGTTGTGCTTTCTGTGATGAATGGTTTTGGCAACGAATTACGTGATCGCACATTAAGCATGACATCACATGCCACCATTTCTGGCTATGATGGTTATCTGCGTGACTGGCCTCTGGTGCTGGAAAAAGCTGAAAAAGAAGCTCAGGTTGTCGCTGCAGCACCCTATATCAGCAAAGAAGTTATGCTGTCAAATGGCCGACGTGTAAGCGGATCATTAGTACGTGGCATACAGCCCGAGAAAGAGAGTAAAGTTTCTCTGGTTGAATCTAAAATGATCTCCGGCAGTTTATTTGATTTAAAAGCAGGGGAATACGGCATCGTCCTCGGCAAGGAACTGGCCAATACGCTTGGCGTATATGAAGGTGACCGTATCACCGTTATTACCCCACAGGCTAGCATAACTGCGGTTGGTGTAATGCCAAGATTGCGCCGTTTTCGCGTGGTTGGTGTGTTTGAGGTTGGTATGCATGAATATGACGCCGCCATGGCTTATATGCATCTACAGGATGCTGCAAAATTGTTTAGTTTCAAAGATAAAATCAATGGTGTTCGCTTAAAACTAACGGATTTATTTGAAGCACCTCGTATTACTCGAGAAATAGAAAAAAATTTTGGAGAAGACTTCTGGGTAAGAGACTGGTCGAAACAGCATAAAAATTTCTTCAGGGCATTGCAAACAGAAAAAACAGTCATGTTCATCATATTATTGATGATGATTTCGGTGGCAGCATTAAATATTGTTTCTACCTTGATGATGACGGTTACCGACAAAGAGTCTGATATTGCGATCTTACGGGCACTGGGCATGCGGCCATCTAGCATTATGACCATATTTATTATCCAGGGTGCTTTTATCGGCTTTTTTGGAACAGTAATCGGGGTAGCTGCAGGGGTTCCAGTTGCACTCAATGTATTTGAAATAGTCTCCTGGCTAGAACAGTTATTCAATACAGACTTTCTTCCCAGTGATGTTTACTATATCAGCGATATTACCGCAGATGTGAAAGTCAGTGAAGTGATGACGTATGCATTGGCAGCTTTTTCAGTAACCATTCTTGCAACCATTTATCCGGCCTGGCGTGCTTCCCGTACCTTGCCTGCTGAAGCCCTGCGCTATGAATAACCCGGGTTACGAGAGAGGCTGCCAATGTTGCGCGCGATAAATATAGCAAAAGACTATAACGATGGCATACGCAATGATTTGCATGTGCTGAATGATATTAGCTTTACTTTAGATCATGCAGAAACCTCTGCCATCGTTGGTACATCCGGTTCGGGTAAAACCACCCTGTTAAATATACTGGGCGGTCTGGATAAGCCGACGAGTGGACAGGTATTATTAAATGATATGGACGTGCATAAGCTGAGCGAAAAAAAACGCTGCACAGTAAGAAATGAACATTTTGGGTTTATCTATCAATTTCATCATTTGCTGCCCGAATTCACTGCGCTGGAAAATGTTGCCATGCCTTTGTTAATCAAAGGTGGTTCTGTTGAACAGGCAATACAGGAAGCAGAAAAAGTATTAGATGAAGTCGGTTTAAAAAAACGTATTAATCATAAACCCAGTGAGTTATCCGGTGGTGAGAGACAGCGCGCAGCAATTGCTCGAGCACTGATTCATCGGCCAGATTGCATATTTGCTGATGAACCGACCGGCAATCTTGATCGAAAAAATGCCGAGCAGGCGATAGATTTAATCACTAATTTAAATAAAGAATACAGCACATCACTGATCATCGTTACCCATGATCTAAACATCGCAGAACGCATGGATACGGTTTATACGCTAGAAGACGGGGTGTTGAATAGAGCTTGATTTTTCCGCAAATAAACGCAAATAAATAAAATTTTAGATAGTTTAAAAACGCTTATCCGAACTATGCAGTTTTAGCTATTAAAAATAAGTGTTTTTTCTTCGCGTTTATTTGCGTTTATTTGCGGAAAATACTGTTGTTTAGTTTATTCGGTTTTATAACAAAACTTTTTCAATACCACCGTCATTCGCTTTTTGAATAAACTGTTTTTCCCAGTTTTTGCCAAACATCTGGTTTGCCATTTCAATAACAATATAATCCGTTGTTAAGCCGGTATCGTCTGTATAACGCGCCAACCCCTGTTGACAGGCGGGGCAGGAAGTTAGTATTTTAACTTCATTGTTTTTCACTTTATTGTGGCCGGTTATCTTGTTAATGTTTTCTCGTAAATCTTCCCGTTTTCGGTATCGAAGCTGCTCTGCGATATCAGGCCTTGAAGTGCCTAGAGTTCCTGATTCACCACAGCAACGATCACTTAGCGTGACTTCTTTATTTAACAGCTTTGATGCTACAGAGACCGGGTTATATTGTTTCATCGGTGTGTGGCAGGGGTCATGAAACAAGTATTCTGTATTGTTTGCATCATGACTGTTTGAATTATGATTACCTGAATCAGGCGACATGTTTTGCAGTGTGATATTTTTTTCCATCAAATATTCATGTATGTCCAGCAGTCGACAATCTGGAAATATTTTTTCAAATTCATATTTCATTAATTGATCCATGCAGGTACCGCAGGAAACGATCACGGTTTTGATATCCAGGTAATTCAGTGTATTGGCAATTCGATGAAATAAAACACGGTTTTCTGTTGTAATGGACTGACTTTTATCTTTCAGGCCGACAGAGCTTTGCGGGTAACCGCAGCATAGATAACCAGGGGGTAACACAGTTTGTACCCCCGCCTCGTAAAGCATAAATAATGTTGCCATCGCTATTTCACTGAATAGTCTCTCTGAGCCACAGCCGGGAAAATAAAAAACGGCATCTGACTCATCAAAATTGAGTTTCGGGTTTCTTATGATCGAGACGTAGTTTGTGTCTTCCAGCCCGAGTAAGGCGCGACTGGTCTTGCGTGGCACAGGAACGCGGATTGGTTTGCGTACCAGGTTAACAATCTGCAATGTTTGCGCTGTAGCACCGGTGGTGCTAGGCGGAATACGGTTTTTCTTACCTAGCAGGCCAAATTTTTTCGCAAAAAAGTGACCAATGTTGATGGCTTTAAATCCACCGCGAGCCAATATGGCACGCATAATATTTACCGTAAATGGACTCTTAACATTTAGAAAGGCAATCGCCGCTTTTGCACCAAGCGTGCTTTTCTTTTTACCATGTTTAGTCAACAGGTGACGCATGTGAATTGATACATCACCAAAGTCGATATTCACCGGGCAAGGCGCTAAGCATTTGTGACAGGTAGTGCAATGATCAGCGATATCGTTCATCGAATCAAAATGCGAAAGTGAAATACCGCGCCTGGTTTGCTCTTCATATAAAAAAGCTTCAATTATTAAACCTGTCGCTAATATTTTGTCTCTTGGCGAATAATATAGATTCGCACGAGGTACGTGTGTCATGCATTTAGGTTTGCATTTTCCGCAGCGTAAGCAATTTTTTATTTCTTCGTTTAACTCGCCCAGTTCACTGTCTTCAAGGATAATGGCTTCCTGTTGTACTAATCGAAGTGATGGTGTGTAAGCTAAATCCAGGTTTGATGTTGCCGATAACTTGTCTTTGTTAAAATGCTGATGCGGATCGACTTTGTTTTTATAATCGGCAAATGCTTCAATTTTTTCAGTTTCTAAATATTGTATCTTGGTTAAACCTATACCATGCTCACCAGAAATAACACCATCAAGCGATTGTGCCAAAGCCATAATCTTATCGACGATTTTATCGGCTTCATGCAGCATGGCATAGTTATCTGAATGCACAGGAATATTAGTGTGCACATTACCGTCACCAGCATGCATGTGTAATGCGACAAACAACTTTGAATCTTTAATGGTTCGATGTATTTCTTTAAATTTTTCCCGAACAGGTTTTAAGTCCTGCCCGGAAAATATTTCGCTAAGTACATGGTAGATTTCTTTTGTATATGAAATTACACAGTCACGTCTCAGCAACAGGTCAATTAAGTCATCATTGTCTCTGACGCTATCCAGTTCGGTATCGAGTAATAATCTTTTTGTTTCAGCAGCAGGTGAATTTAGATTCTGAAGTATATTCGACCAGCGTTGTTTTTTTATACTGATAAGGTGTTTTGCGGACTCACATTTTTTCTGAATAATTTCTTCAGCTTCAGTACTTGTTGCGTAACTGTCATCTTCTTTGGTATCTTTAAGGTTACTGTTGAGGTATTGTGTAATAGCGTCACAGATTTTTATCTTGTTGCTGATAGCCTGTTCGATATTGATGCATTCGATACCGCGATTGTATTCGGCCAGTCGAGGTAGCGGGATGACGACATCTTCGTTTATTTTAAATGCATTGGTGTGCGCAGAAATTGCAGCGGTGCGTGCGCGGTCCAGCCAGAATCTTTTACGTGCTTCAGCACTGATGGCAATAAAGCCCTGAGCGTTTCTTTTTTTACTGATTTCGATCACTTCATTAGCGGCAGCATTAACCGATGCTTCATCGTCTGCTGCTATATCTGCCAGTAAAACCATTTTGGGTCGGCCGACATAGTCGCCATTAGACGCTCTATCAGTGTGGCTGGCTTTAGTCGTATATTTAACCGCTTTTATATAACGCTCGTCTAAATGTTCAAGGCCGGTGAGCAAAACATCGTTGTTTGCATCGAGCAGTTGTTTTACTTCTACTACTGCAGGTACGGCTTCAGCGATATCACTACCAAAAAATTCCAGGCAGATAGTGCGTTTGTGTTCGGGCATCTTATGTAACAGGAAACGCCCCGAGGTAATTAAACCATCACAACCTTCTTTTTGAATGCCTGGCAAGCCGGACAAAAACTTGTCGGTAACATCTTTACCTAAGCCTGCTTTGCGAAAATCCTGACCGTGTAATGACAATATTTCAGCTTCACCGATAATGCTTGTGCCGTCAGCTTCGAATCGGGTGATTTTAAAAAAGACATCCTGCTGCTCATGTATTTTGCCGAGGTTGTGATTTAGTCGTTCGACTTCCATCCATAAACCGTCAGGCGTCACCATGCGCCAGGAAACCAGGTTATCTAATGCTGTTCCCCAGATGACGGCCTTTTTTCCGCCGGCATTCATCGCGATGTTGCCGCCAATAGTCGAAGCATCCTGAGAGGTCGGATCGACGGCAAAGGCGTAACCGTGGCTGTCGGCCAGGTCAGATACGCGACGAGTTATCACCCCTGCGCCACACTCGACAACAGGATATTTTTTATCCTGTTCAGTGCCGGTTAATTCGGTTTGCCGGATCGGGCTCAAGTTCTCCAGTTTTTCGGTATTGATAACTGCCGTATTAGAATGTAACGGGATTGCACCACCGGTATAACCGGTACCACCACCTCGCGGAATAATCGTCAGCCCTAATTCGATACATGCACGTACGATGGCAGCGACTTCCCGCTCGGTATCCGGTTTGATGACAACAAAAGGCATGGCAATGCGCCAGTCTGTTGCATCGGTAGAATGCGCTACACGGGCAAGCCCGCTAAAATCAATATTATTTGACGAGGTAATTTTGCCTAAAACTTTTTTGGACTTCTGGCGCAGTGATATCTGCGTTAATAAGCCTTGTTCAAAGTTTTTTATCGCAGACAGGCAATTACTATGCAGTGTTAATGCATCGGTATTACCATCTGCGCGTAATTCAACCTGGTTTAAACGATGTTTTAAGGCATCGATCAAGGATTCACGACGTTTTCGGTTACTGAGTAAATCGTCTTTTACATAAGGATTACGTTTAATGATCCACATGTCGCCAAGTACTTCGAACAACATACGCGCGGAACGTCCGGTACGTCGAGAACCGCGAAGATTTTCGATAATGCGCCAGCTTTCCTCGCCGAGGAAACGGATAACAATTTCACGATCGGAATAGGAGGTGTAGTTGTAAGGGATTTCCCGAATTCGAGCTGAATGTGAATTTGTCATGTGTAGCAGAAATGGCTGTCGGGTATTTAAAATACTGCATTATACGCTAACTAATATAATAAACTTAAAAGCTATTTTTTCACCACAGAGGCACAGAGAGCACAGAGTTTTACTTTATTAACTGTGCCATAGGCGCAGTTAACAATACAAAGCTTTTCTCTGTGCTCTCTGTGCCTCTGTGGTGCAGGCCTTTAGTTTGTTTTTCTTGACCATCTAACACTTTGGCACCATAATTCCTTTTTTGGCACTCAACTCAATGGAGTGCTAAACGCTGAACCAGGTACAAATATAAATTTTGAATAAACCACTCGTACTCAATGACCGCGCTGCTATTTTGCTTAAGCAATTAGTGGCGAATTATATTCGTGATGGACAACCAGTCGGTTCCAGGCAACTTGCGCAAGATGCAGGTCTGGATATTAGCTCAGCGACCATTCGCAATGTGCTGTCTGGCCTTGAGAAAAAAGGACTGGTTGTGGCGCCACATACTTCAGCTGGTCGAATTCCGACAGAGCAGGGTTTACGCCTGTTTGTCGATAACCTGATTGAAGTGCAACCGATAGAAGAAAAGCTGGTCAGCCAGTTGCAGCAGCAACTGGATCCTGACATGGAAACAAATGAGTTAGTAAATCAGGCTTCGCAACTGGTCTCGCAAATGACACAAATGGCAGGCATCGTCAGTGTACCCAGGCAAACGAATGCAAAGTTACGCCATATCGAATTTTTACCGCTGCCGGAAAAACGCGTACTGGCAATTCTGGTCACCAATGAAAAGGACGTGCAAAACAAGGTGTTGCACCTGGATAAAGAATACAGCACAAATGAATTGCAACATGCTGCAAACTTTCTGAATCAGCATTTCACCGGTCAGGATGTGCATGAAATACGGAAAAACCTGTTACAGGACATGGATTCTAGCCGCCAGGAAGTCGATAAGGTAATGAGAACAGCGGTTGAAGTTGCCGGTAAAGCGCTGTCAGACGATGCAGTGAACAAACCTGAATTTATCGTTCAGGGTAAAACCAACCTGGTTCGCTATAACAAAAATACCGACCGCGAACAGCTACAGCATCTATTTGAAATTTTTCATCGAAAGCGTGAAATGCTGGGATTATTCGATCGTTGCATCCACAGTGAAGGGGTAAAGATATTTATCGGTCATGAAGCCGGGTTTGAAGGTTTTGGGGATTGTAGTGTGATTACCGCGCCATACTCTGTTGAGGGTAAACTAATCGGTGTCTTAGGCGTTATTGGTCCGGCGCGAATGAATTACGACCATGTTATCCCGGTGGTTGATGTAACCGCTAAAATCCTGGGTGATGCGCTTAAAGGATAAATCAACGTGTGTGAAACCTGACATTATTTAAAGAAAACCTCTTTTATGACTTGAATTACACCAGATTGACACCATAGACAGCCACAATACAATAAATTTAAGAGAGTCCACATGTCAGCTCAAAAACCAGATAACGATGAAACCGCAGACCAGGTAACAGAAGAGGGCGTAAATAATGCACAGGAAGAGGAAGCAGTACTGTCATCACCTGAGAAAAATGCCGATAGTCTTGAAGCTCAGTTAGAAGACGCACAGGCAAAAGCCACTGAAAACTGGGAGCTTTACCTTCGCGCCATAGCGGATATGGATAATTTGCGCCGACGTAACACCAAAGACGTTGAAAGTGCGCATAAATACGGTATAGAAAAGTTCGTGACCGAACTACTGCCCGTACTGGATAGTATGGAACTGGGGCTGGCAGCGGAAGAGGCCAGTGCCGAAAGCCTGCGAGAAGGCATGATATTAACCATGAATATGCTGAAAAAAATGATGGAAAAACTCGGCATAGAAGAAATTGATCCTTTAAATGAAAAATTCGATGCTGCCAGGCACCAGGCAATGACCATGCAGCCTAATGCCGATGTTGAACCGAATACAGTGATTGCAGTGATGCAGAAAGGTTATGTACTAAATGAGCGTTTAATGCGCCCGGCGATGGTGATGGTGTCTAAAGCGGTGGAAGAAGGCTAAGTTTTTTATTTTCCGCAAATGAAGGTGAAGGAACACTTTTTTATTGTTGTTAAACATTTGCATCCTTTGCGGCAAATCGACTATTTTTTTATTAGTTAATTAATTGAGTAAATGGCTGATTTTTCATCTTTATTTACTTGGATTTACTAAAAGCAGCCCCATATAAGAACCAACAATACATTTTACTGTCGCCTCTGGCATTTAAGGCAGCAATTTTAAAGATTATAGAAAATTATCGGAGACCAGAAATGGCTAAAATTATAGGTATAGATTTAGGTACAACAAACTCATGCGTTGCCGTTATGGACGGTGATTCAGTTAAGGTTATCGAAAATGCTGAGGGTGAACGTACCACGCCTTCAGTTGTTGCATTTACCGATGACGAAGTGGTTGTTGGCTCACCTGCAAAGCGCCAGGCAGTAACTAACCCTGCAGATACAATTTTTGCGGTTAAACGTTTAATCGGTCGCCGTTTCGACGAAGAAGTTGTACAGCGCGATATCAAACTGGTGCCTTACAAAATTATTAAAGCCGAGAACGGCGATGCCTGGGTGGAAGCCAAAGGTAATAAAATGGCACCACCAGAAGTATCTGCGCGTATTCTTCAAAAAATGAAGACTACGGCTGAAGAATACCTGGGTCATGAAGTGACCGAAGCCGTTATTACTGTTCCTGCTTATTTCAATGACTCACAACGCCAGGCAACTAAAGATGCCGGCCGTATTGCCGGTCTTGATGTAAAACGTATTATCAATGAGCCAACGGCTGCGGCACTTGCTTACGGCATGGATAAAAATCGGGGTGATTCTAAAATTGTGGTTTATGACCTTGGTGGTGGTACTTTCGACGTATCGATTATTGAAATTGCTGAAATTGATGGTGAACATCAGTTTGAAGTACTGGCAACAAATGGTGACACCTTCCTTGGTGGTGAAGATTTTGATACCCGTTTGATCGATTATCTTTCTGATCAATTCGAAAAAGACACGGGTATCAACCTGCATAATGACCCACTAGCACTGCAACGTTTGAAAGAAGCCGCTGAGAAAGCAAAAATTGAGCTGTCTTCAACCCAGTCAACTGATGTAAACCTGCCGTACATTACTGCAGATGCCTCTGGCCCCAAACATTTAAACGTTAAATTATCACGGGCCAAGCTGGAAAGCCTGGTTGATGAGTTAATCGCTCGTACTATTGGACCATGTAAACAGGCGCTTAAAGATTCAGGTCTTTCTGCCAGTGACATCAACGAAGTAATTTTGGTTGGTGGTCAAAGCCGTATGCCTAAGGTTCAGAAAGAAGTACAAAACTTCTTTGGTAAAGAGCCGCGTAAAGATGTGAACCCTGATGAAGCAGTAGCAATCGGTGCGGCTATACAGGGTGGTGTATTAGGCGGTGATGTTCATGACATCCTGTTACTTGATGTAACGCCACTGTCACTGGGTATTGAAACCATGGGCGGGGTAATGACTAAACTGGTTGAGAAGAACACGACGATTCCAACAAAAGCGTCACAGACGTTCTCAACAGCAGATGATAACCAGGCCGCCGTTACGGTTCACGTATTACAGGGAGAGCGTGAAATGGCAACGGGTAACAAATCATTAGGTCGTTTTGATTTGCAGGACATTCCTCCTGCGCCACGTGGTGTGCCACAGATTGAAGTGTCATTTGATATAGATGCTAACGGTATTTTGAACGTGTCTGCAAAAGACAAAGCCACGGGTAAGGAACAGTCAATAGTGATTAAAGCCTCTAGCGGTTTGACTGATAGCGAAGTCGAACAAATGGTTAAAGATGCTGAAATGCATGCAGATGAAGATAAAAAAGCACATGAATTAGTGAATGTGAAAAATACCGCTGAAAATATGATTCATGGTACTGAAAAGTCCATTAAAGATCTGGGTGACAAGGTAGAAGCAGGTGAAAAAGCGGCTGCGGAATCTGCCATCGCAGAGTTGAAAACAGCACTGGAAGGTGATGACAAAGACCTTATTGAAGCTAAAACACAGGCATTAACAGAAGCGGCTGGCAAGATTGCTGAAAAAGCCTATGGCGAACAGGCACAGGAAGGCGCAGCGCAACCAGGTGCAGAACAGGCCGGCAGCGCAGCGGCTGATGACGATGTGGTTGATGCCGAGTTTGAAGAAGTTAAAGAAAACAAGGACAACAAGTAAAATGAGTACACTCTTGTTGCTGCTAAGAAAACAGTAACAGGAATCAAAACAATTTGGTCCGCAGGTGAACGCAAATGAACGCAAATAAAAATGGCTATTGCTTTAAATATTTGCGGTCATTTGCGTTCATTTGTGGACGAATAAATTTTTTATCTGTGGTTAAATTTTTTTAGTTTTAATAAGTATTTCAAAGAATAAGAATTATGTCAAAACGAGATTATTACGAAGTATTAGGTGTATCACGCGATGCCAGTGAAGCGGATTTAAAAAAAGCTTATCGCCGTTTAGCGATGAAACACCATCCTGATCGTAGTTCTGGTAAATCCGAAGACTCTGAAGCAATGTTCAAAGAAGCCAAAGAAGCACATGAAGTGCTGTCTGATGCAAAAAAACGTGCAGCTTATGACCAGTATGGCCATGCTGGTGTAGATCCGTCGATGGGTGGACGACCTGGCGCGGGTGGATTTGAAGATGTATTCGGTGATGTATTCGGTGATATTTTTGGTGGTGGTCGACGTGGTGGTGGTCAGCGCGCACATCGGGGCTCTGATCTTCAATATAATCTTGAATTAACACTGGAAGAAGCGGTCTTTGGCACCGAGGTGAAAATACGTGTGCCGACTCAGGTCAGTTGTAAAACATGTTCTGGCACAGGCGCAAGAAAAGGCACGTCTGCAACAACCTGTACTACCTGTGGTGGTGCTGGCCAGGTACGGATGCAACAGGGATTTTTTGCTGTGCAGCAAACCTGTCCACAGTGTCGCGGCAAGGGCAAAATGATTAGTGACCCCTGTCCGGACTGCCATGGTCAGGGTCGTAAACAGGAACAGAAAACACTGTCGGTTAAAGTACCTGCCGGTGTTGATACTGGCGACAGAATTCGTCTGGCAAATGAAGGAGAGGCTGGCGAGCTCGGTGCAGCCAGTGGTGATTTGTATGTACAGATGCATGTTAAACCACACGATATTTTTAGCCGTGATGATAATGATCTGCACTGTGAAATGCCTATTTCAATCGGTATCGCTGCCTTAGGTGGTGAAATAGAAGTGCCAACACTTGATGGGCGGATTCGTTTAAAAATTCCTGCAGAAACACAAACTGGAAAATTATTCCGTATGCGCGGTAAAGGTGTCAAACCCGTAAGAGGTGGTATGACCGGTGATCTGTTATGCCGTGTTAATGTCGAGACACCGGTCAAATTAAACAATAAGCAGAAAGATTTAATCAAGGAATTTGAAAAATCAATTCAGGAAGCCGGCAAAAAACACAGTCCGAAACATGCTTCCTGGGGTGATCGTATGAAAAAATTCTTCGATGATTTAAAATTGTAATTTGCCGCGAAGAGCGCAAAAGAAACAAAGATAATTTCTTTGCGCTATTCGCGCCCTTCGCGGAAAATTTTATGTTTTTTTAAATGCGATATAATGGCAAACTACAAAAACAATAAAAATCATTGGGGTTTCAAATGTTAAATCTTGCTGTCACTGGCGCCGCCGGTCGAATGGGGCGTCACCTGATTCAAGCCTGTTACGAAAATCCAGACTGTCAGCTAGGCGCTGCGATTGAACATGAAAGCAGTCCTTTTCTTAATCACGATGCCGGGGAAGTAGCCGGTATTGGTACATTAGATAAAATAATAGGTTCTCGGCTTGCTGAAGCTGTCGATGATTTTCATACCCTGATTGATTTCACCCGTCCTGATGTTACCCTGCAAAATCTGGCTGTCTGTGTAGCAAACGGCAAAAATATTGTTATTGGTACCACCGGTTTTAGTGATGCCGAAAAACAGCAGATTCAGGATGCATCCAGATCCATAGGCATTGTCTTTGCACCGAATATGAGTGTCGGGGTCAATCTCTGTTTTAAACTACTCGATATTGCATCTCGCGTTTTAGGCGACGATGTAGATATTGAAGTAATAGAAGCGCATCATCGAAACAAAGTAGATGCACCATCAGGTACTGCGCTACGAATGGGCGAGGTCATCGCTGACGCTTTAGGACGTAACCTTGATGAATGTGCAGTGTATGGCCGTGAAGGTGTCACTGGCGTGCGTGATAGTAAAACCATTGGTTTTGAAACAATTCGTGCCGGTGATATTGTTGGTGATCATACGGTGATGTTTGCCGGTATTGGTGAGCGTGTGGAGATAACACATAAAGCCTCCAGTCGAATGACTTTTGCAAATGGCGCCATTAGAGCTGCGCTATGGTTAGAAGACAAAAATAATGGTTTATATGATATGCAGGATGTTCTGGATCTGAGATGAGTACAAGGTGTAAAGCTCCCAGCTGCAAAGCTCTCAGATGTTATAAATAATTTAAATTTGTACGTTTTGAAGATGATTGGGGTTAAATATGATTGGTATGAACATAGTTGTTGTTTTCCCTGGTCAGGGATCACAGTCGATTGGTATGTTGTCTGACTATGCTGAGGTATGGCCTCAAATTGAAGAAACATTTAAACAGGCATCCGATGTTTTAGGTTATGACTGCTGGGACATTGTCTGTAATGGCCCCGTAGAAAAGATTAATAAAACTGAAATTACGCAACCGATTATGCTGGCGGCTGATATAGCCGTAATGCGGGTAATGACGCAACAGTGCATGTTAGTGCCTATGGTTTTTGCTGGCCATAGCCTGGGCGAATATGCGGCACTGGTTGCTGCAGAAGCACTAGATTTCGGCGATGCCATTAAACTGGTAGCCAAACGCGGCCAGTTAATGCAGGCCGCTGTGCCAGAAGGTAAAGGCGCGATGTCTGCAGTTATTGGATTAAATGACGACGCGATCATTCAAATTTGCCAACAGGTAAGTAAAGACCTCGGTGAGCCGGTTGAAGCCGTCAACTTCAATTCGCCGGGGCAGGTGGTTATTGCAGGTGCCACAGATGCGGTTAATAAAGCCATGGAATTATTAAAAGAAGAAGGTGCTAAACGGGTATTACCTTTGCCGATAAGCGTACCTTCACATAGCTCACTAATGAAACCGGCAGCGGATGAACTTGCTGAGTATCTAAAAGGGGTCAGCATTAATAAACCAAAAATACAGGTTATCCATAATGTGGATGCAAAATCGCATGACGAACCTGATGCTATACGTGAAGCACTGGTGAAACAGTTATACAACCCGGTACAGTGGACCCATACAATTCAGATCATTTCTGACGGTGCAGATGCGGTTGTTGAATGTGGGCCGGGTAGAGTCCTGGGCGGATTAACTCGTCGGATTAATGCAGAAGTGATAAGTTATTCACTTGACTCGATGGCAGCAATGGAAAAATTTCTTGATTCAATGTCCATGGAAGAGTAATCATAAGCAAACTAGTGGCTGTTAAAAACTAATTGATATTATGAATTAAAAAAAACAGTAAAAATTTTTAAAAAGGTTTAAAACGTTTATGAGTAAAGAATTAGAAGGCGAAATAGCACTGGTTACCGGCGCAAGTCGCGGTATTGGTAAAGCAATAGCAGAGCAACTGGCCACTTTAGGCGCAACCGTTATTGGCACAGCTACCTCTGAGACTGGCGCAGATAATATATCGGCCTATTTAGCGGCCATGAAATCATCCGCAGGCGGTAAGGGTATGTGTTTAAACGTAACGGATACCGATTCTATTGCTGCTGTGATGAAATCCATTAAGGAAGAATTTGGTGATGTATCTATTCTGGTTAATAATGCAGGTATTACCAAAGACAACTTATTAATGATGATGAAAGAAGATCAATGGAATGACATTATTGAGACTAACCTGACCTCAATTTATCGTTTATCTAAAGCTGTTGTACGTAGTATGATGAAAGCCAGAAAAGGGCGAATTATAAATATCGCCTCGGTGGTGGGTTTAACCGGTAATCCCGGTCAAACTAATTATTCAGCAACAAAAGCCGGTATGCTAGGTTTTACTAAATCATTGGCACGTGAAATTGGTTCCAGAAATATTACGGTAAACTGTGTTGCACCTGGTTTTATCGACACCGATATGACCAAAGATTTAGCGGAAGAACAAAGACAGGCACTAATTGGACAAATACCACTAAACCGTTTGGGTGATCCTGCCGATATTGCGGCGGCGGTAACGTTTCTGGCAAGTCCTGCAGCCGCTTATATTACCGGTGAAACCATCAATGTTAATGGTGGAATGTACATGCCATAGGCATAATTGATAAATTTTTTTACATACAACTCAGCAATCATTCTACAAATAACATTAATAATATTATGTATGCATATGATTATATTAATAAATCATTGTTTTTTATGTGCGAGTGTTAAATGTTGAATTTAGCTGGCAAGTACAGCACTAATTCTCTAAAATACCGCGCAACTCAAATTACCAATCCAGATTGGATTATTGGAACCATTTTTATATGATCACGGATGATAATCACTGGGATCAAAACTAGAGGAAAAATAAATGAGCACAGCTGAAGAACGCGTACGTAAAATTGTCATTGAGCAATTAGGTGCAACTGAAGAGCAGGCAACAAATGACGCATCATTTGTAAACGACTTAGGTGCGGATTCACTCGATACAGTAGAGCTGGTTATGGCTTTAGAAGAAGAGTTTGAGTGTGAAATTCCTGATGAAGAAGCAGAAAATATTACTACGATTCAACAGGCAATCGATTACGTAAACGCACACTCAAGCTAAACCGCTCTCTGGGAATCACTGACCTTGTTGCTGATCGTGCTGTCATGCGGCCGACCTGTTCAGTAGTTTCTTAAGACAACTCCACATCAGTGCAGTTGTTTTTAAATTATTAAATATCAAAAGTAACCGGTTGCTTTTTGTTAGGGTTTCCTAAAACAGTCAAAGGGGCTAAATTTGTCAAAACGTCGCGTTGTAGTCACCGGGCTTGGAATTGTCTCACCAGTTGGTCTTAATTTAAAAGAAACGTGGACTAATATCGTCGCTGGTAAAAGCGGTGTGGTGTTGATTGACACTTTTGATACCTCTGAATTTTCATCAAAAATTGCAGCTACCGTAAAAGGTTTTGATGCAACCTCGATTATTCCCGCAAAAGATCTAAAAAAGATGGATATCTTTATCCATTATGGTCTTGTCGCTGCTGATGAAGCCTTAAAAGATTCTGGTCTTGAAATTACTGAAGAAAACGCCGAAAGAATTGGTGTTGCCATAGGCTCGGGTATTGGCGGTTTGCCAATGATTGAAGCTAATGAGACCAGGTTAATCAATGGTGGACCACGAAAAATATCTCCATTTTTTGTTCCAGGTTCAATCATTAATATGATTTCCGGTAATTTCTCTATTCGCTATGGAGTCAAAGGTCCCAATATTTCAATTGTCACGGCCTGTTCTACCGGTACACACAGCATTGGGGAATCAGCAAGAATCATCACATACGGTGATGCTGATGTGATGTTTGCCGGCGGTGCTGAAATGGCATCATCGCCACTAGGTATAGGTGGTTTTGCTGCGGCCAGAGCATTATCAACTCGTAATGACGATCCTGAAACAGCAAGTCGTCCCTGGGATAAAGATCGTGATGGTTTTGTGCTCGGTGATGGTGCCGGTGTACTGGTATTAGAAGAATACCAACACGCCAAAAAACGTGGTGCCAAAATCTACGCTGAAGTTGCTGGTTTTGGTTATAACAGTGATGCTTATCATATGACAATGCCTACACAGGACGGCAGCGGTGCGGGCAAGTGTATGAAGCTGGCGTTAAATGATGCCGGACTGAATGCAGAAGATATAAACTACGTCAATGCACACGGTACTTCAACTCCAGCGGGTGATATTGCAGAAACCAGAGCCGTTAAATATGCCTTCGGTAATCATGCGACTAACGTTGCAGTCAGTTCAACTAAGTCCATGACCGGGCATTTATTAGGTGCTGCCGGTGGCATCGAAGCGGTCTTTTCGGTAATGTCTGTAAAAGACCAGGTCGCGCCACCCACTATTAATTTAGAAAATCCCGGCGAAGGTTGCGATTTAGATTATGTCCCGAATACTGCACGAGAAATGAAAATTGATTATGCACTATCTAATTCATTTGGCTTTGGTGGTACTAACGGTACATTGATTTTCAAAAAATTAAATTAAATACGCACATAAGTAGCCGAGGTTTTCCGTGTCATTTACAACGCGGCTACTAACTACCTGTCAGCCAGACAATTCGGACACTAATGTTCCGAATTTAGCACTGTTCAGCCAGTTAAATGCACAGCGATATCCGTACCTGTTAAAAAGCAGTGCCGTCAGACAGAATAATACCCAGTACGATATCTTAATTGCCTGTCCGCAGTACAGCTTAACGCTAAATTCTGACAAGACCCTTCATTGTACAAATAAAGACCTGACTGTTTCAGCTGGCTTTTTTGCAAACCTTAGAAAATTACTATCAAAAAAATAAAGTAGAAACTTCTGACAACAGTGAAAACCTGCCTTTTACCGGTGGCTGGTTTGTTTATCTGGCTTATGAAATGGCAGAAGAAATTGAGCCTTGTTTATCGTTGCCGTCTTTACCTGCTTCACAGCCACTCGCTGTAGCGGCACGGTGTCCAGCAGCTATTATTGTCGATAAACATAATAATCAGTGTGTCGCGGTTGCTGAAACCGAGTATGCCTATTTGCTCGATGAGATAGAACAGGATTTTTTTACCATAAAGAATCGTTTTGCAAAACCGCCTTCAACAAAAAATAAAATCGGACTGAAATCATTAATTGAAGCTGAGACAACACCGTATTTACAACAGGTAGAAAAAATAAAGCAGTATATTGTCGATGGTGATATTTTTCAGGCAAATTTGTCCCGACAATGGCAGGCAGTATTAAAACGAGGATGTGGCAGATGCGGTTTTATTCGAAAAATTATCTAAACACAATCCATCATCATTTGCTGCAATGGCCTGTTTGCAAAATATGACCATCATCAGTTCTTCTCCAGAACGTCTTGTTTCAGTACATAATGGTATAGTCGAAACGCGCCCAATTGCCGGCACACGGCCTAGAGATGAGAACCAGCAAAGTGATGATGCTTTAGCCAGAGAGTTACTTTCACACCCTAAAGAACAGGCTGAACATATTATGCTGATTGATTTAGAACGTAATGATCTGGGGCGCGTGTGTCGCCCGGGTACAATTGAAGTCAATGAATTAATGATTTTAGAAAGCTGGCAGCATGTTCATCATATTGTCTCAAATGTGCGTGGCGAATTAGAGCGTAATAAATCACCAATTGATGTGTTACGTGCTGTTTTTCCCGGCGGAACCATTACTGGTTGCCCAAAAGTGCGCTGTATGGAAATACTCGCTGAAATGGAACAGCAGGCGAGAGGTGCCTACACCGGTTCCCTGGGTTACATCAATAATAATGGCAGTATGGACTTTAATATTCTAATAAGAACAATGGTGCGCACTTCAGAGAGAGAAGGGGAAAACGATAACAGGGAAATCACTTTTCGAGCCGGTGGCGGCATAGTAAGTGATTCTGTTGCAGTAAATGAGCTGGAAGAAACCCGCGCCAAAGCAAAAGGATTACTGAAAATCTTTACATTAGCTGATGAATAAAACGCCGCACAACAGTTTGATCAATGGTATACCTACCGATTATTTAACTATTAATGATCGTTCAATTCATTACGGCGACGGACTGTTTGAAACTATATTATGCAACAACAATAAATTATATTACTGGCCACAGCATTTTCAGCGCCTGCAGACATCAGCGCAACGACTGAAAATAGCCTGCCCGCAGGAACAGGTGCTGCTGGATGATATAACCAAACTACTTGATACGAATAAATATGGGCCTAAATCAGGATCTATATCAGAGTATAAATCAGTATCTAAATCAGGAGCAGCCTACACAATAAAAATCATTGTTAGTCGTGGTGCTGGTGAGCGCGGTTATAAATTTTCAAAAAACATAACAAGCAATCGTTTTGTTTTGTTGTCAGCTTTAGAAACTGATTATTCCTCTTTTTTAAGTCATCAATTATTAAGTGGTGAATTATTCATCTGTAAGCAACAGGTTTCTATCAATGAAAACCTTGCGGGTATAAAACATCTTAATCGTCTGGAGAATGTATTAGCAAGGAATGAATGGAATAATAATGCTAAAAATAGCTTTATTGATGGATTAATGCTGAATGCCAATCAACATGTTATTGAAGGTACCATGAGTAATTTGTTTGCAATAAAAGACAAACAATTGTTCACGCCGGATCTTGGTCTTTCTGGTATTAACGGAATAATGCGTGAAATAATTATTGATTTGGCCAGTAAAAATAATATAAAAATATCAGTTGATAACTTTACTATCGAAACGCTGTTTAGTATGGATGAACTATTTATTTCAAATAGTTTGATTGCTATGAAGTCGGTTACTAAACTAAGAGACTCTTTATATAAAGATCAACAGGTAACCACTATGATTTTTGATGAACTGTTAACTACAAAGGAAGATAATGCTCAAGCTGTTTAACAAAGGATTGCCTGCAATGTTTACCATTGCCAGCATTGTGTTGCTGATTGGCTTTTATTTCTCTGCAAAAATATATACCCAGATGCATGCAGAATTAAACTTAACCGAGCCTGAAACAATAATTTTATCTCGCGGCTCATCCATTCGAACCCTGGCTAATCAGCTGATAGAAAAAGATTTGCTGGAAAATAAATATTATTTTCTTATCTGGGGTAAATTAAACAGGCAGGAAACGCGTTTGCAGGCAGGTGAATATGTCATTACACCAGGCTTATCTTTGGCCAGGCTGCTAAATAATATGGTCGCCGGTAATGTTGTTCAACACGACCTGGTCTTAATAGAAGGTTATACTTTTCGCCAGATTTTGCAAACAATCTGGCAGAATTCAATAATAACAAAGCAGCTGGAAAACCTTTCCGATGAAGAAATTATGACAGCGCTGGGACATGAAGGCGAGCATCCGGAGGGGCGCTTTTATCCAGACACGTATTATATCTCACGAGGTGTCACCGATATTGAACTGTTAAAGCGTGCCTATGACGAGATGGCCAGAATTCTGCAGGAAGAGTGGCTGCAGCGTGAAGAAAATCTGCCACTCAAGTCATCATATGAAGCGTTGATACTGGCTTCAATCGTCGAGAAAGAAAGTGCGATCGCGGAGGAACGACCACTTATTGCCGGATTATTTATTAATCGCTTACGTAAGAAAATGCGCTTACAGACTGACCCTACTGTCATCTATGGCATCGAAAATTATGACGGAAATATCCGTTTCAGGGACTTACGAAAAGATACCCCGTATAATACTTACACCAGGCATGGTTTACCACCAACACCCATCGCTTTAGCTGGCAGAGAAGCGATACACGCAACATTGCACCCGGATAAAACAAATTACCTGTATTTTGTTGCCTATGGTGATGGTAGTGGAAAACATGTATTTTCCACTAACTTAAAAGATCATGAAAAGGCAGTTGATCGGTATCAACGGAAAAAGCGCTGAAAATTGTTCCAGGCGATTTTCAGCCACTCCATCCATGGAGATGCACTGAAATCGTTCCAGACGATTCTCAGCATACACTCCATCCATGAAGATAGTAATTAACAAAGAAGACAAGATGGGTAAATTTATTACACTAGAAGGTATTGAAGGGGTTGGTAAAACCAGTAACCTTCGCTTTATAAAAGAATTACTCGAGGCGGCGGGGCATGACTGTGTGGTGACCAGAGAGCCCGGCGGGACGAATCTGGGTGAAGCATTGCGTGCTTTGTTATTAAGCCACTCTGATGACCACATGAGCGCTGACGCTGAGTTACTGATGATGTTTGCAGCCAGGGCGGAGCACTTAAGCAAAGTTATACGTCCTGCACTGGATAATAAGCAAACTGTTTTGTGTGACCGCTTTACCGAAGCGACGTACGCCTATCAGGGTGGGGGACGTCTGCTGGATGTCGATAAAATCAGTGAACTTGAACAATGGGTCCAGGGTGACTTACGCCCTGATTTAACAGTTATTCTCGATGCGCCGGTTGAAATAGGCCGCGCTCGTGCAGGACGGCGAAGTGAGCCAGATCGTATTGAAAAAGAACAGGATGATTTTTTTCAGCGTGTACGTGAAGCCTATATCGAATTGGCCAATCATTATCCCCATCGAATTTGTCTGATTGACGCATCACTTGAGCTGGCTGCTGTGCAGAAACAAATACGTGAGAAACTGATTGAATATGATATTCTGGATCAGGAGGCTGTCCGAGAATAGAAAGCCTACTGCGGAAAAGCTGATTTTGGCCAGATTTTCCCTTAATACTCGTTAAATAGCGGTGCTATTCGCCTCAAATTATGAAAAAATCTGACTCAAAACAGCTCCCCCTCGCTACGGCTTCTATTTACGGATAGCCTCCTGGCCTCTGAATAATAAATAAAAATGATCTATCCCTGGCAGCAAAGACAATGGCAAAAAATAACCCAGTTATTAAAAACTGAGCGATTACCGCACGCGATGTTATTGTATGGCAATCCAGGTTTAGGTAAAGCTGATTTTGCCGTAACACTGGCGAATGCCGTGTTATGTCAGCAACCAGCATCAGATCATCAGGCCTGTGGTTTATGCAAGGCATGTCAGTTATTGGCAGCGAATACGCATCCTGATCTGCATTATTTACAGCCAACAGCTCCCGCTACATCAAAAAGTAAAAATCCTGTACGCAGCATTCGAATTGATGACATCCGTGTATTATGTGAGAAACTAAACCAGACCAGTTTATATGGCGGCTTTCGGGTGGCAATAATTGAACAGGTAGAATTACTGACCCTGTCCGCCGCAAACAGTCTGTTAAAGACACTGGAAGAGCCAGGTGAAAACGTACTTATTGTATTGGTCACTGCCCGAACACACCGTTTGCCGGTAACCATACGAAGCCGTTGTCAGTTGATGCGCTTTACCATGCCGGATGAAAGCCAGTCACTGCACTGGCTAAAGGACAGGCAACCGGGTTATAGCGATAGTCAGTTACAGCAATCGCTAAAATATGCCTTTGGTTCACCACTTACCGCTGTAGATTACCTGCAGGAAGCCGAGCACCAGGAAGTCCTTTCTGAAGCGATGATAGCGTCAGTTTCAGGTAAAAACTCACTGGATTCTGCAGTGAAACTGGCGAAATTTGCCAAGGTTCGGACGCTAGAGGGCATGATGAGCTGGGTCTCAGACGTATCTAAGCTGCAATCATGCGGTGCTGAAACTGAAATCACTAATGAACAATATCGCACTTCATTACAGGCACTGGCAAAAAAGGTAAATCAACAGCGCTTATATCGATTTTACGACCAGCTAAACTTCAATTTATTGCACAGTTCAATTGCAGTAAATGAGCAGTTATTATGGGAAAGTCTGCTATTATCCTGGGATAACTTATAATAATTAATAATTCTAGAGGTGGGTGACTATGGGTAATCCAACTGCACGGCCGGGAATGCTGTCACTCAGCATTAAAGACAAATCATCACTTTATGCGGCCTATATGCCATATGTTCAAAATGGCGGTTTATTTATCCCAACCAATAAAAATTATAACCTGGGTGATGAGGTTTTTATGCTTTTAACATTAATGGATGATGGCGAACGTTTACCCGTTGCCGGTAAAATAATCTGGATGACACCAAAACGCGCGCAGGGGAACCGTGCACACGGTGTTGGTGTGCAGTTTTCACAGCAGGATAAAGGCGCAACTCGAGGTAAAATAGAAACCCATCTGGCGGGGGCACTTAAGTCAGATCGTATTACTCACACTATGTAAGCTAGCCCGGATATTTCATAGGAACGCTGCTAATATCACTTAACGCTATGATTATAAAAAGAAATTTAGGTATGTTTGAAAAGTTCACTATGTGCCTGACAACGCTCGGCACACCGCTTCGCTGCTCCTGCATTGCCCTACTACCTGCCATCCATGGCAGTATATGCAGTTTTTGGAAAAATATCAGCGGCCCCATGATTAATTTATATTGGGTACGATTCCCCTGTAACCATAGCTTATGCTACTGGAAGTACGGTAGTAGGGCAATGCATGGAGCGATTGCCATGAAAATCGGCTATGCTATTAGGCGAATCGTACAAACTGACTCACTGACTGATTTTATAAAATATGCCCCCATTGTCTGCATTCCTATGATATATCCGGGCTAGTGCTGAAATCCTGCAATCCTGCAATGTTAGTCGATTCACACTGTCATCTTGACTGTATTGATCTGTCGGAATTTGATAACAATTTTGACACACTGATACAACAGACTCACAACACGGGTGTGGAGCACATGTTGTGCGTTTCCATTAACCTGAAAAAATATCCTGAAATGCTGAAAAAGGTTCGTGCTTATCCGGGCATTTCTGTTTCCGTCGGCATGCACCCAATGGCCGATGAAAGCGATACGTTTTCTGTTGATTATTTAACGGCACTGGCATCCGATGAAAAAGTTGTCGCTATCGGCGAAACCGGTCTGGATTATTACTACCATAAAGATAATCCGGAGTGGCAGCGGCGGCGATTTCGTGCACACCTTCAGGTGGCTAATCAGGTCAACAAACCTGTCATAATCCATACCCGCGATGCCGGTGACGATACCCTGGCTATATTACGTCAGGAAAAAGCAGATTTATGCGGTGGTGTTATTCATTGTTTTACTGAAACACAGGCTTTCGCAAACCAGGTCATGGAATTAGGGTTCATGATTTCAATCTCTGGCATCGTAACATTTAGCAATGCAGATGCGCTGCGCAAAATTGCACAAAACATTCCGGATGATCGTTTATTAATTGAAACGGATTCTCCCTATTTAGCACCAGTACCGCATCGTGGTAAACAAAATCTGCCTGCTTATGTGCAATATGTTGCAGAAACACTGGCTAAAATCAGAAATACTAGCGTTGAACACATCGCAGAAATATCAAGAAATAACTTTTATCGCTTATTTAAACTTAGTAGCCCCTAAACTAATTCATCTACACGTACACATGCAGAATTAGTTAGAGGCTCCCTAACCAACAATAGTCTTAAAAACAAATGTTCAATTTTTTATTTAGCAATGATCAAAAACAGGCAATACGTATGTTCAGACATCTTGCTGCTCTAATGTCAGCATTATTATTTACAGTGGTCAGTGTTTTTTTATTTTATAACAATTTATATTCTATCAATCTGCCTACGCTTTATACCATCATATTTTTTTTCTGGTCAGGTGGAGTTATATTTACCATCATGTTGCGTACCGGATTAAATAAAAAATTTCGTGACCCGAGCCTTACCGTAGCTCAAATTTTATGGAGTACATTATTTTTATTAACCATTGCATATGTGTTAAATGAATCACGTGGATTAATACTCATGATGTTTTTTGGTATGTTAAGTTTTGGTTATTTTCAATTAAAATTTCTTGAATTTTTATCCATCGCACTGTTTGCTATTCTTGGTTATGCTTCCATTTTGGTATTTCTTTATATTAACGAAGCTGATCGTATTGACGTCAAATTTGAAATTATACAATGGATGATATTTAGTAGCACCATTACTGTTATGTTATATACAGGATCGGCAATTCATCATTTAAGGGAAAGAGCAAAAAAACAATATATGGACTTACAGGAGGCGCTGGAATTGAATAAAAAACTGGCGATAACTGATGAATTAACCGGTCTATATATTCGGCGTTATTTTATGGAAAAGCTGTCGCAGCAAAAAGCATTGTCAGAGCGTGATGACTCTGATTTTGTATTATGTTTTTTTGATCTTGATCATTTTAAACAAATCAATGATACCTTTGGGCATCATACTGGTGATGTCGTATTGCAAAAATTTTCAGAAATTCTTAAATCTTCAATACGTGAAATTGATTATGCTGCACGTTTTGGTGGCGAAGAATTTGTTTGTTTACTGGTTAACACCGATATTGAAGATGCGATAAAAGTTGCTGAACGTATACGTGAAAGCCTGGCCAATTTTAACTTCAGTGATATCGCACCATCACTTCATGCAACTGTGTCGATAGGTCTGTCAAACTTTAAACAATTTAATACCATTCAGGAAACATTGATGAATGCGGATAATCGTATGTATGTTGCAAAACAGCTAGGACGAAACAAAGTTGTTTTTTCTGATGACGATAAAAAAGTCGTTTTAAAAGAGATAACCGCAAAGGATGTAAAAACCATCAGTAAATAAAGGTTTACCAGTTTTCAGAGTTGAACTGAGACACTCAAAACAAATGAAAAACTATTCACCACAGAGGCACAGAGGTCACAGAGAAAAGCTTTGTATTGTTAATAGCGCGCCGCAGGCGCAGTTAACAAAGTAAAACTCTGTGCCTCTGTGGTGAGTGGCTTTACAATTACAGGTTATTCCATCCTTCATCTTTTGCAAAACGTTCACCAAACTTCATTTTTAATGTTTCCAGTGTCTGGCTTAATTTATCAACACCCTGGGTTTTAATATATTCCAGTGGACCACCTCTAAATGGTGCAAATCCAGTACCGAAAATAACCCCCGCATCTATTAGTTCCTTATTTTCAACCAGGCCTTCTCGTAAACAGGCCGTGGCCTCATTCAGTAAACGCAGCACCAGTCTATCCTGTACTTCCTGAGTATTAGCGTAGCTGGCATTTTTATTTTTAACGGGTTTGTTAGCTTTGTACTGGTAAAACCCTTCGCCGGTTTTTTTACCCAGTTTTTTATCTGACAGTTCTTTCAGGTAATCGGGCAGTGGCATGTCTAAAGCCGTTGATAAAATATTGGCAACCGATTTACAAATATCCAGGCCGACAGTATCAGCAAGTTCAATGGGGCCCATAGGCATTCCATAGTCGGTGGCGGCTTTATCAATCACCTCGGGCGGGACACCTTCATCAACCATGGTAACCGCTTCGAGGATATAGGGCATTAAAATCCGGTTAACCAGGAATCCAGGCGAGCTCTTGACCGCTAACGGCAACTTACCGATGTTTTTACCAAAAGCTAATGTTTGCTGAACAACTTTTTCATCGCTTTCCTTGCCTCGAATAATTTCAACCAGGGGCATTAGTGCCACAGGATTGAAAAAATGCAATCCCACCAGACGGCCTGGGTTTTTCAGACATGAAGATAAATCCTCGAGCTTGATGCTTGAGGTATTTGTTGCCAGTATTGCACTCTGTTTCATCCTGGGTTCGATGGATTCATATAACGCGCGTTTGACGTCTTTATCTTCAAATATGGCTTCGATGATAATGTCGGCCCGTGGTATACCGGCACCACGATGGTCGGCCATCAATCGATCATTGGCATCTCTGATGGCACGTCTGTCGCGTTTAAATTTCTTTTTAAACGAATACTGAGCACGTTTGATGGTCTCTGCCAGTGCTTTAGGCGACTGATCCTGTACGGTTACTGAGTAACCCTGAATGGCGCACCAGGAAGCAATGTCTCCGCCCATGATACCACCGCCGATAACATGTACATGCTGTACATTAAAATCAACTTTCTTGCCCTGGCTTTTTAGCTTCTCCTGCAGGAAGAATACCCGCACCAGATTACGCGCAGTGTCGGTGGTAGCCAGTCCTGCTACAGCAATCGCTTCCTGCTCAAGCATTTTCTTTTTATTACCAGCATATTTTTGCCACAGATTAATTAACGAGTAGGGCGCAGGATAATGTTCAGCTTTTGCTTTGAGTGCGACCTGTTTGCGCATCTGTGAGGCAATCAGCGGACGTAGCAGTGAAGTATTCGCTAATCGTGCAGATAAGGGCAGTGGTTTACGTTTAGGCGCATTCAGGGCGTATTTTTCAGCCGCTGTTTTTAATTGTCTTAGCGGAACGGCTTCGTCGATCAGTTTTATCTTGCTGGCAGCGCGTGCTGACAGGGCTCGTCCGGTCAGCATGATATTCATTGCCGCCAATGGACCACAGCGTTCAATCGATCGTGCGGTACCGCCGTAACCCGGGTGAATGCCCAGTTTAATTTCAGGCAGGCCAATTTTTGTTTTTTTGTCGTCAGTCGCGATGATGTAATCACAGGCCAGAGACAGTTCGGTACCACCACCAAAACAAAGCCCATGTATCATGCTGACCTTCGGGCAGGGCAGCGCCTCCAGGCGATTCATCAGTGCATGACCTTTTTGCATAAATGCCAGTGCCTGATCCTTGTTTTCCAGTGCGGTAAATTCTTTTATATCGGCGCCAAAAATAAAACTGTCTTTTTTATCAGAAAGAAGTATCACAGCCCTGGGTAGATTACTTTCAAATTCTTTTACGATATCATCAAGTTCTTTGATCGCGGCCTGAGATAATAAATTAGCTGAAGCACCAGGTGTATCAAAATGTACCCAGCTTATGTTGTTATCGTCTGTTTCAACTTTCCAGTTACTTTTGGATGATGTGTCGCTTGGTGTTGTAGTGGACATCAGGCTGCCTCAGTATTGGTTAGTGTTGTCTGATTCATTCTGTATAAGCATGGCGCCACCCTGGCCGCCGCCGATACATAAACTTGCCATGCCTCTTCCGGCATTGGTGCGCTGCAGGATCTTGCAAAGATGTAAGATAATGCGTGCACCACTGGCACCCACCGGGTGGCCTAAACTGACGCCGCCGCCGTCGATGTTTAATTTTTCGTGAGGGATATGCCCCATGGCCTGGTCAAGATTTAGCTTTTCCTTACAATATTCATCCTGCTGCCAGGCCTGTACACAGCCTAGTACCTGTGTGGCAAAGGCTTCGTTAATTTCCCAGTAATCGATATCATCAATCGCGAGATTATTGCGCTGCATGATGGGCGTCATGGCATGCACCGGCCCCATGCCCATCACTGCAGGATCGAGCCCGGCCCATTGGCTATCAGTTATTGAGGCTATCACCGGTAGATCATGTTTTTTAACAGCATCTTCACTGGCAAGTAATAACCAGGAAGCGCCATCGGTAATTTGTGCACTGTTACCGGCGGTGACTTTACCGTACTTTTTATCAAAAGCAGGGCGTAATTTACCCAGGCTTTCTATTGTAGAGTCAGCTCGAACGCCGTCATCATGATCATAAAAATTGCCTTTTCCGTCATACAGCACTTCAATCTCATCGAGGTAACCGGACTGGTGTGCATCAGCCAGGCGATGGTGGCTGGCCATTGCATATTCATCCATCTGCTGGCGGGTAATGCCAAAGTTATCGGCAATGATTTCTGCCGTTTCACCCATGTTTAAACCAACGGTATCGTCAGATAATCCATGAATCAGTGCAATAACCGGTTTCAAGTGTTTGCCGCGTAACTGAGAAAGGGTTTTTAATTTCTGCCCCAGGGTACGCGCGCGCATGAAATCACCTAACCAGTCCACCATAGTATGGTTATGTAATACCGGTGCATGACTCATGGATTCAGCACCGCCGGCCAGGATAAGATTTGCGTCACCGTTACGAATGTTTTTAAAGGCAGAGTCCACCGACTGCATACCTGACGCGCAGTTACGTTGTACTGTCCATGCCGGTACACTTTGCGGAATACCCAGGCGTAAAGCGACTACCCGTCCGACATTGGCTTCGCGTTCTCCCGGCATCATACAGCCGAGGATAACTTCATCCAGTGCCTCAAGGGGAAAGTTGTTGCGGAGTAATAATGGTTTAGCCGCAGCGACAGCAAGGTCGCCAGCTGAAAACGGACCAACCTTGCCACGTGATTTAAGTTGCGGCGTACGACTACCATCGACAATATAAACT
The DNA here is from genome assembly GCA_963759005.1 of uncultured Gammaproteobacteria bacterium. Classification (GTDB taxonomy): domain Bacteria; phylum Pseudomonadota; class Gammaproteobacteria; order SZUA-229; family SZUA-229. The sequence continues at coordinate 97,602 of CAVWXQ010000016.1, forward strand.
TTTCGACCACATTCGTTATTCATAACGTTACTCTCTATAAGTAATTTTAAGACTACTATTTTTCTTTCTCATTGCCACTCTTCAGAGGCTGTGAACTATGCTTAATAACTGACAGCTTAAAAACTTTTTTGCCGCGAAATACGCACTAAAATGCTGGGAGCATTTTGTACGTACACTAGTACGGTCCGAAGGACGTAGCGCAGGAGGCGCGTAGTAAAATAACACAAAGAAACAAGATGATTTTTATTGTTTGCGTCCTTCGCGTCCTTTGCGGCTAAATATTTATAAATACTTTCACAGTCTGTCATACGTGGGAACGAGATGTGTGATTGTTTTAATAAATCAGGGTGTTTCAATCTTCCAGCCGCTAAATGAAAACTCATCCACTTTAATTGCATGCTGAATAGCTTCTTCCGTTTCACGCAATAAAGTGTATTCAGCATCAGTGATGATGTTTTTCTCTTTTGCCTCGGCATAAGCATCACGGTCACGACTTTGCAGACGACCCTGTTTGTAAGCGTCACGCAATTTGTGCTGTAGATCTTCCGTTTTAAGTACCAGGTTCAGTGCGTGCGAGATTCGTCCGCTGGCATTATCTTTATCATCGCTATTAAAAATGCCATCACTAAGACGGTCGAGTGTTTCGCTGGGTGTTAGTGTGATTTTTGCCACTTTATGTCCTAACTTATCACTGGGGCGTTGATAAGGTTTTGACAGGGGGAAAATAACAAAGTTGAACAGGGCGCCGATAAAAGGCAGCGGTAAATTTTTCATAATGCCTTTTAATGCTGTCTGGATATTAAATAATGCATCTTCGCAGGCCCACTTAACTAATACCAGGTCTTCTTTATGGCTGCCCTGATCTTCATAGTGTTTTAAAACTGCAGACATAACATACATATTAGATAAAGCATCAGCAAGGCGACCGGATATTTTCTCACGGCGTTTTAACGAGCCGCCAAGTACACCAATACAGATATCAGAAAGCAAAGCAAACGCGGAACTCATTTTAACCAGCTGCTGATAATAATGCCTGGTGTCGCTATCACCTGGTGTGCGTACAAACCTGGCATAACTGAGGCCAAACCAGAAAGAGCGAACAATATTACTAATGATAAATCCGAAATGAGCAAATAATGCCTGATCAAAATCTTTAACGCCCTGTTGTTGATTGTCGTTATGTACAGACTGTACCTCCTTTAGTAAATATGGATGGCTGCGCATTGCACCCTGACCAAAAATGATCATCGATCGCGTTAAAATATTTGCACCTTCAACCGTAATACCAACAGGTGTTAATTGATAAGTTCGACCTAAATGATTATGCGGTCCCATGCATATGCCATGACCACCATGAATATCCATGGCGTGGTTGACTATCTGACGCATACGTTCCATGACCTGCTGTTTAACGATGGCAGATATAACGGAAGGCACCACGCCGCTGTCTAATGCAACGGCAACCAGAGACCGTGACGCATCCATGGCATAAGTCTGACCGGAAATTTCAGTTAAGGCTTCTTCTACGCCTTCGAAGTAACCAATCGGGGTATGAAACTGTTGCCGAATGCGTGAATAGCCGCCGGTAAATTTAGCTGCCATTTTACCGGCCGCAGTGCCGAGTGCCGGTAATGAAATAGCGCGGCCATCGCCCAGGCATTCCATCAGCATGGCCCAGCCTTTGCCGACATAATCAACACCACCAATAATAGAATCAAGCGGTACAAATACATCTTTACCACGAATCGGGCCATTCATAAACGCATGGTTGGCAGGGAAGTGGCGTCTGCCAATTTCTACGCCTTCGGTTTCACGTTTGATTAGCGCCAGGGTAATTCCGACGGTCTTCTTTTTCACTTAATAAATGCTCGGGGTCATATAACTTAAAGGCAATACCCAATATGGTCGCCACAGGTGCCAGTGTAATATAACGTTTAGCCCAGTTTAAGCGAACACCTAAAACATTCTCTTTACCTTCATAGCTACCATAACAAACAACACCCGTGTCGGGCATGGCGCCAGCATCACTACCGGCATCCGGTCCGGTTAAACCAAAACAGGGGATATCAATACCTTTGGCAAGTCTGGGCAGGTAGTAGTCCTTTTGCTCTTCGGTGCCGTAAGTCATTAACAGTTTTCCCGGACCTAACGAGTTTGGCACCATCACGGTGACGGCGGCTGATCCACTGCGGCTACCAATTTTCATCACCACCTGTGAATGACAGATAAGCAGAATAATCTTTGCCACCATACTGTTTAGGAATGATCAGCGCGAACAAACCATTGTCTTTGGCAAACTGCCAGGCTTCGGGGCTTAAGTCATAATCGACATGGGTTATCTGCCAGTCATCCAGCATGCTGCAAAATTCTTCAACAGGGCCGTCTAAAAAAGCCTGCTCTTCATCAGATAATACAGGTTTAGGCAGGTTTTGCAGAAAACTAAAATCAGGCCTGCCGCTAAACAGTTCGGCTTCCCACCAGACATCGCCGGCATCAAGTGCATCCTGTTCTGTTTGTGAAATAGTCGGCATGATCTTTTTCATGGCCCGGTAAATAGCGCGACTGAAAAGATTAAGACGAACAGGTTTTAAATTAAGAGGAATAATGACTGCTGCAAAGAGTATCCACAGTAAAGTTTTTTCAGAGGTTTCAGCACCAGAAAAAATAGTTAAGGTAACAAGTCCAGCAGCAAGCAGTAACGACCACACTAAAAGCGGTAAGCGCAAATAGGCTGAAACTAAAATGATTAAAATTAAAAATCCTGTCCATATCATAACTGCACCTTTTTCATGTAGATTTTTTTAACGATTAATAAAAACGTATTGATAGAAAATTATTAAAGTATAGACACTGAATGCTGTTTTTAGTTTACAGCTTTCTTTTCACGCTTCTTTTTAGCAGAAAGTTCTGTATCATCACTGCTGGTCTTGCCGTTTGTATCTTCGCTAGTATCAACATTAGTATCACTGACCACATCTGCTACTTCTTCTATGGCTTCATGTCTTATCGTATTTGCCGATTGTATTGGTGTTAACCGTTCAATTACTTCGGGATGGGAATAAAAACAGTCGCCAATGGTATTGCAGTGAACACTGGTTCGATCCCAGGGTAATTTGCGATAAATGCCGAGTTCATCAAAATCAAGAACAGGGTACTTGATAACATCAAAATAGGGTGAATGGTCAAAGTCGCGTGGCGTTACTAATTTTGAATTATTACGTATTAAACTTAACTTACCGTCTTTATCCTGATGGATGACAGGAATAATAGGAAATCGAACTTTGGAAAAAGCTTCAGCTATCATCGTGGAACAAACCGTTTTGGTCGGTCTGCCAACGTTATGCTCAAACAGGGTTGAGCGCCAGCGCTTGGGTAAAAACCAGTAAGGGAACATGAATCGCGCAAGGTCCATAATTTGGCGAACATTGTAATCGGTACCTAACTGATTAATTGCATATTTAGTAACTGCCTGTGAATCCGCACGGGTAATGCCACGAGGTCGGCAAATGCGTAAATGTTCACCTTCATAAAATTCAATGGACGATACAATAATGCCTTTTCCCAGTACCGCTTCTATAATTAATTGTTCATCCGGACTGCAGTGACGAAATTTCTGGATATGGTCACGCAACATAGAGTCATCAATATCGTGCAGACGGCCGATGTAAATGAAAGAATGTGTCCATATACTCTGGGTAATGGACTTGATGATTTCAGCAATATTCGAGCGGCCTTCGACCAGCAGTACATCACCCGGGCGCAACTCATAACGTAAACGCTCAAAACTGGTTAAGGGCGTTTTATAATTAGGGGTCTCATAGGTAAGCCAGGCTACAAATTTGTCCCACACATAACTTTTTAATCTACCAAAACGAAACATGTAAACTCCAAAAGGGAAGTTTTGTTTGTTGCAATTTTAAGAAGCGATATTAGAATCGGATAAGCATTCCTTCATTCCTGAGTTTAGTTCAAATATATCAGATCTGATATAGATTAAGACCGAATAAGCGGTTACCGGTTCACGAATTTCTAAATCCTGATTTCCCTGCTGTGCTCATTTAATGGCTTTGTCTTTACCCGGTAAAAGTATTAACAAGTTTTAGTGCTTTATCAATCTCTTTTTTCTCAGTATGAAAGTGCGGAGAAAAACGAATACCCCCACCTCTATACGCGCAAATAACATTGTTATTCTGTAGATGCTGATAAAGTTTCAGGTTATCAACGTTCAATTTTTGAAAAGTGACAATGCCGGCGTATTTGCCCATCGCTGTTGGGCTTACAATGTTTGTATCGGCAAATGAGGCTAATTGAGTTAATAGATAATCGGCATTCTTTATTACTCTGGACTGAACGTTGATTATGCCAATTTCCAGTAACATGCCAAGTGATGCATTAAGTGCGGTTATGCCCATCATATTAGGACTACCGCTTTCAAAACGTTGTGCGCCAGCAGCGATTTTTTGCGCTAGTGGCAGGTCATTATTTTGCGTCGAAAAATCAAATGCGTCTTTTAGCATATGCCAGCCAAATTGAGTCAGGTGCAACTGATCCTGAACCTCCTTACGACAGTAAAACAGTGCTGTGCCTTCAGGTCCACACATCCATTTATGTCCATCAGCGACCACGAAATCGGCCAAACAGGCCTGAGCATCAAAAATAATGGCGCCCAGTGATTGAATGGCATCAACGCAAAACAGGACACTCTGCTGTTTACAGGCCTTACCGATAATAGTTAAATCCAGAACCAGGCCGCGCGCAAACTGTACCGAACTGCAACTTAATAGACGCGTGTGCTTATCCATAGCATTAATCAGGGCAAGTTCAGGTTCATCAATATCCTGTACCGGCACTAATCGAACATCAACTCCCTGGGTTTCCAGCGCCTGCCACACAACTTTATTGGACGGGAATTCTTCAGCTGGAATAACGATATTGTCGCCAGCATTAAAACGTAATCCCTGTGCAATAAGAGATAAACCTTCAGAGGTGTTTTTTAACAGGGCAATTTCATCCGTTGCATGCGCGTTAATCAGCCTGGCCAGCCTCTGTTTTAACTGTAACTCGGTTTTTAGCCAGCAATCATAGCGCTGCGAACCGATTGAAGCATTTTCCTTTGCAAATCTTATGACGGCGTCACGAGTCACAACCGGCCAGGGTGCGACCGCAGCATGGTTGAGGTGAACTATATTGTGGTCAAGCTGGAAATATGATTTCATACACAATAATCTAACATGAAATGCAGACCGTAGGGTGCGCCATGCGCACCATGGGTCGAGTACTCGTGTTTATCTCACGGTGCGCATGGCGCACCCTACTATTACGGAAATTTTATGGGTATCGAAATAGAACGTAAATTTCTATTAAAAAATGACAACTGGAAATCATTAGTGACAGAAACGCATATGATAAAACAGGGTTATTTACAAAGCGGGCTCGAGACTTCACAAAAATCATCGGTACGGATTCGTATCAGCAATAAGCTGGCGAACATAAATATTAAAAGTGTTGACCTCAGCATGGTACGTCAGGAATTTGAATACGAGATACCGCTGCATGACGCTGAGCAAATGTTGAACACACTATGCGGTGATGTAATCATCGAGAAAACACGTCATTACGTACCTTATTCTTCCCATTTGTGGGAAGTCGACGTGTTTGCAGGTGCAAATGCGGGATTGCAGATGGCCGAGATTGAACTTGGCAGTGTTGACGAATCGTTTGAAAAACCGGACTGGATCGGTGATGAAGTAACTGAGGATAGGAGATATTATAATATTTATCTGCTAAAGTCTCCTTACAGGATGTGGCAAAAATGAATCTTTGTTCAATATTCATTTTTAGTGTAATTTAAATTAATTATAAATATTAAAATAAATGCCTGAAAATAATAGTAATTCTGACATCCGTGTATTGATTGTTGATGATCATGAACTGGTTCGGTATGGCTTTAAAAGTCTGCTTGGTGCTCAGGATGGCATTAACGTGGTAGACACCTTGAGTTGTGGTGAAGATGCTATTAACTGGTGTCGTGATAATAGCACTAATATTGATGTTATTTTAATGGACGTCAACATGCCGGGCATCGGCGGTATTGGTGCAACGCAGCGCATCAGTAAATCGTGGCCGGATATCGGCATTATTATTGTTACCGTGCATGATGAGGGTCCGTTACCAAAACAGTTGCTTAACGGTGGTGCCAGAGGATACCTGACCAAAGGTAACTGCGTTGACGAAATGATTACCGCGATAAAAGATGTGCATAACGGTAAGCACTACATCGCAAAAGATATCGCCCAGCAACTTGCTCTATCGGTACTGCCTGGCGAAACCAATCCTATAGATACCCTGTCGATGCGTGAAACACAGGTATTGATGATGATCGCGACAAGGCACAAAAACCCAGAAAATTTCAGAAATTCTCAATTTAAGTCCAAAAACTATCAGTACCTATCGTATGCGGCTGTATGAGAAGCTGGGTGTCGGTTCGGATATCGAAATGTTACACCTGGCGATGAAATATGGCATGCTGGACGAAAACAACATGCCGGTAAAATAATCGATTCTTTTTTCACATAAAGTTGTATGTATCTGTCCTGAGATGCAAAGGGCGTGAAGAAAGAATAATCTTCCGCAAATGAACGCTTATTAACGCAAATGTAAAAATAATAATTCGTTTTTATTTGCGTCTATTAGCGTTCATTTGCGGATAAAATAGGTTTTTTTATTGCAGATGACTAGTAAGTTACAATAAGCTCATGGCATCTACAGAAGAATCATCATCAGAAGCTGAATTAACAACACAGCAGGCTTTTAATTCAACCGCCTTCCTGAAAAACGTCACCAGCAAACCCGGTGTCTACCGCATGCTCGATGAAAAACAGCAGGTCATTTACGTCGGCAAGGCTAAAAACCTGAAAAATCGCTTAAACAGCTATTTTCGCAAAACGGGGCTGTCACCAAAAACACAGGTGATGGTTTCAAAAATCAGTAATATCGACGTCACTATTACCCATACTGAAGGCGAAGCCTTATTACTTGAAAGTAATCTAATAAAAGAATGTCGTCCGCGTTACAACGTATTAATGCGAGATGACAAAAGTTATCCATACATCTTTGTCTCTGATAAATCGGCATATCCACGCATAACCCTGCACCGTGGCGCCCGTAAAAAAAAGGGCCTGTACCTGGGGCCATACCCCAACGCCCATGCTGTTCGCGAAAGTATAAATTTGCTACAAAGAATGTTTTTAATCCGCCAGTGTGAAGATAGCACCTTTGCAAATCGTTCAAGGCCCTGTTTGCAATATCAAATTAAACGCTGCACCGCACCCTGTGTTGGCTACATCTCTGAAAAAGCCTATGGCAAAGACATTAGTCATGCGGTTTTGTTTTTACAGGGTAAAAGCCAGCAGATTATTAATGAGCTGGTGACAGACATGGAAAAAGCAGCAGAGAAACAGCATTTTGAAAAAGCCGCAGTGTATCGAGATCAGATTAGCAACTTACGCAAAGTCACTGAAAAACAACACATCAGTGCAGACAAAGGCGATATTGATATCATTGCATGTGTTGCCGAAGGCGGGCAGGCCTGCGTACAGGTATTTTATATACGCAACGGTCTAAATCTGGGTAATCGCAGTTTTTATCCAGGTTTGCCAGAAGCGTTAAGCAGCGAACAAATCCTTACCGCTTTCATTCCACAGTTTTATTTAAAACGTGACGTGCCAGGTGAAATCATAGTTTCACATCTGCCGCAAGACAGTAAGCTGATTGAAGAAGTATTAGGCGAGCAGTCAAAACATAAAGTAAAAATAACCAGCAAGCTCAGGGGAGAGCGTGCCAAATGGTTAGAAATGGCTTTAAATAATGCTAATAATTCATTGAAAATAAGGCTTATATCGCGCTCTGGATTACTCGCTCGTTTTGAAGCTTTACAGGAAGTATTACAGCTGGATGAAATTCCACTACGTCTGGAATGTTTCGATATCAGCCACACTCAGGGCGAAGCAACGGTTGCTTCCTGCGTCGTTTTTACCCCCGAAGGTGCATTCAAAACAGACTACCGCCGTTACAACATTAGCGGCATTACCGGTGGTGATGATTATGCCGCGATGAAACAGGCTCTGGAAAGGCGCTTTCGTCCAGCCAAACCTGAAAAAGATCGCAAGTTAGTAGAGAAGCTGGAACAGAAGCTGCCTGATATATTGTTCATCGATGGCGGCAAGGGCCAGCTCAAACAGGCAATAGACGTTTTTGAAAAACTGGAAATTGATTCGGTATTGTTAATCGGTGTTGCAAAAGGCGAAGGCCGTAAAGCAGGACTTGAAAAACTCATCTTTAGCGATGGTCGGCCCGATCTGTATCTCACCATAGAATCAGCCGCGCTTAATTTAATTCTGCAGGTGCGTGACGAGGCGCACCGTTTCGCCATCAGCGGTCACCGTGCACAGCGTGCGAAGAAACGCCGTACCTCACCGTTAGAAGGCATCGCCGGTTTAGGGCCAAAACGCAGACAGACATTATTAAAACATTTTGGCGGTATACAGGGAATAACACAGGCAGGCATTGAAGATATTGCTAAAATAGCCGGAATAAGTAAAAAACTGGCACACGATATATACCACGAGTTTCATGCAACCGATTAATTTATGAATATACCAAACGCAATCACCACCTCGCGAATTCTGCTAATACCCGTATTTATAGCGGCGTTCTACCTGCCATACGACTGGGCATCGGCATTAGCCACCTTTATCTTCGCGTTTGCAGCAATCACCGACTGGTTTGATGGTTATCTGGCGCGCAAATTAAATCAGCAGTCCGCACTCGGTGCCATCATCGATCCGTTGGCCGATAAACTGATGGTGGTATCAGCATTATTAATCATATTGACCAAACATCCAGATAATAACTGGTTATTATTCTCATCGTTAATCATCATCTCGCGTGAAGTTTTTATCTCATCACTGCGCGAATGGATGTCCGGCATGGGTAAAGGCAACGTAGTTGCCGTATCCTTTTCTGGAAAAGCCAAAACAATGGCGCAAATGATCGCACTGCTGTTTCTGATTTATGAGCATGATCTCTTCGGTCTGCCAACCTTTACCGTCGGATTAGGCTTACTGGTACTGGCAGCATTGTTGACCATAGTATCGATGGTTGTGTACATTAAATCGGCGTGGCTCACATTAAGCACAAGTAATTAATAGAGGCGCTTAAGCTCAAAAAAGGCATTAATAAGCGTCATCGGTCAATTTTACCTTGACAGAAACGCCGGCATCGCTAGAATAGCGGCCTGTTTAGGGAATCTCTGATTAAGTTAAAGGACTTGATCAGAGCTTCCCTTAAAAGCTATGCGGGAATAGCTCAGTTGGTAGAGCGCAACCTTGCCAAGGTTGAGGTCGCGAGTTCGAATCTCGTTTCCCGCTCCAGATTACGATAAACCCTGTATTAATTAAACAAGATGCAGGGTTTTTTTGTTTTTACAGACATATTTTGTCCGTATATAATGATGAAGATATGGCGGGATAGCAAAGTGGCCATGCAGTTGATTGCAAATCAATCTACCTCGGTTCGACTCCGGGTCCCGCCTCCAAATTTAAGACCATCTGTTAGTTCAGGCGGTCAAGATAGTCATCTGCCCAGGTGGCGTTGTGGTAGACAGTAGTTCGAAGAGCTACTCTGTTTAGATACAGCAAATTCAAAAGGGTGAAGTGAAAAAGTAAGTCCATCTGCCCAGGTGGCGTTGTGGTAGACAGTAGTTCGAAGAGCTACTCTGTTTAGATACAGCAAATTCAAAAGGGTGAAGTGAAAAAGTAAGTCCATCTGCCCAGGTGGCGTTGTGGTAGACAGTAGTTCGAAGAGCTACTCTGTTTAGATACAGCAAATTCAAAAGGGTGAAGTGAAAAAGTAAGTCCATCTGCCCAGGTGGCGTTGTGGTAGACAGTAGTTCGAAGAGCTACTCTGTTTAGATACAGCAAATTCAAAAGGGTGAAGTGAAAAAGTAAGTCCATCTGCCCAGGTGGCGTTGTGGTAGACAGTAGTTCGAAGAGCTACTCTGTTTAGATACAGCAAATTCAAAAGGGTGAAGTGAAAAAGTAAGTCCATCTGCCCAGGTGGCGTTGTGGTAGACAGTAGTTCGAAGAGCTACTCTGTTTAGATACAGCAAATTCAAAAGGGTGAAGTGAAAAAGTAAGTCCATCTGCCCAGGTGGCGTTGTGGTAGACAGTAGTTCGAAGAGCTACTCTGTTTAGATACAGCAAATTCAAAAGGGTGAAGTGAAAAAGTAAGTCCATCTGCCCAGGTGGCGAAATTGGTAGACGCAAGGGACTTAGAGTATTGAGCACCGCGATAGGAAACTTTACGGTGAATGGTGTCAAATTCGGGGAAACCTCAGCATGTGATGATGGTGGCAATCCCGAGCGAAGCCCGAATAATATTCGGGAACGTGTAGAGACTTGACGGCACCCACCTAACCTGTGAGATTTTCACAGCATGGTGAAGAGAAAGTCCAGGCCACAAATGTCAATATTGATTGGCAGTAGCGTAAGCTATAGTTGGTACGAAAATCCCTCGCCTTAACGGGCGTGCCGGTTCGATTCCGGCCCTGGGCACCATCCTTAAAATTAATAAGTTAAGACTTATTATCTCATTTCAGATTTCTTCTAAAATAAATCAAAAAATCATCATGTAAAGCTATGTAGACGGATGAATCAAAAATATTTCGTCTTTATAACCGCTAACATATACACATTAATATTTTGTGGTAATCTCGGTTTCATTTCGAAGCGCCTGGATGAAAAAAATGAAACAATTAGGGGACAGGCCACAATTTTAAGAACAATCAGAAAAAACTGTGACCTGACCTCAAATTATTGAAGATGACATCGTCGAATACACTTGATAAAACACGAGAGTTTAAACTTCACAAATTGCGAACCATGCAACAGAGGTGATAAGTTGAAAAATCTACAATGCTTTCTTTTGATACTTGTTTGCCTGAATTTTTTAGGCTTATCCGAGATACAGGCAGAAGAAGAAAGCGTTCGTCCGGGTATTAATACTTACTACATGGATCCAGACTGGCAGCATTGGGTTAATCAGTTCGAAACACCGGGTCGAGAAATCTATGACCGTCGCTATGATATTTTGCGCGCCTCGGCTGTGTCGCCGGGAATGGTTGTAGCAGATATCGGCGCAGGCACGGGGCTGTTTACGCGACTTTTTTCACGACAGGTGGGCGCTGAGGGCAAGGTTTACGCAGTGGATATTTCGCGACCGTTTGTGGTAAATATTCTGCGTGAGAGCCGCGAACAGAATTTAATGAACATCGAAGGTGTGGTCAATTCTCCTGGTGATGCCATGTTAGACGCAGAGTCGATTGACCTTGCGTTCGCCGTCGATACTTATCACCATTTTGAGTATCCGAAAAGCATGCTTGCTTCGATACATAAGGCGCTTCGCTCCGGTGGCAGGTTGATTGTGATCGATTTCCGAAAACACCCGGGTAAAAGTTCAGACTGGGTCATGGGACACGTTCGTGCCAACAAGAATAAGGTGATTGAAGAAATCACCTCGGCCGGATTTGCACAAATAGATGACAAATCTTTGCTGCGCGACAATTACTTTCTGGAGTTTCGTAAGGTCGAATAAATTATGATTGGTTGGACCCCTAATAAAAGGGGAAGCTCGATTGTTGGACATTGAGAGGCAGGTCTTTTATCCTGTAGCATCGCCACAAACGCAAAGCCGAAAAAGGATCGCCATGCCTGACATTGACTCTCTGGATTTTCTCACCTACCCGCTGCTCAACAACGCCGTACAGAACTGGCTTTTCGCACTGACCGTATCGGTCCTGGTTTTTTTGCTGATACGCATCTTTATCCGCCTCGGCGTCTCGCGCCTGGCCCGGCTCGCGAAGGAAACCACCACGATCTGGGATGACGCGGTGACCGACGCACTGTCGCAAACACGCGGCCTGTTCGTGTTTATTATTGCACTGTTCCTGGGTTCGCTGTTTCTGGAGTTTCCTGACCGGGTACGTGAGGTGATCGTCAGCGTCACATCGATCGCACTGTTCATCCAGGGTGGATTGTGGCTCAACAGCATCGGGCAGTTCTGGATTAAAGAGGAGAGCCAGCGCCGCCGCAAGATCGACCCGGCCACGGTCACCACCGTCAGCGCGATGGGCTTCGTCGGCCGGCTGGTGTTGTGGGCGCTGGTTGCGATACTGCTGCTGGACAACCTTGGCTTTGACGTTACCGCGCTGGTCGCCGGCCTCGGCGTCGGCGGCATCGCCGTCGCGCTCGCGTTGCAGAACATACTCGGCGACCTGTTCGCGTCGCTGTCCATCGTGCTGGATAAGCCCTTCGCGGTCGGCGACTTCCTGATCATCGACGAGCACATGGGCGCGGTCGAAAATGTCGGCCTCAAGACCACGCGGATACGCAGCCTTTCGGGCGAACAACTGGTGTTCTCCAACGCCGACCTGCTGAAAAGCCGCATCCGCAACTACGGCCGTATGTTCGAGCGCCGCGTCGTGTTCAAGTTCGGCGTCACCTACCAAACCCCACGCGACAAGCTGAAGAAAATTCCGGCGATGGTTCGCGAAACCATCGAGGAACAGAACAAGGTCCGCTTCGACCGCGCCCACTTCCAGGCCTACGGCGCATCATCGCTGGATTTCGAAATCGTGTATTACGTGCTTTCGCCCGACTACAACCAGTACATGGATATACAGCAAGCGATCAACCTGGGTATTCACGAGCGCTTCGAGCAGGAAAGCATAAATTTTGCGTACCCTACGCAGACAGTTTATGTTCATCGGGTGGGTGACGAACAAGAACAATCGGAATAATCGGGGACACGACACCATGGCAAGGATATTTGGGGTCAGAGTAAAAACTAAAGTAGGAAAAGTTGGGGTCAGAACACGGTTGTTTCTAATATTTAATAACAGGGGACGGAGGCAGTTAAAACAATAGGGGTCAGACTCAATTGTTTGTTAACCGGCCACAAAAAACCGAGCCTAAGCTCGGGATTTCAATCATGCTTAGTTCTTTACAAAGGTATAAGCATTATCTTTGCGACTCGCGGTAATTCCCACTTTATCGAAAGTAATCGACTCGCCATCAGTAATATCTCTTTGCTCACCAACAACAGCGATAAATCCTTCAGTTGTTACATCGCAGTGTAAAATACCGAGCTTACCGTTTTCACGCGGCGCTAAAGTAATCGTATTATCTTCTGATCCCATGTTTTTAGCCTTCTATTTAGTTGCGTTTTAATAAAACAAGTCACCGTCACAGATGTTTGTCCCGATTATCTTGCAGCAGCTAAAATAGCCATCATAAGACTCGGTGAAGCTACCATACAGGCTTTATTACTTTAATAACCATTTATTTATGGGGTTTGTGACAAATAAGGGATTAAATGGGTTCCCGACACAAGCTTTCGGGGATGGCGGGGTTGAGAACAATCGTCGACAGACCAGTCTGTCCACGATAATCATAGACGATGCATTTTGTCACTTCATCCCTGTTATGCTAAGAATGAGAAATTGAGCTCAGGCCATGATTTCGATATTACCAAAACGAAATTAATAAGCCTGTCTCAAATCACCAAAATAAAGTTACCGCATTAGGAGTCAAGTATGCAAAGTCATTTCTATGCTTACATCAGTAAAATTCGCTGGCTGCAACGTTGGGGTTTAAAGCGTAATACTGTTCAAGAGAATGTTATGGAGCATAGCTGGGAAGTCGCTACTATTTCACATGCACTGGGGCTAATAAAAAATCGTTACTTTGGTGGTCAGTTGGATGTTAATGCTATCGTTGTTGCCGCTATGTATCACGACTGCAGTGAGGTTATTACGGGTGATATGCCTTCGCCGATAAAATATCATTCGAGTGAGATTACTCAGGCTTACAAATCGATAGAAAGACAGGCTGAGCGCGAACTTTTGAGTCTGTTGCCAAAAGATCTGCAAGATGATTATGAGTCGGTGATCATCGAGAGTAAAATTCCTGAAGACCACAGAGTGATAATCAAGTCTGCAGATACGATATCTGCGTACATAAAATGCCAGATGGAAATAGCAGCAGGTAATCATGAATTTGCTAAAGCGGCAGAAGAGATTAAGGCTAAACTGGATGCGATTGAGCATCCGGAAGTGCAGCATTTTCTTGCAACTTTTTCGCACAGCTATGCCTTAACTCTGGATGAACTGTTAAAGAAGTAACACGAAATTTAAAGCAGTGTTCTGCCCCGACTTACTGAGATAAACACATTTTATTTATGAAACTATTCCACATACTCTCCATTTTAATTTCTCTTTCTGCTGTTTTCAGTTTTATCAATTACCGTTTTCTTAAATTACCCACGGCTATTGGTTTGATGCTGATTGCTATGCTCGCCTCGTTGGCCTTGTTATTACTTGGGCCGTTGTCGTTAGGCTTGCGGGAGGAGGTTGCCGTTTTACTTGCGTCGGTCGATTTTGATGAGACTCTGTTGCATGGCATGTTGAGTTTATTGCTGTTTGCTGGTGCGCTGCATGTCAACCTGGCAGACCTTGCCAGGCAACGTTGGGTGATAACTATTCTGGCGACGGCAGGTGTGTTGAGCGCTACTTTTATGATTGGTTATATGGCTTATTGGGTCTTTGCTTTGTTAGGCCTTGAGGTTCCGTTGATCTATTGTCTTTTATTTGGTGCCTTAATCTCGCCGACTGATCCTATCGCTGTGCTGGGTATTCTTAAACAGGCGGGCGCAGCTAAAACCTTAGAGACCAAGATTACGGGTGAATCGTTATTTAATGATGGTGTTGCTGTTGTTGTGTTTCTGGTGCTGTTGAGTGTCGCAACGGGTGAGGGCGATGTTACGGTATTATCGATTGCTGGTTTATTTGCTCAGGAAGTTGTCGGCGGTGTGGTTTTTGGGCTTGGCATAGGTAGCCTTGCTTACTGGATGTTGAAGCAGGTAGACGACTATACGGTGGAAGTGCTCATCACGCTGGCGCTAACGATGGGGGGTTATGCCCTGGCTGAGTGGTTGCATATTTCAGCACCGATTGCGATTGTAGTCGCTGGCTTACTGATCGGTAATCACGGGCGGTCGTTTGCGATGTCTGATAAAACCCGTGAACATCTGGATAACTTCTGGTTATTGGTGGATGAAATTTTAAACGCGGTTTTATTTGTGTTGATTGGTATGGAGGTATTGGTGCTCAGCTATCAGCAGTCTTATCTATGGGCTGGTTTGCTAATGATACCGTTAATTCTTCTTGCCAGGCTGGTCGCTGTTGGGGTACCTGTCAGTATCATGCGTCGCTACCGCGAGTTTAGCCCGATGGCTGTGTCGATACTGACCTGGGGTGGTTTGCGTGGCGGTATTTCTGTGGCATTAGCTCTGTCGCTAGCACCCGGTGAGGAGCGCAATGTTTTGCTTACGGTGACTTATATCGTGGTGGCGTTTTCGATTATTGTGCAGGGGCTTACGATTGGCCCATTGGTGAAATTTGCCAGTAATAAAAATTAAAGGATTTAATCATAATATTTCGTATAATCTTCTTCATCTTCTTCCCAGTTATATTCCTTCTCTGGTAGGTTGGAATCATAGTTTCTCAGCAGTATGGCCAGAATAATGCCAATCATGGCTCCAAAAAAGTGGCTTTAATAGGAAATGCCGGGCTCGTTTGGAAAGATGCCCCAGATCATGCCGCCGTATAGAAGAAACACGACCATGGATAGTGCAATTGCTCGTCTGTCCCATCTGATTGCGCCAATAGTAAAAACAAAGAACATAAAACCGAATGTCAGGCCGCTAGCACCTATATGATAAAACTGACGTGCAAAAAGCCAGACACCCAGACCGGTACCGATGTATATAGCAGGTACAACAATCTTTGCTGATTTCGGGTAACCGTATAAAAGTGCCGTACCAAGTATAAGAAGCGGTGCTGTGTTGGCAAACAGGTGTGAGAATGAACTATGAATCAATGGCGCCCATAAAACACCTGCCAGTCCGCTCAACTGTCCAGGGTGAATACCATATTTGTACAGTTTGGCGCCTATCAATACTTCGACTGTTTTTATTAACCACAGGGCTAGTGTGAAAGCTGCCACTGTGGTGAAAGATCGCTTCAGATGAAGGGAATCTTTTTGTGGATTATTCAGAGCCTGGGTTTCTGTGTGCATGGGTTTGAGTACAGAGGGAAGAAATAATTTTTTGTCTCTGAGAATGCGAAGTCATTCAGTTTATGTGGTGACGAAATAGGGTTATTCAATGTTTTTGACTGATGTTTATCAAACAAGAGGCTCAGGTCTTGCCTTTTGACTTAAAAAATATCGAACACGCAAAAAGATTTATTTCATCGTTTAATTCGTCGGTTATTTTCTAAGGGTAGAAACATTATTAACATTGTTCTGACCTGATAATTATGGTTTTACCTGACTGTTCAAAATAACGTTATTACGTAGTTATAGCAACGATAACTCGTAATTTACGATATACAGTATCCTAAAGAAATCCCGGTCCTTAATTATTATTCTTTTTGTTTCAAGTAGATACGCAGGTTCAGCTAGTTGGCACGCTACCTGCACTTACCTAATTGACAGATGAATTCGTCACCCACTACAAACTAGAAATTGAGGAGGCTCAATAATGAAAATACTAAACAGTATCACCCCACACGCACATTGGTTACTGCGTATCGTTATTGCGAGTGTTTTTGTTTATCACGGTGCGCTTAAATTTATGAACCTTGAAGGTTTTGCGCAGATGTTGCCGATCTCGTACACCGAGACCGTACTGGTTGCGTTGGTCGAGGTAGTCGGCGGAAGCCTCGTGCTGTTCGGAGGCATTGGCAAAAACCACCTGGCCGATCTCGCCACACGCATTGGTGCTGCATTACAGATCCCGGTTTTACTTGGCGCAATTGCACTCGTTCATTGGGGTCGTTGGAATTTTGTTCCTGCAGAAAACTATCCGATGGGTGGCATGGAATTTCAGGTGACGCTCATTCTTGTCGCACTGTATTTAATTATTACCGGCAACGCAGCTTTTAAATCAGAGCATTCATTGCATGCAACTCAGGCTTACTAAGCCAGTTTTGTTAATCGAGTAACGATATACATTCACCATAAATATTAACTTTTACAAATGAGGGAAATTATGAAAACTTTAGCTAGCAATTCGAACACACTTGCACCATCGTCTTTTATCATTTACCTGGCCTTGAGTTTTATATCCGCACTATGGCTCAACCCTGTCACAGCTGCGGAACATAAATCAACGGTTGCAGTCACGCAAACGCTGCACAAAACAATAAACATTGATGGTGTGGAAATTTTCTATCGCGAGGCAGGCCCAAAAGCTGCACCAACAATATTGTTGTTACACGGGTTTCCAACATCGTCACATATGTTTCGTAATCTAATACCCGCATTAGCAGGCCGCTATCATCTCATCGCACCAGACTATCCAGGTTTTGGAAATAGTGCGCAGCCCGCTATGGATGCCTTTGACTATAGCTTCGATAATCTGGCTAATGTCATGGAGCACTTTGTTGCGGCACTTGAGATTAAAAAATACAGCATCTACTTAATGGATTACGGCGCGCCGATTGGTTTGCGCCTGGCAGCTAAACATCCTGAGCAGGTGTCATCACTGATTGTGCAGAATGGCAACGCTTATGCTGAAGGTCTGCGTGAGTTCTGGGATCCGATTCGTACTTACTGGAAGGAGCCAACAGCGGAAAACGCTAAACCGCTGGCCGCTTTTATCTCACCCGATGGTGTGAAATGGCAATACACCCACGGTGTTAGAAACGTACAAACAATCAGTCCAGACAACTGGAATGTGGATCTACGTCACCTGACCCGTGAAGGCAACCCGTCTATTCAGTTGGCGCTGTTTTTTGATTATCAGAACAACTTGCCGCTTTATCCAGAATGGCAGGCTTATTTTCGTGACTATCAACCACCCACGCTCATTGTCTGGGGTAAAAACGATTTCATCTTCCCGGCAGAAGGAGCCTATCCCTACAAGCGCGATCTTAATGATCTTGAGTTCCACCTGCTAGATACCGGACACTTTGCTTTGGAAGAGGATGAGCAGGTGATCGCCGATATCATAGGTAAATTTCTGAATAAAAAAGTGCCAAGGTCACATTAAAGTAACAGCTCAACAATTAGCAGATACATGCCTGCAACAAACGCCATAAACATATCTAGATAACACATATAAAGAGGAATTAAACATGAAAACATTAAACAAAAACCTAAGCATCATTCTTGCCCTGACTGGAATCGTTTCAGTAGCAAATGCAGCACTGCCAGACCCAGGCATGGAAATTGTGAAAGGCCGCACGGCGGTTGTTATTACCGATCCACAAAATGATTTTCTCAGTCCCAAGGGAGTGGCCTGGGGTGTGGTCGGGAAAAGCGTTACCGAAAACAACACGGTTGAAAATATCGAAACACTTTTGAAAACCGCAAAAGCCAATAACATGCCCGTGTTTATTTCACCACATTATTACTACCCACATGATCACGGATGGAAATTTGAAGGTGCGCTGGAAAAATTGATGCATAACATTGGCATGTTCGATCGCAAAGGCGCATTGACCGTTGAAGGCTTTGAGAATTCTGGTGCTGACTGGTTGCAGCAATACAAACCTTACATTGAAGACGGCAAAACCATTATTACCAGCCCGCATAAAGTTTATGGCCCTGAAACCAACGACCTGGTGTTGCAGTTACGTAAGCGCGGTATCGACAAAGTAATTCTTGCCGGTATGTCCGCCAACCTGTGTACTGAATCTCACATGCGCGAACTTATGGAGCAAGGTTTTGAAGTGGCTGTGGTATCAGATGCAACCGCTGCTGCACAGGTTGAAGAAGGTGATGGCTACGAATCGGCCCTGGTTAACTTTCGTTTCATCGCTAACACCGTATGGACCACTAAAGAAGCTAAGCAAGCCATAGCAAAGTAATTCCAGGTTGCCGTCATCCGATGTCGATAGCGAGTATGTATTTTTGATTTAAAATTTTGATTAGTAAATTTTACAGGAAAATATAATAAACCTGATGGCAACTAAGGGGACGTTCGTCAAATAGTCAAAATAAGAACTGTACAGTAATTTCGACTATTTGACGAACGTCCCCTAACGTCTTTTAAGCCCGTATAAACTTAAGCGACGCTGCCAAATGATTTATCAACAGCACCTGCAGGTACATTCAGGCCAGCCAGTTTACAACCTTCAGCTACCGGCCCTGAAGGAACAATCTGATGTAAATATTTTAAACCACCCCGTGTATGAAACTTTTCGTCTAGTGCATCTTTTAGCTGACGTAGCTTAGGCTGCTCGACTTTTTTATAATATTCCTGTAACGCTGCGACTAATTCCCAATGATCATCGCTCATTGTTAATCCATCAGATTTAGCTATCTCGATAGCGTCATCTACTGTCCAGCCTATAGGTGCATTTGGAAATGAATCGTTTGAAACTTTCATGGATCGCCTCCTAGTAAGAGTTAAAAACAATAGACATTTTGTGACTGTATTTGATTGTACAATAAAAGGTGTCGAACTAAAACAGGTGTCTGAGAGTAATGGACATCTTGATATTCACAACCTACTTGTGTTCAAAATTATTTCCATTTTTCTCCCTAACGTCATCGTTGTAAGATAATTCTTACATAAATATTTCCTTTTTAAATAAAAGATTTGGACGTATGATAATTACTTTCATGGGGTCCATGATTTTTATTGTTATTTAAATCATGGTCGAGAAATATTAATTGTGTAATTGGAGGCGTTAAGTCAATGGAAAAAAAACAAGCTGAACTTGTAATATTGTTCAAAAAAGATGCAGAGATTTCAGTTGATGAAAAATCGGAGATCAGGTCCGGGAAAATCAAAGCAGGTAAGATCGCAAAACTTCAGGACTTACTGAAAAAGGACCAGTCAAAATTACATCGCGTGTTTGGCCACCGCTTCAAACAGATCAAGATCCCCGAAAAGGCGAAGCGGATTTACGATGAATTAAATATTGATCCTGCATCGTTTTTTACTGTTACTTCCAAGCTTGCTGATCTTGAGAGTACTCGACTGAAGTTTCTTGAGAATGATTTTGTCGAAGCTGCTTATATAAAACCAGCGGCAGAAGATCCTGCCCCCGAGGATTGGGAAACCCCTGATTTCACGGGTTCTCAGGGTTATCTTGAATCGGCGCCGAATGGTATTGATGCCAAATTCGCCTGGACGATGTCCGGCGGAAGAGGTGAAGGCGTGGAGATTATTGATGTAGAGGCAGGATTTAATCTTGACCATAGAGATCTTCCGGCTAATTTTGGCGGGCTTATCCAGGGCAATATCCGCGCAAGCTCGATCGATCATGGCACGGCAGTACTGGGCGTGCTGAGTGCTGATGATAATGGCCGGGGCGTCACCGGCATTTCCCATAACGCCCAGGTCAGGGCGATTTCCCATTCAGGTATTGGCACTTCCCAATCCATCATTGATGCCGCCGATGAGTTGAATTCAGGCGATGTTATGCTGCTGGAAGTTCATCGCTCAGGCCCGGCCGCAAACGGTGATGGGCAGGATGGTTATATCGCCATTGAGTGGTGGCCGGATGACTTTGCAGCTGTCGTTTATGCGACATCGAAAGGCATTATCGTTGTTGAAGCAGCAGGCAATGGCACCGAAGATTTTGACGCTGAAATATATAATACACCCGAGTCCGGTTTTCCCGCGAGCTGGACAAATCCTTTCAATCTGAGCAACCCGCAATCCGGTGCCGTGATCGTCGGTGCAGGTTCGCCATGGTCCAGTACTGACCTGACTATTTTAAGTTTTTCCAACTGGGGAAGCCGGGTCGATGTTCAGGGCTGGGGGACGGGCGTAGCAACCACGGCTTATGGTGGCTTGCAAAGTGACCAGATCTTAAAGATTGATCCTTATGACGGATGGAGCGCAGATGCAAACTCACCGCAAACAGGTGGCAATTTTTTTACCGACCTTAACCTGACCAATGTGAATGCAGCCCTGTGGAGTGACACCAACCAGAAAATCTATCTGTTCAAGGGCCCCGTTAGTACATCACCTGCCAAATATACCCGCATCGATGTGGCCACAATGACTGTTGATCCGGATTATCCCAAGGAAATCGAAGGCAACTGGCCTGGCTTCCCGGCTTCATTTGCCAGTGGTGTTGATGCGGCCCTGTGGAATGAGAAGAGTGATAAAATTTATTTCTTCAAGGACGATGAATATATCCGGGTGGACCCGAATGACAACTGGAATGTGGAGGCGGGTTATCCCAAGCCTATCGCTGGAAACTGGCCCGGCCTGCCAGCCAGTTTCACTAACCAGGTTGATGCTGCGGTGTGGAACGATAAGAACAACAAAGTCTATATGTTTAAAGATAGTCAGTATGTAAGGATCGATCCAGACAATGCCTGGAATGTGGATCCTGGTTATCCAAAGTCAATAAAGGGTAACTGGCCAGATTTCCCGAAGGCATTTGAGGAAAGCATCGATGCCGCCGTGTACAACAAGCAGGACCAGAAAATGTACATCTTCAAGGGGGCAGACATTCTCTACACCAGTAGTTTTGGTGGTACCTCAAGCGCGACCCCTGTCGTTGCAGGGGCGTTGGCCTGTATCCAGAGTCGACTGAAAACCAGGGGTAAAAATTTGCTTACGCCTGCCACTGCACAAAATATTATGAAAACGACCGGTACACCACAACTACGCTTTAGCGGTGACCCGGAAACCGATGAAAAATCCAACTGGCGCGGCGTCGATGCTTCTTTTGGCAGAGGCATAGATGCGGCGTTGTGGAATGGAAAAAGTGACCGAGTCTATTTTTTCAAAGGCAGTGAGTATGTACGTATCGATCCTGCACAGGACTGGAATGTGGAGGCCGGTTATCCATTACCCATTGAAGACAACTGGCCAGGCTTCCCGGAAGATTTTGTTAGCGGTGTTGATGCCGCCATCTGGAGTGAGCCAAACCAGAAGGTGTATTTTTTCAAGGATGCCGAATACATCAGGGTCGATCCCTTCAATGACTGGAATGTCGACCCGGGTTATCCTAAACCCATTCAGGATAACTGGCCGGGTTTCCCGGCGCATTTTGCCAGTGGCGTGGATGCGGCCATCTGGAACGGCAAGAACCAGAAGATTTATTTTTTCAAGGATGATGAATACATCCGCGTTGATCCGGCGAATGAATGGAATGTCGATGCCGGTTATCCCAAACCTATTGACGGCAACTGGCCGGCACTGGATAGCGATTTCGAGACTAACCTGGACGCCGCCCTCTGGAGTGGCACCAATAACAAGATCTATTTCTTCAAGGGAGAAAACTATGTAAGGATTGATCCTTATAATGACTGGTTTATGGATGTTGGTTATCCCAAGGTCATTGCACGACAGAGAATTGGCAAAAGGCCTGATCTGAAAATGGCGTTTGAGGCACTCGGTATCGATTCAAACTGGCCCGGGTTCCCCGATCATTTTGGCGAGGATCTTGATGCCGGCGTATGGAGCAAGAAGAACGATAAAATCTATTTCTTTAAAGGCAGTGAATATCTACGGGTTGATCCGAACAATAATTGGGAGATGGATAGCGGTTATCCCAAACCTATTAGTGGTAACTGGCCAGGCTTCCCGGCACACTTTGCCTCGGGCGTAGATGCTGCGGTCTGGAATGACAAGTCAGACAAGATTTATTTCTTCAAGAACAGCGAGTATATCCGTGTCGATCCAAATGACAGTTGGCAGGTTGAAGCTGGTTATCCCAAACCGATCGCTGGTAACTGGCCAGGTTTTCCTGACCATTTCGCTACGGGTGTTGATGCGGGTGTTTGGGCAGAGAAAAACTCGAAAGTCTATTTCTTTAAAGACAGCGAATATATTCGGGTAGACCCTTTCAATGGCTGGCAAGTTGATCCTGGTTATCCCAAACCAATACTGGATAACTGGCCCGGGTTGGAGGCGCCATTTATAGATGGCCTGGACCTGGCACTGTGGAACAACAACAGTGACAAGATATACTTTTTCAAGAATGACGAGTACGTCAGGATCGATCCGAACAGCGGCTGGCAGGTTGAGAGCGGTTATCCGAAACCGATCATTTCCTGATACTTTAAACAGCTATTTTATTTTGGTTAGGCTAACCCGCTGTTAGCCTAACCTGCTGTTAGCCTAACCAGGATTCGACATGAAAGAAATTGTAATTTATACGCAGCCGGGTATTGAGCTGGATGTAATCGATAATCGATTCTCATCCGCTAAAGACCTGGATGTAAGCTCACTGAACAAGGTCTTGCGTCAATACAAACTGATTCCGAGTAAATTAGGCAGCCGTGCAGATAACGATCAATTCAATAGTGGACAAAGCCAGCAGATCTTCATTCTTAGCAGCAACGATAATGATGCCGATGCTATCCTCGAATTTCTAACTTCTGAAAACCAGTTAATTCAATCGGCTTACATTAAAGCAGAATCTGAAGATGCTAATGAGAATGAATAATAACCGGGTCAGAGTGAACTTCTTTCCCTGCCACATACACTATGCCAGGTAAAAGGGGACTTTACCTGCTGAAAGACGTATAAAATTAAAAAAATTCAGTAGCTCGTAATAATGGTAAACCGGTAAACCTCGCAAAGACGTTTTTCACAGCACTATCGTGGTGCGATAGCGTTACGTGATATTAACAAGCTATTGACACATACATACGTATGTATTAATCTGGCTTCACACAAATGTTTTGAGCGAGTATTTATGCAAGCAAATCGTGTTTTGTCTGAAGCAGAAACGTTGTATCTGGAAAAATTTAAGTCGAAATTTTACGGATTGCTACATTGGCCTGATCTGGATGCCTTTTGGCCTAAGCTAGCAAAGCAAACAGACAACGAATGGTATATCTACGATTTAGCTCAATCGCCGCCAGTATCCCCGGTAACTGAAACTGAATTTCAGACTTTTATTAAACATATCGATAGCTGGTTGCGTGAAACCCACAGAGAAGACTTTTGTGGTGTGGTTTATGTCGACGATAAAGTAAACCCAACTTATATAAAAATATTTCACCCGAAACGAATGGGACACGGAACGTGCAGCATCAGTAAAGAATGCCCCTTACCTGGTTGGGTACTCAGCACGCTACAACCCGCAGATTTAAACCCACAATCTCCACCGTCATCCTGGTGGAACCACTTCTCATTTTTAACAAACAACTCATAAAGGACAATGGTTATGCAAACAATACTGATAACCGGTGCGAATGGATTTGTAGGCAGTCATCTGTTAGAGACCATGCACAGCAGAGACGACTGTGCGGGTGATTGCAGCATGCAGAAACGCAAACAAGCTACCTTCATTCTTTAAAGGTGAAGTACGAGAAGGTGACCTGCGAGATGACAAATTATCGTAAAGCGTTTACTTAACCGACGTTGACGTGGTTTGCCATGCAGCTAGCTGGTCGTCGTTGTGGAAGTTATGAACATGAATCAACAGACTTTTATCTAAAGCCAGGCATAAAACTTATCGACCAAGTTAGCCAGTACCAATGTGCAACGATTTTTATTTATAGTACAACCAGTGTCGCCGCACCGATGAAATCAGTCGATGCACTGTAGCCGGGCACCAGACGTAAGTTCTGGCCGCACCTGTGCAGACGTGATCGAAATAGAAGATTACATGCGAACAAAAGCGAGTGAACAGCTGCACCATGGTAACGATGCGGCTCGGCCTGTTTGCCGGCAAACGTTACAGCCTCGGACTTATTACCCATTTTACTGCCGCGGCTTACGCACCCATTTAGTGCCATGGGTAAAATCCGGCAAAACCAGCATGCCATTGATTGCAGGTCAGGATGTCGGGCTCGCATGTTCACTGGCCGCCACCGCAGAAAATCTTAGCGGTTATGAAGCGTTTAATTTTGTCGGTCCAGAAATGCCAACCGTCAGACAGGTCATCACCTTTATACATGAAGAATACGGTTATCCAAAACCCCATTTCAGCGTGCCTTTCTTTATGGCCTATCCCTTTGCATGGCTAATGGAAAAAATAGATCCCATTGTTCCGTGGCAGCCGCTGGTAACCCGAAGCATTATTCATCTACTCGAAGAAGTGAATGTTAATAACGACAAGGCCAGAGAGAGATTAGGTTACGTGCCGACAATCAATTGGCAACAGGCGATTAGAGAGCAGGTAAATGAAATGGATAGCCGTCAGATTAAAACCGATGGACATGTATTGTTCATTAGAAAACCAGTAACAATAATCGTTAATCATTATCATCGTGTTCAAGGAGCTGAGCAACAATGAATCAACGTTTTGAATACCCGTTCGAAGACAAGTACCTGACCATCGATGGTGTACGACTACACTACATCGATGAAGGCACAGGGCCAGTGTTATGGCTGATGCACGGCATGCCGATAGGGCAACGTATCCTGCAATTTCTAAACAAAGTCGTTATCAACAATAAAACAAAACAGCAGGCAGTTGCTTAAAGGAATGACACTTAGTTATCAGGCACTAATAACTATCCTGATAATCATCTGATAAATAACAAAAGTGGGGATATAATAGAGAAAATAAAATCATTAGAACACCTGACTTACTATGGTTAAAAAACAAAACTCAGTTAGATCGGTCATTATCAAAGCCGCAAACGAACTGTTCTATCACAATGGGTATGAGGAAACATCGTTTACCCAGATAGCTGAAAAAGCCAGGATCTCACGCGGAAATTTCTACCATCATTTCAAAACCAAAGAAGACATCCTCTATGCCATCGTCGACTATCGTTTAGACGATGTGACCAACACCCTCGATGAATGGACAGAAACATCAAAACACCGAAACAAAGAATTAAACGTTACATCAATATATTACGTAATGACGCTGACGATGCCATCCGTTATGGTTGCCCGATGGGCACGTTAAATACCCAGCTGGGAAAAAGCCATACCGACATGCAGCCACACGCAAGAAAAATATTTGATCTCTTCAAAGTCTTTTTAACAAAACAATTCAACGAGCTTGGCTTTAAAAAAGAAGCCGAGGAATACGCAATGCACATACTTGCCAGATCACAGGGTATTAGTGTTGTTGCGCATGCCTATGGTGACATCAACTTTTTAAGACGTGAGGCTGATACCCTGGACGAATGGCTCGATCAGCTATTAAAGCAATAAGTGAACCAATAAATAAGCGACGCTTTTGATTATTTTCTCTGAAAAAAGAGGGTCAGGCCTTACAATTGATATGATGTGAAATGTAAGTCCTGATCCCGTGATTGTGAAATGAAACAAGTGACAGATAAAAGTCATTATCGCTATAACTTGCCTTTTTCTATTGCAGAGAGCATTTATTCAAAATCTTCTTGATCAATATCAAGTTATTCAAAGATGTAAAAAGCTATCTGATGAATAAATAGTTATTATGTAAATGTAATTCTTTATTAATATAAAAGGAGGTTTATTCGATGAGACAACCATTAGAAATCACTTTTAGAGACATTCCTCGTTCGGATGCGGTCGAAGCTAAAATTCGTGAAAAAGCCGCTAAATTAGATGAGTTTTATGACCAGATCATGGCTTGCCATGTGATGATAGAAGCTCCACATGGACATCACCATAAGGGCTATCTGTATCATGTCCGTATTGATTTAACCGTACCTAATGGTGAAATTGTAATTAACCGTGATCCAAAAGAACACCAGGCACATGAAGATGCCTATGTCGCCATCCGGGATGCCTTTAATGCTGCACGAAGAAAGCTGCAGGATTTCGCCAGGAAACAGCGTGGTGATGTTAAGACTCATGAAACACCAGCACATGGCACTGTATTGGAGATCATTCCATCTCAGGACTTCGGCAGAATACAAACGTCAGATGAAAGAGAAGTTTATTTTCACCGTAATAGTTTTCTCGATAGTGATTTCGACGCTCTGGAAATTGGCGACAAAGTAAGGTTTGTCGAAGAAGCCGGTGAAAAAGGCCCGCAGGCAAGCACGGTACATTTAATTGGCAAACATAATATCGTTTGATAAAAATGCCTGATCCAAAAACAGCGAAAAACCGGGGAAGGTTCAGACCACAATTAATCTCAAGAAACCCGGGGTCAGATCACAGTTTCTTCTACTATACGAAACCTGATAAACGCCAACTACTCAATGGACAGTTGAATATAAGGGAACGCTGGGATTAAACTTTTATCAATCACTACATCATCGTTAAATAAAAAACTCACTGACCTCTTTAATTTAGAGCAACTGAAAATGCTTGAAATTGATGGCAAACCACCAAGACTGATAAACCAGCTATGTGAAGAGCTGATCTGTCAGCAGTATTGGTATCACGGAAAACTGGTTCAGGAAGTTGATATCCTTTTTCTCAAGGTGAACGGGCGCTGGCACCAGCTCTATTTCGATGCGGGTATCGTGTTCTGGCGTATTCAACAGGTGGCGCCGGTGCCGGTTGAACAACAGGCTGGGCCTCCTTTTGCGTATCCGTTGGTCGATATCGGTGAGCAGTTTGCTATTCGGGACTGTATCATTACCGATTGTATTACCGAGCCGTTAGTCGAAGGCGCTCGGGTAAGCCTGGTTTTTGATGACAAGGGGTCTTTATTTATCACTCATAGCGATAACAAAACACGGCTACAGTTCAACAGATCATGAAGCACTAACTGATCAGGGTCAGTTCACTGCCGGTCCATATTTAATCCCGGGTTTATTAGTCGGGTAGCCTAAAATCCTCGCCTGGCTCAGTCCAGTCATCAACCAGGGTATCAGTAACTCCCGTACCCAGATCATCTTGCTCTGTAATATCCAGGGCACCTGACCAGTTTTCAGGTTCTTCACTCAACTCGATCTGGAGATCACGCCATTCATCCATGCTGAGCTCTTCAATATCACCATCAAAATGCTGTATATCCACCGTCTCTTTTTCTTCATTAATGTCTATGACGAAAAAATGCTGGCCTTTATCAAGATGGGCATACCATTGATCAATTCGCGGATCGAGTTCATTTATCATTTGTCTTTTCCCTCATTAATCTGTTTTTGAGATACTGTTTTTTATCAATCGGTTGTACATCTTCGATGCTGCTCTTGCCCGGTAACAGATGATTATTGGCTCAGTAGTCTTCAACCTTGGCAGGGTGCTTTTCATGGCTGTAGTGGCCGTGGCGAACACCACTTTGCAAGGTCTTAAAACCATCGCCGCTGACATGCTTTTGTAATAATTGTAAATACATTAATTTTAAAAACAACATTACAAAAATTGAATGAGTAAAAGTTGAGTTAGATTAAATAATATGCAAATAGCTGTATGCAAAGTATCATAGGGTAAGGCCAACGGAAACACGGGCCTTTCCATGCCTCATACTATAGGCCAGGTAAAAGCGGGCTTTTAAAATAACTGGGGCGGTTCATAGTGTCCTCTCGATTGCTTCAGAAGTAACCACTTGCTCCTGAGTTGGCGCCGCTTTGATAACAGTAAATTTGTTCCCTGCCAGGGTGATCAGTTGCCGGCGAAATCGTCGTAGCGGCTGTTTGTAAATTTCTCGCCGAAGAGCGCGTAAACTTCGTCAACGGTGCGCGGCTCACAAACCTGGGGGTGGAAGATGTCATGGTTACTGCTTGCCGCCTCGGGAAATAGTTCCACGGCATTTGTCTCGGGGCTTTGTTCCAGCGATCGCAAAAAGGTGATGGCCTCGTCAGATCCCAGGAAATGGGTCAGGTAGAGATCGGCCTGTGTAGCTTCACGATTCAGCGAGTGAGCCAGTTTTTGCTGATTTTCACGCACTGTTTCCGCAGCCATTATTGCCGATATACGAGGATTTTTACGCAGATCAAGCAGGTGCTGGTACACCGGTTTGTCGTGCACGATGGGCCGCTGGACCCCATATACCGTGGTGTAGTATTCGATCATCGCTGCGTAGTCGCCAACAATGACCATACTTTGCACCGTGCATCTTCAGGGCATTCAGCCAGGTGTTGTGGGTAAACTGGTACATGCCGGTGGCTGACGAAGTTGGCGACTTGCTTGCGGGTTTAAAGTTGCTTTCAGTGGCCGCCAGCTTCATCAGGTAGGAGAAGTCCACGCCGGTACGTACACTACTCAGGCGGATGGCAGCAACGATACCATGATCAATGCCAAACCTGACGGCATCACTGCGGGCAAGGTTCGCATAGTTCTCTATGATCACAGCAAGTTCATCATCCTGTAGCTCTTTGCCGGAATCCGGCAGGTACAGGGCGCGGAACTCTGCTAAGGCCTGTCGGGTACGCGCGCCCTTGAAACCATCCGCTTTTCCTATGTTAAAGCCTAGTATCCGCAGATTTTTCTGTTGCTGCTTCACCAGTGGGTTAAATTCTAAATGAGGTTTATTGGCTGCTGCTTCTGGCATCACCAGCAACGGCCCCCATTGCCTCTGACTCGCTGCTTTTGTCCTGGCGGAATGGCTTTTCTTTTTGTCCGACCGTGATACTTTCTTGCCGCTTGTGGCCTGGTGATCAGCTCTCACGATCTGCCCGGTCACCAGTGCATTCATTGCAGACACCTCACGCGGGTTATTGTCTTTCACCTTGCTCTGCGCGTCGTGGAAAACGCCGTTGTAGAGCAGGGTTGCGACAGCCAGAATGCTTACAGCGGATACAATTGCGCTGCTCCACCGGCCTGTCGAATTTGCCTTTGTTAGCTCTGACTTGAGCGCCTGCAGCTCTTTTTGCATACGGTCACGTTCAGCTTCTGTTTCTGCATGTCGCAGATTTAGCCGCTCGAAGAATACTTTGTCTATTTCAATTTTTTTTTGCATTTCGGTTCAACCTTACTTAATTCAAACGCCGTCCATCTCGATGAAATAATTGGGGACAGGCTGTCTTTTATCCGACCTGGCTGACAGCAGGTTTTATCCTACCATAGGTTGCTGATGTTTTTCATGGTGTTATCAAGCGACAGTAAGTAAAGCATTACATGAACTATATTAAATAAACTATTGATTAATATCTATTTAACTAGGTATGAAAGTTCGTTTAGCATAGATATCGTGAGTTTGTTGAAGAAGTACAAAAAACGCATAAGAAGAGGCTCAGGTTTTGTGTTTTAACAAGCCGATAAGTCGTAACTAAATGAGAACATAAATTAGTAAGGCAAAATGCAAGACCCGATCCTCTTCATTTGACTAATCACAATTTCAGATGTGTGTGAACTTATTACGCATTTGGCTATCCACTTGTGCGGATAACAACACATAATTTGGAGTCAGTATGAAATTTTTTAAATATATCGCCATCACTTTATCTTTACTCTTTTTAACAGCCTGTGTGTCGACAGGTAAATACGACGAAGCAGTCGCAGAAAAGGATGAAATGCGTAAGTCCCTGGGAAACACTCAGGATGAACTATCAGCGTCACAAGCCGAACTCGCCAAAATACGCAAATCCCTGGGAATGACTAAGGAAGAACTATCAGCATCACAGGATGAACTATCAGCATCACAAGCCCAAATCGCCACGCTGCGCAAAATCGAGGCCGAAACTAAGCGCCGAAATGAAATATATGCACAGTTCGTCAATCGGTTGCAATCCATGATCGACGGTGGCCAATTAACGGTCAGCATTGATGCCGGCCGCATTGTGATCAACCTGCCCAACAATGTCCTGTTCAATAGTGGCAGCGCAAAGTTAAATGCTGAAGGCCAGGGTGCGCTGACGCAAATCGGTGAGGTACTTAAGCAATTTTCGGACAGGCGTTTCCAGGTTGAGGGGCATAGCGACAACGTACCCATTAAAAGCGCACGCTTTCCCAGTAACTGGGAACTCTCCACTGCGCGCGCGCTTTCTGTGGTACATCTGTTGACCGAAATGGGCGTTACACCTGAAAATGTCTCTGCTGCAGGTTTCGGTGAGTTCCGCC
Source organism: uncultured Gammaproteobacteria bacterium (assembly GCA_963759005.1). GTDB lineage: Bacteria > Pseudomonadota > Gammaproteobacteria > SZUA-229 > SZUA-229. Next base: position 128,547 of record CAVWXQ010000016.1, read on the forward strand.
CTAGAGCAGACAATGAAACGGACGAAGGCAAAAAGCTTAACCGTCGCATTGAAATCGTGATGCTGCCAAATCTCGATATTCTTTCCAGCGAGCTACCTAAAGTCGCCTCTCAATAAATAGTAGCAGAGCGACAACGACGACTGTGGCATTCGATGCGTAATCGAATGCCACAAATTTTAGTCTTTGAAGCAGGGGTCGGACTGAACCTGCCAGTTTAACGGATACCTTTAATCCGACCTGGATTATTATTATCAGGGGTAAGCGCAAGAATTTACATTGTCAACATCTGATCAAGATCAAGATACTGTTCGGTAATATGATAATAATTAAAAGTAGTATTTTGACAAAGTTGAATAAATGAAGTCAGCTGCTATTGATCTGACTACTAATTGACATTTCATAGCTGTCTGGTTCCCATTACTTGCATCAGTGAAGGGAGTACGATGATAATCAAACCTGCAAACAATGCTTTAGTGCTTTTTCTACTCACTTCCATAGTTTTGATTTCATGTGGCGGCGACGGTGGGGATGGCGGCGGTGTCCTCATCTTTGAAGAGAACGAGTCCTTTTCCTTTGAAGTAGCGGCAGGCAGTCACACCCAACTTAATATGCAGGCGGTAAATGGCGTAATTACCATTACCGGTGAGCCAGCAGCTACCTCTGTCAAGATTACCGGTATAAAACGTGTTCAGTCAAAGATTAGTGTCGAGGATGCCAAAGCACATTTGCCAGAGCTGCTGGTAAATTCGGAAAGTTTGGCAAACGAGGTCCGTGTAGAGACAATTCAACCTAAAGATACACTAGAGCGGAATTATATTATTGATTATACGATTACCCTGCCGACCTATTTTATGATTCAGCTTGCTAGCGCCAATGGTAACGTGACACTAGACTCCATTGAGAATGATGTCACAGTGAACATGGCGAATGCGAAAGTTATATTGATGAATATTCATGGCAGTGCAGTGGTAGCCATAGCCAATGGCACAATTGAAAGTGAAGTGGTTTTACCATTACAGGGTACAATCGACCTGAAATCGGCGACTGGCGATATCCATCTCACCATACCAGTAAATACTTCGGCAACATTCTCCGCGACTACGCTGTTCGGAAGTATCAATGTCTCTTCTAATCTTGTGTTTCAGAACGAGATAATAACATCGACTTCTCGCAGCGGGACACTTGGCAGCGGGGAAGGGACTATTTCGCTAGGAACAATCGGGAATATAAATGTGTCGGGATTTTAAAAGTGGATGGAAATAAAACCATTTCGAACTAATCGAGTGTTGCAGGGCCTTGTGCTATGGCTGGTTGCGCTGTGGATCATCACTGCCATCAATCCACTGTATCCACGGGACTGGTTGATTGAAAACGTACTGGTCTTTATCTACGGCGCACTGCTGGTTTTCACTTATCCCCGGTTTAAGTTTTCTAATTTTTCCTATGCGCTGTTTAGCCTGTTTCTCAGTCTCCATCTGATCGGCGCGCACTATACCTATTCGGAAACCCCGCTCGGGTTCTGGCTGCAGCCACTATTTGATTTTGAACGTAATCATTACGATCGTTTAGTTCATTTCAGTTTCGGTCTGCTTATTGCTTACCCGTTTCGTGAAATCTTGCTGCGACAGGCGCAGGTAAAGCAGGCGTGGTCTTACTTTCTTGCGGTGACGGTGATTATGGCTTTCGGTGCCTTTTATGAGGTGATGGAAGCTGTAGTCGCGATGCTGGTTAGCCCTGAGCTAGGCAGCGCCTACCTGGGAACGCAGGGGGATGAATGGGATGCACAGAAAGATGCATTCCTCGCTTTAAGCGGTGCGATTATTGCGATGCTCGCAACCTGGATGGTCGTAAGGCAATTTGGTCGCGAAAAGTGAATTAGTTTTCATAATAGAGTATTTAGTTGTACAAATAGCTATCTTTATTATCGGGGTTAGCAGCAAAATATAGTGCTCGGGTATTTACATCGAAGTCCAGTGGATTTTTTCCGATTGTGATGAGTTCTGCGCAATGTATTTTTCCCTGTGTCGCAAGTGTAATGAGCTGGTTTTTGCATGACCATACACCAGTTAGTCTGGAAGTATCACGTTTATCATAGTGACCAGGTTGCCATTCGTCGTGTTCCAGAGTAAATGTTTTATCAGACGATAATTTCAGATTGGTACTTTGTTCACTGCCACCACTGCTGATGTAATTACCTTCTTTTACATTGCATTGACCGCAAGCTGAGAGAGTGATGACGGCTAGTAGCACTAATGCGAAATGACGTATCATGGCAAACTCCACTTAGTATTTTTTTATGACAAAACATAATGCATCACTATGATTCCAATATTCAAATCAATTTTTGATTTCTTTAAAGCTGAAAAAACAGTTTACTCACATCGTAATCGTACGATTGAGATGATTGCGTTAGAGAAGAACATTGATATAAATTCAATTAAAAATGATACTAAAGCAATCATAGAAAGCGAAGGAAGTGTTGAAGCGGTAATTAAACTTAGGAAGCGATTTCATGTAACGCTTGCCGCTGCCTGGATATTTGTAGATAAACTGGAAAACTGAATTAAAGTCATCGGTGAATAATGACAAACCTCAGAGTAAAACGGTTATTCCGGTTATTTTTCCTCTTTCGATTTATTCATCAAGGCGTCAATCAGGTCCATTGGTAATGGAAAAACAATGGTATTCGTTCGTTCACCAGCAATCTCTGTCAATGTTTGTAAATAACGTAATTGTAATGCTTGTGATTGCCTGGAAAGTGTTTGCGCCGCCTGTAACAATTTTTCTGCCGCCTGCATTTCACCTTCTGCATGAATAACCTTGGCGCGTCGTGTGCGTTCGGCTTCTGCCTGTTTGGCGATTGCACGGATCATGCTCTCATCGAGATCAACATGTTTTATTTCAACATTACTGACTTTCACACCCCAGGCATCTGTTTGCTGATCAAGCACACTTTGTATATCTAAGTTAAGGCGTTCTCGCTCTGAGAGCATCTCATCCAGTTCATGTTGTCCTAACACCGATCTAAGTGTGGTCTGCGCCAGTTGACTGGTTGCTTCATAAAAGTCTTCTACCTGGATGATGGCTTTATCCGGCTCCAGCACACGGAAATAAACCACGGCATTGACATGCACTGAAACATTATCTCGTGAAATCACATCCTGACTGGGCACATCCATAACAATGGTACGCAAATCAACTCTGACCATTTGCTGAATAAAAGGAATAACAATAATGAAGCCGGGACCTTTTACTTTCCAGAAACGTCCGAGTAGAAAAATTACACCGCGTTCATACTCACGCAGTATTCTAATTGCACTGGCAATGAGCAAAATTACAAAGGCTATGACACCATAAAGTGCATAAGCTGTCATGATTCTTCCTCCTGTGTTGAAGAGCCTAATGGCTCTACCTGTAGTATCAACCCTTTAACATCGATAACTTTAACTTGCTGGTCTTTGTGTAATGGCACTTTACTCACGGCTTGCCATTTTTCACTATGTATTGCCACCGTGCCTTTAGCATCAAAATCATTCACCACAATGGCGGTACCGCCAATCATCTCTTCTAATCCGCTGACAACAGGACGGCGGCGTGCTTTAAACGCCATGCCAATAACAAAAATAAAAATTAACGCACTGGTAATAGCAAAAGTAATAATCACTGAAATATCAATGCCAAAACCGGGGGCTTCTGTATCGATGAGAATGATGGAACCAATGACAAAGGCTATTACACCGCCAATGCCAAGCACGCCAAAACTCGGCTCAAAGGCCTCCCCAACCATTAACATAACACCCAGTAAGATAAGCCCCATACCGGCATAATTAATCGGTAATAACTGAAATGCATACAAAGCAAGCAATAAAGATATGGCACCAATGGTACCCGGTATGATGGCACCGGGATTGGATAATTCAAAGATCAATCCATAAATTCCGACAAGCATTAATATGTAGGCAATATTAGGATTGGTAATTACACTAAGTAAACGGCTACGCCAATCGGGTTCGATTTTTATCAGCGGCAGGCCAGTGGTATTGAGCGTGCGTTTTTGTCCTCGAATACTGACTTCACGGCCATTAATCTGTTTAAGCAAATCGGTGATATTGATTGCGACAATATCAATGACATTTAATTTCAATGCTTCAGAGGCGGGAAGGCTGGCCGCTTCCCTGACTGCTTTTTCCGCCCATTCCTGATTGCGACCGCGAAGCTCAGCAAGGCCACGAATATAGGCAACAGCATCATTGATCAGTTTTTTCTGCATGGCGTCTTCACCAACATCGCCGCTGGATTTATCATTCGCAGTTTGATCGTCTTTATTCGACTTATCTTTTTTACTTTTAGCGGGGGTGGGAGGCGAAATGCCACCTATCTTAACCGGTGTCGCCGCACCCAGATTAGTGCCCGGTGCCATCGCAGCAATATGGCTGGCTAAAAGAATATAAGTACCGGCGCTTGCCGCTCTTGCGCCAGTGGGTGCAACATAAGTTGCAATCGGTACAGTTGAACTGGCTATGTTTTTAATGATTTCACGCATGGCAGAATCCAGCCCGCCCGGTGTATCCATTTGTATAATGACAAGCTCAGCGTTGCTTTCTGTCGCCGTTTCCAGCGAACGATTTATATAATCATCAGTTGCAGGCCCTATAGCATCTTCAACACTAAGCTGAACAATAGAACCCTGGACACTATTTGCTGAAATACCAGTAAATAAAAAACCAGTAACAAGTAGTAGTGAAATGGCGAGATATAATTTTGTATATCTTCTCATAAGATTTATTTCTGGCAGGTGCCGATCAGCTCCGCTTGCGCGATGATATGTCCCTGCATGGCAGCTTCAACGACGGCTTTGGTCGGTTTGTTCAATCCTTCAAGCACAGTATCCAGTGCATACAGTTTGTGGAAATAGCGGTGGCGGCCAATCAGGTGGACAGGGTCCGCCGTAACCGAGGCGTTGCCAGTCGTTGATGCCCTCGATTGCTCCTGGTGGTAGCGTTGCGGATGTGATGTGCTCAGCCAGATTGTTTATGTCTGGTGGGATGTTGTACAGCACCCAATGAACCCAGACCGTCTTCGGCGCCGCTGGGTCCGGTGCATCTGGATCGTCGACAATCAGCACCAGGCTGTGGGCGGCCTCTGGTACACCCTCCCAGTTCAGTGGTGGTGAGACATCATCGCCTTTACAGGTGTACCTGGCAGGAATCTCTGCACCATTCTCAAACGCACTGGACTTAAGGATAAGCGCCATGTTTACTCCCGGGTTTATTTGTTGGGTCGTCTGAAATCTTCGCCTGGCTCAGTCCAGTCATCAGGCCTGGTATCAGTTACTCCGGTACCCAGATCATCTTGCTCTGCAATATCGAGGGCGCCTGTCCAGTTTTCAGGCTCTTCACTCAACTCAATCTGGAGATCACGCCATTCATCAAGACTGAGTTCTTCAATATCACCATCAAAATGCTGTACTTCAACAGTGTTTTGTTCTTCGTTAATGGCTGTGACGTAAAAACGCTGTCCTTTATCAAGATGGGCATACCATTGGTCAATTCGCGGATCGAGTTCATTTGGCATTGTCTTGTCCCTCATGTATTTGCATTTAAGTATATTGTTGTCATATCAATCATCATGTCAATCATCATGGCTGTAGTGGCCGTGCCGAACACCACTCAGCAAGGTCTTAAAATCATCTCCGTTGACATGCACCAGATGTTCATGGTCGCCGGCTTCGAAATAGACATTGGCACAGACTGGTTAGCGATTCATCAAGAAAAGTCTCGATCTGGTAGGCCGGGCCGAGCGGTGGTACGGCGCCGGGCTCGCAGTCGGGAAACAGTTTGGAAAATTCGTCCTCTTCAACGAGTTCTAGCTCCCGGTCGAGTTCCTTGCGCACGTGCTTCATCTCGACATAGTTGATGGCCGGGACTACCACCATCGCGTAGCCCGAGGCGTCCTTAACGATCACGCCCTTGGCGATGTGGTCCTCGCGGACATGAGATGCTTCAGCGGTCTCGTGGCTGGAGCCCGAGTGCGGATGAGATGGCAGCGTGTAGTCAACTGCTTTCTGAGTCAGATAGTTTTTTACGGTTTCTGCGATAGCCATGGCTGTTCTCCTTTCGTAATAATTGGAAATATGTATGTCTCTGATTTTAATTTAACGCATATGAAGTTTGCTAAAAGTTGAGTTAGATTAAATAATAGGCAAATATATGTATGAAGTAGCAAAAAAACCACCTGGTCTCCAACTTCTAGCGCAACAATTCATCGCTTCGAACGGTGTTTTCCAGTTTAATATTTTTCGAGGTCAAGCCTTGAGATAGTATTAAATCAAGAACGGGGTCAGATCTTTCATCGTATAGAAATAAATTATGGGGTAGTCAGGTTTGAAAGGTAGTCTTACTCAATGCGATTAAAATGGCCGGACTTCAATGAGAAGGGCACGGTTATTATCGAGCTTGCGCCTGAATCTTTCTGCCTTGCGAAAAATAATATTGAGCTACTCGATGAAATCTTCACTCCAAAAGAGGAGATTCATATTACTTTGATTGGCAGCGAACTCGGTTTGATCATCCAGGATAAAATACAACACAATAAAACGATCAAAAAAATACTGGAAAAGACATTTGAAGAAATTGACTGGTCATTCAATCAGACAGGCCCGGTACATATTCTGTCACGTTCAAATAAAGGCGTTACTGAAAAAAGCATTGTCATGCTCGTGGAAATGCCAGGCGTAACAGAATTTTATGTACAGTTAAAAACGCTCGGCTTGATTGACGCTGAAACACCCGTACCACCACCGCATGTCACCATGTACACACAGAACTGTCCACCAGGTATTGGTGTTTCGAGCAATAAAGCTCTCAATACTTTATCCATAAAAACCTTCGCTGTTAAGGTACTCAATAAACTTTGTTAGAAAAAGGGCAGGCAAAGATTTACAATGAACAACTGCTGCATGTGGTTAAATAAATCTGTCTCAACTGCCTTGAACTGTTCAGGTGTAAAATATGATATATCGCCAACTTGGTCATACTGAAATTGATGTAAGTGTTATCTGCCTTGGTACCATGACCTGGGGCCAACAGAACACACGCGAGCAGGCCTTTGAGCAAATGGATTTTGCGCTTGCTCATGGGGTGAATTTTTTTGATACGGCAGAGCTTTATGCCATTCCACCCAAAGCTGAAACCTACGGTCGTACCGAAGAGATTATCGGCGAGTGGCTGCAGGCTCGCGGGTCACGTCAGCAAATCATTCTAAGCAGTAAAATTGCCGGACCCGGTGAAGACTGGATACCGCATATCCGTGGCGGTAAAACCCGTTTCGATGGTAGCGATATTCCACTGGCACTGGATGCCAGCCTTAAACGTTTGCAGACGGATTATCTCGATCTTTATCAATTACACTGGCCGCAACGTGAAGCGAACTTTTTTGGCAAGCTTGGCTTTGAGGTGCCCGCAGACGAACACATGACGCCGATTATGGAAACGCTTGAAGCATTGGCCGAGCAGGTGAAGGCCGGTAAAATTCGCCATATTGGATTATCGAATGAAACGCCCTGGGGCGTGATGCAGTTTCTACATTATGCCGAGCAGGCGGGTTTGCCGCGAATAGTCACTATACAAAACCCTTATAGTTTGTTGAACCGTACTTATGAAGTAGGGCTGGCGGAGACATCCTGGCGTGAGCAGGTGGGATTGCTCGCGTACTCACCTCTGGGCTTTGGTGTGCTCTCAGGTAAATACCTTGATGGTGCGCAACCGGAAGGTGCACGTATTACGCTGTACCCGGATTACACCCGTTACAGTAATCCTGCGGCGGTTTCGGCTACCGAGAAATATGTCGCACTGGCGCGAAGCCATGATCTGGATCCGGCGCAGATGGCGCTGGCTTATGTAAACAAAAGGCCGTTTTTGACCAGTACCATTATTGGTGCAACCACGATGCAACAACTACGCAGTAATATTAGTAGTATCAATGTGGCTTTATCAGATGAGGTATTGTCTGCCATCGAGGAGATTCATCTTGCGCACGCGAACCCGAGTCCTTAGTTCAGATTCCGCTAAGTAAGTTTGGTTGAATTTTACAAAGTAAAACACATTGCTTTAACCAGTGCGCCGGGTAACTCTATACTGCTGTTTGATCTTTGGCCATAGCTGCTGGCATCGAATATAAAGTCGCGCTGGTTGCTTAAAGCCACTAAGTTTGTGCCCAGCAAATCATAAACATTATCATCAAATCGCATAACTTCTATGGGCGACTGTATTTCCCCGTTTTCTACCCAGTAGCAGGCATAACGGGTCATGCCGGTTAATTGACAGGCGTTACGGTCGGAGAAATTTAAATACCAGAGATTACTTATATAAAGCCCTGTGTCTAATTCAGTTAATATTTTTTCATCGAGCAAATCACCGGCAGCTAAATCTAATGCTCCCGGGTACTCAGATTCGGCATTGCTAACACTGTCGTATTCCATGGCACTGCGTGGACTCACCAGGCAGTCTTTATACTTTCCGTGTTCTATCAGCTGCACCTGTTTGGGTTTGATAAAGCCGCTGCTGGTAAAGGCTGGGGCGAGACCACGTGCATGATTTTCGTTAAGTGAAAATGTTTTGGCCAGGGTGCGATTTTGCTCCAGCATTTGAATCAGTGGCGTGGTTTTAGTGCGATGACTTTTTAAACCAAAACCACCCCAGGCCATGGTGCCAATTATTTCATTGAGGGCAGCGGGGGCGAGATAAGCGCGATAACGACCCGGATTGATGGTTTTTGATGGTTTAGCCAGTACGGCTAACTGGTGTTTACTGTTTTCAATTTTAGCAGCCAATATATCCGGCTGCCAGTTAAAACCGGCATAGCTTTTTTTTACTGCTTTATCTTTTGTCTGGTAACAGCTCCAGTCGAAATTAAAATTCGCACTGCTATGCCAGTTACGTTGCCCCATTGAATTAGCGAAGCCAGCATACTGGTTGCCGTTTGCAAAAACACCCACCAGATCCATGCCATTACCTGTTTGTATAATTTGTTCAATGGCTTTATGGCTATTTATCACTTCATTGTCATGGTGATATTCTGAGTTATTTATCTCGGTGGCAAAACACAAATAGGGGTCTTCGGGTAAAAACGCGCGTTGCTCTCTTAGTTTATTCATGGTTGCTAGCAGTTGCTTTATATCCTGTTCATTGTCACCGGCAAGTTCAACGCAGGCCTCTGCATGACGTTTACCTTCGATAAGGTCGAGACAAAGTCTGCGTTGCGATACGTTACCAGCCTGCCTGATTTGGTTGTCATTCAGTCGTACAAAATCAGAATCTTCACCTTCAAAACTGAGTAATAATTGTTCTTCACCCTGAAGTTTTTTGAACAGGGTTTCGCTTAGCGAATAAAAATAATTCTGCATTACGCGGCACCCCCGAAAACATCAACGTCACTAAAGCGACAGGTGGGTGATGCATGCCCGACATAAATGGCCTGGTTAGGTTCGCCTTTGCCACAGTTAGTGACGCCTTGCACCTGGAAGCTTTCTGCATTGCCCACGTCAACCAGGTTACGCCAGAACGTTGCAGATATGCCCCGGTAGTTTGGGTTACGTACCAGGCCTTTTAGTTCACCATTTTCTATCACTCTGCCGAGTTCACAGCCAAACTGAAATTTGTTACGGCTATCATCAATCGACCATGAACGATTGGTTTCCATATACACGCCGTGTTCAACACTCGCGATCATCTGTTCGACACTTGAATCGCCCGGCTCAACATTGAGGTTTGCCATACGGTCAATGGGTGGGCGAAACCAGTCTGCCTGTCGCGCATTAGCTACACCTGACATGCCTGCGCGCGCCTGCGAAGTGAGGCTACCGAGCGGGCGTTGTAAAATGCCGTTGCGAATAATATATTCACGCTGAGCCGGTGAACCTTCATCATCATAAGCGTAACTGGCTAACTGTTCTGTTCGATCAGGGTCGAAGGTGACATTGAGTAGATCAGAACCATATTGATAACTGCCAAACATCTCCTGGCTGACAAAACTGGTGCCGGCGTAGTTGCGCTCATCGCCAAGAATGCGGTCGAGCTCCAGCGGATGGCCGATGCTTTCATGGATTTGCAGAACCATCTGACTCGGTGCCAGTACCACATCCATTTTGCCCTGTGGGCATTCATCGGCACCTAATAATGCGACGGCCTGTTTAGCCAGCGCGGTCGCCGAGTCGGGAAAATCTAATAAGGCTAATTGTTCCAGACCACCCTGACGAGCGCTCTGTGAGCCGCCGCCTGTCCGATACTGAGTTTGTGAACCTTTATTGGCAACTGCAGACAGACCGGGATTAATATAATGAAAACGTTGTTCTATATGCGCACCTGCGCTGCTGGTTAATAAGGTGTCTTCGCAACGGTTAGCCATATAAGCTTGCCAGTCAACAATGCTGTCATTAATTTTTAGCGCTTTATTCGCATCTTGCAGTAGTGTCACTTTTTCATTGAGTGGCATCTCATGCCAATGCTGTTTAACAGGTGTTTCATACTGCGCCTTACTTTCAGGCCGCGGGTAATCGCTGGCTTTTAACAGACCCAGGCCTGCACTCTGTTTTGCCCAGTCGCTGGCCTGGCTCACGGCCTTTTTTAAACCACTCACACTCAGATCACTGGTTGCCGCATAACCACAACCCTCACCGATAACCACGGTAAGTAAAGCGCCACGAGCAAGCTGATTAAACACGGGTTGCATCACACCCTGACGCACGCAGAGTGCTTCACGCGTTTCATTGGTTAAACGTAGGGTCCAGAAATCGACATTGGGTGCAATCTGGTTAAAACGCTGTGCTATCTGGTTGAGGTCGTCGTTCATTTAGTGGTCTCGTTAATTGTTCTCGATAATTACTACTGACGTGTTTGGCGAAACTGGCTTGAAGTTTTAATAAATTATTTTTTAATATTTACCGCGTAATAATACCAGTCATCACACAACAATCGAAGACCGATCACGATTAATTCAACTCACTGGTATTCTGTCGGCCATCTGATATGATCTAAATGCCCACTAAACACAGAAATAATTTTTTCGGCGTCGATGAATTTTCTTTAACAGAAGAATTATAGATTTGCTTCATCGATTTGCTTCATCAAAAAGGTTTTGTTTACATGCGAATATTTTTACTCGGTTTTTTCCTGGCATCTGTACTATCTACAGCCACATTTGCTAGCACACCCGGCGAGGTCGAAATTGGCGGTTACTTGCGCGAAGCAACGCTGGATGGTCTTAACGGGAAAACCAAAAAGTTTTCTGATTTCAGGGGAAAACCGCTGATCATTAACATCTGGGCAAGTTGGTGCGGCCCTTGTCGAGCTGAAATGAGCTCGCTGAAGCGGCTTGCACACCGCTATAACGGAAAACAGTTCAACGTCATCGGGATTTCGACAGACGACTATCGCAATAAGGCTGAGGCCTTTATCAAGCAAACAGGAATTAGCTTTGAGAATTTTCTCGACAGCAAGCTGTTACTGGAAAACATGCTGGGTGCCAATACCATTCCGCTGACTATTCTGGTCGATGCTCAGGGCCGGGTACTGGAAAAAGTTCGTGGGGCATACGAATGGGATAGCCCGAAAACCATCGATGCGATAGGAAAAGTGTTTCGCATCGAGTTGATGCATTAGTTAAAGGCAATTATTTTGTGGCTGTCTTTGTTTGGCCCCACCGTCCGCATTAACTGTGTTAGGTCTTACTGAATCATTTCACCCTGGATGTTTCTGAAGACAGTTCATCCTGTGCCTGTTTGGCGTTGGATTTCTGCGATTCTGCCGAATTTCCCTGATCTACCTGTGGCTTGGGACTACTGGAGCAGCCTGCTATTAACAGGGCGGTTAGCAATAATACGATATTAGTTTTGACGAAGGCTTTCATTTGAATTTCCTGTGCTTTGATTTTCTTTGATTTAACTTTTCTGCTTTAGTTTAACAACAGTGGGGGAGTCCAGAGTGTAATTATTTCTACTATTTGTGAATAACGCTTACCGACACATAATGCTGCTTACTTATAGAAAGTAAGACGGCCTGTGGTTAACAGTGCCTATGATAAGCAGTAAAAAGCAGGTAGCTCAGAACAACTTATTTTTTTATTACAACAACAGTTATTTGTGACAAAAATGTGATCACTGTGTGACTCAGCTGTGAATTTTATCATTTAATTTCTTATATCGTTCTTTAATATTTTATGAAGAAATATTAAAGAAAATATTAACTGATAAAATTGAGGCGTTTTTACAATGAAACTATTACCACTCGCGTTAACCATGGCTTCTGCACTGGCTGTATCTAATGCCATAGCAGATGATGATAACACAAACAAATTAAATACTTACCACGTTACTATTACCAACACGACAGTGAACCATGTAATCACACCACCGGCTGTTATTGCTCACAACGCGCACTTTTCACTATTCAAGGTAACAGAAGTAGCTTCGCCTGAACTTGTTATTATGGCCGAAAGTGGCAACGTAACACCCTTATTAGATTCTCTTGCTAAAAATGCTTATGTTTCTGCCGTCATGTCAACATTAGACCAAACGCCACCTGTTATATTACCCGGCCACTCTATTACAGTAACAATTAAAGCGCCAAAGAGGACGTATTTTACTGTTGCCAGTATGCTAGCAACATCGAATGATGCATTCACTTCTGCAACCCTTAAAGCACCAAAAACGAAGCATTATGCCAGTGCAAATGCAATGACCTATGATGCAGGTTCTGAAGATAATAATGAATTGTGTATCGACATTCCCGGACCACCCTGTGGGGGAACCAATACGCCAATAGAAGGTGACGGTGAAGGTTTTGTTACCATACACAACGGCGTGCATGGTGTTGGTGATTTAGTACCTGCAGATCTTGACTGGCGTGGCCCAACTGCGATGGTTCGCGTTCACAATGCTGGTCGATAATTTTTCCTTTCTTTACCACTCAATCAGGCAGGTATCTCTTTGTACCTGTCTGATTTTTAATTTAAGCAGCCATGATAACCGGGGTCGAATCTACCTAACTCTTTGACAACACTATAATCTATTCCCAAATTATGGTCTTTTTATCTCTTATAACAGCCTTTATTATACTCAAAAGAGAGAAGAATTAGAGACACAACTACAAGGCAAGTATAGTTGGGAACTATCCTTGCCGTGGAGGTCAGCGTAGGAGGTAGAATCACGTCAGGAACAGTGATCGAGACCACGATTTACTGCTTTCGTAAAACAAACTAGTGAAATTAGACAGACTGCTTTATCATTGAAATGGGATAATTTTAAAGAAGTGGAAATAATGTCGCTATTAAAGCTTAGGGTGTTTTCTGTTGTTATTATATTGGCATTTTATTTATCTGCCTGCAGTAGTTCATCGAATAATAACAGCTCTTACGGATTATCACAGCGGCCAACAAATGCTAATTGTGCGATTCCAGAAGCAGCTAACACAAGTACATCAGTTACGCTTACCCGTGTATTCACCAGCCTGACTTTTAGCAATCCGGTGGTCTTGCGGCAATCACCCACTGATCAGAATCGCTGGTATGTTGCCGAGCAAAATGGGACCATTAGAACCTTCCTTGTAAACGATGCTAGCGCAACGTTATTTGCAGACCTGACTAGTCGGGTAACATTTTCCGGAGAAAGGGGTTTGCTTGGATTTGCATTTCACCCGAACTATGCGACTAATAGTTATGTTTATGTTTATTACTCATCCCCAGTGTCCGGGCATCAATCTATCATTTCACGGTTTACCGCTGACAGTGATTCCCAGCTAAATTTAGCCAGTGAACAAATCATCTTGCGGGTCGATCAACCTTATAGTAACCACAATGGCGGCAATATATTGTTTGGCCCCGATGGTTATTTGTATATTGGTTTGGGCGATGGTGGTAGCGCAGGTGATCCAGACGATTACGCTCAAAACATCAACAGCCTGTTAGGTAAAATGTTACGCATTGATGTGGATAACCCCGCCGACCCCGGTAACCAGATTTATTATTCCAGCCCGTCTGATAATCCTTATGTCGGGCAGGCAGGTGCCGATGAGATTTATGCCCTTGGCTTGCGTAATCCCTGGCGTTGGAGTTTTGATAAAGTCACTGGTCAGTTAGTGGCCGGTGATGTGGGTCAGGAAAACTGGGAAGAAGTTGATGTAATTATCAAAGGCGGTAATTATGGCTGGCGTTGTTACGAAGGTAATCACATATACGACACAAGCAGCGGCTGCTCAGCACTAACTATTTCACCGATACATGAATACGATCACAGCGTTGGCTCTTCTATTACGGGCGGCTACGTTTATCGGGGCAGTGCCATTCCATCATTAGTCGGCAGCTATCTGTTTTCGGATTATTACCCGGGGCCCATCTGGGGTTTAACTGATCCCTACGGCACACCATCACTCATCGATGTGGTTAATAACAGCACCACCGATGCCAGTTATATCAGTTCTTTTGCCGAAGACGCCAATGGTGAACTTTATGTACTCAGTCGTGGCAATGGTTATGTTTATCGCATCGAAGCTGCCACTGGCGTTTCATCAGCTCCCTTTCCAACCTTGTTATCGGAAACAGGGTGTGTCGATGCAGCTGATGCCACACAAATGGCACAGGGCTTGATTCCATACGATGTTAACGCACCATTTTGGTCTGATGGTGCCGTCAAAGATCGATGGTTCGCCATACCGGATAACACAACCATCAGCATCGAGCTGAATGGCGAATGGACATTTCCAGATAACAGTGTGCTGGTAAAAAATTTCCGACTAAATAACAAACTTGTCGAAACTCGTCTTTTAGTTAAACATCTTGACGGTAACTGGGCGGGTTATAGTTATGAATGGAATGATAGCGAAACCGATGCAAGCCTGGTGCTTAATGGCAAAACAAAAGATATAAGTGGCCAAACGTATCTCTATCCCAGCTCATCACAATGCATGTTCTGTCATACAGATATTGCAGGCATAATACTGGGGCCAGAAGTAAGACAGATAAATCGTGACTTTACCTATCCCAGCTCGGGCATTACGGCTAATCAGTTAGCCACACTGGATCATATCGGCATGTTTTCCAATACAGTGGGCGATGTAAATTCATTGCCACATTTAACACCACCCAGTGATACAACAGCATCGCCAACTGAACGTGCACGAGCTTATCTTTATACCAATTGTTCACAATGTCATCGCCAGGGTGGACCCACCAATGTCATGCTGGATTTCAACATCACAACTGCCGATGCCGACATGAACGTTTGCAAGGTAACGCCCAATTACAATATTGCCACTGCGAGCTTCATTGTTTCGCCAGGTAATGCAAATGACTCAAGCCTTTATCATCGAATAAATTGCAGAGAGGGTGTAAGTAGTTGCACTGCAGATGACCAAATGCCACCACTGGCTAGTACCGTTGTTGATACCAGCGGAGTGAAGCTGCTAGCAGACTATATTAATAACTTAAGTGTCTGCCCGTAGAATTAGCTGTGTCATTGCTCTCTGACCTTGACTATTTAGTAAAACATATTATTTGTTAATAATCTTGATCTCAACACGCCGGTTTTCAGCGCGACCCTGGACTGTTTTATTGGTGGCAACGGGTCGACTTTCTCCAAAGCCATAAGTTTTGATACGGCTCTTTGATATTTCACCGACTTCAACCAAAAATTTACCTACATTCTCAGCACGCGATTGTGAGACTAACCGGTTAATGTTGTCACTTCCCGTCGAGTCGGTATGTCCAGTCACTTCAATACGTGAATTAGGAAAAATATTTATCGCACGTATTATTTTATTCATCAGTGGAAAATTGACTGTCTGTATTTCACTCTGTCCAGAAGGAAACTGGAATCCATGTGCTGAGATCAGTACGTTTTGTAGCTGACGATATACGTTTGCTTCTTTTGCGGTAAACATCGCCTGTACTTTTTCAAATTTCTCTTTATCTGCACGTTCATTTTTTTGCATAGTAGAGCGTTCTATTTCTGTTAATGCCAACTGCTCTCCATATTCAACTTCAGTCGCCTTAAGCTGTTGAACCGTATTTTTGAATTTTTGCACCATTTCGTCATTGGTTTTATTGAATGCAAGTTGTACACCAATGGGTTCATTAACGGTGTTTAGCTGTTGTTGATACCAAAGCACGATATCTTCCTTGGTGTAATCGCGACGGTTAAAGTCTTTGACTGTTTCAGTGATAGATGAACTTTTTTCAGCCAGCCATTTTGCATTCTCTGCCTGTGCATTTGCTTTGTCTGTTTGTGTCCGGTCGGACTCAAGTATTGTTGTAGCCAATACCAGTTTTTCTTCAGCCTCGGCAAATGTCTTTGGCGCATAATCTTTCGCGCCATTCTTTTTAGCATCAGCAATCGCGGACCTGGCCAGCTCTGCGGTACCCATTTTCAACGTTGCCAGTTCAAGTTGTTTGTAACCGTCGATAAGCTTGGGTCGAAGTCGTTTCGCATCCTCAATTTTACCTTCTTCAATCAGTGTTGAAGCTTGTTTAAGTTTCTTGTCCATCCTGGTGAGTTTATCGACCTGTAATGTAATGACGCCCGCAGAAATTGCACGTTCACGAGCTTCTTGTACCTCGTTCAGTATATGTTGACTCTCCTGGGTATCGCGATTTAGCTTATCAATGACCGCCAGGCCTTCAGCCGCTTCTTCATTTGCTTTTTCCTGTTTATTATTATGCGCAGCATTCATTGCAGCTTCTAATGAATCTTTCGCAGTGATGTAACTTTCCGGCGCAAATAATTCTGCACCTTTTGATTTAGAATTTTTAACGGCTGAATTAAGTTCCGCAACCTTTGGGTACTGATCCAGAATCTGTTCCTGAGTTAATTTAGGCTGTGATGAAGCGCAACCACCCAGAACAATTACTACAGCTAGCAATTTTAGCCTAAACATGATTTTTGTGATTTTCATTATTATTTCCCAAAAATAGAATTTATATTGTTGATCAATTTTTTAAGTTTATATTTCGTATCATATAGACTCTATGTGAATAATAAAAGTCACATTTTACAGAAAAAGGTTAAGCATAGGCCTTAAGTCACACTTTACTGGTTGTGAGGACAACAGAAATTAACGGAGAGAGATCCGTGATAAAAAACCTTGAGAAGAGGCCGGCCTGTAACAGCTGTTAATTCAATTGTTAGCAATTGTTAAACATGACTGAATGGCATTGCCGGCACCCACTCTTTTTTCTATAGTATTATTTATTAGCAGATGAATACTGAAGGTCATTATTATGGAAATTGTTACACACTGTTTCGTGGTGCATAAAAGTGCACTTACGCAATGTTTACTGCGTGAAAATTTTTCGTATGACCAGGTGTTACAGTTTCTGCCGAATGCCGCTTCAGCTATCTATGAAGCTACACAGATCACCAGCTTGTATGAGACGATGGCCTGTTTAATGGCGGGCTGCTCCTATGATGCCGACTCAAAGATTAATATCGATTCAATTGCAGAAAAATCTGGACTGGATAATTATAAAGTAGCGATTGGCCTCAATGCCATTGCGCCGATTTTGTTACCGGCTTTTGCACATAAAGCTAACTATGAATTACCTACTAGCAGTGTTGTGACTGCTAATTTGAGCCCAGGCAATCAAGAAAAAAACGTGGCTTGAGCAAACATCAGAAATATCCGGGTTGAAGCGCCATCGTAGCAGCGATCAGAGCCACGCAACCCCATGCTACAGAAATCAGCCACACAAAATGTCTATCTGACTATTTTATCAATAAAAACATTACTTTATAAGTTTTTTCTCAACATAAACTAATCAACAGGGCACTGACTGCTCTTACCCAATTAAACACCAATGCGTTGGACATAATAATTAGCTGAATAACGCTGTTCTTACTTAAAGCTATTAAGATATTTAATTTCCTGCCGATACTTTGCTAAATGCAAATAATTGCTGCGATTTTGACTATCCCCAGTTGCGCAGTAATTCTCAAAGCTCTCAAATATCTAAATATCATTCTATAGATTTCATCAGGTTACCGTTATGGATCGAAAAGTTAGCACTGCTTATTTAAAAGTGGGCATGTATATATCGAAACTTGATCGGCCATGGATGCAAACGCCATTTTTAATTCAGGGCTTCTTCATTGAAGATGAAACTCAAATATGTGCACTGGTTAAGTATTGCGATTACGTTTACATTGATATCAACCTGGGCGTTAGGGCAGAGATGTACTTTGACCTTGAGTCGGGATTTCACACAAAACAATCTCTGAAAACCAACAGGCAGGTAGAAGGAATTCTAGATACCGGCAAAAAACCAGTTAACTATGTTGATAAAAACACAACGGTTGAAGAAATTCCCGAAGCAAAAGTTGCTTTCGAAAAAGCGTCGGAATGTGTGGCACGTATCGTAGAGCACGACTTTAGGAAAGGTCAACTGGACATCGTCACCGTTAAAAGTGCGGTAGAACCTATACTGGATAGTATGATTAGAAATTCCGATGCTTTTATGTGGTTATCAAAAATGCAACACCATGACGCATACAGCTATGATCATGCTGTGCAGAACTGTGCCTTAGGTATCGCATTCGGGCGTCACATGGGTCTGAATAAAAAAGAACTCAATACATTGGCAATGGGATTGTTGTTGATGGATATAGGCAAGATTAGATTACCTAAAGAGTTATTGATAAAGAGTACACCACATACATCTGAAGAAGCAGAAATGATGCGTAAGCATGTCGCTTTTACTGTCGACATATTAAGGAATACTAAAGGTATAAATGAAGATGTAATAAACATTGCGTTAACTCATCACGAAAGATACGACGGTAGTGGCTACCCCAATGGCCTGGTTGGTATGCAGACGCCTGCTTATGGAAGGATGGCAGCGATTATCGATTGTTATGATGCAATGATAACAGCGACACCCTATAGAGAAGCCATACCAGAGCACAAAGCGTTGCAAAATATTTACAACTTACGAGACAAATCTTTTCAACAATCGTTAGTTGAACAATTTATGCAGTGTATGGGCGTTTATCCTACTGGTTCTCTTGTTGAGCTATCATCTGGCGCAGTCGGTGCAATCTTGTCGCAAAATACACAACAGAAACTAAAACCTAAAGTTATTATGTTGCTTGATGAAAACAAGCGTCCCTATAAAAAACGTCGAGTTTTTGATCTCGCCAAACCGGATAAAATGCCATTACATATTGTAAAAAGTCTGGAGAATAATACCTATGGTTTAGATGTTAAACAGATAGGATTATGAGGTTTGCCGTCTATCCACCCATACCCATCTTGATATAACCACTGGGACAAACTTCCGCGCATATGTGGCAACCGACACACTTGTCATAGTCGGTATCTACATACCGGCCGATTGCATGTTCGTCATCTTTGACTTTGAAGATGGCATCTTCCGGGCAATAGATAAGGCAATTGTCACATTCGAAACACATACCGCAGCTCATGCAGCGTTTGGCTTCCATAATGGTTTCTTCTTCGGATAAACACTGGAAACGCTCATCGAAATTATTCAGTATTTCATCCGCGCCGACCAGTGACTCGGTCCGACGATGCATTGGCTGATATGAAAAATGCCCGAGGAACAATTCTTCGTGCGGGATGATTTCAGTGTCGGCTCGATCATCGTAGTTGTGAATTGCATACTTTGAACTGTAGGTACCCCAATCCCGGCCTTGTTCCTTTTGGTTAAATTCTTCTGGTTCCAGGTCTCTGGACTTTAGTTCATCCAGAAGTTTAAAGTGATGGCTATCAACCTTGGGTCTTTTAGGAATCGTCTGCCTGTCCAGATACCGGTCAATGCTTTCAACTGCGATGGATGCCTGGCCGATGGCGGTGGTTAGCAGATGGGGTTTGACGGCGTCACCGGCGACAAAATGTCCGGGCTTGTCTTTTACGCAAAAGAGTTTGTCGGAATCAATCAGACCCCAGCCATTATCGAACGCTTCTATGCCTTCATAATTACCTGTCTGCCCTGTGGCAGAAACCACCAGACTGCACTCGATATCAAATTCGTCGCCGTCGTTTTCCATATTACCCTCGGTCCATTTCACCGGTTGCACACGTAAGGCTTTGGCCAGACCATCTTCACCCTTGATTATTTCTATTGGCGCCAGTCCATCGTGAAACTCTACGCCCTCATGTAATACCGCATCGAGTTCGTGTTTAGTGGCCGGGGCATTGGCAACAGGCCGTCGGTAAACAATCCAGACATCACCGCCCTGACGTTTGGCGACAGTGGCAACATCGTGCACGGTATAGCCGAGGATGACATTTTCAGGTCGATCTTTTTCGTGATGGTGTTCGATGTTACCGATGCGTCGCGCCACGGCCACAACATCCATGGCGGTATCGCCGGCACCGACCACCAGTATGCGTCCATTAAGATATTTAAGCCGGCCTTCGTTGAATGCACGCAGATAGGACATGCCATCAACACAATTAGGCGCATCGGCACCGGGAATGGGTAAGGCTCGGCCAGTCGTGGCACCAATCGCCCAGAGGACGGCGTCATAGTCTTTTTCCAGGGTTTCAACGCTGACGTCTTTGCCGACCCGGGTATTGAGTTTAACCTCGACACCTAGATCAATGATGCGATTTATTTCACCTTCCAGCACCTCGCGTGGTGTACGGTAACCGGGGATACCAAACACCGCCATGCCACCGAGTTCTGGGTACTCTTCAAAAATGGTGCAGTCGTGACCCATCAGGCGCAGGAAATAGGCCGCGCTTAAACCGGCGACGCCACCGCCGATAATAGCAACCCGTTTGCCGGTAGCCTTGCCTGGCTCAGGCAGAGTCAGTTTGTTTTTAAGCGCCCAGTCACCAACAAATTGTTCTACCGAGTTGATGCCGATAGGTTCTTCAACCTCGTTACGGTTACAGCCATTCTCACAGGGGGCGGGGCATACT
>CAVWXQ010000017.1:0-188043 GCA_963759005.1 uncultured Gammaproteobacteria bacterium
TAACATCTCTGGGTGATTTTTACGGAGGGTGCAGGTTGTTGATTTATCAGGCTTATGCAACAGGATATTGCAGTGTGAGTTTACATGGACGTATTCGCGCGTTCTTATAAATCAATAAGCTGTGTCCTTATTCTAAACATGCTGAATAGATACAAACATATAAGATTAAAGAGGTAATTATGAAAGGTGGAATGGGTAACATGATGAAACAGGCGCAAAAAATGCCAGGAAGTATGCAAAAAGCGCAACAGGAAATAGCTAATATGGAAGTTGAAGGTTTGGCCGGTGGTGGCCTGGTAAAAGTATTGATGAATGGCCGTCATGAATTACGTCGCGTTAATATTGATGAAAGTCTGATGCAGGATGATAAGGAAATGATCGAAGATTTACTGGCTGCTGCAGTCAATGATGCGGTAAGAAAAATCGAGCAGAGATCAGCTTCAAAAATGTCTGGATTGACGGCAGGTCTTAATTTGCCCGGTGGCATGAAATTACCGTTTTAACTTTTTTTGTATAAACCGTTATGTCACCTTTGCTTCAGCAGTTAATAGACGCTTTAAAATGTTTGCCTGGGGTAGGGCCTAAATCTGCGCAACGCATGGCATTTTATTTACTTGAGCATAATGCCGGAGGGGGCGAAAAATCTTTCCAGTGTGTTGATCGAAGCGGTTAGAAAATTGGTCATTGTTCGATGTGCCGTACCTTGAGTGAGAATGCGTTATGCGAAATCTGTGTCAGCACATCAAGAGATAATGGCACATTATGCGTGATAGAAACCCCTGCCGACATATTTGCCATTGAGCATACAGCCGAGTTTCGTGGAAAATATTTTGTCCTGATGGGGCATCTGTCACCACTCGATGGCATCGGGCCTGTGGAACTGGGACTGGATTTACTCCAGGCCAGATTGGCGAACGATGAGGTTAAAGAGTTAATTCTGGCAACCAATCCTACCGTTGAAGGTGAAGCTACCGCGCATTATATCTCTTAATATGGCTGCTAAACACCAGATATTGACTACGCGAATTGCACACGGCGTACCATTAGGTGGTGAGTTGGAGTATATTGATGCAGGTACGCTGGCGCATGCTTTTAGTGGGCGACAACGCTTTGATTCTTAAAATTTATACGGCTATTCATGGGATTTAATATCAATATATTTTTCATGTGCTTGAGTTCTACTTTTTCCTGTTTGAGGTGTATTCATAAGTGATTGTCTGTTTTGTAAGGTACTAGAAGGTGAGATTCCGGCTGATATCGTTTTCGAAAGCGACGAGGTACTGGCTTTTCGCGATGTTAATCCAAAGGCACCAACGCATATATTGATTATTCCCAGAATGCATATTTCAACGGTTAATGATCTCGCTGAAAACCATGAATTAATTATGGGGAAGTTGTTTAGTGTCGCTAAAATAATTGCCGCCCAGGAAGGCGTTAGCGATGATGGTTACAGACTGGTTGTTAACTGCAATGAAAAAGCCGGGCAGACGGTTTTTCACATTCATATGCACCTGTTAGCCGGCCGCAGCATGCACTGGCCGCCAGGTTAGTCTGATATTAACCATTCAGGCTAGTTATAAAAGATCACATGAAAGCTTTTCTTTTTCTTTTTATTGCCTTACTCAGTATGTGTGTCGAGAGTGCGCCAGATGGCGAAAAGCTGTTTGCCAGACATTGCTCTTCCTGCCATGGTATTGATGGCAAGGGTGGGGTCGGTGTGCCGATTGCATTGCCATCATTTTTAAATAGTGTGTCGGACGAGTACCTGAAAAAAACAATTCGTTTTGGGCGGCCGGGAAGAATTATGCCTGCCTTTGAAAGTTTGAGTGACGCGCAGCTAAATGCAATCGCCAGGCACTTAAGAAACTGGTCAGACAAACATGGAGTAATAGAAAATACTACGGTTGTTAAAGGTGACAGTAAAAACGGCAAGCAGTTATTTGCAAAATATTGTACTCAATGCCATGGCAAGGAAGGTCGAGGTGGTAAAGGTACAGGTGTAACCTTTTCACGCAAACGTGATTTACCGATTATTGCCCCGGCGTTAAATAATGCCGGATTTCTGGCATCAGCGAGCGATAACATGATACGCGATACCATTATTTTCGGGCGTGAAGGTACGCCGATGACATCGATGCTGGTTGCTGGTCTGTCAGAGCAAGATATTAATGATGTTGTTGCTTATATTCGCTCAATGGAAAAATCCACAACTGAATTAAAGCAAACTTCAAATGAAAGTGACGATGAGTCAATGGTTATAATGATGGACTCGCCATATGGTCTGGAAGAGACAGTGGCGAATTTAAAACAGGCCATTACCGACCAGAACTTTACCTTAATTCGTACCGATTATCTTGAGCACGGCCTGGTTGCCGAAGGCAAGGAAAACAAAAAACAGGTCGTGCTGCATTTTTGTAACTTCGGGTTTTTATTTGAAGCGCTGGCAATCGACCCGCGTGTAGGCATGTTTCTTCCCTGTCGGGTCACGGTCATAGAAAAAAACAACAAGGTTCAGTTAAGTACGGTTAACCCTAAACGCTTGAGTGAATTATTTAATAACCGCGAACTCGATGATTCATGCCGGCAAATGCATGAGGTGTATAAAACTCTGTTAGAGGATGCTACCTTATGAAAATTTTGTCCCGGTATGTGTTAAGTATAGCTTTGTTATGTTGCGCTGCTGCTCGTTGGCAAGTGAACTGTTAATGGTTCGCTCGCAGCAGAGTTTTCCTGAAGCGATGTTGACGCTGCAAACATCAATTAAAGATCACGGTTATGAGATTACGCGTGTGCAACGGATAGATATTGGTTTAACTGGTATGGGTTATAAAACGGACAAATATCGCGTTGTGTTTGTTGGTAAGCCAGAGGAAATACAATACCTGGTCGATAAGTATCCAGTGCTGGCAGCGTATATGCCACCCCAAATTTCTATATTTGCGGAGTCGGGTGAAACCGTGCTGGTCACAGCAAACCCGATGATTTATGCAGAGATGATAGATAACGAAAAAGATAAAGTGTTATTTAAACGCTGGGAAAGCGATGTTTACTCTGTGTTTGATGATATACGAGATGCAGAAGAGTGATTAACGGGTTTTAAGTTTTAAGTTGCAAGTATTAAGTAAAGCTTTTACTGATGCGACATAGATTTTAAAATCACTTACAACTTACAATTCACTATTCCCCATCCTTTACCTTGTTCTGCATGGCCGTCAGGTAATCATCCATTTCATCCTGATCTTTAAATACATCCATGCCATCCAGTGCTTTGATGATCTCAAAAACTTTTTTAATTTGAGGTCGCAGGTTAACCAGTAAAAATTTACCGCCACTGTTCTTCATAAGCTTTTTTGTTTTAAAGATAACTCTTAAACCTGCGCTGCTTAAAAAATCCAGATCTTTGAAGTCCATAATTGTTGTACTGGTTGACGGGTTAATTTCAGTATCAATACTTTGTTGCAGCTCTGGTGCGGTATTGCTATCAAGGCTGCCTGCAATTGAAATGCGTTTGCCATTGTTTGCTTCGGGTGTAATGACGATTTCTAATGACATGATGAACTCCGATTCTTTATTTTTTATTTTTACTTAGTATAGCGCTTTCAATAGTTCTTGGTAACGGTAAAGACATTGCACTGATTGATTCTACTGTATTCTTGTTTGTCGGTTAGCGATTTGATGATGCGTATCCCCATACCGCCATCACACAAATCATTTGTATTGATACTTTTACTTGAGTTGATGCCAGCAGCAAGCAGGGGGTTGAATGCAAATCCTTGATCAATGAAAGTAATGCTTATTGCATTATTGTTGCAGCTTATCGCAATTGATATCATCTGAGTTTCTTTGTTTGAAAAGGCGTAATTGACTATATTTACAAAGGCTTCTTCAGTAGCCAGTCGCAGGTCATTGTGTATGGCATCAGGTATGTTATTTGCAGAAATAAATTCGGCCAGAAAGTCTGACAGTTTTATGCTCTCAGAGGTTTTGTTCTGTACAGAAATAACTTGTCGGTTGAGTTCCGGTTTATTCATAATGAATAATTAACAAAGTTATATCGTCAAATTGCTCGGTACCTGCTGAGAAATTCTCAACACTTTCTATGATTTTTCTCCCGCTCTCCTGTGTACTGCGGGTATTTGTCTCGGCGATGAAGTTAATGAGCTTTTCGTCGCTGTATTGATTGTCGTTAATATCATGCGCCTCAGAAATTCCATCGGTGTACATAATTATCGACGTGTTGTTATTTAATGTAAATTCGATATCAGGGTAGTCCAGACCTTCCATTAAACCAAGTGCGGTTGCGCCTTTTATTTCATAGTCATCCGTGTTTTCTGCTATCTGAATAACTGGATTCATATGCCCTGCATTGGCCATCACAATATTACCAGTGTCCAGGTTGATTCTGCCGCATAGTGCGGTGACAAACATGCAGGCATCATTATTTTGAGCAAGTACATCATTCATCATAGTAAATGTTTGACCCGGTGAAAGCTTGTCTTTTAGCGCACGGGTATAAAGGGTAACGGTTTTTGCCATAAACAATGCAGCGGGTACACCTTTGTCTGAAACATCGCCAATAATAAAATATAATTGTTCATTAGATTGCTGATAATAGTAAAGGTCACCACCAACCGATCGGGCGGGCTTTAAATAGGCGAATATCTGATAACTGTTTTGTTTTAGCGAAACATGACCAGCACCTGGAATCATCGACATTTGAATGTCTGTGGCTATCTGGATTTCACTTTCCAGTTTTTGTTGTTTAGCCGTTGTTTCCTGTACCTGGCTTATATATGTTTTTAAGGCCGCACGCATCGAACTAAAGTCATTTGTTAACGCGCCAATTTCATCTTCACGGGCCGCTTTAGGTAGTTCGATATCAAGATGTCCAGCACCAATATCTTTGGTAGCAATGGCGAGTTTGCCTAAGGGACGGGTTAAATGGCGTGTTATTAAAATAATTACAAATAATAAAAGCAGCAAGCCAGTGACAGCAATAATGGAAATTTTTACGGTAAGCGAGTTAATGTCAGCGATGAGCTCCTGCTCAGGTATAACAATGATAACTTTCCAGCCTGTGTTGCCAAGGGTCTCGATAGCAACCCAGCAAAATCCACTACGATGACGGCAGGGAGAGTGTAAGTAAAGGGTTGAAGACTGTGATTTACTATCAATATATTTTTTCCAGTTATCAGGGATAACTTTGCGCTCAAGTGTATCAATTAACTTTTTCATATTGAGTGAATTATCCGGATGCGCAATAACAATGTCAGATTTTGAAACAATAAAGCCAAAACCTGATTTACCAATATGTATATCTTTAACAATTTTATCTAACCAGCTCAATTCAATATCTGCCGTTGCAATACCCGCAAAGGTTTTATCGTCACTTAAGTATATGGGGCTGGAGTAGGTAGTCATCAAAACATTGCCACCACCTTCATCAAGGTAGGGTTCTGACCAGACAGGCGTCTTTGTTTTTTTAGCTTCGCTATACCATGCCCAGTTTTTATAATTGTAGCTTTCATCCGCGAGATCAGAAAAGATGATTTTATTTTCTTTTTTATAATAGTAGGGAGAAAAGTCACCAGCTGAATCGATTAGTGTGTTTGGCTCTAATGCTACTGTAATGCCAAAAATATCCGCATTGATTTTTAAAAATGCTTTGATCATCTGCTGGACCTGGTTCTTAGTTACATCAGATGTCGAAATAACAGCGGCTAATGAATCGGTATTGGCTTCAACGGCATTAAATATGGTTTCAATTTTACCCACGGTTGATGTGGTTGTTGTTTTTGCCAGATCGGCAACATAATCTTCAAGTAAAAACCGCGATAAAAAATAATTGGCAGCTAATACAGCAATGAATATAAGTGCCCCAAGTGAAATAATCCACAGGCTTAAGCGAGCAGCAAGACTTTGGAAGCGGTAATTGCCTGAATTTTTTATCATAAAAATACACTGTATCTATATTCGTTATATTGTATATCTTAAAAACTATATTCAATATTAAATTTTAGACCTATATTTCGTGTTTCGCTTCTGGGTTCTGATACAGGTATATTTGGTGAGCCGCCCTGAGTAATTTTTGTGTTGCTTTGTCCAAAATCCCAGCCTTCAATAAATAATGACAGACCATAACGGGTATTGTTTTCGCTTATTCTTTTCCAGTTCAGATTTAGTCGTCCACCTGTGCCATCGCCTAGATTAAGTCTTGTTGAGCCTCGATCGGCTCTGGACAGGTCCACATCCAGGGTTCCATTTCTTGTTAATAGATA
This sequence comes from uncultured Gammaproteobacteria bacterium, assembly GCA_963759005.1. Classification (GTDB taxonomy): domain Bacteria; phylum Pseudomonadota; class Gammaproteobacteria; order SZUA-229; family SZUA-229. Next base: position 6,279 of record CAVWXQ010000017.1, read on the forward strand.
AGCTGCTTCTATATTAACTACGTCTTTTTGATAAATAAATATGTCAGTATTAAGCCCTATTGAGTATTCAATCCATTTATAGGTTTCATCAAGACCGTTGACATAATTGTTGTCCTGAATGAGCCTTTGCCATTGGTGTGATTGAATACCGATAAATAGATGCGTATTTTCAATGATTTGTCTTTCAATTTTGAGGCCAAGGCGAATCAGCCTTGTTTTAGTGTCTGTTGTGTGAGGTATTCCTAATGTTGTATGGCCATCATAGTCGACTGTGCCCTGATAATAAGCAGTGTGGATATTGAGTAACCATTTGGGTGTGATTGCATGATTTAGCTTGGCCTCAATTCCTGGTAGCCAGCCCAACTCACGATCCAGGACTTTATCGGTTGTGCTGAATTCGGTGTAATCAAAATGGAGCAATGATGGTGAAATGGTTAATTGTGTTTCTGCAAGAGATGTAGTCGAAAAGCACATCAATATTGTCGAAACTGTGATTATTTTGTTCATAAAAAAATAACGGGGCTTACGCCCCGTTATGATGACATAAGTATTAAATTATGATCAGGCGTAACAAATTGCATCTGTTCTGACAATTACGCCATTGGCTTTAATTGTCATAGTGTTATCACCATTGTAAATGCCTTCGGCTGTTGTATTGTTACCCCCGGTAATTAAGATATGGCCACTTTCAGGACAGGAGTCACCATCACTTTCAACAATCGGAGCGCTTAATGTTGCCTGGATGGCAACTTCAGTGATGCCATTGACGACAACGACAAGTACAAAAGCTGATTGAGTAGTGGTGTATGTAAAGGATTGATTATTTCCAGTTTCCTGGAAGTCCAGGCCGGTGAAACTGATAGTGATGCTATCAGTACTTGAAACTACGGCTATACTTAACGAACCGGTAGCATTGTCGGTGTAAGCACCTGTAAGGTTATTTTCAGACTCATTATAATTTAGGCTGCCGTTTATTGTAAAACTGGTGGTAGTGTCAAGGGGAACGATACAGTTAACAAAGCTGATGGTGCCACTTACTGAGTAAGTATCACCAACCGTTGTTTCAGTATATGTATCTGTATACGTGCCACCACCGGGGCAGGTCTCGCTCTCGGTTACTCCAGTTGCAAGGTTTGTACTAGAGCTGCTCGAGTGGTTTTTTAAAAAGGGCTCGATTATCTCGAGTGCAGCATTTAATCCCATTACAGGTGTTGTTTCTACAGCTAAAGCCTGGTCAAAGGTACTTAACGATGATGATATAGCTGCAACCATTACTTCTGCGTTATTGGCGTCGATAACAGTAGCATTAGCAGGAAGTGTCGCAGGAAGAGTAGTAGTGGTGGTGGCACCGTCGTCGTCACTGCTACTGCAACCTGTAATTAAAAATGCGCTTATGAGAAGTGTTGTGGATGTTGCAATTGTTAGAAATTTATTCATTGTTGTATTCTCTCTGTTACTTTGTGAGTAATTTACTATATTGTTGATCAACCTAACAGTTTAATTGTAGGACGTTTTATTTTTAAATATCATGATCTATGATTGATTATATATTAAATATTTTGAGTTTACTGAAAAGTTTCTTGAGTAAAAGGCCATATTTTGATAGTGTTCGCGCCCTTGGCTGGCGCGTAGCGTCACAGAAATTTGAATTTAATGTTACATATTTAGGCGCGTAGCTCAGTTGGTTAGAGCGCTTCCTTGACATGGAAGAGGTCGGTGGTTCGAATCCACTCGTGCCTACCAGTTTCACCGGAAGGTGCGAGTGGGTGAGAACCACCGTTGGTTCGACTAAATTGCCTGGAGCAATTTAGAACGCCTGTTTTTAAGGCGGCCCGTAGGGTGACTAATTTTGCCTGGAGCAAAATTGAATGGTGAAAGCCAGCCCGAAGGGCGAATTACAGGACGTAATTTGTAACGGCAGGAAGCCCGGAGTAATCCACTCGTGCCTACCAGTTTCACTGTCATCCTGAACGATAGTGAAGGATCTTGCAGTTAATGCAATATGTCCCATTAGCGTTCAAGATCCTTCGCTATGCTCAGGATGACGTAATTTTTAAGAAAACATGCGGTCTTTCGTAGTGATCGCCACTGGAGAAAAAAATATGCCACAAAACACCCCTGTTATTACTCTACCTGATGGAACCCAGCGTTCCTTCGACGCACCATTAACGGTAATGGACGTGGCTAGTGATATTGGTCCCGGTCTTGCTAAAGCTACCCTGGCTGGTCGTGTTAATGGCGAACTGGTCGATGCGTCATACTTGATAGAAAGCGATGCTGAACTCGCCATTGTTACTTCCCGTGATGAAGATGCATTAGAGCTGATGCGTCACGATGCCGCACATATCATGGCGCAGGCAGTGCAGGAACTGTTTCCTGGTACACAGGTAACCATTGGCCCGGCAATAGAAAATGGTTTTTATTACGATTTTGCACGTGATAAACCTTTTACCGATGACGATCTAAAAATCATTGAAGATCGTATGCATGAAATTGTTAAGCGCGATTTGCCAATAGAACGTGAAATTTTCGACAAGGACGAGGCAGTAAAAGTCTTTGCTGAACTCGGCGAAAAATACAAAGTAGAAATCATTAAAGACATTATCCCGGAAGGCGAAGAAGTTTCTATTTATCGCCAGGGTGACTGGTTTGATGTCTGTCGTGGCCCACATATGCCAAGCACCGGCAAACTGGGCAAAGGATTCAAGTTGATGAAAGTCGCTGGCGCATACTGGCGCGGTGACTCAGACAACGAAATGCTAACCCGTGTTTACGGCACAGCGTGGCCGGATAAAAAGCAGTTAAATGCTTATTTGCACCAGCTGGAAGAAGCAGAAAAGCGTGATCATCGAAAACTGGCCAAAAAGCTGGATTTCTTTCATATGCAGGAAGAAGCGCCGGGTATGGTGTTCTGGCACGAAAAAGGCTGGTCGGTTTATCTAACGGTGCAGAATTATATTCGGGAAAAATTACGACAACACGATTACCGTGAAATTCATACCCCGCAAATTGTTGATCGTAGTCTGTGGGAAAAATCGGGTCACTGGGACAAATTCGGTGACATGATGTTTACCACGCACTCTGAAAATCGAGACTATGCGATTAAACCCATGAACTGCCCCTGCCATATTCAGGTATTTAACCAGGGGCTGAAAAGTCACCGTGATTTACCTTTGCGACTGGCTGAATTTGGCTCATGTCACCGAAATGAACCTTCCGGTACCCTGCATGGATTAATGCGCGTGAGGAATTTTGTGCAGGACGATGCGCACATATTCTGCACAGAAGACCAGTTGCAGGATGAAGTCTCTGCCTTTATTGATCTGGTTTATGAAGTGTATGGCGATTTTGGTTTTACCGATATAAAAGTCGCGCTGTCAACTCGCCCGGAGCAGCGTGTGGGTGATGATGAAGCCTGGGATAAAGCAGAAAAGGCACTGGAAGTGGCGCTGGACAACAAAAAACTGGACTGGAAGCTGCAACCGGGTGAAGGTGCGTTTTACGGACCGAAGATAGAATTTGTATTACGCGACTGCCTGGGACGCGAATGGCAGTGCGGTACCATGCAGGTCGATTTTTCCATGCCGGGACGACTCGATGCGATATATATTGCTGCTGATGATAGCAGGCGCACGCCGGTGATGTTACATCGTGCAATTTTAGGTTCAGTGGAGCGTTTTGTCGGTATTTTGATAGAAGAACACGAGGCTAAATTTCCGCTCTGGTTAGCTCCGGTTCAGGCCGTGATTCTCAATATTACGGACAAACAGGCTGAATTTGCCAAAATAATGCAAAAAAGTCTTGCTTCGCAAGGATTTAAAGTCGAATTGGACTTGAGAAATGAGAAGGTAGGATATAAAATTCGCGAGCACATTATACAGCGGGTTCCCTACATGCTGGTTATCGGCGATCGGGAGCTTGAAACAAATACAGTGGCCGTTCGTTCGCGAAGCGGTGAAGACCTGGGCACCATGTCAATTGATGAGGTGTCTACTATGTTTTCACTGGAGATCGCGAGCCGCGGTCAGTCTGTTTTAGAGGAATAAAACTATCGCTTCACCAAAAAAGACACGAATCAATAGCGACATCACTTACCCTCAAGTTCGAGTAATTGACCATGAAAGTAACCAGCTTGGACTCATGACAAGCGAGGATGCGCTAAAGAGAGCAATAGAGGTCGGATTGGACCTGGTAGAAGTTTCACCTAATGCAGAGCCGCCAGTTTGCCGAATAATGGATTTTGGTAAATTCAGGTTTGAAAACAGTAAGAAAAAACAGGGTGCGAAAAAGAAGCAACGTCGTACCCAGGTTAAAGAAATTAAGTTCCGTCCTCGTACCGAGGTTGGTGACTATAAAGTCAAGCTAAACAAGCTGACCAAGTTTCTTGAAAATGGCGACAAAACCAAAGTAACTATGCGCTTTAGAGGACGTGAATTCGCGCATCAGGAACTAGGTATGGAATTGTTGAAACGTGTTGTGGCTGATCTGGAAGAAATTGCCAACGTTGAACAAATGCCAGGTATGGAAGGTCGTCAGATGGTTATGGTTTTAGGACCGAAGAAAACGAACAAATAGAATAGATAGTTTCAAGTTTTAAGTTTTAAGTTAAAAGGAAAAAAACTTACTACTTACAACTCAATAACTAATTTTTAAGTTTTGGAGAAGGCATATGCCTAAGATGAAAACAAACCGTGGAGCTGCTAAGCGTTTTCGCAAAAACGGTTCTGGTGGATTTAAACGTGGTAAGTCACATCGTCGTCATATTTTGACCAAGAAGAGCACCAAGCGTAAACGTCATTTACGTGATGATGCACAGGTTCATGAAAATGATAAGAAGATGCTTATTCGTATGTTGCCATACGTCTAATTTATTAGATCCTGCCCATTTATTTAGTATTAAGTAGAGAATAGAACAATGCCAAGAGTAAAAAGAGGCGTACAGGCCCGCGCTAAACATAAAAAAGTTTTAGCTAAAGCAAAAGGTTATTACGGTGCCCGTAGTCGTGTTTACCGTGTAGCGCATCAAGCTGTTATTAAAGCCGGTCAATATGCATATCGTGACCGTCGTGTTAAAAAGCGCATGTTCCGTGCATTATGGATCGTACGTATTAATGCCGCTGCACGCGAATGCGGAATGTCATATAGCCGTTTAATTAATGGCTTGTCAAAAGCAGACGTTGCGATTGACCGTAAAGTTTTAGCTGATTTAGCAATACATGATATGGCAGCCTTTACACAAATCGCTGATAAAGCCAAAGAAGCACTCGCAGCTTAATATTTACGAGTCTCTATTGGGCTTCGCTTATAGTGCAGGTCCTGAATACGCTTGATCAGTACAAATGGGGGAGTGTGCTTCCCCTTTTTATGCCCAGGGATGGGCGGTATTCCGCAAGGAGCCAGGAAGGCGGTGCGAAATTAAATTAACAAGATTATTTACCACAGAGGTAAATAGCGACGAAAGAACATTTTTTGTTGTTAAACACCTTTGCGGCTTTTGCGTTTTGCGGCAAAAAATTAATTTTCATCTCAGTGCCCTCTGTGTCTCTGTGGCTAAGTAATACATTTTAAGAATAAAACAATACTTCTATACGGGAGTTAAAAAGTGGATTTACAAAAGTTAACCGCAGATGCACTTGCAACAATAAATGCGGCTGACAATCTTGACGTTTTAGATCAGATTCGAGTTGATTACCTGGGTAAAAAAGGTGAGCTGACTTCATTGCTAAAAACATTAGGCAAGTTGCCAGCAGAAGAAAGAAAAGCAGCTGGTCAGGACATCAATAATGCAAAGACAGAAGTGCAGCGGGCGCTTGAGCAATGTAAGCAGTCGCTGGAAGCCGAAAAGCTCAATGCAAAGCTGGCCAGTGAAAAAATTGATGTGACATTGCCAGGTCGTGGTCAGCAATCAGGTGGTTTGCATCCAGTAACAAGAACCATGACGCGTATTGAAGATTTGTTTTCACGTCTGGGTTTTACTGTTGAGCAAGGTCCTGAAATCGAAGACGATTTTCATAATTTTGAAGCTCTGAACATCCCATCGCATCATCCCGCACGTGCGATGCACGATACTTTTTATTTTGATGCCAATACACTATTGCGTACGCATACCTCACCGGTTCAGGTGCGGCACATGGAAATCGAAAAACCGCCATTGCGCATTATCGCACCGGGTCGTGTTTATCGCTGTGATTCTGATTTAACGCACACACCGATGTTTCATCAGGTGGAAGGTCTGCTGGTCGATGAAAATGTGAGTTTTGCCGACCTGATGGGCACACTGGCAGATTTTCTGAAACAGTTTTTTGAAAACGAAGATTTACAAACGCGGTTTCGACCTTCGTATTTTCCTTTTACCGAGCCATCATCGGAAGTCGATATTCAGTGCGTGATGTGTAAAGGTGAGGGTTGTCGTGTGTGTGGTCACACTGGCTGGCTGGAAGTGTTAGGTTGTGGCATGGTACACCCGAAAGTATTTGAGTCTGCAGGTATCGATACTGAAAAATACAGCGGTTATGCCTTTGGTATGGGAGTAGAACGATTAGCGATGTTACGTTATGGCGTTAATGATTTACGTTTGTTCTTTGAAAATGATGTTAAATTTTTACAGCAGTTCGCGTAGTAGGAAAGTGACATGAAATTTAGCGAGCAATGGTTAAGAAGCTGGGTTAATCCTGATATATCAACACAGGAAATGTGCGATCAGCTGACGATGGCCGGCCTGGAAGTCGATAGTGTTGAGCCGGCTGCTGCAGACTTTACGGAAGTATTTGTTGCGCGTGTTGAGTCACTGGAAAAACATCCCGATGCTGACAAATTAAATGTCTGTCAGGTGACAGATGGAAATGAGATTCAACAAATTGTTTGTGGTGCTGCCAATGTCAGGCAGGGCCTGATTATTCCGCTGGCAAAAATTGGCGCGGTATTACCGGGAAACTTTACGATCAAACCGGCAAAACTACGTGGTGTTGAGTCATTCGGCATGCTGTGTTCCGAAAAAGAACTAGGACTTGCTGATAGTGCAGAAGGTTTAATGGAGTTACCTGATGATGCACCGCTTGGTCAAAATATTCGAGAATACCTACAACTTGATGACAATATTATCGAACTGGATTTAACGCCAAATCGAGGTGACTGTTTAAGTATCGAAGGCGTGGCACGTGAGCTCGGTGCGCTTAACCGGTGTGATGTTATCGAGCAACAGTGGGCACCGGATAAACAAACAATAAAAGATGAGTTTCCGGTTGAGATTCAGGCTGATGAAGCCTGTACGCATTATACCGGTCGGGTTATCAAAGGCATTAATGTTAATGCAAAGACACCACTATGGATGCTTGAGCGGTTACGGCGCGGTGGCATCCGCGGTTTGAGCCCGGTGGTTGATATCACTAACTATGTCATGCTTGAACTGGGTCAGCCCATGCATGCTTTTGATTTGCAAAAACTAAGTGGCAAAATCACTGTTCGTTTTTCTAAAAAAGCAGAAAAAATAACATTATTAGATGGTAAAAACATTGAGCTTCAGGAAAATACGTTAGTAATAGCTGATGATTCCAAAGCGCTGGCACTGGCTGGTGTGATGGGTGGTGAAGACTCTGCAGTTGATGATTCTACAACTACTATTTTTCTTGAAAGTGCATTTTTTAAACCGGAAATTATCGCGGGTAAAGCACGTGGTTACGGTTTACATACCGACTCTTCGCACCGTTTTGAGCGTGGTGTAGATACGCAGTTGCAGGTGCGTGCAATTGAACGAGCCACTGAATTAGTCAGTGAAATCTGTGGTGGTGATGTAGGCCCCGTGCTTGAGCATAAAACCTCATCACACCCTGCAGAGGCAGTGCCGATCTATTTGCGTTCTAATCAAATTAAACGTGTGCTTGGTATTGAGTTATCGGATGATGACGTTACCGACATTTTCCAACGCCTGTGCATGGAAGTGAAGGTGTCTGCTGATGGCGAAAAAGTTGCTCCTCGGCAATTGCTCCTGCATAGCCCTAATAAGTTACATCCATGTAACGATGCATCTACCGCACTTCCGCCATCCATGGCGGTCGGCTGGTTAATAAAATCACCCAGTTTCCGTTTTGATATACAGATCGAAGCCGATTTGCTGGAAGAAGTAGTTCGTCTATATGGTTATAACAATATCCCGCGAACACAACCGAGCTATCACTCGATTATACAGTCGCAACCTGAAGCGAAAAATTCACTGAGTACGCTTAAGCAATGCCTGGTAGACCGTGGTTATTTTGAGGCAATTAGCTACAGTTTTGTTGATCCGAAGTGGCAGAAAATAGTAGACCCACAGTCGAAAACAATCGCCCTGGCAAATCCTCTGTCTTCAGAAATGTCGGTGATGCGCACCACTATGTGGGTGGGTTTGCTTAGCGCATTAAAGCATAATGTAAATCGCCAGCAGACCCGTGTTCGTCTATTTGAAACAGGTCTGTGTTTTAAGCCGCATGAATTTAAATCTGTGGCGGATTCAGGGATGTCAAAAGCGGGATTTGATGCAATTGACCAGGAAACCATGTTTTCCGGTGTTATTTGTGGCGATATACACCAGGAACAATGGGCTGAGCAGAGCCGAAAAGTCGATTATTTTGATCTAAAAGCGGATGTTGAAGCATTACTGTCTTATTCGGCTTCTAAAACGACGTTTGAAGCAGCTGAGCATCCAGCGTTACACCCGGGGCAGAGCGCTAGCATAAAGCAGTATGGCGAACTGATAGGCTGGATAGGGGCGCTGCATCCACAAGCGCAGAAAGCGCTGGATATCGATCAGAAAGTCTATGTGTTTGAATTAAAACAGTCTGCTATTGCGCATAATAAAATTCCAGCATTTTCAGCGTTATCACGTTATCCGGAAGTAAGGCGTGATCTGGCAATTCTAGTTGCTGAAGAAATTCCAGTGGCTGAAATTTTATCGGTAATTGAGTCAGCATCATCAGATTTAGTCAAAGAAATACAATTATTTGATGTATATCAGGGAAAAGGGGTGGACGAAGGTACAAAAAGTGTCGCTTTCGGCTTGATTTTACAGGAGTTTTCCCGCACTCTTACCGACTTGGAAGTAGATACTGAAATTGAAAATATCATATCTACACTAAATCAACAATTTGCTGCTACACTTCGGGAGTAGGTATGGCATTGACGAAAGCCGATATGGCTGAAAGTTTATACGAAGAATTGGGCTTAAATAAGCGCGAAGCCAAAGAACTGGTTGAATTGTTCTTTGAAGAAGTTCGCGCCGCATTGGGTGATGCAAATCACGTAAAGCTTTCCGGTTTTGGAAATTTTGTTTTAAGAAATAAAACAGAGCGGCCCGGTCGTAATCCAAAAACAGGCGAAGAAATTCCCATTTCAGCACGTCGTGTCGTAACCTTCAGACCCGGACAGAAATTGAAACAAAGAGTAGAGGCCTATGCTGGAAGCCAGCAATAATAACGAATTACCCGTCATACCGGGAAAACGCTATTTCACAATTGGAGAAGTCAGTGAATTATGCGGTGTTAAATCCCATGTTTTACGCTATTGGGAACAGGAGTTTTCTCAGTTAAAACCGGTAAAACGTCGCGGCAACCGTCGTTATTATCAGCGTCATGATGTTATTCTGATACGCCAGATTCGCAGTTTATTATATGACCAGGGTTATACCATCGGTGGTGCAAGACTAAAGTTGACCGGTGAAGATGTGGCTGATGATAACTCACAAAGTCAGCAGATTATCCGCCAGATGCGAGATGAACTGGAAGGATTACTTTCCATACTTAAATAACCATTAAATTAAATTTATAACGCACCGCCTTCCTGGCTCCTTGCGATATACCGTACATCATAAAAGACTGGCATAAGCCCCAGCCGTTCCACAAAGGTGTTGATAAGCAAGCAGTAGTAAGTCTATAATCCCTGCTCTACATAGCTAGACAGGGATTTTCTATTGCCGAAGATATCTTCGAGAGCAAAAAAGTGCAGAATACCACCTGAAATCAATGGCATTCAGGTTAATCACTGCAAGAACCCTCAATGCGATAATTATGGTGTGTATGCCAGCGCAAATACGCAGTCACGCGGTCCAGCCTCAAAAGAACTGAAAGCTAAGAATGATAGCGCCTACAGTGTTCATGGTGGCGGTAAGAGCTACCCTCTACTAAGATGCAAAGGTTGCGGCGAAACCCCGCCAATTAAAAGCAATCTAGCCATATCAGATGAGCTGGAACGCCTATCGGCATATCTAACACCTAATCCTGAGCCTGGCTGTCTAAATACTAAATGCGGTAATTATGGAGCTGGGATTACATCTAGCCAAAGCTATATCAGGCATAAGCCGGTCTTTTTTTATGAATAAAAAATAAAATGAGGATATATCACCTGGGCTGTTTCGATTCAAAAAGCTTTCGTGTAATCTATGCACCCTTCGGGGCGTAGCGCAGTCTGGTAGCGCACTACACTGGGGGTGTAGTGGTCACAGGTTCAAATCCTGTCGTCCCGACCAAATTAAAAAAGCAGCTCTTTTCTTAGAGGCTTTTTTAATTTGGCTGGTTGGGAAGAAGTGTTCGTTAGCGCCATGTTATTTATGGCGCCCAAGTTTTGATAAGAATGGGGTTCATGAAAAAAGGCAGGCAAATATTGATCCAGTCAATTTAATTGCATTTCCACCATCCCTGGCGGTCAGAGCCTTTTTTAACGGCCGTTTTCTGGCCGGCCCGCAGGTCGGTATCACTGCGTTATTAATAGCCTGTGCCATTTCTATTATCGCTCAGGTTCGCTATTGGTATCCGCTCGAAGCATTTTTTATATCTTATGGTTATTAGAGGTGACACTGGGTAAATATCAACCAGCCTGGCATTATCGTTAATAATTATTTCATCCCACCGCTTTTATCACCACTATCGGGTTATTTTAGCTAAAACTGCCTCGATAGCCTGTACAACTCCTTCGCATAGTTGTGAATCAAGCGCATCGTGATGGGGCGAGGCAAACTGACCCACATCATTATCGAAATACTGCCCGGCAGCCGTTTCGAATTCATCTGACAGTGCTGCACGAATGAGGATATCCGCACCGATACGAATATCTTTCCCGGCCATACCAAAGCCCTCTTTAACCATCTTGGTTGCAAGCAGCGATCCTGGGTTAACCGCAACAAACACCGGCCCCTCATCTTTGAGTGTATAAGCCATACTGTTAGACCACATTGTAATAGCAAGCTTGCTCTGTGCATAAGCGGACATATCTTCGAGTTTGATTCTTCCGGCCAGAGCTTCAACATTAACTGGAGCTTGAGCTGCGGAAGACAGATTAATCACCCGCCCGGATGACCCTAGCAATGGCAAAAGCATTTGCGTCAGCAGATAGGGCGCAATGGTATTGACTACAAAGCGCACATCAAGCCCATCCTGGGTGATGGGATCAGATGTTTTATAAATGCCTGCGTTATTGATTAATACATCGATATGGTCATGCTTTTCGTAGACTGCTTTTGCAAGCGCTTCTACATCAGTCAGGCGTGATAGATCAGCCAGGTAGCTTTCAACGGTCCCACCATCTGTTAACGCGGAAACAGCTTTCTCGGCATCCGCCAGTTTTTCTGAATTACGCCCGTGTAGTAGAACATTATGGCCTTGCAAGGCCAGCATTTTTGCGGTTTCCAGTCCGATGCCGTCGGTAGAGCCGGTTATAAGAATGGTTTTGCGCATGATGTTTCACCTCTTATTATTAAAAACCTGTTGTAGTGAAGTCAGGCCGAAAAGTCAGGCAATACTCTTCTGCCAGACGATTTATTGTTGTTTCGATGTCTGCCCGGTTAAAGCGCAGGTTCAGTGCAACATGGTTTACGCCGATGTCTTCCAGTGATTTCAGATACGCTCGAAGATGGTTTACTCCCGAGCGAAATCCTAAGTGGATCGGTTGCGGCGTTGCATTAGGAGTCGTCAACAATATCTACATAAAGCGACTGCACTGCCGGCTTGGTAGGGCCACCAACTGCTTTTACTCGCTCACGCCAACTGGTAATAATTTTTTGCTGTGCATCGATACTGCGTGGATAGGTTATCCAGCCCTCACCATTGCGCGCGATCCAGTCAGGGTCCTGCTGGCTACCCCCGGTGATAAGTAATGGCAATTTTCCGGATGTGGGCTTGGGCAGCATGTCCATACCGCCATAAGGACTACCGTACACATTCTCGAATGCTGGAGCGTCTTCCCACATGCGGTTGATGTAGTTCAAAGCTTGCACGAAACCGATCACCACGATCATCAAAGGACATGTTGAGTGCCGGATACTCTTCTGGCCGGTCGCCCGAGGCGACACCCATGATGAGTCGTCCGCCCGATAGTACATCGACACTGGCCGCTGCCTTGGCAACGTGTGCAGGATGCCGTAGTGGTAGAACAATACTGGCAACACCAAGTGCGATGCGCTCAGTCTGGGCAGCCAACACACCAAGGTAGACGAATGGATCGAACATTTGTCCGGCATCACCAAATGTCGGCACGTTGAACGGCACGTCTCGTAACCAGATGGCAGAGAATCCCAGCTCTTCAGCCAGTTGAACACGCTCTACATGGCGAGTCATGGTAGGCACGGGACCAGAGGTGTAAGACTCTAGTGGCACCACCAGGCCGAGGCTTAATCGGTTCGGGCGAAACGTGCTGTTGTATGCCCGATTAACAGGCTGGAATTCTCCACTATCGGCCTGGTTATCTGCATGCTTGAGCATCGTGTTCACTCCTGTTCCAATGTAATTGCGTAAATCGAGCGCGACTACTTACTGGGCTGTGCCGGAATGACGTCGTACTTACCATCCGTGCGCACATAGATGATGCTCTCTACTCCAGCTTTAGATGAGACTTGATGCAAAGACTTTCCCTTTGAGCTGAAATAACTACCCGGATCCAGGGTCATAATGTCTGTTTCACTCACCTGGTACTGTGGCTGACCTTTAATTACCACAGCGCGGAAGGTTGAGCCGTGGCTATGTATTTTTCCGGTAAATCCAGCTGGCAGTTTGACAAAGGTCCCGTTCGACTTAGCATCCTGCAGATTGCCCCAAAGATAGGCTACCTTTGGGCCGTTGGCAGAGGCCTGCATTCCGTGCGGATCGACCCAAACGATGTTCGATGCGTCCAGGTTAACCGGTCTTTCTCCACTATCAAACGCCTCTTCTATAGGAAGGACGAGATACGGTCCCTTATCAATTTCGACGAGCGCCACATTGGTAGCACCCCTGGCAGCGGTAATGTGCACTTCTCCTTTTGGCTGCATCCAGAAGGAACCCGCCGGCATCCACATATCTGCGGCATCAGGGTCATCGTTGTGAATGGTGCCGCTAATCACCACTGCGCGGTAGGTGATATTGTGAATATGAGGTGGCGACGAGAAGCCGTCCACAAACTTAACGAGAAAGCCTGTCGGCACAGTGCCCTTACGATCGCCCCAAAGCGTACCAGCCTTCGGGCTTTTGTCACCACGGGCGGGGTTGAGCTTCTCCCACTTGACTTCGGACGCCAGGATAACCTCGTTGGTTGGCTCGGCTGCGACCTGCGTGCTAAAGCAGGCGGCGGTTACGACACTTGCGAGTGAGAGTGTTATTAGCGTTCTCATATTCCTTTTTATATTTGCAACAATAGTTAATACAGTCATGTTCGTTCTCACATTGCAGTTAAATTCAGTTATTTGAACTGGGATGGAGCGGACAGATCTGTGCTCGTTCTGACGTCAATAACTGTCCGCTCCTATGATATCCCAATCCTGGCAATACTTTAGATTTCTACGACATCTATCAGGCAAGATCATCCTTAGCTTCGATAAGAAAGTGGTAGCTGATCGAGCCATTCGTACGTGCCTTGAGGTGAGGCGCGTATTCCGGGTCGTTCAAAAATCCTACAGCAGCTTCCTTAGAAGGCCACTCGATAACGATCCGTAGTGCTGCGTCGAAGGCTTCCCCTTCTAGCTGTTCGTGGCTCGTGGTTCGCGCTACGTACTTACCACCGTATTGGGCGACTAGCCTTTTCGCCTGACCGATGAGTCCGGTATCCAGTCTTCGCTGGTGGGTGTAACGAATAGAACTGAGTAGTAGGTCATTGTTTGTCTCCTATGGTTACCACATTTTGCCTTCGGTTGTGGTTAAAAATTTGTTCCTTTAAAATCCTTCCAGAACAATCTTTCCTATAGCTTTACCAGACTCCAATTCCTCGTGCGCTGCCCTCAGGTTTTCGGCATTGATGGTGCCGAGGTTTTTGCCAGAAGTGGTCTGGATATAACCTTGATCCACCAGGTCTGCGACGCGATTCAGCAGTTTGCTCTGCTCATCCATGTCCAATGCGTTGAACATGGAGCGTGCAAACATAAACTCAATGTGTAACGACTGGCTCTTTAACTTCAGCTTCATTATATCCAGAGGCTTAGAAGGATCATCGATCATGGCGATCTTGCCGAAAGGCGCCAGTAAATCTGTATAAGTCTCGAAGTAAGATTCCGTGCCGTTCAGACTGGCAATGTGCGTTACCTGACCAATGCCTAAGGCCTCTATCTGTGGTTGAAGTGGCTTGGTATGATCAATAACGTGATCTGCCCCCAGCTTCTTCACCCATGCTTGCGAACTTTCGCGTGAGGCGGTTGCGATAATGGTGGCGCCGGTAATGGCTTTGGCTATCTGAATTAAGATAGATCCAACGCCGCCAGCAGCACCAATAACCAGAATTACCTCGTCAGACCTGGTATCAGAATCGGGCCCTGATGAACCCGGCAAGCGTTGCTTGATAGCCAGGTGTTCGAACAGTAATTCCCATGCTGTGATCGTCGTCAATGGTAACGCCGCAGCTTCAGCGTCAGACAGGCTTTTGGGTTTGTAGCCGACGATACGTTCATCCACCAGCTGATATTCAGCATTGCTACCCTGGCGATTGAGGTCGCCAGCATAATAAACTGCGTCACCCGGCTTGAACTGCTTAACTGCTTCGCCTGTTGCCACCACTTCACCCACAGCATCCCAGCCGATAACCTTAAATTCTCCATCAGTAGGAGCAACATTCTGGCGGATCTTGTAATCCACCGGATTTACCGCAATCGCCTTGACCTTAACAAGCAAGTCATGTCCGCTTGCAATAGGCTGTGGCAACTCGAAATCTGTTAAAGACTCTGGATCATTGATAGGCAGTGATTTGGTATAGCCGATAGCTTTCATGGATTTTCTCCGGTTTTGGTCTGTTCATACAATTGGATGTTGTATGAAATAATAGACCTTGATTACCTTATAATAAACAGTACAATGTTTGAAACATTATCAAATAATATTTGAGAATAGTCCCATAAAATATGCTCCTGGAAGACCTTCAAGTCGTACTCAAGGTTGCTGAATTCCGCAGCATTACCGCTGCAGCAGCTAATCTGGATATGCGTACAGCGACTGCCAGTGCAGCACTTAAGCGCGTAGAAAGCGCGTTGGGTGCGGAGCTGTTTATCCGCACAACGCGGCAACTTCGGCTTTCTAGTGCGGGTGAAAGATATATTCCACAGTGTGAGCAGGCTCTACTCATGCTGGATCAGGCCAGGCAAAACATTAAGGATGACCTGGATATCGTAGATGGCGAACTACGCATCTCAGTGTCATCGGATCTGGGCCGGAATATGGTCATACCCTGGTTAGATGAATTTATGGAAACCTACCCGAATGTAAGTTTGAGAACCAATATCAGCGATAGCAACATCGATTTTTATCGTGATTCTGTGGATATGGCACTTCGTTATGGCTCGCCCGATAACGCGAATCTTTATGGATTCAAAATCTGCAATGTCCCTGGGCTACTCTGTGCTACTCAGGCGTACCTCGATAGAAGTGGAACGCCCAAACACCCTCATGAACTGGTGTCACACAACGGGCTTTTTTACCAGCTCTACGACATTATTCACGATGTCTGGGATTTCTCGCAGGGTGGAACAGAATACAAAATAAAGATGAGCGGTAACCGGGCATCTAATGATGGCGACCTCGTAAGACGCTGGTGTATAGCAGGAAAAGGCCTGGCGGTTAAATCCTGTCTCGATATGTCCACTGACTTGTTATCAGGAAAGGTCGTTAGCGTAATGCCCGAGTTCAAACCTGGGCCGACTGAACTATGGCTTATCTTCCCGAGCAGGCAATCGATTACACCGGCTGCTCGGCTACTCAGAGATACTTTCAGAGAGAAAAGTACAGGTATTTTGAAGCAATTGATTGAAAAAGGGTTTTTAGACGACAGCGTTCTTACCTAGAGTTGGAAAGTTTTTGACGGTGTAAATAATTCTGTGTAACTATCTACAACAATTGTCAAGAGAATTTAAATCATGACTGCAGTAACGATTAATTTATGCTAAGTTTCAAGTCCTCAAACAAACTTACATGCTTCCTATGTCAACTATGGTTTGTTTTTTTATCTTCGGAAATATTTTCCGTGAGTCCGTTAATTAAAAACTCACTGCATCCTAGTTAGCTGACCCTCATTTATTTACGTCAACTGTGAAAGTACGACCAAAAGCGAAAGTTCGCCATATGTAACATCTAACAGTAGAAACTATGTTAGTTAATTCAAATACTCTTTATTTAATGCATATCGTTTACTCCAATTACTTCCAGGCCTTTATCATTGCCGCGTCTATCTAAGCCGACACGACGGTCATCACTGCTGCGTCTACCTATGCCGACACGACGATCATAACCATATTCATCAAAGCGAATATGGTGGCGCCGACACGACTGCACCCGTCTACATCCTCTAGAACGACGTTCAGCTTCTGTATTACATTTCTTTTCCGTAAACATAAACATAATCACACCCCCTGTATATTTTTAATATTTAACATACTCAGTAACAATATTATTTACTTCATCATATACACTTCCATAACATTCAACATAACTAGCCTCGCCCCATTCAACTTTCCTTTTACTGTAGTTAAAAAAAGGTTACTTTGATATCAATGTAAACAACAGCTATAACAAATAGCCATACAACTATCTCAAAGATTATGTCAGCTTGCTGATGATCTATATTGCGCTCCATTCTTAACCCCTCTTAAATTTATGACTGTAACACATGTGATCAGTGACAAATGATAATCATTTCGTATTGTTACCGACCTCATTTTTCGTTTGTCCTGGAGTTAGACTCTACTTCTTCACGTATGTGGGAATTATTCTCACGTCTCCTAATTATGCGCGGGATTAATTCCCACGTCAATACGTATTTGTGAATAAATTAATAAATAAGATGACCTTTATAACTAGATTTATTGATAAAAATCAAAATCAAAATCAAGTCCAAGTAATCACTGTTATCTATTTTCAGCTATTAGCTCAGCCATAGCCTAAAACACTGGTGACAGTGTTTTAGGACTAGTCTGTATATATCAAGCTGTAATATCACTCACTGAATGATTGAGCGCTCTCTTGATTAACACAGGTAGTCATAACCAGCTTCTGAGGCATAGGAAGCGAAGATTCTTCGGACTTCCCAGTGTTTGATAACATTGCCAACCGTAGCAAGGGTGTCACTAGTCAGTTCAGCAATTCTACTTTCTCCTGTTTTCCTTGCATCGGCTACAGATAAATCAGGGTATTTACCGATAATCTTCCTTTTTGATTTACCGTTAATTGTTGGATCTATGAAATAGTATGTCTTTCCTGATGGGTAAATACGGACACCAAAGCCAGTTAATACACTGTCTAGTAGTATGGTGGGTTCTATGTTAGTGCTGATTAATTCTTCAGTTAATACAGTATTCATGATTCTTAGCCAATTTAGTTAAAAGTTAAACCAGGCTAAGTGTTTGAATGCTAGATTAAATCTGGAGGCTGTGGTGTATGCAGGTTCAAATCCTGTCGTTCCGACCAATGCTTAAATTATAGCTGTGAGCATTTTTAGTTATCTTAATAAATAAAATTCAGCTTTTATTGTCTTCTCTATGCAAAAAGCCTGATCAATAAAGATCTGGCTTTTTATGTTAATCTTTCGTTTTAAATTCCACTGTAGATATTTTCAATGAAAGACCTGGACCAGCAAGTAAAAACTATTTATCTTAAAGATTATAAAGCGCCTGAATTTTTGATTGATCATGTTGATCTCACTTTTGAACTGGATGAAGAAAAAACGCGTGTCGTTTCAGTATTACAGCTTAAAAGGCAGGTATTGGGTGAATCTTCTCCACTGCTTTTGAACGGGGAATGCCTTGAACTGGGTGAAGTGAAAATTGATAATGCACTAATAGATGGCTCATCATATACGGTGACGGATAACACGTTAACCTTGCTGGATGTGGCTGACGTATTTACCCTCGAAATAGAGACCTTTATCAAACCTCAGGAAAATTTTTCACTGGAAGGTCTGTTTAAATCCAGTGGTAACTATTGTACGCAGTGTGAAGCTGAAGGCTTTAGAAAAATCACTTATTTTCTCGACCGTCCGGATGTAATGGCTTTGTTTACCACGACTATTATTGCTGATAAGGCTAAGTATCCTGTGCTTTTATCGAATGGTAACTTGCTGGATACAGGTCATTATGATGATGGCCGTCATTGGGCAAAATGGCAGGATCCTTACAAAAAACCCTGTTATCTTTTTGCGCTGGTGGCGGGTGATTTAGCCTTTATAGAAGATCACTATGAAACCATGAGTGCTCGCAATGTGCAGTTACGTATTTATGTTCAGCATCATAATATTGATAAATGTGATTTCGCCATGGTTTCACTTAAAAAGTCGATGCAGTGGGATGAACAAACATTTGGCCAGGGAGTACGATCTGGATGTGTACAACATTGTGGCGGTTGATGATTTCAATATGGGGGCAATGGAAAACAAGGGTTTAAATGTTTTCAATTCCAAGTACGTTCTGGCTAAACAGGATACCGCAACCGATACCGATTTTATGGGTATAGAAGGCGTAATTGGCCATGAATACTTTCATAACTGGAGTGGTAACCGGGTGACCTGTCGTGACTGGTTTCAGTTAACCTTAAAAGAAGGATTGACCGTATTTCGTGACCAGCAGTTTACCGCAGATATGAATTCTGCAGCGCCTAAACGCATTGATGATGTCAATATTTTGCGTACTGCGCAGTTTGCAGAAGATGCGGGTCCTATGGCACATCCCATTCAACCGGACTCCTATCAGGAAATAAATAATTTCTACACGGTTACGGTGTATAACAAGGGGGCAGAAGTCATACGCATGATTCATACTCTGTTAGGTGTCGATAAATTTCGCCAGGGCATGGATTTATATTTTGAGCGTTTTGATGGTCAGGCGGTAACCACAGAAGAGTTTGTCAACGCAATGGAAGATGCCAGTCAGCTTGATTTGAGTCAGTTCAGGCGTTGGTATACACAGGCAGGAACGCCAGAAGTAACCGTTAATGAAAATTATGATGATAATGAAAAAATATACAGACTAACACTATCGCAATCTACACCGAATACGCCGGGACAGGAAGAAAAGCTGCCTTTTCATATTCCGGTAAAAATCAGTTTATTAGCTAAAAACACTGAAGCTGTGCCTTTGCAGCTGGATTCTGCGTATGAGCAAACGGCGAATGTGCTGAATTTCACTCATAACGAACAGCAATTTGAATTTAAAAATATCAGAGAAAAGCCGGTCAGTCTCAATATTGCAGGGTTATTCCGCACCGGTGAAGTTAAAGTTTGAGCGTGATGATGAAGAACTTGCTTTTTGCATGGCACATGAAACCGATGATTTTAATCGTTGGGAAGCAGGGCAGCAGTTATCAGCTCGCTTGATTTTAACCCTGGTCGATTCGATTAATACGGGAGGTGAGCTATTATTACCTGATTATTATGTAAATGCCTGTGAAAAAATAGTAAACGATAAAAGACTGGATAAAGCATTAATCGCCCGCGCTTTAACCCTGCCATCGCTGATGTATGTAGGTGAAATGATGCCGGTGATTGACGTCGATGCTATTCATCAGGCAAGAGAGTTTATTTATACGCAGTTAGCACAGAAACTCGAGTCAGCGATACTGGCTGTATATAAGGAAAACTCACAAGATGAATATACTTTATCACCAGAATCAATGGGAGAACGTTTTTTACGCAATCAGGCTTTATCTTATTTGATGTATCTGGGTGATCAGGGCGAATTATTAGCAAAACAACAGTATCAGTCTGCAGATAATATGACGGATCAAATGGCAGCATTTAAATCACTTGTGCATCATGAAGCTGTAAGTTCGGATGAAACCATAACGGCTTTTTACCAACAGTGGAACCACGATAACCTGGTAATGGACAAGTGGTTTACTGTGCAGGCAACAGTGCCACATGCTTTAGCAAAAGCCAGGGTGAAACAATTGTTTGAGCATAAAGACTTTGATATCAAAAATCCAAACCGGGTACGTTCTTTATTAGGGGCTTTTTGTTCGGCCAACCCTATCTGTTTTCATGATGCCAGTGGTTTTGGTTATGAGTTGCTAGAAGAATATATCGAAAAAATAGATGTCATGAATCCACAAATTGCTTCTCGCTTATGTGTGCCATTGACCCGCTGGAAACGTTATAACGAGACACGCCAGCAGTTAATGAAATCGGCCTTGCAACGACTGATTTCATTGCCGAACCTTTCAAATGACGTTTCTGAGCTGGTTGAAAAAAGCTTGAAATAAGTTGGAAAGATTCAATTTTTTTGAGCTTGCACCAATATGAGTAATATTAAACCGATTGTTGGTTGCTATTTAGTAGATAAACGGTATTTAGTTTTATATTTATTTGTTGTACTATTTTTTTAAAGGTTTATAAAAAAATAATTACAAAATTTGACTTTTTATTAGAAATTTCATGCAGATATTTCGTGTAAGGTCTAGACTTAATTAACTTACCTGTATATGTCAGTGTCGATCAATAAATTGATAGATTATTTGCATATGATAGCAATCGAGCTGGAGCTGTAGTATATGTCGAACGTTGTTTCATTGTTCAGTGACACCCAAAAATATGAAGAAAGGCCTGTCGTTATCTTAGCGGATGATGACCCTTCCATTCGCCTGATGGTGCGTCATGTGCTGGAGTCAGAAGATTTCGATATTGTCGAGGCCTCTGATGGCCTGGAAGCAATAAAAGCGGTAGAAAAGTATCATCCTGCACTTATCCTGCTTGACGCCGTTATGCCGGGCATAGATGGCTTTACCACCTGTCAACAAATTAAGGACAATGGTCATACCGATATACCGGTGATGATGATTACCGGGCTGGATGACGATGCCTCCGTTGAAAGAGCTTATGAAGTCGGTGCTATTGATTTTATTACCAAACCTATCAAATGGGCGGTGCTTAAACATCGCGTAAAATCGGTAGTAGCGAAGGTCATTGCTGAGCGTAAAGTTCAATTGCTGGCTTATCGCGACACCTTAACCAATTTACCCAATCGCCTGTTATTTGCAGATCGTCTGGAACAGGCTGTCATCCGTGCTGATCGCAGCCGCACATCAATGGCATTAATGCTGGTAGATATTGACGATTTTAAGCTAGTGAATGATTCATTTGGTCATGATGCTGGTGACAAACTAATCAAAGCCGTTGGGGAATTGATCTCACGATCACTACGCCGTGCCGATACTATTGCACGTTTGGGTGGCGATGAATTTGCAGTAATTATCGAAGGTATCGATAGTCCGGAAGATGCCATTTCAATAGCAGACAATCTAACCACCATTCTTGAACATAATGTTCGTCTTGATGATCAGGAAACCTATACCAGTGCGTCTATCGGTATTGCTGTTTATCCAGATGACGGTAAAGATGCACGAGCCATACTTAAAAATGCAGACACAGCGATGTTCCGGGCTAAAGAAAATGGCCGACATTGCTTCCAGTTTTATAAACCGGACCTGAGTGTTAGTGCGATGGAACGTCTGGACCTGGAAAACAGCTTAAAAGCGGCCTTTGAAAAGGATGAGTTCCTGATCCATTATCAGCCAGTTATAGATATTGATAAAAATGAAATTATTGGTGTAGAAGCTTTATTACGCTGGCAGCATCCCGATAAAGGTATGATTCAGCCTACTGACTTCGTTCCCACCGTGGAAAATAGTGGGTTAATTATTGCCCTTGGTGAATGGATGATATTTAGTGTCTGTAAACAGATTCGTGTATGGCAGGATGCGAGTTTAAAAAACCAGAATGTTTCTATCAATCTGGCACCGCGGCAGTTTAAAGAACAGGATCTGGTTGCTCTGTTTACGCAGGCAATTGCAGAAAATAACATTGAAGGTTCATCACTATCTGTTGAAGTTATGGAACGTACATTAATTGATAATGTGGGTGAAGTGGAAAGTACCCTGAAAAAACTTCGAAATATGGGCATCAAAGTCATGCTTGATGATTTTGGTACTGGTTATGCATCACTGGCTTATCTTAAAAATTTTCCTATTGATGTGGTTAAAATTGACCGTGAATTTATTAGTGGAATACCTGACAATCCGGGTGACTCCGCAATTGTTGATGCTATTGCAGGTTTAACACGTGGTTTGAAATTAGACTTACTTGCTGAAGGTGTTGAAACAGAAAGTCAGTTAAGTGCCTTAAAAAGTATAGGTTGTCATTATGGGCAAGGTTATTACTGGAGTAAAGCGTTGCCTGGTGATGAGTATGAACAGTTTTATATGAACCAGATTTATAATCTTGGTTAACATCTAAAATGTACACAAATCTGTAAGCCGTTTGGTGTAAATCATTAAGCGGCTTTTTTTATGTAACTATATCAAAAGTATTCATTTAGCCGCAAAGAGCGCAAAGTTATTACCATATAAAAATTTTTTTGCAGACTTTGCACTTTTTGCGGCAAAATTGCTTTTTTTCAAAATAAATTATAATAATGAATATATTAATCACCGGCGCAAATCGTGGTATCGGCCTGGAAATGGTCAAGTTCTCAATGGAACAAGGCTGGTCTGTTTTTGCATGTTGTCGCAATCCGCATAATGCGGAAAATTTATTTAATATTGCGAAATTATCCAATGGTCAGATCAGTGTGCATATTGCCGATATGCAGGAACTTGGTACTTTACAGGCATTGTCTTATGAATTGCGTAACGATGCCATTGATATCTTATTTAATAATGCGGGCATTTACGGTTGCGATAAAAACACATTTGGCTCGGTTGATGTAGAAAGCTGGTTACAGGCTTTTCAGGTGAATAGCATTGCGCCGTTAAAAATGGTTGAAGCTTTTTCTGAACAATTGCTCATGGGTAATCGTAAACTGGTTGCCTGTATGAGTAGCAAGATGGGCAGCATGGCTGATAATGGTTACGGTAACAGTTATATCTACCGATCCAGTAAGGCTGCGTTAAATGCTGTGGTAAAAAGTTTGTCGATTGATCTGAAAGAGCAGGGAATTATCAGTGTGGCTCTTCATCCTGGTTGGGTAAAAACAGATATGGGTGGTCCGGATGCAGAAATTACAACACGCCAATGTGTCGAACAGTTATTCAGTCTCCTGTCAGACCTAACGATAAAAGATAGTGGACGCTTTATCGATATTGATGGTAGCGATATTCCCTGGTAATGAACCGAGGGAAGCTCTGATTAAGTCCATTTATTTTAGGCTTGTTAAATGTCCATATCTTCCCGGAAGATTGTAGTAATAGTTATTCTAAGCGAAGCAGAATGATGTGCAAGTGCCACAATGACAGGAGTCACGCAGCGACCTGCGATCTTCGGGGAAGAGATGAACACAATTCCTGCGGCCCATTTTAATAACCGGGCTAATTAATTTAGCCAGAGATATCTCTGGTTATTTCATTGGAACAATTAATTATATGTCATTTCCTGATTTAGAAAAATTAAAGTCACTGGTTAAAGTTGCTGCGAAAGAAGAATTACTGAAAGATTTTGGTCATTCAGAATTCGAATATAAAGATGATGGTAGCGTCGTAACACCAGCAGATCTGGCAATGCAAAACCGCCTGGAAATAGAATTAAAACAACACTGGCCGATGTACAGCATTCTTGGTGAAGAGATGACTGATGAAGCGCAACTGACAGTGATTGATATGGCCGCGGTGAATAAAACGAAGGGTTACTGGTGTATTGACCCGCTTGATGGAACCAGTAACTATGCTGCAGGTGTGCCATTTTTTGCTGTTTCTATCGCCTTAATTATAGATAACCAGCAGCAGTTAGGCCTTATATATGACCCGGTGCGAGATGAAATGTTTACCGCAATAAAAGGTCAAGGTGCATATTTGAATGACCAGATACTTGACTCTTCACAGATGAAGTTTACGAAAAATAAACCGATCGTAGCTGAAATTGATTTGAAACGTCTGCCGGAAGAACTCACTGTTAAACTGGTTACAGAAAGGATTTTTGCATCACAACGAAATATCGGCTCCTGTGCTATTGACTGGTGCTGGATGGCTGCTGGACGGTTTGATATTTATTTACATGGTGGTCAAAAGTTGTGGGATTACGCAGCGGGCAGTTTGATTTTTAGCGAGGCTGGTGGACGGTCAGTTTCGCTGGATAATAATGATGTGTTTCGCGGACGACTAGAAGTTAGATCAGTCCTCGCCTGTTATGATGAAAAGTTGTTTAACTACTGGTATCAATGGATAGGTATTGGTGACTATGAGAAATGATTAGTGAATAATGAAGAATATCTGACTAAAAATAACTACGTTTAAACTTTTCATTATTCACTAATCATTTCTCATAGTCGGTTTACCTTTTGGCAACAGTCGATTCGCGAACTAGTTTTCTGATTTTTGCTTCTAGTTCGTCCTCGTCATTGCTGCGAAAACCTAAATTAGCGTGCACCACATTTCCATTTTTATCGATAAGGTAGGAGCTTGGCATTGCCTTTACTTTATAGGCTTCTGCCGTAGTGCCCTGTGGGTCAAATGCTACCTCAAAATTAGCAGGAATCTGTTGTAAAAATTTATTGGCTTTTGTTCGCGATTCATCAAGATTAATGGCGATAATTTTAAAATCCTCGCTTCCATATAACGATTGCATTTTATTCATCCAGGTAAACGATTTTCGACATGGTTGACACCATGATGCCCAGAAGTCTAGGTAGACGATCTTTCCATGGTATTTGTTTAATTCAATTTGTTTTTGTTGGCCTTCTAATATGAAATTGGGTGCGTGGTTTGTTGGGTTAGCGGCAATTGCACTACCACCGCCAGGAAAAACGTATATTGCCACGGCAATTAGTGACATTCTTAAAAGTGAAACGAACATAATTGACTCCGTTGCATGCTAACATCGCATAAAATAAACATGATAAATCAATAGCTTGCATTGATTTAATGTGATTTGGTTTCGTTTTTAGTTTGAACGCAATTGTATGTCGTAGTGCTTAGGTAGGATTTTGATAAAGCTATCACTTTTTTAGCTAACTGTATTTAATATAGCAGGTAAACGGAAAAAGTCGATTGAAAATTTTGGAAATGGTTTGTTTTTTTATAATTATGGAGCATTAAAGTATTTGCTTGGTATGGTCGGTGAATTAATAATGCAAAGCCAGTGTTTCATCAATATGACTTTGATGGAAAACAAGAACACGGTGCTGTGTGCCTTTGCAGTAGTAAACAAGGCCGGCAGTGTAACTCGAATATTTCACCTAAAATGCTTCGTTTTTATGAAATATTCGGGTTAATAAGGCTTAGGTAAGCTAAAATAGACAGTGTAGCAATCCAGTAAACTCACCTTTCTTAGATAGAAGATGGCACCAATATTAATTGATAACCGAGGTCTGATAAAACTTGGTATGCTTTCAGTGTTAACCACAGTTATTGTCTTTGCTGTGGGTTTTCTCAGCGGTTATCAGCAGGCAATAACTTTTTATGCTGCTGGCAGTGAGGTTGAAATTTTAGCTTTGCCAGTACCAGCTGTTTTGCTGGAGACAGATGTAGAGCCACAGTTGCCAGATATAATCGTAGCGGGTGCAGATATTGATGTTGACCAGCCACAAGTTGAGTCGAAAGCCAATACGAAAAATAGTGCCGTTGAATCAAAGGTTTTTACGTCTTCAAATAAAGAAAAAGTAAACAAAACTAATGAAGTGCCTACATCGAATAAACCGGCTTCTTTAGCGCTTCTATGACACGCTTCTATTGAGCAATCGGGCAAGTTGAATAATAAAGTAAGCAGCGACGATAAAAATATTCTTAATAAGAACACTCTGTTTTCTATAAAAGAGTCTTCTATAAAAAAATCTATAAACAAAACAGTTACTTTAAATAGTTTTCAAAACGAATTGGGCGAATCTGCAGTTACAAAAGAGCATGATTTGACAGTTGTCGCTTCGTTAACCTCGGCTGAACTAAACAACATAAAATATTCTATTCAAGTTGGCATATATGGGCGTTTAATTAATGCGGAAAACATGATGAGGATGTTACAGGCGCAACATTTAGATGCGTATGTTTCTGACGATACTAGCAAGAAAAATGAAATTCGTTATAACGTTAGATTTGGCTATTTTGTAGATAGAAAGTCAGCAACAAGCGCATTAAAAAATTATGTAAACAAACAAAAGGGTGATGGTTATCTAGTGAACTTTTCTGTTGAAAACATCACTAAACTTGCTGATGCTATCGATCTAAACCTACCAACGACTACTGAAGAAACGGAGAAAAAACCATCACCAGCAATCGCACCACATGAAATTACAGGTGATAAAGTTTCTCAAACTGATGTTTTAAGTACGTCAACTGTTTTAGCAGATGCTCAGTCTCAGGCCATAGTTAAAATTCTGTCTGGTGATCGTGTAAGGGCTACCACGAAATAAATACATATCGTTTTAAAAAATCAATCTATGATTAACCCGGATGTTTCATAGGAGTGGGGTAGTTGGGGCTATGTTTTTTTTAAAATCGACACTTCCGCCATTCGTGGGGTCGTTTGTACAATGCGTTGTTAAAATCGTAAGAACGATTTTACATCAGCGAAACCAGACCGTAGGTGACTAACTTTGTTGTGAACAGAATTGAAGGGCGATAACCAGCCGGAACGGCTATTAAAGATGTAATTTCTAAAACAGAAATATTTATTAATATAAATCATAGTGTTACGTGAAATTTGTAGCGTTCCTATGAGCTATCCGGGTTAAAATTATTTTTTAGGTCAATTTCTAAGCACCATGTCGCAACACTATGTCACAAACAATTAAAGTATTAAGTTTCGATCTTGACGATACTTTATGGCCCTGTATTCCCACAATCGAGCGTGCTGAAAAATTATTATATCAATGGTTGTCTGATCAGGTCCCGGTGATCACGCAACATTATGATATCTATCAGCTACGTGAAAAAAGGCGTTTACTGTTAAACAGCCATTCAGACCTCGCGCATGATTTAACAAAATTACGAATTAAATCATTTGAAATGTTGGCGGATGAATTTGAGTTGGCAGATGACTGGATACAGCCTGCGTTTAAAATTTTTTATGAAGCAAGGCAGCAAGTTATTTTGTTTGATGATGTGAAACCGGTACTGGATGAACTGAATAAAGAATTTAAGCTGGTCAGTCTAACTAATGGTAATGCAAGTACAGTAGAAACAGGAGTTGATCACTGGTTTGATATCGCATTAAATTCAGCCTCTGTAGGTAAGTTGAAATCTGAACCTGATATATATAGACAAGTACAAAAACTGGCCAATATTGAGGCTCGGCAAATGGTGCACATTGGCGATCATCCGTTGCAGGATATATCGGGTGCAAAATCTGCAGGTGTGTTTGCTGTCTGGCTTAATCGGCAAAACAGGCTCTGGACATTGGTAGACTGCCAGCCTGATGCGGTGATTAGCAGTTTGCACGAGTTACCATCATTATTAAGGAAACTGCAAAGTCTGGGATGATCGGATCATGTCCATCCAGCAAATCTATTGATGACGTGTCAGGCATTTCACAAAGATAGTTTTATTTTATTTCCACCGCATTCCCGTTAACTGTCAAAGACATGAATCGAGTGCATCTATCAACGTCACCATCACCCGCATGCACGCGGTTGTTGAGCCACCAGGGAGGGTTTCACGGCGTGTCGATGGTGGATGTGTCCTGTTCATGTCTCGGATTCGTGCAACCCTTGTCCATGCCTGTTACATCTATCTTGTTTAGGTAATTTCTTCTTGTTAGCGGGACAGCAGTGATGTTATTCCTATATAATTGAAATTTAGAAGATATTTCAGGTTACGAGTAAAATAATGATTTTTAAAACCGATGATGTACGTATAACAGGACTCCAGGAAGTATTGCCGCCGATGAAGCTGCACGAGGAGTACCCTATTAACGAGCAGGCGTCGGAAACGGTCTATCATGCACGACAGGCCATACATAACATATTACATGGTGAGGGCGACCGCCTGGTCGTTGTAGTTGGTCCCTGTTCTGTTCATGACCCGGATGCTGCCAGAGAATATGCGGCTAAATTAAAAGTATTAATCGATGAGCTGGCAGATGATTTATGTATCATTATGCGGGTCTATTTTGAAAAACCACGAACTACGGTTGGCTGGAAAGGCCTGATCAATGATCCTGATCTGGATGGGAGTTTTAAAATTAATAAAGGCCTGCGACTCGCGCGTAAATTACTGAGTGATTTAGCGGTTGCAGGTGTGCCTACTGGCACAGAATATCTCGACTTGATTAGTCCACAATATATAGCAGATCTGATTAGCTGGGGGGCCATTGGCGCACGCACGACAGAGAGTCAGGGACACCGTGAACTGGCGTCTGGTTTATCCTGCCCAGTCGGTTTCAAGAACAGCACAGATGGCGGCTTTAAAATTGCCATTGATGCGGTTAAGGCCGCATCCAACCCCCACGTATTTATGTCATTAACCAAAGAAGGTCGCTCAGCCATTTTTTCAACCAAAGGCAATCATGACTGTCACATCATTTTACGTGGCGGCAAAAAACCTAATTACGATGCCGGAAGTATCCAGCATGCTGCCGAGCAACTGGAAAAATATGGCTTGAAACCGCTAGTGATGGTGGATTGTTCGCATGCAAATAGCATGAAAGACTACCATCGTCAGGTGGATGTTTGTAACAGTGTCGCTTCTCAGGTGGCTGACGGTGAAAATCGTATTATGGGTGTGATGTTAGAAAGTCATCTTGTTGAAGGCCGCCAGAATGTGATAGATGGCAAAGCACTGACTTATGGGCAAAGTGTTACAGATGCCTGTATTTCCTGGGAAACGACGGAGCAGTGTTTACGGAATTTGGCAGATGCTGTGCGTAAACGTCGGGAAATAAACGCTCAACAGGCTAGCGCGTAAGCGCTGCGTGAATGAATAATGACAAGTCTAAAAAAATGAGGATTTAATGAGTCATAAGTTTCAAGACATTATTCCTTACCGTGATCTATAGCTCCTCACCACATATGCATCTATAACCTGCTCAAATTCTTCTGCAATATTGTCACCTTTAAGAGTCACGGTTTTTTTACCGTCTTCATAAACCGGTGCCACCGGACGTTCACCCGTACCTGGTAAGCTGATACCAATATTAGCATGTTTGCTTTCACCAGGGCCGTTAACCACACAACCCATGACGGCAACCGACATCTCTTCTACGCCCTGAAATTTTTCCTGCCAAACGGGCATTTGGCTGCGTAAATAGTTTTGTACCTGTGATGCCAGTTTTTGAAAATAAGTACTGGTGGTACGACCGCAGCCAGGGCAGGCAGTAACCAGTGGTACGAAGGAGCGTAAACCCATGGTCTGTAAAATTTCCTGTGCGACGATGACTTCTTTTTCACGTGGTGCGCCTGGTTCTGGTGTGAGTGAAACGCGAATGGTATCGCCAATGCCGTCGTGCATTAGAATGCTGAGTGCTGCGGTAGATGCAACAATGCCCTTTGAACCAATGCCGGCTTCTGTTAAGCCCAGGTGAAGGGCATAATTATCGCGCTCGGCCAGTGAACGATAAACGGTGATCAAGTCCTGTACCACGCTCATTTTGCAGGACAGGATGATTCTATCTTTTCCAAGTCCTATGTCCTGTGCCTGTTTTGCGCTTTCAAGCGCCGAACGAATCACCGTTTCTAACATGACATTATGCGCGTCATGTGGATTGTCCAGGCGTGCGTTTTCGTCCATCAGTTCGGCCAGTAATGCCTGATCCATGCTACCCCAGTTGACGCCAATGCGTACGGCTTTGCCGTATTTACAGGCAAGTTCAACCATGGTGGCAAATTGCGTATCACGTTTTTTGCCTTTTCCAACATTGCCAGGATTAATCCGGTACTTGGCTAATGCCTGTGCACACTCTGGAAAATCACTTAATAGTTTGTGACCGTTATAATGGAAATCACCAATTAGCGGTACGTGACAGTGATTTTCATCCAGTGTCTCGCGGATGCGAACAACCGCCGCTGCAGCGTCGTTATCATTGACAGTGATACGTACCAGTTCTGAACCGGCATTAGCAAGTTGCATAATTTGCTGCGTGGTGGCGGTTATATCTGCCGTATGGGTATTGGTCATTGATTGCACTACAATAGGCGAATTTCCACCCACCAAAACACCAGATACGTTAACCGAACATGTTTGACGGCGAGGTTTTAAACAGTCAGAAAATTCCATAAAATTAATCGATTGTAATAGCTACTAGTAATAGTCGATTAATAATCGTTAGTAGCTGAGCTTAAAAGTGTTAATTTTACCATTGAACAGGCTAAGTTTGGTTTTAAATTGATAAACTCATCCTTTGCAGTGAAAACGTGGCAAGTAAGGGGAAATCTGATCAAGTCCAATTATATTAGCCTTGTTATAATCGTCCGTATCTTCTCGGCAATAGAATAACTATTCTACATTACTTCATGGAACATACGAACACAATCCTGTGCCTTATTTTAATTAATTTGGCTAATTAACTTAATCAGAGATTCACTGAATGAAAATAGGTTTCGTGGTGAACCCTTTTGCCGGTATAGGCGGGGCGGTTGCGCTAAAAGGTAGTGATGGTAAGGATATAGTGGCGCAAGCTTTATCGCGTGGTGCAAAGCCACAGGCAGAAACACGTGCAAAGATTGCCATGCAGCAAATTTCTTCAACGTACGATTTTACAATTTTTACTGCGGCCGGTTCAATGGGTGAGAATGTATTGCATGCGCTTAATTTACCTTATGACGTTTTATACAAGGTGGATGAAGAAGCGGCGGATGAGCGGACGACGGCAGAGGATACAAAAAATGTCATTCGCCTGTTTGTCGAAAAATCGGTTGATTTAATTGTCTTTGCTGGCGGAGATGGTACTGCACGAGATGTACTGGATGCGCTGCTGAGCAAGCAAAATGCTTCAATAGCTGTTATTGGCATACCAGCAGGTGTAAAGATTCATTCTGCAGTGTACGCAACTACACCATTGCATGCAGGTGAGTTAATTAACCTGATACTGTCTGGGCAGCCAATGTCGTTGCATGATGCACAGGTGATGGACCTCGATGAGCAGGCTTTTCGTGAAGGCAGAGTTATAGCAAAATGTTATGGTTATTTGCCTGTGCCGGTTGATGATACGCGGATGCAATTAATCAAACAGGGCGGCTTGAACCATCAGCAGATTGCCGTTCAGGAAATTGCAACTGACATTATTGAAAGCATGGAGCCCGATGTTTTTTATGTCATTGGCTCGGGCTCAACAACTGCAGAGATTATGAATCAGTTGTCACTGGAGAACACGCTGCTCGGTATTGATATTGTTTGCAATCAGCAATTGATTGCGAGTGATGTAGATGAGAAAACCATTATACAAACAATTAAAAATCACCCTGCAAAAATGGTAGTGACCGTTATTGGCGGACAGGGCCATGTTTTCGGACGGGGAAACCAGCAGTTAAGTGCAAAGGTTATAGAACAGATTGGCCAGGAAAACATTATAATTGTTGCCAGCAATGAAAAATTACGATCATTAGATAAACGTCCGATGATTGCTGATACTGGTGATATAGAATTAGATAAACAGCTGGCTGGATTGTATCCGGTTGTCAGTGGTTATCAGCAAAAGACGTTGTATAGATTAAATTAGTTGTAAAAAACTATTATCCACGTCACAGATGAACACAGATAAAAGTCTTATTAATTGTTTGTCATCTTGAACGATAGTGAAAGATCTTGAGTTCGACATATTAATGCTATGTTGTTAGATCCTTCACTATCGCTTAGGATATCAGCAAGCT
Organism: uncultured Gammaproteobacteria bacterium; assembly: GCA_963759005.1. Classification (GTDB taxonomy): domain Bacteria; phylum Pseudomonadota; class Gammaproteobacteria; order SZUA-229; family SZUA-229. The sequence goes on from CAVWXQ010000017.1 coordinate 38,458, forward strand.
AATAAATTTAGTTTTATCTGCGTTCATCAGTGGATAATAAAGTTCTTTGTATTATTGCGGTAAAAAAACAGGTACTTAAAAATGCAAGACGAAGATTTTGTTAACGGTTTAATTGATTTCATAAAAAGCTCGCCTACACCGTTTCACGCGGTTCAAACGATGGCTGAAATGTTGGATAAAAATGGTTTTAAACGTTTAGAAGAAGGTGAATCATGGTCAATAAGTGCTAAGCCAGAGGCTGAACGTTGCTACGTTACCCGCAATGATTCATCGATTATTGCTTTTCAGCTTAACCGGTCGCTGGTTGAAAATGGCATGCGAATGGTCGGTGCGCACACTGACAGTCCCTGTTTGAAAGTTAAACCGAATCCGGAAATTATCAAAAACCATTATTTGCAGCTGGGCGTTGAAGTTTACGGTGGTGTATTACTCAATCCCTGGTTTGATCGTGATCTGTCATTAGCCGGGCGAGTGAGTTATCTCAATGAAGAAGGCAATATCGAGAATCAGTTAATTAATCTGGAAAAAGCCATTGCAGTCATTCCCAGTCTTGCTATCCATCTGGACACTGAAGCGAATAAAGAACGCACAATAAATCAACAAGATCATTTACCGCCCGTGTTGATGAAATTGCCGGAAAATGAAAGTGCTGAAAAGTTTGGCTTCAAAGAAATATTGTTGAAAATTGTAAATACGAATAGAAATGCTGCAACACACAGCAAAGCTGCAAAAGTGCTGGATTATGAATTAAGTTTTTATGATGTTCAGCCGCCCGCCGTCATTGGCCTGCATGATGATTTTATTGCCAGTGCGCGTCTGGATAATTTACTCAGCTGTTATACAGGCCTGATGGCGTTAGTGAACAAAGATTGCAGGCAAAATTGCTTACTGGTGTGTAATGATCATGAAGAAGTGGGCAGTATGTCAGCGGCAGGTGCGCAGGGGGAATTCCTTAAATCTGTGTTGCAACGACTGTCTGATAGTGATGAAAGCTTTGCTCGTTTGATAGCTAACAGCACCTTGATATCGGCGGATAATGCGCATGGTATACACCCAAATTATGCGGATAAACATGACGCTAATCATGGACCGATAATTAATAACGGCCCAGTGATTAAGGTCAACGTGAATCAGCGTTATGCCACCAATAGTGAAACCAGCGCTTTATTCAAGCATCTGTGCGAGCTTGCAGATGTGCCCGTTCAATCATTTGTAGTTCGTTCCGACATGGCCTGTGGCAGCACAATTGGACCGATAACGGCAGGTAAACTGGGCGTGAAAACAGTGGATATTGGCGTGCCAACATTTGCCATGCACTCGATTCGCGAGTTAGCCGGGCGCTGGGATGCATTTTATTTATATCGTGTGCTTAAACAATTTTTTAACTGATGACTAATTAAAATTTGAATGGTAAATAGTTTGTCTCGTATTCATGGTAAGTGGGCGTAGTGTGTACTATTCTAAATTTAGTGTTTCTTGATATTAATTTTTAAATGATTATTGTAGTCGATTCCCCTGTTGAAAATAGGCGACATTAATAGTCATTGCACTGATGGTAGATTAATTTTCATAGCGCAAGACCCGTTTAAGCCGACCATTGATGGTTGGCTTTTTTTTGACTCGAATACGCAGCAGCAATTACCGAGCGGCCGAAGCTTTTCCCGTCATTTTGGCTGATTTTTTTATAGATATTCAGACAATTCAGCGTTATATACATATATACTTGAATACAAATCATTTAATCAGGTTGACTCGCTGAAAACAAAAGAATGAGAACAATAAAAAAGTCCCACAAGCTGGATGCTGTCTGTTATGACATTCGTGGTCCGGTGCATCGTGAAGCACGCCGACTGGAAGAAGAAGGTCATAAAATTCTTAAACTGAATATCGGTAACCCTGCACCGTTTGGTTTTGATGCGCCGGAAGAAATTGTGCAGGACATGATCCACAATGTCCCGGTTTCTCAGGGTTATAGTGATTCCAGAGGATTATTTTCAGGCCGTAAAGCGGTAATGCAATATTGCCAGCAAAAGGACATAAAAAATGTCGAGATTGACGATGTTTATCTGGGTAACGGTGCCAGTGAACTCATTGTAATGTCGATGCAGGCGCTAATCAATAACGGCGATGAAGTACTGATACCTGCGCCGGATTACCCGCTATGGACAGCTGCAGTCTGCCTTTCTGGCGGTCATGCAGTGCATTATTTGTGTGATGAATCGTCTGACTGGTATCCGGATATAAACGACATCAGGTCAAAGATAACTGCCAATACCCGTGGTATTGTTATTATCAACCCGAATAATCCAACAGGTGCAGTATATCCAAAAGAAATTCTGGAAAGTATCATCGAGCTTGCCAGAGAACATGAGCTGATTATTTTTTCTGATGAAATTTACGACAAAATTATTTATGACGATGCCAAACATTTTTCAACGGCATCACTAACTGAAGATGTTTTATGCTTAACCTATAACGGTTTATCAAAGGCTTATCGTGTAGCAGGCTTTCGTGCCGGCTGGATGGTGATCAGCGGCGATAAAGCACATGCCAGTGATTATATTGAAGGCATCGAATTACTGGCCTCAATGCGACTTTGTTCCAATGTGCCGGGCCAGCACGCCATTCAAACAGCACTGGGTGGTTATCAAAGTATCAATGAATTGATCGTGCCCGGCGGGCGCCTGTATGAGCAACGTAATTTGGCGCATGACATGCTAACTTCAATACCAGGAATCAGTTGTGTCAAACCCAAAGGTGCGATGTATTTGTTCGCTAAAATGGATCAGAGTCGGTATAACATTTTTGATGATGAAAAGATGGTGCTGGATTTGTTAACCCAGGAAAAAATTCTTATTATCCATGGTTCCGCCTTTAACTGGCCAGATACCGATCATTTCAGGATTGTATTTTTACCGCATCTAGACGAACTCAGCAAAGCACTGAATGCTATCGGCAATTTTTTCTCTAATTACAAGCAATAGGAGCCGCTGATTAATTCCATCCTTAGGTTTATTAACGCGACATCCATGTCGCACGTCTCATGAAATCACCTCTTGTTGCCACCCAGTCCAGCTCATTCGTTCTGAATCTTCGCAATAGCCAACTATTACGTGCGATTCACGCCTTGTATCTGAACAGGGTGACTACAATCTGCTTCATTCAGAATCAAGCAGAGGCTCCAGCAAATGACAGTCAGTGCTGCTGAAAATTTACTTGCTGTAAATTTAAGCAAGGTTCAGCAAAAAATTCAGCGCTGTGCTGAAGAAGCAGAGCGGGATAGCAATGAAATCCGCTTGATTGCCGTTTCAAAAACACGTTCACTTGATGAAGTCGAATCTGTTGCCTTGCTAGGACAAACTGCTTTTGCTGAAAATACTATCCAGGATGCGATGACCAAGATTCCACAGCTCAATAATAAAGCATTGGAATGGCATTTTATTGGCCATTTGCAGTCAAAAAAAGCTGGCAAAATCCCCGGCTATTTTCAGTGGATACATTCGGTCGATAGCATCAAACTTGCGCGAAAACTATCAACGGCAATGTTAAGTTATTCAAAAAACGCTGAACTTAATTGTTTAATACAGGTAAATGTAAGTGGGGAGGATGGTAAGTCAGGCTTAAAACCTGCCGAGGTCAAACCTTTTTTACAGGTTGTGTTAAACCAGCACTTTCCTTGCCTGGTATGGCGAGGTTTGATGACTATTGGTGTGTTAGGTGACGAATCGCAAACACGCAGTGCTTTTGCGCAATTAAGAGAATTACAGCAATCCTGCAAAGAAGTCTTTGCTTTGTCCGATTTTGATCAGCTTTCAATGGGTATGAGTGGTGATTATTGTCTGGCTATCGAGGAAGGGGCTACGATGATCAGGGTTGGCACCTCGATTTTTGGCCAAAGAAATTAGCTTTTTTCGTTTACTCACATTAACGTTTTTTCTAGCTAAACTAAAGGCGGGCACGTAAACCGAAGTTTACGTACCCTAGCAGCGCATGATTGCTGCAATTCGATGCAATGTCTGTTCAGTAAACTGTGTTCAGACGACATGATCTAGCAATCAAACCACATCCAGACTATTTAATCTCGCAGCCTGTATTTGCAAGCTACGTAATTGAAAAGCCAGGTATTAACTTAAGCTTTCTTTTCCAATTCTGGCGTAGAATCTGTTTTGTGCATTTCTAGCTGCATTGCTTCTCTTCTTTCAGTTGCAGCTTTACGGTGTTCTTCCATCATTTTGATATTTAATGCCCGGCGCTCTTCCATTTGTTTGATAAATTCATCGCGTCGCTTCTGTACGTCTGCCGGAACATTGTTATTAAAAGCAGAAGCATTATCAGCGGAATACTGTTTTCTGCGTTCCAGGAAACGCTTATAGGATTCCTGTTGTGCTTCTTGTGCCTGTTGACGACGTTCGTCCATTTGCATGCGGTAGCTTTGATCATCACTTATAGCCTGTGGCTGGCTGGCTTGTTGAGCACTGACCGCGGCGTCTGCTTTCGCTACAGCTGAAGTTGCTTTCCTGTCAGCCTTCTGGTCTACAGGAGCAGCAGTATTATTGTTAGTGTTAGCAATCCCGCTGTCATCTTTGCTCTCACTATTCTCACTGATATTTAACGCCCGGCGCTCTTCCATCTTTTTGATATTTAATGCATGACGCTCTTCCATTTGTTTGATAAATTCGTCGCGTCGCTTCTGTACGTCTGCCGGAACATTGTTATTAAAAGCAGAAGCATTATCAGCGGAATACTGTTTTCTGCGTTCCAGGAAACGCTTATAGGATTCCAGTTGTGCTTCTTGTGCCTGTTGACGACGTTCGTCCATTTGCTTACGGTAGCTTTGATCATCACTGATAGCCTGTGGTTGGCTGGCTTGTTGAGTGCTGACCGCGGTGTCTGCTTTCGCTACAGCTGAAGCTGCTTTACTTTCAGCATTCTGGGCTGCCGGAGAAGTGGTATTGCTGATAGTGTTAGCAGTCGCATTATCATTACTCTCAGTTGTTATTGACTCAGCAGCCAGTACGGTATTCGTAAAAACGAATGAAAGAACTAATGCTGTTAATTGAATTTTTGATTTTGAAGCTTTCATTTCGTTTACCTTTTTTGATTTGAAATTATTTTTTATGTGCTGGTATTTAGAGGCAAAAAATACAGCACAAACAGGGGATGTACAGATTGTTATTATATTAGAGAATATTAATATAGTCAAACTATAATATAGTGATCTGGCGTTTTATTTCTTCTGGAAAAGTGCGTATAGCAGAAAAAAAGGCGCATGAAAATGCGCCTTTTTGGCCGGTGTTACCGTATTAACAGCTAGTTTTTAGATGTTTTGTATTTGCTCAGTTTTTGAGTCCGGCTTTGGTGTAATACTGTTATTTCTGAGCGGTGGCTGTGAATTACGCATCATCTGGTGCATTTGTTTTTGCATGTCAGATATTTCTTTATGCATTTTCTTCATTTTCTGTATTGTTTCTATACGATTTTTTTCAATTTGTTGATGTATTTCTTTTTGCGCTTTAGCAATTTCTGCTCTTCTTTCCCGATAAGCTTTTTTCGTAGCTTCATACTCCTCACGCTTGACCTGTATTTCTTGTTCATAGGCCTGGCGGCGCTGTTGCATCACTTCATTGTGTTTTTTTCTCTGCTCCAGTGAACGTGCCTTGGCTTCCTTGCGGGCCTGTTCATAAGCCTGCTTGTTAGCATATGGATGGCGTTGAGAGGGTGTAGAACGATTTTGCATGGGCATTTGATCGCTAGTTGGTTCTGTGGTCGAACTGTCTTCTGCTGATGTTGTTTCAATCGTTTCTACCTCTTCACGCTTGGCCTGTATTTCTTTTTCATAGGCCTGGCGGCGCTGTTGCATCAATTCATTGTGTTTTTTTCTCTGCTCCAGTGAACGTGCCTTGGCCTCCTTGCGGGCCTGTTCATAAGCCTGCTTGTTAGCATATGGATTGCGTTGAGAGGGTGTAGAACGATTCTGCATGGGCATTTGATCCCTAGTTGGTTCTGCGGTCGTACTATCTTCTTCTGATGCTGTTTCACTCGTTTCTACAGCAGTTATCGTTGTGGTGGTGTCGGGCAGGTGCTCATCTGCTGAAGTAACGGGTGTTATGTTTACTTCAGCTGCTTGTGTAGTAACTACTGCATCGTTTGCCTGTTCATCAGTTGTTGAGGATGTTTGTTGTTCTGAAGCGGGCTCTACAGAAGCTGGTGTTTCAGACACGGGTTCTTCAGAAACTAGCACATTAGAAGTCGGTTTTTTTGATAGTGTTTCTGCAGTGGCGGTTACAACAGTACTGGAGGTGTTCTCAAGCGAGTCAGTTATTGTGTCTGCTCGTACCCCCAGGTCCTTGTATTCGTCTTCATAGAAAGTCGCAGCGATAACGATAGCTGATACCAGCAGCAATACCAGTGGGATTACCACATTGCTCTTTGCTGATTCTGTCTGATTGTCTTGTTGCTTGTTTTTTTTCATATAGGGAGCAATCTCGGCTGCTTTTGTTTCTGATTTGTTTTCAATTTTATTATTAGTGTCACTCATCTCATACTCCCAGGTAAAATGTGTTTAGATCGATATCTTCTTTTTATGCAGCTATTGCTATTTTAGTTAAAGTTGTTCAGTACTAAAAAGGCCAAAAATATCTTATAGGATTCTGCATTTTCTAGTCAATAGTTACTACTTGTTATGGAGTGATTGTTTAGTCGCAGGCGCTGGACGTGCAGGTGCCTGTCTACTATATGTATATGGCGCGTATCCGTAGTTAAGTGGCTGTCTGTTGTATGATTGATAGCCATATGGCGCGTAATAACGGCCGTAACGGTTGCCATAGCGATTATTGTTGTTATATCTGTAATTGTTGTTCCAGTAGTTATCGTTGTAACCATAACCTCGGGCATCACCTCTGCCTCTGCCTTTGCCTCGAACCTTGAACCTGATTTCTACGTCCATGTCGCCGGACATATCCCCAAATACGTCATCCATAAAATCGCCCATAAAATTGTCATTCCAACGATTGTTCCAGCGGTTATTGTTCACATGATTGTTATTCCAGCGATTGCCATAACGATCATCGTCATTATCAAAAGGGCCCCACCATGCTATTGCGCTGGTTGATGTTGCGAGCACCGTAGCGGCAGTGAATATTTGTAAGATTTTCATTTTAATTCCTGAAATTTGTTAGCAGTGGATTTCATAGCGCTTGTTCTGTTACTAGTCTATTGTTTTAAAAAGTATACGGAAGTATTACTATAATCAATACTTCAGATGAGGTATACAGGTATTTGAGTATACACTGCGGTTAAGAATTTAATCTATTATTGATTTATACAAAAATCCCGGGCAAATAGCTGCCTTACTATGACCTCCGGGGAATGCTGGAAATGCAAACAGATTGTCTGCAACCATCTTTGCTTTCCTGTAGGCAAGAAAAAAAGCCGTGTCAGGAGACACGGCTTTTATAAGTTTTTAGTAAAACTTATTTAGCTGGTGCAGCTGGTGCTGCAGGAGCAGCGTGCAGGTGCTGGTGCTGCATAAGGACCAGGTCCATAATAACCAGGACCAGGACCATAGTACGGACGATTGTAATAACCGCTATTATAACGATTATCCCAACGATTATCCCAGTTGTTATAACCACTACCGTAGTATTCGTTACGAGCATCACCGCGACCACGACCACGTGCATTACCACTCATACCGAAATTAAAACTACCGTCGACATCACCATAACCGTCACCATAACCGTCACCATATCCGGATCCGTAGGCGTCATTGCGCCAGTCATTACGCCAGTCGTTGTTCCAGTTAGAGTTATTGTTACCCCAGTCAGCAGAAACTGCAGTTGATGCAGCTAAGATAGTTGCAGCAGCAATTGTTAGTAAAGTTTTCATTTTATTAACCCTCATTTAATTTACTTTGTTTAAAAAACCATGCGCTTGATTCATTAGAATCATCTACATCTGGCTCATCAGAACCATTGAGTATTATTATATTAGTATTAAATAATATAGTCAAATACTAAAACCTCTTTGTTCAAGCTGTTTCGAAGTTTACGTGTAATATTTATAACTATATATTTGAAGTAACTTATGAGTTATATTTAATGTTACTTATTACCAAAATGTATCGCTTAATAGGTACTGATAAACCCTAAATCTATCCTTTTTTATTGTCATAAAGTGTGTCAAATGACGAAAAAAAAGAAGTCGGTACGAAACGTACCGACTTCTTTTAGCAGTTAAGTTTATCTCTTTATGTTAGAGCTTTATGACTCAAATAAAGCCGATAGAAACATACAGATTGTTAATAATTGATGAGATAGCATTTTAATTAAATACGGTTGAGAACTTTCTCGCGATTTGACTGGCTTCGTTGCATGCTTGCAGCACGTATATCAATCCGTTCTTTGTTACGCAATATTAGTGCTTCGATCAGTTGTTCTTGCTTAGCAATTCGCTGACGTAAACGTTCAACATGTTTATCCTGGGAGATTTTATACTGGTGAAGCTGTTTAGATTCGAGTGATTTAACTCGAGCAAACATTTCAGTCATGTGTCGTTTTTGCTCAAGTTTATAAGATTCGATGCGAGCCTGTCTTTCCTGATCACGTTTTGTCATTGCACGTTGAGCCTGATATATTTCTGCAGAATTTTTGCTTTTTGCTGGTTCGATTACAGCTACATCAGTAGAACTAGTTTGCTCAGTGCTGACGATTGCTTCAGACACAGTTTCTTTGTTTGTGTTTTCAGTTGCTACCAGTACTTCTGCTGTTTGAACTTCAGTAGCCTGAACTTCAGTAGCCTGAACTTCTACCAGTGCTACTTCGGCTTCAGCTACTTCTGTTGTTTCTTGTGCTTCACTAATGGCAACGCTGGAGACAGTTGCTTCACTTATCTCAGTTGAAGCCGTGTTGCTTGCAAGAGTAGCATTATTTTCAGCGACTTCACTTTCTATTGCTGCAAGCCGCTCATCGACGGTGCCAAGTTGTTTATTCAGCATGATGGCAGTTGTTACGATAATACTTACCATTATTACAGCAACAACTGCATATTTACCTAAAGGGCCAAATACTGTTTTGTTGTCGTTAGTTTTGTTTTCAGTGGTTACTGAAGTCCCATCTATTTTTTTAGTTTTTTTGGTACTCATGATTTTTACCTGTGATAGCATCCTATACGTTGTATTTTTTGTTAAAAAGCCCTACAACCGATGTCAAGAAGTAGGGCTTCAAAGTTATCTGGCTAAACTTATTTAGCTACAGTAGCTGGAGCTTCCTGTGGAGCAGGTGCAGTTTGAGGAGCTGGGGCATAACCGTAAGGAGCATAACCGTTGTAGTAACCGTTAGAACCGTTGTAGTTGTTGCTACCATTGTAGTAACCGTTGCCATTGCCGTTACCACGTCCGCGACCGCTACCTTTAGCTTTCATACCGAAAGAGAAAGAGCTGTCAAATTCGCCGTCACCGTCGAAGTCGCCAGAACCGTTACCGTTACCATTGCTATTGTGGTTGTTGTAACCGTTATAGTTAGAGTTGTTGTCGTCACCGAAGAAAGGCATATCCCAATCAGCAGAAACAGCAGTAGACGCAGCCAAGATAGTTGCAGCAGCAATTGTTAATAATGTTTTCATTTTAAAACCCTCAAAGTTTGTTATACAGCTATATTTAAAAATAATTTCATGCGCTTAGTCTATATGACCAACTAGAAAGAATATTATAAAACTCTAATATAAGCAATATCTAAATATAGATGGAGCCGACTAAGAGACGGTTTTTAAATGGGTTTTATTTTTTATCTATCTCCCCAGTTTGTTTATATCTGCAAGCTGGTCGCTAGGATCGAAAGGGCAGGGGTGGAGAAATAAACTGATTATCAAATCTACCCAGAGTTAAATGAGATTGAGTATCTGTTGGTATTTGATCAGGTCAGATTTTTATATTGGCTATAAATAAAAAAGCCCGACATCTGAAATCCAGAAGCCGGGCTTTAACGTTATGTGGCTAAACTTATTCAGCTACTGTAGCTGGAGCTGCCTGTGGAGCAGGTGCAGCCTGAGGAGCTGGAGCATAACCGTAAGGCGCATAACCGTTGTAGTAACCGTTAGAACCGTTGTAGTTATTATAACCATTGTAGTTACCATCGTAGTTACCGTTACCACGACCTTGACCACGACCACGACCTTTAGCTTTCATACCAAAAGAGAAAGAAGTGTCAAATTCGCCGTCACCGTCGAATTCACCATCGCCAGAACCATTACCGTTACCGTTGTTGTTCCAGTTAGAGTTGTTGTAGTTAGAGTTGTAGCCATTATCGTTGTCACCGAAGAAAGGCATATCCCAATCAGCAGAAACAGCAGTAGATGTTGCCAGGATAGTTGCAGCAGTAATTGTTAGTATTGTTTTCATTAGTAAGCCCTCATGTTTGTTTTACAGCAATATTAGAAATACATTCCCATGCGCTTGGTTTTCACAACCAGAGAAAAAAAGTATATTATAAAATACTAATATATGCAATATCTAATTTATTGTTTGGAGACGTCTAAGCGTATTGTGTTTTAAGTGGTTTTAATTATGTATGATTTTTTAAAAATAGAAAGGCCGGTACAATGGGGTGCCGGCCTGTTTACTCAGTTTGATTATTTCTCATCCTGGCCGCTATGATCGAAAAGCCTGATTGTAGAAATTAACTGATTCTTATATCAGTCCAGATTTAACAACGATCGTGTATCTGTTGGTATTTGATCAGGTCAGATTTTTATATCGGCTATAACTAAAAAAGCCCGACATCTGAAATCCAGAAGCCGGGCTTTAACGTTATGTGGCTAAACTTATTCAGCTACTGTAGCTGGCGCTGCCTGTGGAGCAGGTGCAGCCTGAGGAGCTGGAGCATAACCGTAAGGCGCATAACCGTTGTAGTAACCGTTAGAACCATTGTAGTTGTTACTACCATAGTAGTTACCATCGTAGTTACCGTTACCACGACCTTGACCACGGCCACGACCTTTTGCTTTCATACCGAAAGAGAAAGAAGTGTCAAATTCGCCGTCACCGTCGAATTCACCATCGCCAGAACCATTACCGTTACCGTTGTTGTTCCAGTTAGAGTTGTTGTAGTTAGAGTTGTAGCCATTATCGTTGTCACCGAAGAAAGGCATATCCCAATCAGCAGAAACAGCAGTAGATGTTGCCAGGATAGTTGCAGCAGCAATTGTTAATAATGTTTTCATTTTAAAACCCTCAAAGTTTGTTATACAGCAATATTTAAAAAAATTTTCATGCGCTTGGTCCGTATGACCAGTGAGGGAAGTATATTAGAAATATCTAATATTAGCAAGTTATAATTTACTTGTTTTGGATATGACCATCTAAGCGATTGTTTTGAAGAGGATTATATTTTGTATTTTTATTTTAAAAGTAGAAAGGCCGACACAATGGGGTGCCGGCCTTTTTACTCAGTTTGATTATTTCTCATCCTGGCCGCTATGATCGAAAAGCCTGGTTGTAGAAATTAACTGATTCTTATATCAGTCCAGATTTAACTACGATGTGTATCTGTTCGATTTGATCAGGTCAGATTTTTATATTGGCTATAACTAAAAAAGCCCGACATCTGAAATCCAGAAGCCGGGCTTTAACGTTATGTGGCTAAACTTATTCAGCTACTGTAGCTGGAGCTGCCTGTGGAGCAGGTGCAGCCTGAGGAGCTGGAGCATAACCGTAAGGCGCATAACCGTTGTAGTAACCGTTAGAACCGTTGTAGTTGTTGATAACCATTGTAGTTACCATTGCCAGTTACCGTTACCACGACCTTGACCACGACCACGACCTTTAGCTTTCATACCGAAAGAGAAAGAAGTGTCAAATTCGCCGTCACCGTCGAATTCCCGTCGCCAGAACCGTTACCGTTACCGTTGTTGTTCCAGTTAGAGTTGTTGTAGTTAGAGTTGTAGCCATTATCGTTGTCACCGAAGAAAGGCATATCCCAATCAGCAGAAACAGCAGTAGATGTTGCCAGGATAGTTGCAGCAGCAATTGTTAATAATGTTTTCATTTTAAAACCCTCAAAGTTTGTTATACAGCAATATTTAAAAAAATTTTCATGCGCTTGGTCCGTATGACCAGTGAGAGGAAGTATATTAGAAATATCTAATATTAGCAAGTACTAATTGATTTTTATCATTAGATAATTTATAACATATTGTTTTTAGTGATTTTAAATATGCTATTGCTTAGATTTTTATTGATTCAGCGTATTCAAGTAGTTCTTCAAGCAGTGCTAATTGGCTGCCAATGGTGTCTGGTGACTGTTGAATAGCTTCAATTTCTGCCAAAAACTGGTTGAATGTTCGGTTTGAGGTGGCCGGGTTGCTAAATTTGTCCTGCCGATAGTCATTCCATTGCTTACGTTCTTCATTATTAAGTGTTTCCAGATAGTTTCGAGCCCGGAAGCGAAATAACATTTCTTCCAGGCGGGCATCATCAAAATTAAAATGCAGGCTGTTGAGTTTGGCTACAGGCGTGTTTCGTATAGTGTCAATGCGCTGGCTGTCATCGCGACTGAAAAAGCCACCGGAATACAACTGGCCATCCGGATCGCTGACTTCGGGGAAATCACTCTGCTGGAATATGGCCGCGGTTTTGGCTGCAAACTCATCTATATGTTGCATAATAAGTTCACGATGTTGCTGGCAGAGCTCAACATCAATGTTAAGTCTCTGGGCTGCATTATCATCCATGGTTTTTAAAGGCACGATAACGGGGCACTTATTTATGTGTATCTGTTTAAGCGGTATTCGTTTTACACCTTCCGGTAATTCTTTTGCCGGTGTATATAGTCTGGCGGCCATTTCATCAACATCTGCGGCAAAAAATTCCTCAGGATGAACATTCAGGTCATACACAATAAAGCCATTTTTATTCACTGGATGCTGGCTAATTGGCATGACCATCGCAATCGCGCCACGTTCAGCTGAATATCGTGAGGAAACATGAAGAATAGCTTCACGAGTGCGTAAATTGATGAGCTTACTGACTTCGGTTTTTTTGCGCATGTTATAGATATACTGATAAAGGCGCGGTTGTTTTTCTTTAATAAGTTTAGCAACAGCAATGGTTGCATAGACATCCGACATCGCATCATGCGCTGCTTCATGTTTGATGTTATTAGCTTTGGTGAGTAATTCCAGGCGTATACTGGGGTGGCCATCCTGTTCAGGCCAGTTAATACCGTCGGGCCTTAAAGCACGGGTTAAGCGCACCGTGTCGATAATGTCCCAACGGGAATTTCCGTGTTGCCACTCATGAGAATAAGCATTGAAAAAATTTCGGTATAAGGCATTGCGGGTAAATTCATCATCGAAACGGATGTTGTTATAACCGGCAACACAGGTAGCGGGTGTGGAAAATTCTTTATGGATGGTGGCAATAAACTCTGCTTCGTTAATGCCATCGGCAAGTGCTTTTTGTGGCGTGATACCGGTAATTAAACAGGCGCGTGGATCAGGCAGGCAATCATCAGCGGGTTTGCAATATAATGTAAGCGGATCACTGATGATGTTTAATTCTTCATCGGTGCGAATGCCGGCAAACTGTGACAGACGATCATATCGTGGATCAATGCCAAAAGTTTCGTAGTCGTACCAGTAGATGGAGTTTGTCATGGTGAGTCCCTTTTTAAGTTTTCCTCAGATGAACACAGATCAATAATCTTATTTTCAATAAAAAATAAGGTTTTTTATCCGCGTTTATCTGTGGATAGATTTTTTCAGTTTTCTTAAGTTGTTAGTCTTCTATAAATATCCGATACTTTAAGCGGCAATTGTGCCACATCACTAATAACAGAATAATTCGCCGCGCCATACATATGTGGCAGATAATCACGTGCTTCTTCATCGATGGTTATACAGTAGGGGTGAATACCATCGCGATGCGCTTCATATAATGCCTGTCGCGTATCTTCTACACCGTATTCGCCTCTATAGGTGTCATAATCATCCGGTTTACCATCGGAGATGGTAATGAGTAATTTTGTTGATGCTTCGACTTCGTTAAAGAGTCGTGTCATGTGGCGAATGAAAACGCCCATGCGAGTATAATCTTTAGGCTGTATGTTAGAAATGCGTCCTTTAATTTCATCGTTGTACTCTTCATCAAATGCTTTTATCTTGTATAACTCGCAGCGTGTGCGGGTTACACCCGAAAAGCCGTATATAGCGAATCGGTCTCCCAGTATCTGTATGACTTCAGAAAGTAAAATTAATGATTCACGTTCTGCGTCATTGATCCAGCCTTTGGTTGAGCCGCTCATGTCGACCATAAACATAACGGCCACGTTTCTTTCTTCCTTGTGCATTTTGGTGAACAGTCGGTCAGTCATTTCCAACCCGCTTTTTACATCGCCGTATGCTTCGACTAAAGCATCGATATCGATATCGTCACCGTATACCTGTTTTTTAAGTAACTTGTCTTCACCGCGCAGAATCTCGAATGTGTGTCGCAGGCTTTTTAATAAACCTTTATGCTTGTCTAATGTGTTTGCAACGAAGTCATCATATTTGGATTCTATTTCGAGTTCACGCAGTACACACCAGTTTTTATGGTAATGCTGTCGTTTGAAATTCCATTCGTTATATAACTCAGCGCCTTCTTCATGATAAGTGCCTTGCCAGACATCATTCGGATTGAGCAGCGCTTCTTCATATTTTTTTAAATCGTATTCACCCGGCCCTGCTGCATGAAGATGTTCTGGTGGGATTTCACCAAAATCGACTATAATGGAAGTTATCAATTCTTTAACATGATCAGGTAATGGCATAAGTTCGCCTTCGAGTTCTAATTCGATTACGCCCGAATTGGACTGTTGATCGTTTTCGTTGCTATCTTTATTTCTAACGGTAAAGGTTGTGCCAGTATCAGCTTCAGGCTGATCATCCGAAGAATCAGCGTTTTTCTTCATCGATTCTTTAGCCAGTTCACTTAATGCAATTCGAAAATAGGCTTTTTCTTTTTCAATGCGTTTTTGCATGACATAGCTAACCTGGTCAAGTTTTAATGTGCCCTGGTAGCAAAGAGGCTCTGGAAATTGTTTTTCCTCAAGCAATTGTATGCAATATAGCGTGTCATCGACGCAAGCGTTATGAGCAGAAAGTTTTTCTATTATTTTGTTCCAGTTATCTGGAGGTGATTGTTCATTGTGGTTGCTGGTTTTCTGTTTCAATATTTGCATGTCACGATACAAACCAGGTAGTTCACGTTTGATACATGCTTCAAGACGAATAGTTTCCAGTGCCGATATTTTTTTTAACTGGGCCTCTGGGTCTGCGCAATCAAGTACTTTATCGAATGGAAGACGAAAAGTACCAAATTGAATCTGTGCCCAGAGGTGAGCAACTGTAGCCTTATAGATTAAAAAATTATCTTTAGATTCTTCCAGTAAAGCAGTAATGGAAGGAAGAAATATTGTTTCGGTATCTGTGTAAGCGTGGCTGTCTTCAGACTCTGTAATTTTTAATTTTCTGCCGGAAAGCCCATGAACAAATGGTAATAATACAGATATTTCTTCATTTAGTACCGCTCCACAGGCTTTGACGTGGGCAGTGTGAACGTAATTATCCAGATCGCGAATTACTGTCATCGCAGGGGTTAAGCCTTTGCGGTCGTAATTGTCTGTTGCCGTCATGGCCCATGCTTCGACCATGTGTTGATCCATGGCTTGCAGAGCCCTAATGGAATTCAGGGTGAACTGAAAGGCCAGTTCCTCGTTGGTTGCGGAAATGCGTCTACATAAATTTAAAATAAAATCCTGAATGCTTCGGGGTTGTTTAACAATGAGTTCTGCAGCGTCTTCACTTTTGATAAATGTAAATTCGGCGTCGTAGTAAACATCAAGTGATTTGATGATCTCTTCAAAGGTAAGTGCGGGACGAGGCATGTTTCGATTATTTTGCTTTGTTTTAAAACAATGAAGATGATAGTTCGTGCATGGCAACCATCATATCAGCATCATCAGTGATGGCCTGAGAGATTGCAGTTTTGCAAGCGAGAACCGGTGAAATACCTTCGTGAATAAGTTTTGCGGCATGTACTAACAAACGGGTAGAAGCGCCTTCATCAAGTCCGCTGCCTTTAAGGTCGCGTGTCATGTGCGCGAATTTGACCAGCAGGTTAGCGGTGGCTGCATCGATGTCAGTCTCTTTGATGATAATCTCAGCTTCTAGAGCGGCATCAGGATAATCAAATTCAAGCGCAACAAAGCGTTGACGAGTACTTTGCTTTAAGTCCTTCATGACACTTTGATAACCCGGGTTATATGAGATAGCTAAACAAAACTCAGGCGTGGCTTCAATTATTTCGCCGATCTTTTCCATGGGTAATACGCGGCGATCATCTGCCAGCGGGTGGATTACCACGGTGGTGTCTTTGCGTGCCTCGACAATTTCATCAAGGTAACAGATCGCGCCATTGCGAACCGAACGTGCTAAAGGGCCATCAACCCAGACGGTTTCACCACCTGAAATTAAGAATCGTCCAACCAGATCGGATGCTGTTAAATCATCGTGGCAGGAAACCGTAATCAATGGTCTTTTGAGGCGCCATGCCATGTGTTCCATAAATCGTGTTTTACCACAACCGGTAGGGCCTTTAAGTAGTACCGGTAATGCCTGTCTATAGGCAGCTTCGAAAATGGCAATTTCATCACCAACTGACTGGTAATAAGGTTCATTTATTATGAAATATTCTTCAGGTTTTAGGGCTTTGCTTTGCATAGTTTTTATTGATGAAGGTTAGGTTGTCTGTATTTGACCAAATGTTAGGTCTGTTGTCGAATTTGAGTTAATCAAAAAAGGAATTATTTTCCATAATAGACTAAGGGTTAAATATCAGTTATAATGCATACAGTGATTTCTTCGCGGTCGTGATACAGGTGTTTTGCCTGAATAGTGTGTTTGATATTTACTTCTGACAGCTTCTGATGAAGCAGGTCGATGCACTCATGCACCGATGCCAGGCGTTTTTTCATCGGTAGTTTTAAATTGAATATTGCATTTGTGCATTGTTTGTTGGTGAACCAGCGTGCAATTAAACGGCTGACATGCAAAGGCCTTTCTGCCATATCGCAAATCAACCAGTCTATCTGTTTCTTCGGCGTGTAGGTGAAGGCATCTGTCTGTAAATGTTCGACCATACCCGTTTGCATCAGCGCTTGTTGCATAGGACCATTGTCTATGGCGGTGACCAGGCAATCACGCTGTACAAATTGCCAGGTCCAGCCACCCGGTGCTGCGCCCAGATCGACCACGGTCATGCCGTTTTTAATTAATTGCGTTTGTTGTGCTGTCGATAAAAACCAGTGTATCGCTTCTTCCAGTTTTAATGTCGAGCGACTGGGTGCTGCACCAGGCATTTTTAATCTGCTTATGCCCATAATGTCAGCTGAACTGTTATCAATAGGTGCAATACCAATGGTCAGGTGAAGCGAGTCAGTAAAAAAAAGATGCAGGCGCCAGTGAGAATGCGCAGATAATAGTTGATGCTTTTTCAGCGCATTAAAAAGATGCGGTTTAAACTGTTTGCAAAATTTGCTCAGTGATTTGCCTTCATTGGTATCTACATAATCCAGTTCTACATCATAAAAAGTTTCGTTAAACATTTTGACAGTGTTTAAAATGTCTGGAAGCCGGTTTGTTTCAGGTAGTGTGATGCTACTTTTGCTAGCGGCAAACCACTGACGAGTAAAAATTAATTGTCGAAAATTTATTTTTGTTATCAATTCGCTGGTATTTACTTCACTACTACTCACCAGTGATACATAAGCTGACGATTCCTTAGTTTGAATGTAAGCAGGGAACTGCTGCCTGTTTGCCAGTTCCATGATTTCGCCTGCGCATTCTTTTTCAAAACCCGGACGACACAATAGGATGATTCGGTTAAACATATTGATTCATTATAGAAAGTAGGGTGTCAAAAGGTCGTTGACGCTGTACCATATCGCCATTATTTATTGTTATAGTCGTTAGAGGATGCAATGGAAACAAGTGAAGTTAAACGTATTATTGAAGCAGGGATTAATGGTTGTGAAGCCACGGTAACTGCAGATGGCACTAAGTATACCGCAATCGTGGTGTCAGATGAGTTTGAAGGGAAAACCATGGTGGCAGAACAAAAAATGGTTTATGCATTGGTGAATGAGCACATTCAGAGTGGTGCGATTCATGCTTTGACCATTAAAGCGTATACAAAGTCAGAGTGGGCGGAACAGCAGTGAATAATGAAAAGGCTGAGAGTTTGAAAACGTCCATTAGCGCTAGTTCAAAAACAATTTTCTTCCGCAAATACACGCAAATACACGCAAATACACGCAAATTTTTTAAAAAGTAAAAAAACAAATTATCCACAGATGAACGCAGATGAACACTGATGTTTAAAAGCTAAAAAACGCTCTTATCTGAGTTTATCTGCGTTCATCTGTGGACTTAAATAGTTTTTAATTTGCTTGTATTTGCGGAAAAATACTTTTAATGTTTATGATAGTCCGATTGCGTGAAAATTAGCGTTTCAGGTAATTGCTGGCATTCACTTTTTCCTGGATGATTCTGATCATCTCTGGAAAAACTTTTGGTGCAGCAGCGATAATGTCGCCACTTTCCAGGTAACCGTCTTTATTTTCAAAGTCGCTAACAATGCCGCCCGCTTCCCTAACGATGAGGGCACCGGCTGCGATGTCCCAGGCTTTTAGGTTGAACTCCCAGAAACCGTCTATGCGACCCGCGGCCAACCAGGCAAGGTCAAGTGCGGCAGAACCCGGACGTCTGATTCCTGCGGTTTTTTTCATGAGTGCTTTCATGGTTTCCAGATAGGTATCAAGATAGCTTTGGTCATAATACGGGAATCCTGTGCCTAGCAGTGCATTCTCCAGCCCTTTGTGATTGGTAACACGAATTTTTTTATCATTAAGCATGGCACCATTGCCGCGTGATGCAGTGAACAACTCCTGGGATATTGGGTCGTAGATAACGCCCACTTCCAGGCGGTTTTTATGCTTTAGCGCAATGGAAACGGAAAACTGAGGAAAGCCATGCAAAAAGTTTGTGGTACCATCGAGTGGGTCAATAATCCACTGAAACTCTGAATTTTCTATCTGTGATCCACTTTCTTCAGCAAGAATGCCGTGATCGGGGTAAGCATCTTTTATGGTGGCAATAATGGTTTCTTCCGCCATGTGGTCCACATTGCTGACAAAATCATTATTTTGTTTGGTGACGACTTTAAGGCGATCGATTCGATCCATGTTGCGGACAATAATGTCGCCGGCAGCACGCGCAGCGCGTACCGCTATATTTACCATTGGTTGCATGTTATTTATTAAGGTAAGCTGAATAATTAATTAACTAGTAAAGTGCCTTGTACGAAGTAGATTTTTTATTAGGGTAAGGCGAAAATGGTTGAAAAAGCGCAGCTTACACGTAGTAAGTGAGCATTTAGAAACCATTTTTAACGCAGCCATAATGAAAAAGATGCTTTGTACAAGGCGCTTTTAATTTGGGGCGTAGCATAGCAGAATTACCACCATGACACAGCAAACAAATCTCGCCTTACTGAAAAACATACGTATCGTGCTGGTGAACACCTCGCATCCAGGTAATATTGGCGCAGCTGCAAGGGCGATGAAAAATATGGGATTATCCCGTTTAACGCTGGTTGAACCAAAAGACTATCCCTCTTTAGAAGCGATAAGTCGGTCTGTTGGTGCGGTTGATATACTGGATAATGCTGTTGTGGTTAAAGATTTGAATGAGGCGATTTCAGGTTGTGTCTGGGTGGCAGGCACCAGTGCGCGTCTGAGAACGATTGAGTGGCCGATTTTAGAGCCCAGAGAATGCGTGGATAAATCACTGGAAACCATAGAGCAGGGTGACATTGCCATTGTGTTTGGTCGGGAGAATAGTGGTTTAAGCAATGATGAAATGGCCAAATGCAATGTACTATTGCATATACCAACAGATCCTGATTTCAGTTCATTAAATATAGCTGCTGCGGTGCAGGTGGTTTGTTATGAATACCGCCTTGCCTTGATGACTAATAAAATAACCAAGAAGAAAGGAAGTAAACATCGTTATGATGCATTGGCACATTCTAATCAAATGGAAGGCATGTATGAGCATTTGCACGAGGCATTAAGTTACCTCGGTTTTTTTGGTGCAAATAACTCTGATGTTGTAATGCGCCGCTTGAAAGGGTTGTTTAATCGCGCAAATGTCACGCAACGAGAATTAAGCATCGTGCGCGGTATATGTTCAGCAATACAGGATAAAAAACGGCCGCGTTAGCTGTTTATGTTGTAATGGTGTTAAACCTAAATAAATCAGTTTAACCTACTGCGAACGACCAATGCACTGAATCTACAAGACTTTCTCGAACATTTTGAACTCACCGTATGATACGTTTTCGCTCAAAATAACCGATAAAGTATCGTATATTCAGCACCTTGATCGCTCTCGCTACGATTCAACTGATTTATTCAGGTTAAAAGTCACTATGGTTGACCTGTATGTCGTCTGGAAATGGCTGACCTTTACCTTTTTCCAGATAATCCTTCAGGCTTAACATAAACACTGCCCACTTGGTGCTGCAGTGTGCACACAAGCTGGTTTGTTGTGACCATTGCGTATGTGAGAAATTAATAAAGATCTGTTCATCCGCTTTCACAAGATCAAATGTGATTATCGTGTCTTTCCACTCGCCTTCATTTTCAGTGCACTGCCAGACGACTTTTTTATCAGCGACCAGTTCCAGGATGGTCATCTCTATTTTTATGTTATTAAAATGAAAATATAACTTTCCATTTACTTCTGTGTTGCCCGTAGTGTTTGTCCACCAGCCGGACAATCCATCTAATGTGGTAACGGCACGGTAAACTTTTTGAATATCAACTTTTACTCCGATTTGATGATAGATGTCTGCCATGCTGATCTCCTGTTTAGTCAGTCTTTGCTTGATAAATAATTAAAGCCAAGCGTTAACCATGCGATTAAAAAACATAGCCGCCAAACGGGGTAATAATGCCCAGCCATTTAGTGCCCGTTAGTGTGAGTGCGTACAGGCTACCGCTGAATAAGATAATGCCCGCAAACATAAAGGCAGCGGCAGCGAGGTTGCAGCGGTTTGTGTCCTGTTTGTTTAATATGCCAATAAGTATCAGACCGATGCCGTGCATCATCTGGTAATCAGCAGCCGTTTTGAATGTGTTGAGATATTCGAAGCTTAATATATCTTTTAAACCGTGTGCAGCGAATGCGCCTGCTGCTACGGCAACAAATGCATTAAATGCGCCAAAAGCAATGATTAAATTGATCGTGTTTGATTTAGCCATTTTTAAAATCCTTGAACAGTAATCTTGAATAGTAATATACTTCGAGAAATTTTTATTATTCGTATCATCCCTGATACTCACCCCTTTGGGGCTTAGGTAATAAATCGTTGCTGACGATTTATTATTTGTATCATCCATGATACTCACCCTTATGTCCATGGATGGAACTATGTCGCGTTGCCATGGATGACAAAAGAGCGACTACAGGAGAGTTTGCATGCCATCTTTTGATATTGTCGCTGAAGTCGACAGCCATGAATTAACCAATGCGGTTGACCAGATGAATCGTGAAGATTTCAAACCGGTTTGATTTTAAAGGCAGTGATGCAAAAGTCACACTTAAAAGAATACGAAATGAACTTTGAAGCAGCCAGTGATTTTCAGCTGAAACAGATGCGCGACATTATGGTGAATAAACTGTCCAAACGCGGCATTGATAATCGTTGTCTGGACCGTGGCAAAGTAGATGAAAGAGGTTTGCGAGCCTATCAAACAATCACGGTAAAACATGGCATTGATAAAGAAGATGCTAAAAAAATCACTAAAATGATCAAAGAAAAGAAATTTAAGGTGCAGGCTGCTATCCAGGGTGAACAGGTACGTGTTACCGGTAAAAAACGTGATGATCTGCAGGATGTGATGGCTTTTCTGAAAGCTTCAGATATTGACTTGCCTTTGCAGTTTAATAATTTTAGAGATTAACGTTTTTATCTCCAGGGAAGGTCTGAATAAGTCCATCCGGGACTTCTCAAACCACGAAAAACCAAAAATGCGATTTTTGTATTTCTTCATTTTCAATGGCTTGTAGTCATCGAAAATGGTGGCACATCCATGTGCCGCGAAAGCTCTGACTTAATCAGAGCTTCCCTGGTCATGACTGCAGTGCTTGCTGGTTTTACTTTGGCAAAATAAGTTTTTTAACCTGGTTGTGAGCTAGACGGTCACATTTTTTCTAAGGTATAAATATCATACCGAGTTTTTTTGCTTTTTATGCAGGTATTAGGCGCTTTTTGGTTAATGGTTTCCGCATGCAGGGGCCGTTTTACGACCACGCGTTTTTTTGCGTATAACAGCGCGTTCTTAAACAGCTGTGAGCTTATATCATTATTACCGTGCAGCCGTTGCAGAATTTGCATATCTTTTTTGACAAGCGCAGATTTTTTTCGATCGGGGTACATGGGATCGATATAAATTACATCAGGTTTAGGGCTGTTTCTGGCCAGTTGCTGAGTGATAAAGTCGCTCGCGTCTGCATTGATGACGTTAAACCCCTGTTCGAGAATGCTTTGAAACTTTTCGCTGAGTGATGCCCGTTCAACGGCGTCTGCAATCAGCGCAAAGATTATTGGCGAGCGCTCGATCAACGTAATCGGGCAACCAAGGCTGGCCAGAACGAATGCGTCGCCGGCGAGGCCTGCCGTGGTATCAAGTATCACGGGCGTGATGCCGGATTTTAAGCCCATGGCTTTGGCTATTGCCTGGCCACGCCCACCGCCATACTGTTGTCTGTGTGCCAGTGGACCTTTGAGGAAGTCAATGGATATCGTGGTGTTTAATTCACTATCAAATAATTCAATCAGGTCATCATGATATATAAGCTGTAAATCATAATGCTGGTTTTTTGTTTTCAGTAAAGGTAGTTTATTTAGCTCGCAGAAGTCCTTTGCCTGTTGTAGGCGTATCTTTGAAAAACAGACAACAGCTATTGAGACCGGGTTTGAAATCGTTACTTACCTGTTATATTACTGCTGCAGAATGATGAAGCACCCTTGATGACCTGTTATGATACCTGATATGGGAAAATATATTGATATTGGTGTAAATTTAACTGCTAGTTCGTTTAAAAAAGATTTGCCACAGGTTATTGAAAGAGCACAGCAAGTTGGTGTCGAGCGCTTCATTGTTACTGGCACAGATATCGGGCATAGTGAACAGGCGATTGCTCTGGCAGAGCAGTATGAATCAATATGTTTTTCCACAGCTGGCTTGCATCCTCACCATGCCAGTGACTATTCTCAAGATCTGGCAAGTGAACTGCGTGATATGCTAAAGAGTAAAAATGTTGTTGCTGTTGGCGAGTGCGGTCTGGATTTTAATCGGAACTTTTCAACTCGTAAGGAACAGATAAGAGCATTTGAAGCGCAACTTGAGATAGCCATTGATACACAAAAACCGCTATTTTTACATCAGCGTGATGCACATGCCGATTTTATTTCGATTTTAAAAGGCTGCCGTGATGAGCTGAGTCAACTGGTCGCCCATTGTTTTACTGGTAGTATCGAAGAAGTTAATGATTGTGTAACATTGGACATGTATATTGGTGTGACCGGCTGGATCTGCGATGAGAGGCGTGGTTTGTCTTTGCAGCAGGCAGTAAAATATATACCGCTGGACAGAATAATGCTGGAAACAGATGCGCCTTATTTATTACCACGAGACTTGCTGGAAAAACCTGTTGCAAAAAATCGAAATGAACCCTGTTATCTTCCGCATATAGCGAGGTCTGTAGCACAATATATGGAACTGGAAGAAGTGCAATTAATAACTGCAGCATATGATAATAGTCGTGAGTTTTTTGGTATAAAATACTTGTCTTAAATATTGGAGCAAAGGCATTGGATCGAAAAGCAACGGATAAGATATTGAAACATTCAACTCACCTGTTTTGTTAAGTGCATTACTTGGTAGCATGCGTGACTTGCTGCCTATTGTTCTGGTTATTGCTTTTTTTCAGTTATTTGTTATACAGCAGCCACTCGACAATGTACTGCAAATTTTTATCGGTTTGATTTTTGTTGTGCTGGGACTGACGTTTTTTATATTTGGACTGGAGCAGGGTTTGTTTCCTATTGGTGAATCCATGGCGCATGCTTTTGCCGATAAAGGAAGTGTTTTCTGGTTGCTGACTTTTGCTTTTGCACTGGGTTTTGGTACCACGGTAGCGGAACCTGCATTGATTGCAGTGGCAGAAGAAGCTTCGGAAGTGGCAGCCAGGCAGGGGCTAATCGCAATTACCGAGCAGGCAATGGGAGATTATGCAACCGGCTTACGTTATACCGTTGCTTTTTCAGTGGGTACTGCAATTGCGCTCGGTGTTTTACGCATTTTAATAAACTGGCCGATTCATTACATGATTATGGCTGGTTATGTCCTGGTTATCGTGATGACGGGATTTGCGCCTGATGAAATTATTGGTATTGCTTATGATTCTGGCGGTGTAACGACTTCAACAATAACGGTGCCTCTGGTGACCGCGCTGGGTATAGGGCTGGCTTCATCAATTAGTGGGCGTAATCCGATGGTGGATGGTTTTGGATTGATTGCTTTCGCTTCATTGTTACCCATTGTTTTCGTGCTTGCCTATGGCATGGTGATTTAATGCAGTTTATACGACTTACCGGCGCTTTTGCTATTTCAACTTTTTTCGACATCCTTCCGATTGCTATTATCATTTTCGGTTTTCAGTTTTTAGTCATTCGAAAACAGATTAAGAATCTTAAAAAAGTTTTAATGGGAATGTTATATGTATTAATCGGCATTACTTTTTTTCTGCTGGGACTGGAAGAAGCATTGTTTCCTGTCGGACGCAGTATGGCTGCTGCAATTAACAAATCCTGAGTTTTTACAAAGCGTGCGAATTAGCGTTGGGGAGTTGCAGTTGGCAGGATTATTACTGGGTCTATATTTTTGCTTTTGCTAGTCGGTGCGGGTACCACGATTGCAGAACCCGCATTAATTGCTGTTGCGATGAAAGCAAATGAAGTTTCAGGTGGTGCTATTGGTGTATGGGGATTGCGAGTAGCGGTGGCGATCGGCGTTGCGACTGGCATGGCTCTTGGGGAGCTATCGAATCGTTGTTGGTGCGCCGATGCATTATTTTATTATTGTTGGTTATGTCATTGTGGTTATACAGACATTTTTATCACCAAAATTAATTGTGCCACTGGCTTATGACTCTGGTGGTGTAGACAACATCGACCGTTACGGTGCCCCTGGTGACGGCATTAGGATTGGGTCTGGCAGAAACAGTACCGGGAAGAAGTCCGTTGATTGATGGTTTTGGTTTAATTGCATTTGCCTGTTTGTGCCCGATAATTTCTGTCATGGCTTACGCGCAATTATCAGAGTTTAAAGATGCACGTGCTTTAAAGAAACAGGCTAAACAAGATGATTTTTATTCGAAACAAAAGTAAACAGGATTAACACTGATGGATATTACGGTACATTAATATTATACAACTGTCTATGTAATGATTAGGGGGCTTATATCATGCATTTTAAATTGATAATCACTTTTGTTGAGGACTCAAAAACCATGGCGGTTATGAATGCGGCAAGAGATGCGGGTGCTACAGGAGCCACGGTTATAAATAATGCGCGAGGCGAAGGGCTGGCGCAGAAGAAAACATTTTTTGGTTTGTCGTTAGAGACACAACGTGATGTTATTCTGCTATTAGTAGAAGAACATCTGAGTCGGCATATTATTGAAAAAATTGCCGAGGTGGGAGAATTTGAAGAACGACCCGGCACGGGTATTGCTATTCAAATTGATGTGGAAGATGCTGTAGGTGTAGCGCATCAAATAGAAAAATTAGCTGATGTAGTGGAGGCTGAATTATGATCAATTCAGAAAATAAACTTATTCGCGTACGCGAAGTGATGAAGAAACAGTTTGACTTAATTGATGGGCGTGTGACGGTCATGGAAGCACTGCGTACCATGAGACATGTTGAAACCAAATCGTTGATTGTGGATAAAAGACATGATGATGATGAGTACGGTATGGTATTAATATCCGATATTGCAAAAAAAGTATTGGCTAAGGACCGATCACCGGACCGAATTAATGTTTATGAAATTATGACGAAGCCGTTATTGACAGTCGATCCTGATATGGATATCCGTTATTGTGCGCGCTATTTTGAAGAATTTGATCTGTCTCGTGCACCAGTAGTAGAAAACAGAAAGGTTATTGGTATTATTAGTTTTACTGATATGGTATTGAAGGGCCTGGTCAACTTCTAAAAGATCATCAATTCAAGGCACAATTGTTCAGGCATGATCAGGCAGACTAGCCATAATTTGACGGTTTAGCAACGCCATGTGTTTCACCGCGACTTTGCTCACGTTACTGATCGTGTTTTTCGGCAGCCTGTAATGTATTGCGAATTAACATGGCAACCGTCATTGGTCCAACTCCACCGGGCACGGGTGTTATCCACGCTGCACGTTTGGCCGCTGCCTCAAAATCTACGTCACCGGTTAGTTTGCCATTTGGCAATCGATTGATGCCTACATCAATTACTGTGGCACCGTGTTTTACCCATTCGCCTTTTACAATGTCGGGTTTACCGACAGCCACGATGAGGATATCTGCGTCTGCTACATAAGAAGACAGGTTTTTAGTAAAACGATGGGTCACGGTTACAGTTGCACCGGCCAGCAGTAATTCCAGGTTCATCGGACGGCCAACAATGTTTGAAGCACCAACAACGACGGCATGCCTACCCTTAAATGTTTCGCCGATAGTTTCTAGCATGTGAATCACACCATGTGGCGTGCATGGGCGCAGTGTCGGCATACGCTGTGCCAGTCGACCTATATTATATGGGTGGAAACCATCAACGTCTTTATCCGGGTGAATGGCTTCTAACACCAGGGTGTCATCAAAATGCGATGGCAGTGGAAGTTGCACCAGAATGCCATCGATAGTTGCATCATTATTTAATTCTTCAATCAGATTTAATAAGCTTTGCTGGTCAGTTTTCTCATCAAGGTTATATGATTTAGAAATCAAACCCGCTTCATCACAGGCTTCACGTTTCTTTCTAACATAAACCTGTGAGGCATGGTCAAGTCCAACAAGAATTACCGCTAAACCGGGTGCACGTTGATTATTTTTAACTCGCTGTTCAATATCAAGGCGGACCTGGTTTCTAACGTCTGCGGCTATGGCTTTGCCATCAATGATTTGTGCTGACATGTTGTTTTTAATATGTTTGAGAAAGGCTGATTTTCGCATGCAAAATATAGATACCACAAGCTGCAAATAGAGTCTTGACCATCGTGTAAGCACAGCGTATTATTCCCCGCCTCTTGATTCGTGTGAAAACTCGATTTTCGCATTGCTGGCAATTTATGTTTTTGCGGTATGTTCAGGAGAATGTCGGGGTATAGCGCAGTCTGGTAGCGCGCCTGCTTTGGGAGCAGGATGTCGGGAGTTCGAATCTCTCTACCCCGACCAAATAATAGAACTGGTTACGATGGATATGTGGCTAGAAGATGGTGTGGCAGTTTAACGCTGATCAGGGAAAGAGATTTGAACGTGCGTAGCGCGGACCCAGGGGCGAAGGGCGGGAGCCTGGAATAACCCTGCCAGCAAGAAGAGACGCCAGATATAGAAATTCTGCGCCTGTAGCTCACTCGGATAGAGCATCGGCCTTCTAAGCCGAGGGTAGCAGGTTCGAATCCTGCCAGGCGCACCAGGTAGTGTATATTTAAGAATTATGGTGGACGTAGCTCAGTTGGTAGAGTCCCGGATTGTGATTCCGGTCGTCGTGGGTTCGAGCCCCATCGTCCACCCCATAACAAGTTCAAAAAGAGCAATGCTCTTGATAGAGTGAAATAAGTGAGTGTTGTTGACTCAGTTGCAGAGCAGGGGGGCTCTTGATTTCTGTTCGGGTTTCTAGCCTGAGCGCCTCATCATAATGTTTTATGCTAAAAGTCTGATTGTAATGAGTTTTGCAGGCAAAACCTGTACGGCCATGGTCGCATCGTGGCGCAAGGAGACAGGAAGTCGATGCGATTATTTGTTAATATCAGCATCTTATTGCGAGAGTGGCGGAATTGGTAGACGCGCTGGTTTTAGGTACCAGTGTCTTTGACGTGAGAGTTCGAGTCTCTCCTTTCGCACCAATTTATTCTTTGAGTGATCTGTTTTTTTGTGATAACTCAATTGGAGAACTTTGCACGAAGCATCTTTTTCGCTATGGTAGCGATAAAATTGGTCTCAAAAATGCGGGGCTACACAGTGGAAAACTGTGAATAAACTGCGCTTTTCGACACATTGCCTTGCCATGACAAAAAATCTACATCGTACAAATCCCTCTCTTAGTCTTAAAATTTATCGAGGTAATTATGCAAGTTTCAGTTGAAGCAGGCGAAGGTTTAGAGCGTAAAGTAACCGTTCAGGTACCTGCAGAAACCGTCGAGTTAGAAGTTAACAATCGACTGAATTCTTTGAAAAATACTGTCCGAATAGACGGATTTCGCCCGGGCAAGGTCCCCCTGAAAGTTATCAGGCAGAAATACTCTGGAACGATTTTACAGGAAGTTGCTGGTGAGTTAATGCAGAGCACTTTTCGTGAAGCGTTAACACAGGAAAATCTTAAACCGGCGGGTGATCCTCAGATACAGGCTGAAGATCTTGTTTTGGGTCAGGTAATGGAATATACCGCGACATTTGAAGTGTATCCTAAAGTAGCGCTTGCACCTGTAGCCGATCTATCCATAGAAAAAATTGAGACCAGTGTTGAAGATGCTGATGTAGATAACATGATCGATGTTTTGCGTAAACAAAAAATGGATTGGGTGGAAGTTGATCGTGTCTCAGCTGATGAAGATCAAATCACTATCGATTTTGTTGGTAGCGTTGACGGTGAAAAATTTGATGGTGGCACTGCCAATGACATGTCCATGGTTTTAGGAGCAGGTCAGATGATTCCCGGCTTTGAAGAGCATTTAACGGGATTAAAAGCGGGCGAAGAAACAACCTTTAAAGTAAGCTTTCCTGACGATTATGCGGCAAAAGATCTGGCCGGTAAAGAAGCTGAATTTGCCGTAACCATTAAAAAAGTAGAGGAGCCAAAACTGCCTGAAATTAATGAAGATTTCGCAAAAGCATTTGGTGTTGAGAGTGGCGATGTAGAGCAGCTCAAATCTGAAATTAAAGCTAACATGGAGCGCGAACTAGGCAGACGTTTACGAACTTTATTAAAAGAAAAAGTGATGGATGCATTAATTAGTGCAAACCCAGTCGATGTGCCTTCAGCGATAGTTGCGCAGGAGGCGGAAACACTGAAAAAGCAGACTGAAGTGCAGGCACCAGGCAGCAATCGGACAATCGATTCATTTATGGATGATGCAAAACGCCGTGTTCAATTAGGTATGGTGCTGGCAGAGGTGGCTAAAATATCAGGATTAAATATCAATGCTGATATGGTTAAGTCACGCATTGAAGATATGGCTAAAGATTATGACGATGCTGACGAATTTATTCGTTACTACATGAGTAATCATGAGCTACTGCGAGGTGTTGAAACGCTGGTAATGGAAGATGCTGTTGTTGACTGGGTGGCAGAACAGGCTAAAGTTACTGTTGTTAATAGTAGTTTTGATGAAGTGATGAACCCCGAAGGCAAGTAAGGGGAGCAGATTAATAACGTAAGTGTTTAATTACAAGGTCAACAATAATGGTAAATAATAGTAATAATAATGGTGTCATAGAGGCGCAATCATTAAATCTGGTTCCTATGGTGATAGAGCAGACTCCACGTGGAGAGCGTTCTTATGACATCTATTCTCGTCTTCTTAAAGAACGCGTAATATTTATCGTCGGCCAGGTTGAAGATCACATGGCAAATCTTGTTGTCGCGCAGCTGTTGTTTTTAGAATCAGAAAACCCGGATAAGGACATTTCTTTGTATATCAATTCACCAGGTGGGTCGGTAACTGCAGGGCTGGCAATATACGATACCATGCAATTCATTAAACCGGATATCAGTACATTATGTATTGGTCAGGCGGCCAGTATGGGAGCTATATTGTTAGCTGCAGGCACCAAAGGCAAACGTTATTCTTTACCGCATTCTCGTGTCATGATTCATCAGCCTCTTGGTGGTTATCAGGGGCAGGCGATGGATATTGAGATCCATGCCAAAGAAATTTTAAAAATTCGAGAACAATTAAACCAGCTGTTAGCAAATCATACCGGGCAAAGCATAGAGACCATTGATAAAGATACTGAGCGAGATAATTTCATGGGTGCGGACACAGCGGTTGAGTATGGACTTGTCGACGAAGTGTTGAAAACACGTTAAACGTCCCTATATTAGTTACATATAGTGATCTCTGGTCGATTATTAACCAGTTTTGATATCTGTTTGTCTTTGCTTTAAGATGCGATTTTGTGAGATCAGCAGCAAAAAATGGAATATTTTCCTGATTTTTTTCTGATAGTTAGTGTAAACCATGCGTGAATACTGTCTATACGCTATTGTTTTAGGTAATTAGCGATATTTGCGGTGATATTTTTACCGATTTCGTGTAAATTACTTGAAAGATTGCTTACGAATTGGCAAGGTTAAGGTCATACCATGATGTGTTGAGAGATAGTTTATGAGCGACGATAGAAAAACCACAGGCAATGATTCTGAAAAACTTCTTTATTGCTCCTTTTGCGGCAAAAGTCAGCATGAGGTAAAAAAGTTAATTGCAGGGCCATCTGTTTATGTTTGTGACGAATGTGTCGAATTATGTAACGACATTATACTCGAAGAGCTAGAAGACGAGGCCAGCACGGCTGTCAAAAAGCTGCCAACACCGCATGAAATTAAAGCTATTCTCGACGACTATGTTATTGGTCAGGAAACAGCCAAGAAGATCCTTTCAGTCGCTGTTTATAATCACTATAAACGGCTTGAAGTAAAACATAAAAAAGACGATATCGAATTATCCAAAAGCAATATTTTAATGATTGGGCCGACAGGTTCAGGTAAAACCCTGCTTGCTGAGACTCTAGCAAGACTGTTAGATGTACCGTTTACCATTGCTGATGCGACGACATTGACCGAAGCCGGTTATGTTGGCGAAGATGTCGAAAATATAATCCAGAAACTATTGCAGAAATGTGACTATGATGTTGATAAAGCACAAACAGGTATTGTGTATATCGATGAAATAGAT
Organism: uncultured Gammaproteobacteria bacterium; assembly: GCA_963759005.1. Classification (GTDB taxonomy): domain Bacteria; phylum Pseudomonadota; class Gammaproteobacteria; order SZUA-229; family SZUA-229. The sequence goes on from CAVWXQ010000017.1 coordinate 69,780, forward strand.
AAGATTTCACGCAAATCGGATAATCCTTCGATAACACGCGATGTCTCGGGTGAAGGTGTGCAGCAGGCATTGTTGAAACTGATTGAAGGCACGGTGGCATCGGTTCCTCCACAAGGTGGACGCAAACATCCGCAACAGGAATTCTTGCAGGTAGATACATCTAATATTTTATTTATATGTGGCGGTGCGTTTGCAGGGCTTGATAAGGTTATTCGCCATCGCTCAGAAAAAGGCGGTATAGGTTTTGGCGCTGAGGTTAGAACAAAAGAAGAAGAACGTAAGGCGCATGAAGTAATCAATGAGCTGGAAGCAGATGATTTAATAACTTACGGGTTAATTCCCGAGTTTGTAGGTCGTTTACCTGTGGTAGCGACACTTGAAGAACTTGATGAAGATGCACTGGTAACGATTTTGACGCAACCTAAAAATGCCTTAACTAAACAGTATGGGAAAATGATAGAAATGGAAGGCAGTGAGCTTGAGCTTAGAGATGAAGCATTGCATGCGATTGCCAAAAAAGCAATGGAACGTAAAACTGGTGCACGCGGTTTGCGTACAATACTTGAGAATATATTGTTAGACACCATGTACGACTTGCCATCATTAGAAGGTGTATCAAGAGTTGTGATAGATGAAACGGTGGTTGAAGGCAGTAACCGGCCTTATCTGGTGTATGAGGGTGGCGAGCCACAGAAGTTGAGTCAGGAAAATAAATAAATTGGAAAACAGTATCTTGCAATAAGAAACAGGGGTTTGTAACAAAAGTATCCTTTTATAAAATAAATTATCTAAATGTCACTTGAAAAGCTTTGCATTTGTCTACACTTACTACTAACTGATAAAAATTAGAGGTAGCCATGGCTAGCACAAAAGATCTAGAAGCGAACTTACCGCAATCTATAGAAGTTCCTGTTTTACCCTTACGCGATGTGGTGGTTTATCCACACATGGTCATTCCTCTATTCGTTGGTCGCGAAAAATCCATCCATGCGCTGGATGCTGCGATGCAGGATAACAAACAAATTTTGCTGGTTGCACAGAAAAGCGCAGATATTGATGATCCAAATATTGGCGATGTTCATGAAATTGGCACGCTCGCGACTATTCTGCAATTATTAAAACTACCAGACGGCACGATTAAAGTACTAGTCGAAGGTTCTCAGCGTGCGCGCATTGAGGGCATGAAAGAAAGCGGCGACTTTTTTGTTGCTGGTTATCAGTTACTGTCTGACGATATATCTAAAGATGATCAGGAGCTGGACATACTTTCGCGCTCAGTTCTAAGTGTGTTTGATCAGTATGTAAAACTAAATAAAAAAGTACCTTCAGAAATCCTGACTTCACTGGCTGGTATTGATGAGCCTTCACGGCTTTCCGATACGATAGCTGCGCATATGTCATTGAAGCTGGATGAAAAACAGAAGATTCTTGAAATCTTTAGTGTACAGGAACGTTTAGAGTACATTATGAAATTAATCGACGGTGAGATTGATATGCTTCAAATCGAGAAGCGAATCCGCGGTCGTGTTAAACAGCAAATGGAAAAAAGCCAGCGTGAGTATTACCTGAATGAGCAAATGAAAGCCATTCAGAAAGAACTGGGTGATATGGAAGATGCGCCTAATGAAGTCGAAGAGCTGGAAAAACGCATTGAAAAATCTGGCATGAGTAAGGAAGCGAAAAAGAAAGCAGACAGCGAATTAAACAAACTGAAAATGATGTCACCGATGTCGGCTGAAGCGACAGTAGTGCGTAATTATATTGACTGGTTGGTTGATTGTCCGTGGAAGAAAAAATCGAAAATTCGTAATGATCTCAGCGGTGCGGAAGACGTGTTAAATGAAGATCATTATGGGCTTGATAAAGTCAAAGAACGTATTCTGGAATATCTGGCTGTACAGCAGCGTGTAAATAAATTAAAAGGCCCAATTTTATGTCTGGTTGGCCCTCCTGGCGTAGGTAAAACCTCATTGGGTCAGTCTATTGCCAGAGCAACTAATCGTAAATATACACGGATGGCGCTTGGTGGGGTTCGTGATGAGTCAGAAATTCGCGGGCATCGTCGTACCTATATTGGCTCTTTACCCGGTAAAATTATACAGAATCTGAGTAAAGTAGGAACGCGCAACCCGTTGTTCCTGCTTGATGAAATAGACAAAATGGCAGCCGATTTTCGTGGTGATCCGGCTTCTGCGCTACTAGAGGTGCTGGATCCAGAGCAAAATCATACCTTTGCCGACCATTACCTGGAAGTAGATTTTGATTTGTCAGATGTCATGTTTGTTGCAACTGCAAACAGCATGAATATCCCCGGCCCATTGTTAGATCGTATGGAAGTCATTCGTCTGCCGGGTTATACCGAAGATGAAAAAGTGGAAATTGCTAAAGCCTACCTGTTACCTAAACAGGTAAAAAATAATGGCTTAAAAGATGATGAGCTGCAAGTGAGCGACACTGCGTTACGTGACATCGTTCGTTATTATACTCGTGAAGCGGGTGTGCGAGGTATCGAGCGTGAAATTGCAAAAATCTGCCGAAAAGTGGTTAAAGAAGTTCTGCTTAATAAGAACCAGGCAGAAAAAACAACGAAGGTTACGCCGAAAATACTAGAAAAATACCTTGGCGTTAAACGCTTCCGTTATGGTGTTGTTGAAAACAATGATCAAATTGGACAGGTGAATGGTTTAGCATGGACAGAGGTCGGTGGAGAGATTCTGACCATTGAATCAGCAGTCATGCCGGGTAAAGGAAAACTCTCCTATACGGGGCAGCTTGGCGATGTCATGCAGGAATCTATTCAGGCGGCAATGACTGTAATTCGTAGTCGTGCTGCTACCCTCGGTTTAAAACCGGATTTTCAGGATAGTATTGATATTCATGTGCATGTGCCTGAGGGTGCGACACCCAAGGATGGCCCAAGCGCAGGCGTTGGTATGTGCACTGCATTAGCATCCTCAATTACCAAAAAACCGGTTAACGCTAATATAGCAATGACTGGCGAGATTACCTTACGGGGTGAAGTATTGCCGATAGGTGGTTTAAAAGAGAAATTACTTGCCGCGCACCGTGCTGGAATCAAGACAGTATTAATTCCATATGAAAATGAAAAAGACCTGGTTGAGATACCTAAAAATATTTTAAGCAAGTTAGATGTGAAACCGGTGCGCTGGATTGAGGAAGTGCTGGAACTGGCATTAACAGAAATGCCGGTGCCATTGAAAGATGCTGATAATCCGGATGACAATAAAACCGGTGAAAAATCAACGAGTGCATCAAAAAGTAAAAAAACAGAAACGACTACGATGCGCCATTAATTAACGATGCGTTCTTGTAGTCAGACGGTCAAAAACTAAAAATATTTCACCGCAGAGGGCACAGAGTTTTTTGATTGTTGGTTCGCAGTAGACGAACCAGCAATCAAAAGTTTTTCTCTGTTCCCCTGTGGTGAGTTGTTTTTGTTGTATTTATTACCAGGTCATATTTAGACCTGTACTTTTATTAGGGTGATTCGATACTTGTCTACTTAGGTTTGTTAGCGCTATAACCATGTCACACATTTTGTGGATAAGCTCATCGAGTCCAAAAAAAAGTAGCTTCGTTGTCTTGCACTATGCGCCTGACTATGTTGAGTTTTAGTCAGTATTATCCGAGTTAATTTATTCATATTTATCCTGTTACCCGGCATATGCATTTATTGGTAAAAAAGCTTGAATTTGCAGTGTTTTTGTCAGTTTATCGTTGACACACTGGGTAACTCACTGTATAAATCTCCGCTGAGAAAAACTTTGGTCGTCAGCTTAGTGAGATACCTGTATTGAAAGTCAGGAATCATAAATAAAATAATAACGACTGATTAAAGTTATCTTTTTAACCACCAATTAATGGGAATATTTAATGAATAAAACAGAACTTACTGATGTTGTTGCAGAAGCGACAGATTTAACTAAAGCTGATGCAGCACGTGCTGTTGATGCGGTACTTGGTACAATTACAAATTCGCTTGCAGGCGGGAATCAAGTTGCTATCGTCGGCTTTGGTACATTCCTGGTACGCGATCGCGCAGCACGCACAGGACGCAACCCTCAAACTGGTGCAGAGATTCAGATCGCTGCCGCTAAAGTTCCTGCATTTAAGCCTGGTAAAGCATTAAAAGATGCAGTAAACTAGCGCGCCTTCCACGGGGTACACCAAAGCAGGGGTGCTTAGCTCAGCTGGTAGAGCGTCGCCCTTACAAGGCGAATGTCGGGGGTTCGACTCCCTCAGCACCCACCAAGTACGGACCGGTAGTTCAGCTGGTTAGAATGCCGGCCTGTCACGCCGGAGGTCGCGGGTTCAAATCCCGTCCGGTCCGCCATATGAAGACAGTGCCGCACTAAGATTAACATTGATGTTGATGTTGTGCGGCATTTTCATTTACCTACCCTCTTACAAGAATATGTTTAATCATTCGTAGCGTATCAAAATACTTTGATACGTGTTTTATCTTGAAAATAAGTAATAAATATGAATTTTTTTTGTACTATAGCTTATAAATTCAGCTCATGAATTCTGCGTTTTAGGTATAATCTCGCACAAAAATATTTTTCCGTATTAATGATGGAAGTCTGATTAATTCTGAATGAAGTAGGTGTAATCCAGAAAAAGTGGATTTAAGGCGTAACTTGCACTTACATAATATGTTATTGCGAAAATATACAACACAGCAGCTGGTTGTTCTGGCGCAAGATATAATTTAATAAATTAATCATAGGCTCCATAATATTAAAATTTTTGGCACCTGGCCATAAAACCGTCAGGTTACGTTTTAGGACAGAAAAAACTATGTTACAGGCTATTAATGATCGTATAAAAGGTTGGTTAGGTATCGTTATTGTTGTTTTGATTGGCTTACCTTTTGCACTATGGGGTATTCAATCTTATCTGGATGATGCCGGACCACGCTATGCAGCTAAAGTTAATAATATAGAAATATCAGCAAATGAATTTGAACGTTCTGTATCAATGCAGCGTCAGTCAATGCTTCGCCAGTACGGTGGTCAACTTCCAATTGAAGAAAAAGTCTTGCGTGAGCGAACATTAACGCAATTAATCAATCAACGATTGCTTGAAAGCACCACCTTCGAAAATGGCTACAGAGTTTCAGATTCTCTTTTATCTGCAAAAATAAAGCAGTTGTTTACGGTTGATGGCGTTTTTGACCGTCTTCGTTTTGAAGCGAATGTTCGCTCTCTCGGTATGAGTATTCCAATGTATGAGCAGGAATTAAGAAACGAATTAAGGTTACAGCAAATGCAGACAGCAATTACTAATTCATCTTTTGTCACCAGGGAAGAAGTGAACAAGCTGGCAGCATTGAATGAGCAAACGCGTGACATTACTGTGCTGACATTCGATACAAAGCATTTTTCTACAGCCGAAAAACCCACGGAAGAAGAAATCAAGCAATACTATGAGGCAAATATGAATCGTTTCATGGTTGATGAAAAAATTAAAGTTGATTACCTTGAAATTACTTCTGATGCGCTATCCGAAAATGTTGAAGTCAATGAAGATCAAATCAAAAAAATGTATGATGACTATGTCGCCAGTATTAGTGGTCGCGAGGAACGTAAAGCCAGGCATATATTGATCAAAACGGTGGCAGGCGAGTCTGCTGCTAACGCTGTAGCTAAGGAAAAAATTGAATCACTCAAACAGGAACTTGAACAGGGCGCTGACTTTGCTGATTTAGCGAAGAAACATTCGCAGGATTCCGGTTCCGCGGTAAAGGGTGGAGATCTCGGCTGGGTAACATTAGGCGAGATGGTTAAACCATTCGAGCAGGCTTTGTTTGACATGAGCTTGCCTGATAAAGACTTGCCTGATAAAGATAAGGGTAGCGTCAGTGAAATAGTCGAAACACAGTTTGGTTATCATTTAATTAAACTTGATGACGTTAGGAGTGAAACCATCGAACCGCTTGAGATTAAACGATATGGCTTTGAAGAAGAATTGAAAGCAGATGCTGTCGCCTCAATGTTTTATGATTTGAGTGAAAGACTTGCGTCCACTGCGTATGAAAATCCTGATAGCCTCGATATTGCCGCTGAAGAGTTAGGTTTAAAAATTATTAGCAGTGATTATTTTTCACGTAATAAAGGAAAGGGAATTGCTGAGAATGAAAAGCTAAGAAATGTCGCTTTTTCACCACTGGTGTTAGAGCAGGGCAGTAACAGTGATCTTGTAGAAATCAGTCCAACACATGTTGTGGTTTTACGTTTGAACGATCATATACCTGCAACAGCGATTCCTCTAGCAGAGCTAACATCTAAAATTGAAAATATTTTAACAGCACAAAATGGTTATAAACAAACAAAAGCAGCCGCTTTAGATGTTAAAGCTAAAATAGAAGCGGGCGAAAGTATAGAAAGTTTGAAGGCCGATGGTATTCAAATAGATGTTTTTGCCTCTCTAGGGCGTAAAGATAATACTAAAGTAAGTGACCCTTCAATATTACAAACTGCGTTTGAGATCACGGCTAATCAGAATGAGGCTCCAGCAGTTAAAGAGGTTGATTTGATATCGGGTGATGTTGCATTGATTGTGTTAACAAAAGTGAATGCGCCGGACAACATTTCTCAGGACAGGCTGGACCTGGTTAAGCGCGATGTTTTACGCGATAATGCAAGCCGTGCTTTTTCCAGTACTGTACTGGCAATAAAAGAAAGTGCGGATATTGATAAAAACACACTGTTAATTGAAAAATAAATGCATACATTGTTTGCTGTGCTAGTACTCCATACATAGCTTTGATGTAATACTAGTAGAGTGACATCATAAAGATAAAGCACAGAGATACATAGCAATAACCTGCATTAACACCCACTATAAATATTCCCCTGTGTGAGGTGCATGGCTGCGCTACTATTGCAAGCGCGACCCTTTGTGGTTAGATATTAACTTTTATAGTAATTCAATATGATCCAGGACAAGGGGAAGTGTAGTGCTAACTAAAAAAATTGCTTTGCATTGGCAAATATTAATAGCACTTTTTTTTGCCGTGCTTACCGGTCTCTTTGTTGACCAGACATTTTCTGTTTTTGGACTTTCCTTACTTTCTGTATTAATCTTTTTCGGTACCTTATTTTTAAATGCATTAAAGATGTTAATTGTGCCACTGGTTATGGCTTCAATTATCACTGGTATGATGACACTGAGTGGCGAAACACTGGGACGTCTGGGCGCGAAAACAGTGTTGTATTACGCAACCACCAGTCTGGTTGCGATTTTAATTGGTCTGTTTTTTGTCAATCTGCTTCAGCCAGGTATTATCGATGGCGAACCGGCCCGGCATATCATTGGTTTATCTGCAGAAACAGAAGAGGTGATTAGTAAAGTGGGTGGTAAAGGAGCCGCTGACATCGCCGCAGTATTACTTCGAATGATACCGCCTAATATTGTGACAGCAGCAGCCAACGGGCAAATGTTGGGCTTGATTTTCTTCAGTTTAATTTTTGGGTTTTTTGTTTCTAAACTTGAGGATTCGCCTGCGCAGGTGCATAAAGATTTCTGGCAGGGTTTGTTAAATATCATGATGATGATGACAGACTTAATCATGAAGTTTGCGCCATTAGGTGTTTATGCACTGGTAACAAAAGTGATAATGATTTCTGGTGTCGAAGCATTTGCACCACTGGCTCTATTTTTTATTACGGTGTTACTGGCTTTAGCTGCACACTTGTTCTTATTTCTCCCCGTCGTGTTACGGTACATTGGCCGTGTTTCACCAGGGAAACATTTTAAAGCGATGTTGCCAGCCTTATTAACGGCATTTTCTACCAGCTCTTCATCTGCTACATTACCTATAACTATGGATTGTGTTGAAAACCGAGCAGGTGTATCAAATCAGGTTTCTGGTTTTACTCTGCCGTTGGGTGCGACCATTAATATGGATGGCACCGCATTGTATGAATGCGTGGCAGCAATGTTTATTGCACAGGCCTATGGTATTTCTCTGGATATTACCACGCAGTTCACTATTGTGCTGATTGCATTACTAACCTCTATCGGGGTGGCCGGCATCCCTTCGGCTAGCCTGGTAGCGATTACTATTATATTAGCTGCCATTGGTTTGCCACTTGAGGCAATTGGCTTAATTCTTGTTGTAGATCGAGTGCTGGATATGTGCCGTACTTCAGTGAATGTGTTTAGTGATTCCTGTGCAGCGGTGACCATAGCACGACTTGAAGGCGAAGAAACGTGTGTGGTTTAACAGCTTGATCATCGCTTCTTGATTATAGCTTAAAGGGCAGCCATATTAATTCTATTATTGCTGTGCACATTAATAACGACTTATAAAAAAGACAGCCGAAGGCTATAGCTGCCGGCTGTCTTTTTTATGTTTTGTGGAAATAAACAATTATTTTATTGTGATATATCACCCATTAGTCCAGCTGTATGATAACCGGCATCAACGTAAACGACCTCACCGGTGATTCCGCTTGCTAGAGGTGAGCAAAGAAATGCTGAAGTATTGCCGACTTCTTCAATGGTTACATTGCGATGTAATGGTGCACTTTGTTCAACATGTTCGATAATTTTGTTGAAATTAGAAATACCTTTTGCGGCTAAGGTTTTAATCGGACCTGCAGAGACGGCATTTACCCGAATACCTTCTGCGCCTAAAGAGTGTGCCAGATAGCGTACGTTGGCTTCAAGACTGGCTTTTGCCAGACCCATAACATTATAACCCGGGAAGGCGCGTACCGCACCGAGGTAACTCATGGTAATGATGGCCGCGTCTTCCCGGTTTTGCATCATATGGCGGCCAGCTTTAGCAATTGCAGAGAGGCTATATGAGCTAATATCGTGTGCAGTGTTGAAACCCTCACGGGTGATATTGTCCAGGTAATCACCCTCCAGCATTTCTTTTGGTGCAAATGCAACCGAATGGACAATAATATCCAGGCTGTCCCAGTAGTCATCAAGATGATCGAAAACAGCTTCTATGTCCTCGTCTTTTTCAACGTCGCAGGGCACAATAATATCGGAGTCGCATTGCCCGGCTAATTTTTCGACACGTTCTCTTAACCTTTCGCCCTGATAGGCAAATGCCAGTTCAGCACCTTCACGGTGCATTGCCTGTGCAATACCCCAGGCAATCGAGCGATTGCTCGCAACACCAAAAATTAATACACGTTTTCCTGTTAAAAAGCCCATATTAGCTCCCCTTCATATTTTATTATTGTTGGTCTGTTGCTGACCAGTACTGTAAACTCAGTTGGCACATGTTAGGCGGATTTTACCCGTAAATGCAACCCATCAATGCAATTATTAACGCGATCATCTAACTAGCGAAAAAACAAAATAGTCATGTTACTCTCATGTTAAATCGATTATTCGAAATCAAATTTAAATTTTTCTGCTTTCTTTTGTTTTGCCTGCCAGTGAATACTCATGCAGTGCCTGCTATGGGCATGGGGTATGAGCCGAAATATGCCGAGGATTATAAGCATTTCGACTATGTTAATCCTGCTGCACCCAAACAGGGTGAATTAACCATGATGGGTTTGGGTACCTTTGATAGCCTGAACCCGTATTTACTCAAAGGCATTTCTGCCGAGGGCCTGGGTCTGCTGGTTTTTGAAAGCCTGCTGGAAAAAAGTCTGGATGAACCGTTTAGCGAATACGGACTTATTGCTGATGATTTTTATTTAGCGGAAGACGAATTATCGGTAACGTTTCATATTAATCCGCTGGCCAGATTTTCAAACGGTGATGCGGTTACTGCAGATGATGTTAAATATTCATTTGATACCCTGATGAGCAAAGCGGCTCACCCGCAATTTCGGGTTTATTATGCAGATGTTAAATCTGCCACGGTCATAGATCGTTTAACTGTTCGATTTGATTTTAAAAATAGAAACCGTGAGTTACATATGATTATCGGAGAGATTCCGATATTTTCTAAAAAATGGGCAAATGATACAGACTTTGAGAAGCTGAGTGATACTAAACCTGTAGCCAGTGGCCCTTATACAGTTGAAAAATATGAGCGCGGTAAAAGCATTACCTATGTTAAAAATCCTGACTACTGGGCAAAAGACCTGGCCGTACGTAATGGTATGTTTAATTTTGATCGCATAAGCTATAAATATTATAAAGATTCGACCATTGCACTTGAAGCATTCAAAGCGGGTGAGTTTGATTTCTTCTATGAAAACCATTCCAAACGTTGGGCTCGTTCCCATAGTGGACCCTATTATGATTCTGGTGATATTTTAAAGACAGAACTCACCCATAAAAACAATGCCGGTATGCAGGGGTTTGCCTTTAATACACGTAAAAGTTTGTTTAACGATGTACGTGTGCGCCGGGCATTGAGTCTGGCTTATGATTTTGAATGGGCAAATGATAAATTATTCTATAACCAGTATGTTCGTGCTGACAGTTTTTTCAGTAACAGCGAACTGGCGGCGCAAGGTTTGCCTGAGGGCAAAGAACTGGCCCTGCTGGAAAAGTATCGAGATCAGTTACCGAGTGAAATATTTACACAAGAGTGGAAACCGGCAACTACACTGCCACCCTACAGTTTACGAGAAAATTTAATCAAGGCACGTGATCTGCTGGCCGAAGCAGGCTGGACGATTCAGCAGGGTGTATTGAAAAATAAGCAGGGTGATGTATTCAAGCTTGATATATTACTGGTGCAGGGTGGTTTTGATCGAATTATTGCGCCCTATGCGCATAACTTAAAAAAACTGGGGATCGAAACCAGTTATCGCACGGTTGATTCATCACTCTATAAACGCAGGCTTGATACTTTTGAATTTGATATGGTTGTACATAGTTTTTCATCGTCAGTGTCACCCGGTAATGAAATGATGACCATGTTTCATTCTTCCTCGGCAGATTTGAAAGGGTCAACTAATTTACCGGGCATTGAAAATCCAGTTGTAGATGCACTGGTCATGGATATTATTCAGGCAAAAAACCGTGAAGAAGTTGTAATCGCATCTCGCGCACTTGATCGAGTACTGCTGTTTGGCGAATATCTTGTGCCAAACTGGTATATTAATGTACATCGTGTAGCTTATTGGGATAAATTCGGTGTGCCTGAGACGCAACCACTGTATTATGATCCGATCAGCTGGCTGTTAAAAGCGTGGTGGATAAAAGATGAAACTTAAGCGAAAAGACAACCAGTCCATATAATAAATTAGCCTATGTTTGCATACATATTAAAACGTCTGTTATTAATGATACCAACTTTGTTTGGCGTCATGCTTATTACGTTTGCTGTGACTCAGTTTGTCCCGGGCGGTCCGGTAGAGCAGCTTGTAAGCCAGCTGGAAGGAAAACAGGGGGAGGGTGAAGCAAGCAGTGGCACCAGCGGCTTGTATCGCGGAGCTACCGGCCTTGATGAAGAGTATATACAGGAAATTCGTGCACTCTATGGTTTTGATAAACCGGTCCATGAACGATTTTTCAGCATGATAAAAAACTATTTAAGTTTTGATTTCGGCGATAGTTACTTTCACAATGAATCGGTTGTAGACCTGGTGATTTCCAAGTTGCCGGTTTCTATCAGTTTAGGCGTATGGAGTTTCCTGATTGTTTATTCAACCTGTATTCCGTTAGGTATAGCAAAAGCTGTAAGAGATGGCAGTACCTTTGATGTTGTTAGCAGTACGTTTATATTGATTGGTTATGCCATTCCCGGCTTCGTGCTCGGTATTACTTTACTGGTTTTTTTTGGCGGCGGCAGTTTTTTTGATATCTTTCCATTACGCGGGCTGGTTTCAGATAACTGGGACAGTCTTCCATGGTATAAGCAAATTACCGATTACCTGTGGCATATGGTGCTGCCTATAACCGCATCGGTTATAGGCAGTTTTGCGATTATGACCATGTTAACCAAAAACAGTTTTATAGAAGAGATACGTAAGCAATACGTACTAACCGCCAGGGCGAAGGGCCTGTCTGAAAATGCAGTGTTATATCGGCATGTATTCAGGAATGCAGTGATCCCGCTGGTGACAGGTTTTCCCGCTGCATTTATCGGTGCGTTTTTTACCGGCAGTTTATTGATCGAAACCATTTTTTCACTTGATGGACTGGGTTTGCTATCATATGAATCAGTTCTGAAACGTGATTATCCGGTAGTACTGGGCACATTGTTTCTGTTCACTATTCTAGGCCTGATTGCAAAATTACTGGCTGATCTAAGTTATGTGTTCATCGATCCGCGTATTCATTTTGATTCAGTTGATCAGTAGTCCGGTTGATTTTTATGAGTGCTTCTGAGAATAACAGTAACAGTAAAAACACGTTGACAGGGCTGTCTCCGGGTCAGCGCTCCTGGCTGCGTTTTAAATCTAATCGCCGCGGATATGTCAGTTTATGGATTTTCAGTATTCTTTTTATTTTATGTTTTTTTGCTGAAGTATTATCCAACGATAAACCACTTATTGTTAGTTATGAAGGCGAGTATTATTTTCCGGTATTGAAAGCGTACCCCGAAACAATGTTTGGTGGCGACTTTGAGACTGAAGCAGATTATACGGATGACTTTGTTCGCAGACAGTTAACCAGCAAAGGTAACTGGATTCTAGAACCGATAATACCTTACAGTTACAACACAATTAATTTTGTTAGTGACCTGCCAAACCCTGCGCCACCGTCAAGCCAGAATTTATTAGGTACAGATGACCGTGGGCGAGATGTACTGGCCCGGGTTATTTACGGTTTTCGAATTTCTGTCTGGTTTGCACTGGCACTGATGGTGATTGGTGTTGTTATCGGCATCAGTGCCGGGGCGATACAGGGATATTTTTCAGGTAAAACGGATTTGATTATGCAGCGTGTCATTGAAGTATGGTCGTCAATGCCTGAGCTGTATCTGCTGATTATTTTCGCTTCGATATTTCAACCCAGTATCTGGTTATTAATTATATTGTTGTCCATGTTTGGCTGGATGGGACTGTCTGACTATGTACGTGCCGAATTTCTCCGTGGCAGAAACCTGGATTATGTTCGCTCAGCCAGGGCCATGGGGCTGACTAATTTTACCATCATGAGTAAGCATTTGTTGCCGAACAGCCTTACGCCAGTAATTACCTTTCTGCCATTTAGAATCAGCGGAGCCATTCTTGCATTAACCAGCCTGGATTTTCTCGGCCTGGGTGTACCGCCTACAACGCCGAGTTTAGGCGAGTTGCTGGCGCAGGGGAAAGAGAATATAGAAGCATGGTGGTTGTCACTGAGTGCTTTTATTGTACTGGTCGGTACGCTGATGCTATTGATTTTTATTGGTGAAGCGCTGCGCGAAGCAATGGATACTCGCAGAACTTAACAAAGGTGAGCAGGTAATAATAAAGGTGGATAATAAACAGGCATTGCTAAGTGTGAAAGACCTGAGCGTTTCGTTTAATACGCAAAACGGCCTGGTAAACATTATCGATAATATCAGTTTTGATATTTATTCCGGTGAAACACTGGCAATTGTTGGTGAGTCTGGTTCAGGTAAATCAGTCACTGCTTTATCAATATTGCGTTTACATGATGAAGCGAATACGGATTATTCAAATGGCGTTATTGATTTTCACGGCGTTGACTTCCTGAAGTTAAACAAAGAAGAAATACTGAAAGTGCGCGGCAAGAAAATTTCAATGATATTCCAGGAGCCGATGACTTCACTGAATCCTGTCTTTTCTGTCGGCCAGCAAATTGAAGAAGTGCTGACTTTACATTTAAATTTAACCAAACCTGAAAAACAGGCGCGTACTCTGGAGTTGCTGGACCAGGTTGGTATCAGACAACCCGAGAAAAAGATAAACGTTTTTCCACATGCACTTTCGGGCGGCCAACGTCAGCGTGTAATGATTGCAATGGCGCTGGCATGTAATCCATCATTGCTAATCGCAGATGAGCCTACAACTGCACTTGATGTCACCATTCAGCAGCAAATTCTCGATTTGCTTGCGGACATTCAAAAAGATACCGGGATGTCAGTATTATTGATCACACATGATCTAAACCTGGTACGTCGTTTTTCAAATCGTGTTTGTGTTATGCAGGACGGCGAAATTGTAGAGAGTAATGATACCGACCGGCTGTTCGAGCAGCCGCAGCATGACTATACAAAGTTTTTGCTGGACAGTGAGCCGGATAAAAAGATAGCGACAGTAAAATCCGGTGAAAAGGTAGTAATAGAAACAGAAAACCTGCGTTGTTATTTCCCAGTTCATAAAGGATTTTTCAAACGTAAGGTTGATGAGATAAAGGCGGTTGATGACATAACATTGTCTTTATGCTCTGGTGAGACACTGGGCATTGTAGGTGAATCAGGATCGGGTAAAACGACTTTGGGTCTGGCAATGTTTCGTTTGCTGGCATCACAGGGCAAAGTATATTTTAAAAATGAAAATGTAAGCTCTTTCAATGAAAAACAAATGCGACCGCTGCGCCGCCATTTTCAGATTGTCTTTCAGGACCCTTTTTCCTCTCTATCACCCAGGATGACCGTCAGGCAAATTATTGAAGAAGGCCTGAAGATGCATTTTTCAGAATTGAGTGCCGAGCAGCGGCTGCAAAAAATAATTGATGTCTTGCAGGAAGTGGGTCTTGAAGAAGATGTTTTATGGCGTTACCCGCATGAGTTTTCCGGCGGGCAGCGACAGCGTATTGCTATTGCCCGTACCGTGGTGCTGGAGCCGGATGTAATACTGCTGGATGAACCCACTAGCGCGCTGGATGTTTCTGTGCAAAAACAGGTGCTAGGTCTGCTGGCGAATTTACAGGAAAAACATAAACTGAGTTATTTGTTTATCAGTCATGATCTGCAAGTGGTACGTGCTATGGCACATCGCGTTATTGTTATGCGCCAGGGAAAAGTAGTCGAGCAGGGTGATGTTGAAGACGTATTTAATAACCCTCAGCATGATTATACCCGTGAACTGGCAGCCGCTTCTTTGTACCGTTAAGAAGAAGGTCTTTAACCAGGATATTTCATAGGAATGCTGCTAATCTTGCTTAACACTATGATTATTATAAGAAATAGCAGTATATTAGAGAAGTACACTATGTACCTGACAACGCTATGCAGTTTTTGGAAAAATATCAGCGGCCATTTTGTACGAATCCCCTATAACCATAGCTACGGCTATGCTTTTCGGCGAATCGTACAAACTGACTCACTGATATTTCCCCAAAATTCTGCATTCCTATGAAATGTCCGGGTTAACTCTTTGATTTTCATTGTTGTTTCTTTAGTTTTATAATACTTGACTGTTTTACTTGGTATTAGTAAGATTAACCTACTAAATTAGTCGGGAATTCAGAGGTTTTTCTATGCGTTTATCAACCAAAGGGCGTTACAGCGTAACTGCCATGTTAGATCTTGCTATACACGATAAGGCAGGGCCGGTGACATTAGCGGATATTTCGCAGTGTCAGGGTATTTCATTATCGTACCTGGAGCAGCTTTTTGCTCGCCTGCGAAAAAGTGGTCTGGTCAAAGGTGTGCGTGGTCCCGGGGGTGGATATCGTCTGGCACGACCTGCTTCTGAGATTAGTATTGCTGAAATAATTTGTTCTGTTGATGAGAACGTTGATGTTACTCGCTGCAAAGGCGAAGGTAATTGTCAGGATGGTGAAAAATGTTTGACACATGAATTGTGGGCAAACTTAAGTAGCAGATTACATGAATTTTTATCGGGTATTACATTGGCGCAATTTGTAGAGCGTCCAGGCATCCCAGAATTATCGATGCAACGCGATAAAAAAATTGGACGATTTATATTGGCTAAAAAGCAGGCGGCTGCAATTAATCAGGGCGTGTTTGATAACAATAAAAAACTTGCCAGTAATGCACTGGTTAACAAAGCGTTTGTGAGGTAAAGATTATGGCATACGGTGAAAAAGTTCTGGATCATTACGAGAATCCAAGAAATGTAGGTAGTTTTGAAAATGGCGATAATATTGGTACCGGCATGGTCGGTGCTCCTGCTTGTGGTGACGTAATGAAACTGCAAATCAAAGTTGATAGTAACGGTGTTATCGAAGACGCGGTATTTAAAACTTACGGATGCGGTAGTGCTATTGCTTCTAGTTCGCTTTTAACCGAATGGGTAAAAGGTAAAACCTTAGATCAAGCAAAAGCCATCAAAAATACACAGATTGCTGAAGAGCTTGCATTACCGCCGGTAAAAATACATTGTTCAGTTCTGGCAGAAGATGCGATTAATGCGGCGATAAACGATTACAGAAAGAAAAATAATTAAAACAATTAGTTGTCAGTAGGTAGTTTGCAGCTTTAAACTGATAACTGCCTACTGACGACAGCCAACTTCCTGCCCTGCCAGCATCATTACCGGAATCTACTTCACAGAATCAGCATAGAAAAAAAAGCTCTTCAGGTATAATATACGCCTTTATTCTTTATTGAGGAATTGCTGTGCTTGAGTCTTATCGTCAACATGTAGCTGATCGCAAAGCAGAAGGTTTACCACCATTAGCACTTGATGCAAATCAGGTCGCTGAACTGGTTGAATTGATTAAAGCTACACCTGCCAATGCCTCACCCGCCGGTGAAGGTGAATTTTTAATGGATTTACTGGTAAATCGTGTGCCACCAGGTGTTGATCAGGCCGCTTATGTTAAAGCAGCATTTTTATCCGATGTAGCTAAGGGTAGCGTGAAATGCAGTTTGATTGACGCAGTTCGTGCGACAGAAATTCTCGGCACCATGTTAGGTGGTTACAATATTCAACCGTTGATAGATCTACTCGATAGCGAAATAACCGCAGACGCTGCTGCTAAAGCTTTATCGCATACCCTGCTAGTGTATGACGCCTTTCATGATGTAGCAGAAAAATCAAAATCTAATGATGCTGCAGCAAGTGTGGTTCGTTCATGGGCGGATGCTGAATGGTTTACTTCTAAACCAGCACTTGCAGAAGAAATTACGGTAACAGTTTTTAAAGTACCTGGTGAAACCAATACCGATGATTTGTCACCAGCGACAGAAGCATGGAGCCGTCCTGATATTCCATTACATTCCAAGTCCATGTTGATAAATACCATGGACAATCCTTTGGACACTATCGCCGGTTTAAAAGAAAAAGGTTTTCCTGTTGCGTATGTTGGTGACGTTGTTGGCACAGGCTCCTCACGTAAATCGGCGATCAACTCTGTGTTATGGCACATGGGTAAAGAAATTCCTTATGTTCCAAACAAACATGAAGGCGGTGTGGTCTTAGGCAGCAAAATTGCACCGATATTTTTTAATACGGCGGAAGATTCAGGCGCATTACCGATTGAGTGTGATGTGTCGTCAATGGAAACTGGGGATGTCATTCGTATTCGTCCGTATGATGGTTTAATTACCAATGAAGCCGGTGATGAATTATGTAAATTTGATTTAAACCCTGCAACCATGGCAGATGAAGTCCGCGCTAATGGCCGCATCCCACTAATTATCGGTCGTGGTTTAACTGATCGTGCACGTAACTATTTAAATGAAGGTCCTTCTGACGTGTTCCTGAAACCACAGGAAGGCCTCGATAGCAAAAAAGGTTATACCCTGGCGCAAAAAATTGTGGGTCGTGCCTGTGGTGTAGATGGTATTCGCCCGGGAACTTATTGCGAACCAAAGATGACAACGGTCGGTTCACAGGATACCACCGGTGCAATGACACGTGATGAATTAAAAGAGCTGGCATGTTTGGGTTTTTCTGCTGATCTGGTGATGCAGAGTTTCTGTCATACAGCCGCTTATCCAAAACCGGTTGATATAAAACTGCAGCACGAGTTGCCGGATTTCATGCAGACACGGGCAGGAGTTGCCTTGCGTCCGGGAGACGGCATTATTCACTCCTGGTTAAATCGTATGATCTTGCCTGATACTGTAGGTACCGGTGGTGATTCACATACACGCTTCCCGATGGGCATTAGTTTTCCCGCGGGTTCTGGTCTGGTTGCGTTTGCTGCAGCACTGGGTGTTATGCCACTGGATATGCCTGAATCAGTGCTGGTACGTTTTAAAGGTGAAATGCAACCTGGAATTACATTACGCGATCTGGTCAATGCGATTCCTTATGCGGCAATTCAGAAAGGGTTGTTGACCGTAGAGAAGAAAGGTAAGAAAAATGTTTTTAATGGTCGTGTGTTAGAGATCGAAGGCTTGCCAGACCTTAAAGTTGAGCAGGCATTTGAGTTATCCGATGCGTCAGCAGAACGCTCGGCGAATGGTTGTACAGTATATCTCGGTAAAGAGCCCATTATTGAATACCTTAATTCAAACATTACATTATTGAAATGGATGATCTCAAATGGTTACGAAGATAAACGCACACTGGAGCGTCGCATCATTGCTATGCAAGAATGGTTGAAAAATCCTGAGTTAATTTCACCTGATGCAGATGCTGAATATGCAGAAATCATTGAAATCGATTTAAATGAAATCAAAGAACCAATATTGGCGTGTCCGAATGATCCTGATGATGTAAAAACATTATCTGATGTCTCGGGCGTTGCTATCGATGAAGTCTTTATTGGTTCATGTATGACAAATATTGGTCACTACCGTGCTGCTGGAAAAGTGCTGGAAAAAGTGAGCAGTCTGCCAACACGTATGTGGATTGTGCCGCCAACAAAAATGGATGAACGTGAGTTAATGGAAGAGGGTTATTACAACATCTTTGGTCGGGCAGGAGCACGCACAGAGATACCCGGTTGTTCGCTGTGCATGGGTAACCAGGCGCGTGTTGCTGATAACGCAACCGTTGTTTCTACTTCTACCCGTAATTTCCCGAATCGTTTAGGTAATGGAGCGGATGTCTATTTGGCTTCAGCAGAACTAAGTGCAGTGACTGCTACGCTGGGCCGAATCCCTACTATGGACGAGTATCTGGAAGGTGTTAAAGATATAGAGCCCATGTCGTCAGATATTTATCGCTACCTTAATTTTCACCTGTTACCGGAATATCAGGAAGTGGCTGATCAGGTAAAAGTTTCATTAAGCTAATAGCTGTAGTAAAAATATTTGCATGATAAAAACCCTGATACTTATTGCCAGTGGTGGTGCGTTTGGCGCATTGTCACGTTATGGTGCAGCATTAGGTGTGTATTCGCTCTTTGGCCGTGGTTTTCCTTACGGTACTTTGTTTGTGAATGTTGCCGGTTCGTTTTTGATGGGTATGCTTAGCATTATGCTGCTGGAACGCTTTAATCTAGGGCCGGAATGGCGAGCGGGAATACTGGTTGGTTTTTTGGGTTCGTTTACTACTTTTTCAACGTTTTCAATCGAGACACTCAACCTGCTTGAGCAGGGGGATTTTAGTCGCGCCTTATTAAACATGGGACTCAGTCTAGTGCTGTGCATAATGGCAGTGTGGTTTGGCGTCAGTGTCGGCCGACAATTGTGAGGAAGGAAAAATGAAGGTAACGGTTGCACGAATATATGTCACCGAAGGCCAACATGTTTACGAAAAAATTTTTCAACGCCTGCATGATGAACATAAAGTAAACGGCGTTACTGTGTTTCGTGGTGTCAGTGGTTTTGGTCGCTCGGGTGAAACACATTCTTCTGTTTTACTGGATGTGTCCTTTGATCTGCCAGTGGTGATTGAATTTTTTGATGAAGATGAAAAAGTTCAAGCAGTGATACAGTCTCTGAAAGACCTTATTCCCAAATCTCACGTAATAACTTTTGATGCAAACCTTACTTAAGTGGAATATAAAACAACATCATGCTTGACCCAAAACTGATTCGCAGCGATCTAACGTCGGTTGCCGAACAATTAAAAAAACGTAATTTCAAACTGGATGTGACAGCACTGGAGCAACTTGAGCAAAAGCGTAAAGCCTGCCAGATCGAGACCGAAGCTTTTCAGAACGAAAGAAATACCAAATCAAAATCTATCGGTAAAGCTAAGGCTGCCGGTGAAAATATTCAACCGCTGCTAGATGAAGTTGCCGGCCTTGGTGAAAAACTGGATGCTGCAAAAGTTGAACTGGCGGATGTTCAGAGTCAGGTCGACAGTATCATAATGGGCATTCCTAATTTATTGCATGACTCTGTTCCTGTCGGTAAGGATGAAAACGATAATGTTGAAATAAGGCGCTGGGGTGAACCAAAGGCTTTTGATTTTGAGGTGAAAGATCATGTGGCCCTTGGTGAAAATAGCGGTGCCGGTAATAGTCGGCCAGGTTCTGGCTGGCTGGATTTTGACACCGCAAGCAAATTAACCGGTTCACGTTACGTGGTTATGTATGGCCAGATGGCAAAACTGCATCGCGCACTCATTCAGTTTATGCTGGATGTACATACTAATGAGCATGGTTACACCGAAGTCTATGTGCCTTACATTGTTAATAGCGATAGTCTAAGAGGTACTGGTCAATTACCAAAGTTTGAAGAAGATTTATTTTGTGTTGATAAAGAAGCAGGTTTTTATTTAATTCCAACTGCTGAAGTCCCGGTAACTAACATTGTGCGTGATGAAATACTTGATGCCTCACAGTTACCTCTAAAGCTGACCAGTCATACACCGTGTTTTCGTTCTGAAGCAGGTTCTTACGGTAAAGATACAAGAGGCATGATTCGTCAACATCAGTTTGATAAAGTTGAAATGGTTCAAATGGTAAGCGCCGATAAAGCCTGGGAGACATTAGAAGAATTAACCTTGCATGCTGAGAGCATTCTTCAGAAACTGGAATTGCCATATCGTACGGTGGTTTTATGCAGTGGCGATGTTGGCTTTTCTGCAGCAAAAACCTATGACCTTGAAGTCTGGTTACCGGGTCAACAGGCATACCGGGAAATCTCATCATGCAGTTGTTTTGGTGATTTTCAGGCGAGAAGAATGCAGGCACGCTGGCGTAATCCAGAAACCGGTAAACCTGAATTACTTAATACCATAAATGGATCAGGTTTAGCCATTGGCCGTACACTGGTAGCTGTTATCGAAAATTATCAACAAGCTGATGGCAGTATTTTAATTCCTGAAATATTAAAGCCATATATGGGCGGATTAGAAAAGCTGCAAGCATGACTTTTCCGCAAATGAACGCTAATAAACGCAAATTTAAAAACAATATTTAGCTTTTATTTGCGTTCATTTGCGTTCATTTGCGTTCATCTGTGGATAAAATAGGTTTTTAGTGTTTTTTTTCTATATATTTTACTTCTATGAAAAATCTACCAGACAAACTTTATAATGTAGATTCTATCGTTCGACTCGAACAAATCGCGATCAATCAATTTGGAATTCCTGCGTATACGTTAATGAAGTCTGCGGGCGAAGCTGTATTCAATGTTATTCAAACAAGATACCCGCTGTGTAAAAATGTACTGGTTTTATGCGGTGCAGGAAATAATGCCGGTGATGGCTATGTTGTTGCCAGACTTGCCCGGCAAGCTGGTTTTGATGTGAGTGTTATCAGTTTAATCGATCCCGTGACATTGAAAAACGCAGCAATGCTTGCTTATCAGGACTGGTTAAGTGTTGCTAATAATGATATTAAGGATAAATCACTTATTAATGAAGCGGATATTATTGTTGATGCCTTGTTAGGCACCGGACTAACGCGCGAGGTTTCAGGTGAGTGGGCTCAATGGATTACTGCGGTTAATGATTCGAACAATTCTGTCATTTCTGTTGATATCCCTTCCGGTCTGATTGCAGATACCGGTGTGATTTCTGGTCACGCAATTAAAGCAGATATTACCGTGAGTTTTATCGGTTTAAAGCAGGGTATGTTTACTGCGCAGGCCAAAGATGTTTGCGGTGAAATTATTTTTGATGATCTTGCGCTACCTGATGATGCGTACTCTCATGTTGAAGCTGATGCTCGATTAATTAAAACAATCGATTATTCTTTATTGCCAAAACGAAAAGCATCATCACACAAAGGAAAGTTTGGCCACGTATTAATTGCTGGCGGTAATACTGGCATGCCCGGCGCGGTGATATTGGCCGCAAAAGCAGCACTGCGTACTGGTGCAGGTTTGGTCACAATCATTACAGCTAGCGATAATTTAGTAGCGATTAGTTCTGCTGTTCCTGAAGCGATGGTTAGGGCTTGTGACATCGGGTCTTTAGCTGAAGTATTTGCTGCGTCATTTGTAAATAGTGTTACACATATAGCAGTTGGTATGGGGTTGGGGCAGGATGACTGGTCGCTGGAAATTTTACGTTATTGTGCCCGCTCAAATAAAACCATGTTAATTGATGCTGATGCATTGAATTTGATTGCGCAGCATAAGATAAGTATCAAATCTGCTGTGGTGGTTACGCCGCATCCCGGTGAGGCGGCTCGATTGTTATCACAGGAAACGCCATTAAACAGTGCAGATATTCAACAAAACCGTTTTGATGCGGTAAAAAAATTACATATGTTGTTTATTGACAGTAAATCCTGTGTTGTTGTATTAAAAGGTTCTGGCACTCTGATCTTTGATGGGCAAGCAATAAAAGTCTGTTTGCCTGGAAATGCAGCTATGGCAGCACCAGGTATGGGTGATGTGTTAAGTGGAATTGTTATTGCGTTACTGGCGCAGAACATAGATAGCTTTAATGCTGCAGAGCTAGGTGTTTGTTTACACGCCTGTGCGGCGCAACTCGTTACGCAAGATAAAACACGGGGTTTATTGGCTTCGGATGTTGTTGATGCATTACCAGGGGTTTTGCAGTGAAAAGATGTAGGCTTATTTAAGGGCACCTCTATTAATTGCTTGTGCCCTCTGGCTTTACGACCAGTTCAGAATCAAGACGTGCTTTTGAAGCCATGCCCGCGTTAATACACATGGGCCTGTCGAAAAAGCGCAACGCAGAGTCTGGACTGGTCGTAAAGCCCCGTAGGGCGCGGCCTGAAGCATGCATCTGCTGCGTTGTGAGCCTTGAGAATGGAATAACCATACTGCTGCGGCTCACGCCTTGCAGCTACATGCTTCAGGTCACGCAGAGGACATAAACAATTAATAGAGGTGCCCTTAATTGAATAAACAAATTTTTCTGGCGGATGAGTTGCAGCAGATTGCTTTAGCGAAAACGGTTGCACGGCATCTCAATTCATCATTTATCATGCTGTTAAAGGGTGACCTGGGCGTGGGTAAAACAACATTTGCCAGAAGTTTTATACAGGCAAGTGGTTTTGATGGTGTGGTTAAAAGCCCGACCTATACCCTGGTTGAGCCATATCCAATTAGCCATAATCGACTATGTTATCACTTTGATCTGTACCGTCTTGCAGAACCAGAAGAGCTGGAATTTATCGGTGCGAGAGATTATTTTAATAATAATGATGTCTGTTTAGTGGAATGGCCAGAAAAAGCTGAAGGTTTTTTACCAGCTGCCGACTGGATTTGTGTATTTAGTTATTATAATCAGGGTAGAAATCTAGTTATTTCTGCACTAACTGAAAAAGGTAAAAAGTTGATGTTACAGGTCTTTTCTAACTATTGACTATAGGAAAGCACTGTATCTATATAAAAAATAATGAAAAATCACTTGCATTATTTTATAATTTTGCCACAATAGCTTTACATTAATGCAAAATCAATTTAGTGACATTAATACAAATAGGAGCGCGATGATAATTCCCATGACATGTGGGTCATCAAGAAAGATGAAAACAGATCGTCGAAAATTTCTTAAAAGTATAGCCGGACTAAGTAGCCTGGCGGCTTCTGCTGTGCCCGGTGCTTCATCGGCCAAGTCATCGGCCAAGTCATCAGCCAAGTCATCAGCAGGCATTTCCAGCACCCAGATACAGGATATTCGTCTTTCTAAAAACAAAGGTTATCTACGTCTGGTATTTGATCTGAATGGCAACGCGGACCATTCTGTTTTCACTTTGCATGAACCAGAGCGTGTGGTGCTTGATATTAAAAAAACAAAAATGCCTCATGGCATGGTAGATCGGTTACAGGCCAATTCACTGATTCGTAGTATACGAAGCGGTGTTCAAAATAAAAATGATTTACGCGTTGTATTTGATTTAAGCGAATCGGTAACGCCTCGTAGTTTTCTTCTTGCACCTTCTGGAAAATCCGGGTATCGCCTGGTGATTGATCTGCATGACAGTAAGAAAGCTGCCAGGGTGGAAGAATCCCTTAAACGTGATGTCATTATTGCTATTGATGCGGGTCACGGTGGCAGAGATCCTGGTGCTACAGGGCGCGCTGGCACTCACGAAAAAACAATCACCTTGCAAATTGCCAAACGTCTGGAAAAATATATTAATAAGCAACGTGGTATGAAAGCGGTTCTTACTCGTAAAAATGATCGCTTTATGCGTCTACGTGACCGTATAGATAAAGCACGTGATAATCATGCTGATTTGATGATTTCATTGCATGCCGATGCATTTCCCGATCCTCGTGCGCGCGGCTCGTCCATTTATGCTTTATCCGTGGATGGCGCCAGCTCTGAAACAGCACGTATGTTAGCGGATAAAGAAAATGCGGCAGATTTGTTATTTGGTGATGTGGACCTGGCTGTTGAAGATCCAATGGTGAAAGAGGTTTTGTTTGATTTGTCGCTTACCGGTACTATTGAATCTAGTCTGGATATTGGCGGCGAAATATTAGGCCAGATTAAAACAGTGAATCGAGTGCATAAGAAAAAAGTACAACAGGCTGGGTTTGCTGTATTAAAAGCACCTAATATCCCCTCGGTTTTGTTGGAAACGGCCTTTATTTCGAACCCGAGAGAAGAGAAGAAACTACTCAGTACCTCTCACCAGCAGAAAGTTGCAAAAGCCATTACTCGTGGCGTGAATAAATATTTTGCGCGTAAAGCCCCACCAGGAACCTGGCTGGCAGCATCTGAAGGCGAGTATTCTGTAAACAATGGTGATAATGTTAAAACGATTGCAAAAAATCATAATGTAAAAGAAGAAGATTTGCGTGCACGAAATGCGTTGTATGCTGATAACCTGAAGGCAGGACAGGTAATTAAAATTCCAGTGAGTTAGATATATATAACAATAATAATAAAAATGCTCTCGGAAAAAGCTGCTAATGACCCTTTTAGGGTCATTTTTTTTGGAAAATTTTAAGCAACCTCTGTGTCTTTCGCAGACTAAACTTTTTCTTTAATACCCCGTCAGCTTGCTGCATGGTAATTTATATTTTTGTTAGTTTGCAGTTTGCCGTTCTCGGCTGTAAGTTAACCCGGATATTTCATAGGAACGCTGCTAATCTTGCTTAACAATATGATTATTATAAGAAATAGCAGTATATTGGAGAAGTACACTATGTACCTGAAAACGCTATGCAGTTTTTGGAAAAACATCAGCGGCCATTTTGTACGATTCCCCTGTAACCATAGCTACGGCTATGCTTTTCGGCGAATCGTACAAACTGACTCACTGATATTTCCCCAAAATTCTGCATTCCTATGAAATATCCGGGTTAACAGCATGAAAACCCATCGTCTGTTTTTTGCACTTTGGCCTACTGATCAGGTCAGACATGCTATCGTTGAAACATTTTCTCAGCTTTCTCAGTCAGTTGAGGGGCGCATTATACAGCCACATAATTTGCATGTGACTTTGCACTTTGTCGGTTCAGTCACTAATGAGATAAAAGACTGTATGCATATGGCAGCACAGACGATTAGTTCTGATCCATTTGAATGCTATTTAGATCGGATTGGTTCTTTCCGTAAGGCCAGGATATTGTGGATGGGATCTCAAAATGTCCCTGTTGAGCTAAGACAATTACATAATAAACTGGGTGTGGCATTAGAAAATTGCGGATATCAAACTGAAAAGCGTATCTTTTCACCGCATGTGACATTGAAACGAAAGTGTGTAAGTCCCCTTACCAAACAAATTACTGATCAGATTGATTTTTCTATCCCGTGGTTGGTTAATGGGTTTGTCCTTGTTGAGTCACTTAGCGGCAAACAGGGGGTGAATTATCAGGTTATTGAAAAATATCCTTTATCATGAGATAAACTAGGGCTCCCTGGAATAATAAGATTATTTGTAACCATGACGACACAGAGTCGAATTCAGTCGATGCCAGTACAGTTGGTGAACCAGATTGCCGCCGGAGAGGTGGTTGAGCGCCCGGCCGCAGTTGTTAAGGAATTACTGGAAAATAGCCTGGATGCCGGCGCGAGCAAAATAACCATCGATATAGAACAAGGTGGCACGAAACTTATCCGTATTACCGATAATGGTCATGGCATCCATAAAGAGGATCTGATTCTGTCGTTGTCACCCCATGCGACCAGCAAAATCCGTAGTATCGATGACCTGGAACAGGTGATCAGTCTGGGTTTTCGCGGTGAAGCACTGCCGAGTATCGCTTCAGTCAGTCATTTGCAGCTGACATCCTGCTGGTTGGGTGGCGATGAGACCTGGCAGCTCACCATGAACAATAGCAAAGCCAGCGAGATAACACCGGTAGCGAATAAACCGGGTACCACCATTGAGGTTCGTGATTTATTCTTTAATGTACCAGCCAGACGCAAGTTTCTGCGTACCGAAAAAACAGAGTTTTCACATCTTGATGATGTTGTAAAACGCATTTCACTAAGCCGGTTTGATGTTGCTATATCGCTACGACATAACCAGCGTGTGGTTAAATCCCTGTCTGCTGCTAATAACCGTTTACAGCAGGAAAAACGTATTGCTGAAATACTCGGGCCAGCATTTATTGAGCAGGCTGCGTTTATGGATTTTGCTTATGAAGGTCTTCGACTGTGGGGCTGGATAGCAGAGCCGACATTCTCACGCAGCCAGGCGGATATGCAATATTTTTATGTGAATGGGCGTATGGTAAAAGATCGCCTGGTTACTCATGCTGTGCGTCAGGCTTACGCCGATGTTTTATTTCATGGTCGGCACCCGGCTTATGTCCTGTTTTTTGAGTGCGACCCTGGGATGGTTGATGTTAATGCACATCCGGGTAAGCACGAAGTTCGCTTCAGGCAAAGCCGGCAGGTACATGACTTTTTATTTCGAGCCATACACAAAAGCCTGGCAGAAGTTATTAGCAGTGACACCAGTTCACATGAATTGCATCATTATTCAAATAACGCTGATACACAGCAAACAAGCGGGACAACAACCTCACTTTCTGGTTTTCAATCACGGTTTTCATCACAACGGCCAGCACAGCAGCCATCACAGTCATCGATGCCTTTTGCGGTAGCCGAGCAACGGCGGGCCTATGCCGAGTTTGCAGCGGCAGCCCCTGCACTAAATTTACCAACCACTTCTTTGCCGGAAACAGATGCGCAGGATATGCCGCCGTTAGGTTTTGCGCGCGCACAGCTGCATGGTATTTATATACTGGCGGAGAATGCACAGGGCATGGTGCTGGTTGATATGCACGCTGCACATGAACGTATAACGTATGAACGACTGAAGACAGCGCGTGAAGGCGAGGGCATTAAGTCACAGCCACTACTGGTACCGATAACAATAGCGGTGAGCAGTAAAGAAGCGCAGATGGTGGAAGACCAGGCCGAAGTGTTTAATGAGCTGGGTTTTGAAATTGATCGCGTCGCCGAAGAAAGCATTAAATTACGGCAATTGCCCATCGTCTTGTCAAACAGTGATGTTGAAAACTTGTTACGCGATGTACTTTCAGATTTATTAACGCATGGCAGTAGCACACGCATTCAACAGGCGATAAATGAAATTTTATCGACCATGGCATGTCATGGTTCTATCAGGGCGAATCGTAAATTAACCATAGAAGAGATGAATGCCCTGTTACGAGATATGGAAATAACCGAGCGTAGCGGGCAGTGCAACCACGGCCGTCCTACCTGGATACAGCTGAGCATTGCTGAACTGGATAAACTGTTTATGCGTGGCCGTTAGCAGCAAAGAGATACAGATAAACTTGCCGCAAATAACGCAAAGAACGCGAATAGCACGAAGAAAAGTGATTTATATCTTTTCGCCCTTGCGTTTTTTGCGGCTAAATAGTTTTAACCCGGATATTTCATAGGAATGCAGAATTTTGGGGAAATCTCAGCGAGTCAGTTTGGCTGATTCAGCGAAAAGCATAGCCATAGCTATGGTTACAGGTGAATCGGCTAAAATGGTCGTTGAGATTTTTCCAAAAACTGCATAGTGGTCACGGGTGCATAGTGTACTTTACTGATTTATAAATATTCCTCAATATAATCATAATGTTAAGCTAAATTTTTAGCGTTCTTATGAAATATCCGGGTTAGTGGTGACAGTAAATAATGAATGATCTAATCATCCAGTCAGGTGAAAACACTGACTCGCCTATCACCATATTTATCATGGGTCCCACAGCAACGGGTAAAACTGACCTGGCGTTAGCTATTTATAATGAGCTGGCTTCAGACTTGATCAGTGTCGATTCGGCGCTGGTTTATCGTGGCATGGATATTGGCACAGCCAAACCCGATGCACAAACCTTAGCCAAAGCGCCTCACCATCTAATCGATATTATTGATCCGGCAGATGTCTATTCTGCCGGGCAGTTTCGAGAGGATGCGTTGCAGCTCATGCAGAAATGTGTGAAAAAGCAGTGTACACCGTTACTGGTTGGCGGTACTATGCTGTACTTTAACGCTCTGCAAAAAGGCATGGCGAATATGCCCGAAGTTGATGATTCTATAAAGCAGGCAATTGAAACGGAAGCGAAAACAAAAGGTATCATGGCAATGCATGAACGTCTGAAAAGTGTTGATGCGGTGTCAGCTGAGCGTATTCACCCTAATGATCCACAAAGGATAAAAAGAGCGCTGGAGCTTTATGACTCTACTGGAAAAACCTTAACGGAGTTCTGGTCTGAGCAGGCACAAAATAAGGCTGACTCTCGTTTCCCATACCGACGACTAAAAATTGCCTTAATGCCAGATGACCGTATCGAGCTACGCAAGCGAATCACAGCACGTTTTGATAGTATGCTGCAACAGGGGTTTATTGAAGAAGTTGAGGGCTTATTTAAACGTGGTGATTTGCATGCAGACATGCCGTCAATTCGCGCGGTAGGTTATCGACAGGTTTGGTCATACCTGGCCGGGGAATACGGTTATGATGAGATGCGAGATAAAGCCATCATTGCTACTGCGCAACTGGCAAAACGCCAGATGACCTGGTTAAGAAAAGAGACTGAGTGTAATTTTATTGATTCCATTTGCAATAAATATGCCGAAAGTACTGAAAAACCTAAAAATTTTACTATCATAGATGGGTGACGGCCGATTGATGTTAAACTCGAGTCGTTAGAATCGGGTGTCTGCTTTGAATCTGGAACGATTCGCAAACACTCGGGTCTATAACCTCAAATAAAAACAATAACGAGGAATAAATTATGTCAAAAGGGCATCACTTGCAAGACCCTTATTTAAATGCACTGAGAAGGGAGCGAATACCGGTATCTATTTTTCTGGTAAACGGCATTAAATTGCAGGGGCAAATCGAATCATTCGATCAGTTTGCAGTACTGTTGAAAAACACAGTGACGCAGATGGTTTATAAACATGCAATTTCTACTGTGGTTCCATCACGACAGGTTAAATGGAGTGATGAAGGTGAAGGCTGAAGCTGACGGCAACAGTGATAATTGAGTATAATTGTACAGACGATAATAAATGGTCGCCATCGGCGGCCATTTTTTTGCCTACAGAAAGCAGGTAAGGGGGTAAAAATCGATAATTTCCATACAGACTTAAAACGGAATATTTGTATAAATATATGATTATAAAAGTTAAATGCTAGACATAGAACGCGTAGAACGCGTAGAAGGCGGCAATCGCGCCATTCTGGTCCACATGGATATACGCGATGAAGCGCATCGTGAAAATTTATCTGAATTTAAAGAGCTGGTGGTATCGTCGGGTGCACAAATAATGACGATAACCACTACCAGTCGTCAGCGCGCAGATCCCCGATATTTTATCGGCAGTGGTAAAGCTAGCGAAATTGCTGAGTTAGTGAAACAACACAAAGCTGATGTGGTGCTTTTTAATCATGCACTGGCGGCTTCACAGGAACGAAATCTGGAGCGTTTGATTGAATGCCGCGTGCTTGATCGCACCGGTTTAATTCTGGACATCTTTGCGCAACGGGCACGTTCATTTGAAGGTAAATTGCAGGTCGAGCTGGCGCAGTTACAGCATCTTTCGACCCGACTGGTTCGTGGCTGGACTCACCTGGAGCGTCAAAAAGGCGGTATTGGTCTGCGTGGGCCCGGCGAAACCCAGTTGGAAACGGATCGCCGATTGCTAGGGCTTCGTATTAAACAGATTAATAAACGCCTGGAAAAAGTCAGAAAACAACGCGAACAGGGTCGGCAGGCCCGACAAAAAGCGGAGATCGCAACCGTATCGTTGGTGGGTTATACCAATGCAGGAAAGTCCAGTCTGTTCAATGTGTTGTCAGAAGATGATGTTTATGTTCAAGATCAACTGTTTGCAACGCTGGATCCAACATTACGACGTATCCATTTAAGCAAAGATATTACCGTGATACTTGCTGACACGGTAGGTTTTATCCGGCATCTACCGCATGATCTGGTCAATGCGTTTCGTTCAACACTGCAGGAGACAGCCGAAGCGCAATTATTATTACATGTCATTGATTCAGCAGATGAAAATCGCGATGCCAATATTGAAGAAGTGGAAAAGGTATTAACACAAATAGAAGCCAACGAAATCCCCTGTATTCAGATTATGAATAAAGTGGATTTGACAGCTGTAAAACCAAGAGTGGACATCGCTGATGATGGCAAGGTGAAACGAATCTGGCTGTCAGTGGAGTCGGGTGATGGAATTGATTTACTTAAACAAACGCTAATAGATCTGTTTAGAGAGCAGATGGTAGAAGGAAAGCTGTTGTTATCACCGGCAGATGCACGTCTTAGAGCAAAACTGTTCGAAATCGGAGCGATCCGAAATGAAACAGTCGATGAAGAAGGCCGCTTTTTATTGCAAATTAGTATATCACGTCGGGATTTAAACCAGTTCGAGTCAGATGAGCAGATTTCACTGGAATCAATGCTGGATTAAAAACAATTTGCCGCAAAGGAGACTACAAGGACGCGAGGAAAAGCTTATAATTATCTTTTTTCCACGCAACTTGCGTGTAGCATGACAAACCTCTAAGTGTGTAATTACCCATTAAGGATGTATTTCTTTGTCTCCTTTTGTCTCCTTTGCGGCGAAAAGCTTTTCTTGGATAAATATTCAGGTAGAATGGCGCGTTTGCGGGTGTCATCTCACACCATAACTTAAAGTGAATTTTGGAAACGTAATATGCGTAAGTACGATAAACAGAAATACGACATGTCTAAACAAAACATGGCCTGGAACGAACCCGGTGGTAACGGTGATAAAGATCCCTGGAATACGAAGAAAGGTAATCGCGGAAATCAGGGACCACCAGATCTGGATGAAGTATTCAAAAACATTCAGAAAAAATTCGGCAGTCTGTTCGGCGGTAAAGGTGGTCGTTCCAGTGGTGGTGGTGGCGTCGGCATGGCTGGCGGTGGTTTTGGTATTGCTGTCGTTATCGCGATATTGCTGCTTTTCTGGATAGCTACCGGCTTTTATAAAATTGAAGCAGCTGAGCGTGGTGTGGTATTGCGCTTTGGCAAGCATGTAGATACGACTCAGAGCGGCTTGCACTGGCATTTACCAACGCCGATAGAGAAGGTGATTAAGGTTGATATTACCAAGGTACATACAGTGCCCTTACGTGCAACCATGTTAACGTCAGATGAAAACATTGTTGATCTTGAAGGTTCGGTACAATATCAGGTTGCAGACGCAACCAGCTATCTGTTTAGCACTCGTTTACCAGAACTTGCACTTACACAGGCAACAGAAAGTGCCATACGTCAGAGCATTGGCCGTACCAAAATGGATTACGTAATTACTGAAGGTCGTGGTCAGATTGCGGTGCAGGTTAAAGATATCATCCAAAGTATTATTGATATTTATGGTACCGGTATGCAGGTTATCAAGGTGAACATTCAACATGCCCGGCCACCTGAAGCCGTAAAAGATGCTTTTGATGATGTTACTCAGTCACGTGAAGATGAAGAGCGCTTAAAAAATGAAGCCGAAACTTACGCTAACGGGGTAATTCCAAAAGCACGTGGTAATGCTGCACGCATTCGTGAAGAAGCCGGTGCTTATAAAAGTGAGGTGGTTGCTAATGCAGAAGGTGAGGCCAAACGTTTCACTCAGATGCTGGCGGCATATCAACAAGCACCTGTTGTTACACGTGAAAGATTGTATCTGGATATGATGGAGTCAGTGTTAAATATGAGCTCCAAAGTAATGGTCGATGTTTCAGGCAGTAATAATCTGCTTTATCTTCCTCTGGATAAGCTGATGTCTCAAAGTACAACAAAAGACGCGTTAACAACCAGTTTGAAAGATGTGCAACAACGAGACTTATTAAATAAACAGTCTCAGCAAAGGCAGCAGAGTACACGTAGTATTAATCTACGCAGCAGAGGTAGTGAATAATGTATTTGAATATTCTTAAGTTTGGTGTTCCCGTTATTTTACTGGTGGCATGGTTGAGCGTGTTTACCGTTGATGAGCGTGAAAAGGCTATCCTGTTAAAATTTGGTGAAATTACCGGCTCTGATTTTACTCCGGGTCTTCATCTGAAAATGCCATTAATTAATAAGGTAATCAAATTTGATCGTCGTATTCTTACCATTGATCAAAAACCTGAGCGTTTTTTGACGCTGGAGAAAAAAGATCTAATTGTCGACTCTTATGTGAAATGGCGTATAAAAGATGTGGTTCAGTATTTCAAAACCACGAAAGGTGATGAAAATCAGGCTGGCCGTTTGTTGTACCAAAACATTAATAACGGTCTGCGTGATGAGTTTGGTAAGCGCACTGTGCAGGAAGTGATTGCCGGTGATCGTACCGAGATCATGGGTATCATGACTGTAGAGGCATCTGAAAAAGCGAAAACACTGGGTATTGAAGTGATCGATGTACGGATCAAAAAAATTGACCTGCCTGATCGCGTGAGTGAATCCGTTTATCGTCGTATGCGTGCTGAGCGTGAACGCGTTGCGAAAGAGTTTCGTTCGCGTGGCGCTGAAGCGGCAGAACGTATCCGTGCTGATGCCGACAGACAAAGCCAGATTGTTCGTGCCGAAGCCTATCGTGACTCGGAAATCGAACGTGGTGAAGGTGATGCCAAAGCCACGGAAATTTATGCACAAGCTTTTAACCAGGATAAAGAGTTCTTCAGCTTTTATCGTAGCCTAAATGCTTACAAGTCAAACTTTTCCAGTGCGAATGATGTCATTCTGTTAGAGCCGGATTCAGATTATTTCCGCTACTTTAAAGATCAATCTGGCCAGAAGCAAAAATAAATAATGTGGGAAAGTATTATTCCTGCACTTGCTTTAGTGCTGGTGATAGAAGGCATGCTGCCTTTTTTAAGCCCTAAGAGCTGGCGCGATGCGATGTCACAAGCAGCGCAGCTGCCGGACAAGGTGTTAAGAATCATGGGATTCGTTAGCATGTTGGCTGGTGTCATTGTTCTTTATCTGGTTAAGTAACAATAATTATGGCAACAAAAAACACTGGATATTACCTGAGGGTATCGAAGAAATTTTACCTGAACAGGCAGCAAGGTTTGAATCGATGCGTCGAATGTTGCTCGACTTATATGCCAGCTGGGGGTATGAACTGGTGATGCCACCGACCATTGATTTTATTGAATCTTTGTTGACTGGCACGGGGCATGATCTGGATTTACACACGTTTAAACTGGTCGATCAGATGTCAGGTCGAACATTAGGTATGCGTGCTGATATGACACCACAGGTCGCACGCATGGATGCTCATCAACTACAACGTGACGTACCAACGCGGCTGTGTTATCTCGGTACCGTGTTACGCACACGACCTGAATCTATTGGTGATAGTCGCAGTCCGCTACAGGTTGGTGCAGAGCTGTATGGACACGCAGGTGCAGAATCTGAAGTCGAAATAATCGGCTTAATGTTGCAGACCTTTACTGCCATGGAAATTGACGATATTTATCTGGATCTGGGTAATGTTGACATCTATCGTGGTCTGGCAAAACAGGCGGGTTTGTCAAAAGACGTTGAAAGCCAGCTGTTTGAAATGTTGCAGCGAAAAGCAGTCACAGAAATTAATACCTTATTAGATTCATTAGAAATTGAAAACACGGTGAAAGTCATGTTGTCAGGACTGCCTTCACTCAACGGTGATAAAACTGTTTTTTCAAAAGCAAGGGAATTGTTATCTGAAGCTGATGACTCTGTAAAAAAGGCAATCGATTATCTGGAAAAAACAGCTGAATTAATGTGGTTACGTTTTGGCGACATTAAAGTACATTTTGATCTGTCAGAACTGCACGGTTACCATTATCAAACCGGTGTGGTGTTTGCCGCTTTTGTGCCACAACTTGGCCAGGCGATTGCACGTGGTGGGCGTTATGATGATATCGGTAAAGTTTTTGGACGTGCCAGAGCAGCAACCGGTTTTAGTACTGATTTAAAAATATTAAATCAATTATCGAAAAAGCAGTTTCCTTTACCTGAAAAAATATTTGCACCCTTAGACGTGGAGCAAAGTAAAATTGTCGCGTTACGTGTAGAAGGAAACGTTGTCATAGAACAGCTGCCGGGGCAAAAAACAGATGCAAAGGCGATGGGGTGTAATAAAAGCCTTTGTTTGATTGACGGGCAATGGGCAATTAAAGATTAAAAAAACAATTTTCGCAAATGAACGCAAATGAACGCAAATAAAACAACAGATTATTAGTTTTTCTTTGCGTCCATTTGTGTGTATTTGCGGATAAATATTCTTTTCTTATTTTGCTTGTAACAAACAGGCATAAAGAATTCTTTATTTATTTATAAGTATAAGGTTTAACCATGTCAAAAAATGTAGTTGTTTTAGGAAGCCAATGGGGTGATGAGGGTAAAGGAAAAATCGTCGATTTGTTAACAGATCGTGCAGCCGCAGTGGTTCGTTTTCAGGGCGGGCACAATGCAGGTCATACATTAGTAATTGGTGATGAGAAAACAGTATTGCATTTAATTCCCTCTGGCATATTACGCGACAATGTTACCTGTCTGATAGGTAATGGCGTGGTGTTATCACCTGATGCATTATTTAAAGAACTGGGTGAACTTGAAGCACGTGGCATTCCAGCTAGTGAACGAATAGGTATCTCCGAAGCCTGTCCGTTAATTCTGCCTTATCACATTGCGCTTGATCAGGCGCGTGAGATTGCTCGCGGTAAAGCCGCCATAGGTACAACCGGGCGTGGTATCGGTCCGTGTTATGAAGATAAAGTTTCTCGTCGCGGTATTCGTCTTGCTGATCTCAAAGATCTGGAAAAATTCAAAGAGAAACTCGCGGATGTTATGGAATACCATAACTTTTCACTTAAACATTATTTCAAACAGGATGAAGTGGATTATCAAACAGTGCTTGATGGCGTGTTGTCTTACCGTGACAGGCTTTTATCACTGATTGCTGATGTGCCCGGCATGATAGCTGGTTACCGTAAACAAGGTAAAAGCATTATGTTTGAAGGTGCGCAAGGCACCTTGCTTGATATCGATCAGGGGACTTATCCTTTTGTGACTTCTTCAAATACAACAGCTGGTGGCGCATGTACCGGTAGCGGCATTGGCCCTAAAGATTTAGATTATATTTTAGGTATCACAAAAGCTTATACCACACGTGTTGGTGCCGGCCCGTTTCCAACAGAACTGTTTGATGACAATAAAGATGACCCGGGTATTGGCCATCACCTGGCAACAATTGGTCACGAAGTTGGCGCAACCACAGGTCGTGACCGCCGTTGTGGCTGGTTTGATGCGGTCGCTTTACGTCGCGCTGCACAGATTAATAGTCTCACGGGTTTGTGTATTACCAAGTTGGACGTACTGGATGGTCTGGAAACAATAAGAATGTGTGCCAGTTATAACTATCAGGGTGAAAATCTGCATATGCCACCACTGGGTGCTGATGCCATTGAGTTATGTGAGCCAGTGTATGAATCAATGCCAGGCTGGAGTGAATCAACGGTAGGTGTTAAAAATTTGCACGATTTGCCAGAAAATGCCAGGAATTACCTAAAGCGTCTGGAAGAGA
Organism: uncultured Gammaproteobacteria bacterium; assembly: GCA_963759005.1. Lineage (GTDB taxonomy): Bacteria > Pseudomonadota > Gammaproteobacteria > SZUA-229 > SZUA-229. The sequence continues at coordinate 105,884 of CAVWXQ010000017.1, forward strand.
TGGTTGGTGTACCGGTTGATATCGTTTCTACCGGTCCAGAACGCGAAGAAACAATTATATTGAATCACCCATTTGATTAATAACAACCAGTTATAAGTTGTAAGGAAGAAGAAACTTCTGGGTTGAGTCTTTGACTGACAATCTATATTTGGTGAATATGGCTTGATTCTGAATACAATAAGAACTATTCTTTATTTGTGAACAGTAAAAGCTATAAACTATTGCATTACGTGCTCATCATTTTATTGATGTTTACACCATTGCCTGGTGTTATGGCAGCCCATTGTGATATGGGTGATATGGGAGAAATAGATATTTCTTCAAGTAGTGCAGTAATGCCCAGCTCTGTAATAATGGCACATGATATGTCTGCCATGCTGTACACTGATTCAATGTCATCTGATATGAAAGGACATAGCTGTTGTGATGATCCCAGTACCAAATGTTCAGGTAGCTGTGATTTGGGCGTAAATGTTTCACTTATTTTGCAAGAAACACCTTACCTAGCTGTTTATAAAGATAGCTTTAAGTCAGTTTCACTTTCTTCAAAAATTCTGTTTAGAGAATTAACACCTCCTTCTCGTCCACCCGCAAATCTTCATAGTTAAAAAGTAAATCATTTTTCTGGTTGCATGACGGTTTTGTACTGTTGTATACCACTTTACTTACTATGGAGAGGGCCATGTGTCACTCGGTTTCTAAAAATATAGATCCTAAAAATATAGACTCTAAAAATATAAAACGATTGTTCAGATCATTATTATGCCTGGTCTCGTTGTTATTTGCCGGTAACATTAATGCTCTAGATTTAAAACAGGCGGAACAGTTAGCAATACATTCCGATCCGTCGATTGAAAGTTTCAAAGCCACATCACGTTCATTCGTTGATGAATCGGTTGCCGAGAATACATTACCAGATCCTAAATTACGTCTGGGAGCAGTGAATGTGCCCGTTGACACATTTGATCTTGAACAGGAGCAGATGACGCAGTTAAAAGTTGGTATACAACAAAATTTTCCGCGTGGTAATTCGCTGGCTTTAAAACAGCAACAGTCTCGATTCTTATCGCGTTCTGCCTTGGCGATGGCAGATGATGCAAGACTAAAAATTGTAAGGAATGTTCGTCACAGTTATTTAAATTTATTTTATGAAGTATCTGCCTATCAAATCATCAGGGAAACACGTCAGCTATTTTCCGAGCTGGTAAAAATGACCGAATCAAATTATGCCTCTGGACGTGTTAATCAACAGGATGTCGTGCTTGCAGGCCTGGAACTATCGAGACTTGATGACCGCGCTGCAAAAATTCAGGCACAAGAAGGCACGTATCGTGCAAGCCTGGCGCAGTGGATAGGTGATACAGCCTGGAAGACGATCAGTTCTGAATTTCCTGAATTACCCCTGCTACCTGAAAACGTCGATTTGAATCAGCTCATTTCGCAACATCCGCTCATTCGCGCAGAAGCGGCAAAAGTGGACGCAAGCAAACAAATGAAAGAAATTGCACGCCAGGGATATAAACCAGAATGGAGCCTGTTGTTCGATTATGGTTACCGTTCGGGCAATAATCCTGATGGCTCAGAAAGGTCTGATTTTGCAACAGCAATGGTTAGTATGGATGTGCCTTTATTTACTGGAAAGCGACAGGATAAAACCGTGGCTTCAAGTCAGCAAAAAATAACCGCTGCGCGTTATGCAAAAGACGATCGATTGCGGCAGTTAAAACAACTGTACGATAACAACTATCAATTATGGCAACGTCTGGGTGAACGCGAAGAACTGTACAAAAAAAGTTTGTTGACTGCGGCAGAAACTAATTCGAAAGTCGCATTAAATGCTTATCAAAGTGGTGTCTCTGAATTTAATACCCTGATGCGTGCAAAGATCACTGAGTTAGATGTACGCCTGGAAAACTTACGTATACGTGTCGATCGTGTAATTGCCAAAGCACAGATACTTTATGTTATGGGAGATTTTGAAAATGAAAATTAATGTTCCAGATTTAAAATTATTTATCCCAGTTGTGCCAATCACCTTGTTCGCAAGCTTGTTTGCGAGTGTATTAACCCTTATGCCATCTCCTGGTATGACGGAAGAAGGCAAAGAAATTTTGTACTGGGTAGCGCCAATGGACCCGAACTATCGACGTGACAAGCCGGGGAAATCACCCATGGGCATGGATTTGATCGCTGTTTATACCAATAATAAAGCGGCGGTTGGTGACAACGCTGGCGCCATTAGTATTTCGCCAACCGTGGTACAAAACCTGGGCGTTAGGACGAAAAATGCTGAACTTAGTAGATTATGGCGAGGTATTGATACCGTAGGTTACGTCGATTATGACGAATCTAAAGTCAGCCACATTCATTTGCGTACAGAAGGCTGGATTGAAAAACTCGCCGTTGAGTCTGAAGGTAGTCGTTTTAAAAAAGGTGATTTTCTGTTTGACGTGTATTCACCAAAATTAGTTAATGCACAGGAAGAAATGGTCACCGCATTGTCATCCGGCAATAAGGGATTAATCAGCGCATCGCAAGAGCGGCTATCGGCTTTGGGAATTTCTGCAACACAGATTAAGCAGCTGCAAAAAACTAAAAAAGTAAAACAACGCATTTCTATTTATGCGCCACAGGATGGTGTGGTCTCTGATCTACCCATTCGTGAGGGCATGTTTGTAAAACCTTCAATGACAGTAATGACCCTGGGTGATTTGTCCAGCGTCTGGTTGCTAGCGGAAATCTTTGAGCGCCAGTCCGCCTGGGTGGAAGTGGGGCAGTTAGCAGAAGTTAGCCTGTCCTATCTTCCGGGTAAAACCTGGCAGGGGAAAGTTGAATATATTTATCCCAGCCTGGATCCGAAAACGCATACCTTAAAAGTTCGCTTACGGTTTGATAATCCGGGTGAACAGTTAAAACCAAACATGTACGCCAATGTGAAAATCTTCGGCGGTGCAAAAGAAGATACTATCGTTATTCCACTTGAAGGATTAATTCGAAGTGGGCGTGAAGAACGTGTAATCATCGCACTTGGTGAAGGCAGGTTTGAAGCGCGTCAGGTGTTAGTGGGTATCGAAAGCGGTAATTATGTCGAAATCCTCAATGGTGTGAAGGAAGGAGAAAACATTGTTATATCGGGCCAGTTTCTGATTGATTCAGAAGCCAGTATGCGTGGTAGTTTAATACGCATGACAGATGAAGCGGAAAGTGCAGCAGGGAAAACTGACGGGGAGCCGAGTAATGAGGAGATGAGTGGCAAGGAGCCGAGTGATGAGGAAAGCCGCCGATGATCGAAAAAATTATCGACTGGTCAATCGACAACCGGTTCATGGTGCTGATGCTGACATTTATTATTGTTGGCCTGGGTTTTTATGCAATAAAGCAAACTCCATTGGACGCCTTGCCCGATTTATCCGATGTGCAGGTTATTATAAAAACCAGCTATCCGGGACAGGCCCCGCAGGTTGTTGAAGACCAGGTGACCTACCCATTGACCACCGCCATGCTGTCGGTTCCCAAAGCTACCAATGTCCGTGGTTACTCCTTTTTTGGTGACTCTTTTGTTTATGTTATTTTTGAAGATGGCACCGATCTGTACTGGGCACGCTCACGTGTGCTTGAATACTTGAGCCAGGTGACAAGTAAGTTGCCGCCGGATGCCAGGCCCGAACTCGGACCGGATGCTACCGGGGTGGGCTGGGTCTATGAGTACGCACTGGTTGATCGAAGCGGTGGCCATGACCTGTCACAGTTACGCAGTCTTCAGGACTGGTTTTTAAAATATGAACTGCAAACCGTGCCTGGCGTTTCCGAAGTGGTGACGATTGGCGGCATGGTTAAACAGTATCAGGTGGTTCTCGATCCGAATAGTTTGCGTGCTTATAACTTGCCACTAGCAAAAGTCAGGCAGGCAATCCAGCGCGGTAATCAGGAAACCGGTGGTTCCGTTATCGAAATGGCTGAAGCAGAATACATGGTGCGTGCAACCGGATACGTTGATGAACTGGATGATCTGCGCCATATTCCACTGGGTGTTAATGAACAGGGCACGCCCATCCTGTTAAAAGATGTTGCGCAAATTCGTCTTGGCCCACAGCTGCGTCGAGGTGTTGCTGAACTTGATGGTGAAGGCGAAGTGGTTGGTGGTGTTATTGTTATGCGTTATGGCGAAAATGCCTTAACCACCATTAACCTCGCAAAAGAAAAACTTGCCGAGTTATCACGAAGTTTACCCGACGGTGTGGAGATTGTTGAAACCTATGACCGTTCAGCGTTAATCAAACGCGCTGTCAGCACGCTAAATGGAAAACTAATCGAAGAGTTTATTGTTGTTGCCCTGGTGTGTGCATTATTTCTTTTTCATTTACGTTCAGCCCTGGTCATTATGCTTTCATTACCAGTCGGTATACTTGTTGCATTTATTGTCATGGAGCGCATGGGTATCAATGCCAATATCATGTCATTGGGTGGTATTGCGATTGCCATAGGTGCCATGGTTGATGCCGCCATTGTGATGATAGAAAACGTGCATAAGCACATTGAGAAGTCTGAAGTCAGCGATGCCAACGATTTGACCAATGAAAGGCGCTGGCAGATGATAGCTGAAGCCTCGAAGGAAGTCGGGCCACCGCTGTTCTTTTCATTGCTCATTATCACCTTGAGTTTTTTACCGGTATTTACCCTGGAAGCACAGGAAGGCCGTATGTTTGCACCGCTGGCCTATACCAAAACCTTTGCCATGGCAGCCGCTGCCGGTTTGTCTATCACCCTGGTGCCGGTGTTGATGGGATATTTTATTCGAGGCCATGTGACACCTGAACATAAAAACCCGGTTGATCGCGTATTGATTGCAATTTACCGACCTTTTATCAACATGGTTTTGCGCGCGCCAAAAATGGTTTTGATGGTTACCCTGTTACTGGTGCTTATTGGCCTGTGGCCGCTTAGCCAGCTGGGTTCAGAATTTATGCCGGATCTTGATGAGGGTGATTTGTTATATATGCCGAGCACCTTTCCAGCGGTGTCAGTTGGCAAAGCCCAGCAACTACTGCAACAGACCGATAAGTTGATAAAAACAGTACCCGAAGTGAAACGAGTTTTTGGTAAAGTCGGACGTGCGGAAACCGCCACTGATCCGGCACCTTTAACCATGATCGAAACCACCATCCTGCTCAAACCTCATGATGAATGGCGTGAAGGAATGACCATGGACAAGCTCAAAAAAGAACTCAATGAACTGGTCCAGTTTCCTGGGCTGACCAATGCCTGGGTAATGCCGATTAAAAATCGAATTGATATGCTGGCCACCGGAATCAAAACCCCTGTCGGTATCAAAGTGGCCGGACCGGATCTGAACGAAATACAGGAAATTGGCAAACAGATTGAAAAAGTATTGAATGAGCTTCCTGGTACGGTGTCGGTATATTCCGAACGCGTTGCCGGTGGCCGATATGTGACCGTTGATATCAATCGCCGCGAAGCGGCACGTTTTGCACTCAATATTGCCGATATTCATGAAGTGGTGCGTACTGCACTTGGTGGCATGCGTGTCGCCATGACGGTGGAAGGGCTTGAGCGATATCCCGTCAATGTACGTTATCCGCGTGATGTGCGTGATTCACTGGAAAAATTACGAAATCTGCCTGTTGTTACTCCTTCAGGTGCGCATATACCCTTAGCGGAAGTGGCGGATATTCGTATTGATAATGGACCGGGATTAATTAAAACCGAAAATGCACGCCTCAACGGCTGGATATATATCGATATTGAAGGACGGGATCTGGGTTCTTACGTGCAACAGGCGCAACAGCTTGTTGCTGAAAAAATAAAACTGCCAGCAGGTTATTCCATCTCCTGGTCTGGACAGTACGAGTATATGGTGCGTGCAGTTGAACGACTAACAACGGTGGTGCCGATAACGCTGATGATCATTGTTCTTTTACTCTACCTTAATTTTCGTAACCTGACTGAAGTTGCCATCATTATGGGAACATTACCTTTAGCCCTGGTCGGTGGTTTCTGGTTATTATATTTACTGGACTACAATATGTCGGTCGCCGTTGGTGTTGGTTTCATTGCGTTATCAGGCGTATCCGTAGAAATTGGCGTGATCATGCTGGTTTATCTGAATCAGGCGCTGGAAAAACATCACCTTGCAGCCGAAAAATCTGCCGTCGAGCTGACAGTGGAAGAGGTGCGTTCTGCGGTTATTGATGGTGCGCTGTTAAGAGTACGTCCCATTATGATGACAGTGGCTGCAATTATTGCAGGTTTATTGCCCATCATGTTTGGCGGTGGCACCGGCTCCGAAGTAATGCGACGTATCGCTGCACCGATGGTTGGCGGTATGGTAAGTGCGACCGTATTGACACTGGTGGTTATTCCGGCAGTGTTTCTGCTCTGGAAAAGTATGGGGTTGAAAAATAAAAAACATAATTAGAGTCCGCGAATAGAGCTACTAATGAGATTATTGATTATGCGACCTGCTATTGCAGGCCACGCTGTAAATACGTCCATGGTAAGCTCGACAGCAGCATCCCTGCTGCTAACGGACCTGCAATAGCAGGTCGCATAATCAACGTACTTTTTAGTAAGAACGTGAAAAAAATTCAAGATGAAGTCGGTTCTGGTTTTTAGTTTTTTGTCATCCTGACGCAAGGAAGGATCTTAAAATCTGGATGTGAACGATCCCATCTGTGATATGAGAGTTACTAAAAAACAGTATTTGCCTGGCGCATAATAGCTTTGTCAGGCACGACAAAGAGCATACTTTGGTGTATTATTTTATGTATACACCACATAGTGAGGTAATAGAATGCGTACAACTTTGAATATTGATGATCAATTACTGGAAGAAGCTAAGCGTATTACCGGCATGAAGGAAAAAACCATGCTGGTACGAGAAGGGTTGCATGCCCTGATTGAGCGTGAAAGTGCCCGCCGTTTGGCGAAACTGGGTGGCAGCGAACCACAGTTGCAAGCTGTTTCACGACGCCGCCCTGATGATAAATGATACTTGTCGATACCTCGGTCTGGATTGACCATTTACGTACAGGCGATGACAGGCTGGTGCAACAATTAAACAGTAACAACGTATTAATGCATCGATTTGTACTTGGCGAACTGGCCTGCGGTAACCTGAATAAACGCAAGGAGTTCCTCACGCTGTTTAAAAATTTACCCCGATCACCAGTCGCCACTGACAATGAAGTGTTGTTTTTTATCGAGCAGCAAAAACTGATGGGTAGGGGAATCGGTTATATCGATACCCATTTGCTTGCAGCTGTGGCATTGAATGGTTCAGCTAGACTATGGACACGAGACAAGCGCCTGCGAGCAGTATGTGATTCTCTGTCGCTTACTTGTGAAATGGATTGATTCATTTTTTGCGAAAAACTTGTTAAGCAATAAACGGCTAGTGGCTGCCCTTGCGCTTTTTTAGATTATTCAAAAAAACTCAAGTTTTTTTCTGCTGTTTTTCCAGCTCAATATGTATATGGCTGTATGCATATTCTAAAAATGATTCCAGCGGTTTAATCATGGTTTCAATATCTTGTACTGGTATTTTCTCAAAATCACCATTCAGGATTGCTGACAGGTAATTACTGAAATTGGCTGTATCGAGCGTTTCCGCATCGGCAGTTAAATTACTGTCGGTACTTTGCTGCTGTTCACCGTCAGCAGACGATTTGCTGAATTCTTCAGGGTACTGTACTTTAGAGAATATCTCATCATGTCTTACAACCTTGCATGCCCTGTCCTGTAAAGATACCTGTAAGGTTTTTTCGGTCTGTAAACACAATTCCGAAAATGTTATCTGGTGATTATAGCCTTCTGTAGAGTTTAATCCTGCAGCCAGTTTAATTCTGATGGTGTCATCTCCCATTTCAAAGGCGAGATTGTTTATGGTTTTTTGAATACGTAATGCCAGAATATGTGATTTGAATGCATTGGTCATTGGCAGTAATGCGAGAAATATTCCTGAACCAAAGTCGGACAGGATATCTTCAGTTCGCAGTGATTTTTTTATATTATTTGCCACTGAAACAATTATCTGTTCAACAATACTTTTGCCGTATTTTGACTGAACTTCATCGGCATTGGCTATCTGCATAGCCAAAATAGAAAGTTCAAACTGATGCCTGTGTGAACCTGAAATTGCCTTATCACCCAGTTCCTGCAGGCCACGCCTGTTGACTAATTCGGTCAGCGTATCATAGGTAACGTTCTGTTCCAGTGTAGTTATTTTCTGATTTAATTTCGTGTAAGAGCCGGCACGGCTTATTATATCCAGCGCTGAAAACGGTTTGCTGATGAAATCGGTGGCACCCATGCTATACGAAGCGTGTTTGGCTGCTTCGCTATCCTCATGTCCGGTTATCATAATTACTGGCAGGTTTGAAATGTGCTCACAGTCTGAAGTTCTTATCTGCTTTAATAGCAACATGCCGTTCATGACCGGCATAAGCATGTCGGCAAAAACAAGCGAAACTGAATCATTAGATTGTATTATTTGCCAGGCCTCCTGCCCATTACTGGCGTGAATAGTGAAATAAGCCTCACCCAGATGCTTTGCAATGAGGTTTCGAATAGTTGCTGAATCATCAACAACCAATACATGAGTTTTCTCAAGTTCTGACATACTTATCTTACCTGACCCTTTATCACAACTTTATCTAAGTAATTGAAGTATATGACATAGTTCTTAAAAGACCAGAAAGATTCTAAAAAAACTTCGATTTGTTTATTGCCTGTTACTTGCAGCTAAACCTCTAATTTGTTGTTTGCTGGTGAAATGCTGTTTTTGTGTCTCTCGGCTAATATTTATGCTCTGTTATCTAGTATTTGTATCTATATTTGTGTCTGTTTTACGATGTTATTAGCAAGTTAGCAGGGCAACAGTGGAAAAATATGAAAATTTTCCTATAGTTTATTCAAATTATGTCGTTTATCCAGGGAGGAGATATTTTTTATGAAATGACTAAATAAGTTAATGATTTTATTTGGGTCGGGGAAGAGTGTCTACTAGTTTTGTTCAAATTTGGTTTTCATACGCATGCCAGCAAATGACTGGTATAGCAGATTCGTGCTTATTATTAATTGATGAATCTAAAGAATCATTTTCATTAGCTGAAACGACTTCAGAAGCGTTCAGCCAGTCTAAATATGTTCACGAAAGTATTCAGGCTGCTATAAGTCGGAGGAAAGCTGTTGTTACTCAGCAAGTTTCTCAACAGCAGCCAGGCTCATCTGCTACCGTTGCCGCAACAGTGACTGATATTAATAGTAAAAATTTCCTGGTCACTGCGCCGTTAATTTTAAATAAACAGGTTGTGGGCGTAGTCTGTTTTGAATTCAAACATAAAGCGCAATCCAGGTCGCAAACACAATCGCCAAATTATTTAGAAAGTGTTGAAGCATCAATTGCCTGGTTGAACTGTATATCAACGTTGCCATCCGGGTCCGGCTCTAAAGATGCGGAGTCTGTTTTTAAAGTAATTACCATGGCTTTGTCTCAGGCTAAATCCTCAGAAGCTTCTATGGCAGTTGCTTCTGAACTTGCCAGCAGACTGCAGTGTGAACGGGTGAGTATCGGTGTTGTTGAAAACAATGATGTACGTTTACATACAATATCAAACAGTACCCAGCATGTAACACGGCAGAATCTTGTTAAATGTATTGAAGCTGCCATGCTGGAAGCAATTGACCAACAGGAGACCTTGCTGTTTCCACCACCAGCAAATAGTTATTACAGTACACAGGAACATGATGTATTAATAAGGCAGCATTTGGGTGAATATATTTGTACAGTGCCACTAGTGGTGAATGAGCTTGTCATGGGCGCAGTTATGTTCGAGCGTCGGGGCCAGGCGGGTGAGTTCGATGAAGAAACAAAAGAATTATGTGAGCAGTTAGTCGCATTGTTTGGGCCTATACTGCATTACCGCCGTTTAAACGATAGACCGATTATCGAAAAAATTAACGAATCAACCCATGGTTTGATTTCAAATATCTTTGGTGCCGGGTATTTAGGTACAAAGTTAATCACTACGATAATTGCAGGTGTTTTACTGATAGCGTATTTTGTGCCCTGGGATTACAGAATATCAGCCAATGCAATATTGGAAGGTGAAATAGAAAGAGTTATAACATCACCGGAAGAGGGTTACCTGAAAGAAGCGTCGGTCAGACCGGGAGATTTAGTTGAAGCTGGAGCAACGCTGGCAACACTGGATGATCGTGACCTGCAGTTGGAGAAATTAAAATGGAGCGGAAAGTTACAACAGGTTTCGAAAGAGTACCGTGAGGCATTAGCGTTTCATGAACAATCACAGATTGGTATTTTGCGTTCACAGTTAGCGCAGGCTGAAGCGCAACTGGAAATACTCGAGCATAAGTTAAATCGTATTGTTATTACTTCACCAATATCTGCGGTTATTGTGAGTGGTGATTATACACGGGCACTGGGCTCACCCGTAGAACGTGGCCAGGTGTTATATAAAGTGTCACCATTGGATAATTACCGCGTTGTTTTACAGGTGGATGAGTCCGATGTTTCTGAAATAACAGTTGGCTTGAAAGGTGAATTAACCCTGTCAGCGGCAGCTGAAGAAACATTTGAAATGGAAGTTGTTAAAATTACCCCGGTATCAACCGCTGAAAATGGCATTAACTATTTCCAGGTTGAAGCGTCATTAGCTTCTACGCCTGATTTTTTACGTCCTGGCATGCAAGGTGTCGGTAAGATTGATATAGGAGAACGCCAGCTGTTTTGGCTATGGACGCATAAAGCGGTTGACTGGATAAGGCTAAAACTGTGGTCATGGTGGTGAGTTTATGTCAGATCAACTGCTAAATTCACATTGGTATCGAATTGCTGATGTAAAGTTATCATTACCCAGTCATGTCCGTGTGCATCAACATAGTTACCGAAAAACAGTATGGTATGTACTTCGAGATGAAACCACAGGTAAACATCATCGTTTTAACCAGGCTGCATATAACTTTATCCGTCAAATTGACGGGTCTCGCACTATCAGTGAAATCTGGCAGGCACTAAATGAAGAACTGGGTGATGATGCGCCAACTCAGGATGATGTCATCCGTCTACTTGGCACTTTACACTTTGCAAATTTCCTGCACACAAACCTTACTGCTGATATTGACAAACTTATTGACAGGCGGAAAAAAGAGCGTAAACAATTATTTAAGACCAGGTTTGGTAACCCGTTAGCGTTACGTTTTGCATTGCTCGATCCGGATGATTTTCTAGCTAAATATTTACCCTATGTGGCGCCACTGTTTACCCGTATAGCAGGTGTTATCGCTTTAATAATTATAATATTTGCCGCATTACAGATGCTGCGTAACTGGGAAATATTGAGTAATTATGCAGTAGAAAACGCCATGTCTCCTTATAACCTGTTTTTAATGTGGCTGGTTTACCCGGTTATAAAAATAGTTCATGAGCTAGGCCATGGTTTTGCAGTAAAAAAGTGGGGCGGAGAAGTGCACGAGCTGGGAATTATGTTGTTAGTACTTATGCCCGTGCCTTATGTAGATGCGTCAGCCGCGTCATCATTTCGCTCAAAATATAAACGTATGCTTGTTGGCGCCGCCGGAATTATCGTTGAGTTACTGTTAGCGGCGGTAGCTTTACTAATCTGGTTAAATATTCAACATGGTCTGGTGAGCGACCTTTTATTCAATGTAATGTTGATAGGGGGCGTATCGACATTACTATTCAACGGTAACCCGTTACTAAAGTTTGATGGCTATTTCGTTTTAGCCGATGCGGTAGAAATTCCCGGTCTTGGTGTCCGTGCTAATAAGTACTATGGCTACTTATTACAAAGATATATTTTCAATGTGCAAAGTCTTGAGTCACCAATAATGGCACGTGGTGAATCACTCTGGTTTATTGTTTACGCGGCAGCAGCATTTGTCTATCGACTGTTTCTGATGGTGGCCATTACACTGTTCGTCGCTAACCAGTATTTTTTTGTTGGCATAGCATTGGCAATCTGGGCATTATTTATGCAGGCAGTGATGCCAGTATTTAAATGGTTTAAACATTTGCTTACCAGTCCTGTGTTAATGCAAAGGCGAGAGCGTGCTATCGCTTTAACTGCAGCATTACTTGTTTGTATTTCGGCTATTATTTTTATGATTCCTGTACCCCTTAATACCGTGACTGAAGGTGTTGTCTGGCTGCCTGAAAAGTCACATGTCAGGGCTAAGGCCGACGGTTTTATTGATACTGTATTAGTGAAACCTGGCTCGATGGTGACTAAAGGTAAGCAGTTGATTGTCACCAGTGACCCACTGGTTAAAGCTGAACTGAAACTACTTAAAGCACAGTATCGTGAGCTCGAAGTTAAACATGTTGCATTAGTGAATGAAGATATTGTACAGGCACAAATTACTTTAGAAGAAATGAAGCTGATGCAGGGAAAGGTTGATTTTATAGAACAACAGCTCGATGAACTGGTTATGCAGAGCGCAGAAGATGGTGTCTTTGTCATGTCAGACGCGAACGAAATGCAAGGCTATTTTGTAAAACAGGGTGACCCGGTTGCCTATGTTATCAATTATGATGAAGTTAATGTACGCGTGGTAGTGCCGCAGAACGCGATTGGCCTGGTTAGACAAAACGTTGAAAAGGTTGAAGTGCGTTTTGTTGGACAGGTAAATAAAAGTTATAAGACAACTATTTCAAGAGAAATTCCTGCTGCTACTTACAAGTTACCGAGTAAGGCATTAGCTCAGCAGGGCGGTGGTTTAATACAAACAGACCCTTTTGATACCGATGGTGTGAAAACCAGAGATCAGTATTTTCAGTTTGAAATAGCGATGCCTGAAAACATAACAGCCAGTTTTGTTGGTCAACGGGTGTTTGTTAAATTTATGCATGGTGTTGAACCATTAGCATTGCAATGGTATAGAGCGGTTGAAGAGCTGTTTCTTAACGAACTGGGCAAGGTGTAAGTCTTATGTCAGTCCGCTCTCCCGTGTTTACTGGTTTACTATTTCGCAAGACTGAATCATTGCTGGCACCACATCCAAATGTTTTTTTTGGTCAGTACCCGATAAAAAAACAAAAAAAGACCAGCTGGTTAGATTCGGCAATGTCACGTATTAATAAATTGTCATCAAATGTTTTCAGGTCGAAAACTAAAACACATAAGATGATGCTCAGCCTTGTACATGCAAATCATACAATTATTGAGACCTTGAGTGATGCAGCATTAGATAAGTGGATTATTGACATAAAATGCCGGTTGCATCGTGAAGGTTTAAAAGATGAGCTGATTTGCCGTGCGTTTGCCATCATCAAAGAAGTAGCAAAACGTGAATTAAATATGTCGCACTATGATAGCCAGCTAACGGGTGGCTGGATTATGATGCAGGGCGAAATTGCCGAAATGCAAACAGGTGAAGGTAAAACCCTGGCCGCGACCTTGCCTGTGAGTTGCGGTGCCATGGCGAACATGCCGGTTCATGTTATTACGGTTAATGATTACCTGGTAGAACGTGATGCCGAGTTAATGCGACCGGTATATCAGCGCCTGGGTTTAACGGTCGGATGTATCATCGATGGCATGAGCGATGAAGAACGTCAGCGAGCTTACCGTTGTGATATTACCTACTGCACAAGCAAACAGGTGGTATTTGATTATTTACGTGACCGTTTAACCTTAAAACAATTTACATCTGAACTGGATTTGAAAATATCATCTTTGTATAACAGAACACCGGTACAGGATAAATTGTTATTACGCGGTTTGTCGTTCGCCGTTATCGATGAACTAGACAGTGTCTTTATTGACGAGGCCAGAACGCCATTAATATTATCGTCGAAGTCTGAAAACAATCAACATGAAGAATTACACCGTGAAGCTATCTGGTTAGCAAGACAGTTGGATAATACTATTTATTATTTGATTGATACCAGATTAAAACAGGTAACGCTGACAGAACACGGTGAAAATTATTTAAAGGAACTTACTGTAAACATGCAAGGTTTATGGTCTGGTGAACGCCGAAGTAAAATATTAGTGCAGCAAGCTTTGTCAGCACTGCATTGTTATGAAAAAGATATAAATTACATAGTAGAAGAAGGGGAGATACAAATCATTGATGAGAATACCGGGCGCTCGATGCCAGATCGTTCGTGGGAGGCCGGTTTGCATCAAATGATTGAAGAAAAAGAAGGCTGTGAACAAACGGGACAAAATCAGACCATCGCCAGAATTAGTTACCAGAAGTTCTTTTCGCGGTATTTAAAATTGTCGGGGATGACGGGTACCGCGTTAGAAGTATCAGGCGAATTATGGAGTACCTATGGTTTGTCTACCTGCCAGGTGCCGACATATAAACCGTTGCAACGTCGTTACGACAAAACATTCATATACTATACTTATGAAGAAAAGTGTCAGGCAGTGGTTGATGAGGCGATAGCTAAGCAGGCTCTCAACAGGCCGGTATTAATTGGTACTCGCACCTTAAAAGATTCAGAGTACATTAGTGAATTACTCAAAACCAGCAATAGTGAACACCAGATTTTGAATGCTAAATATCATAAATTAGAAGCAAAAATTGTCGCATTGGCTGGTAAGGCGGGATGTATAACCGTAGCAACAAATATGGCTGGTCGCGGCACCGATATTAAACTGGATGCGGTCGCAGAAGCAGCGGGTGGTCTTCATGTAATTTGTTGCGAAAAGAATGATTCGAGAAGAATTGACCGCCAGTTAGTCGGGCGCTGTGCGCGCCAGGGAGATCCGGGCAGCTATAAAGTGATTTGCTCAATTGAAGATGATGCCGTACTCAAATATTTTTCTGGCATTACTGGCTTGTTGCAACGTTATAGAAACAAAAGGAAGCTGCCTGTGGGTATTGTTGTTAGACCTTACTGGTTAGCACGCACATTAGTTTATGTACCACAAAGATTGATAGAGTATTACCATCGTCAAATTCGCAAGTCGATGATGAAAATTGATGAAAATCGAGAATCAATGCTGGCATTTACCGGCGAATCTGAATAAAGAATAAAATATGTTTAAGAAAAATAAAATTTTTTTATTACTGGTTTTAAGTGTATCGGTGCCAGTTATGTCAGTCCAGGCTGAAAATATACCGGCGATTGATTGTATGATTGAACCGAATATTATGGTGGAGCTTAGTAGTCCAGTTTCTGGTGTTTTAGATACCTTAACAGTTGATAAAAGTGATGAAGTAACAAAAGGCCAGTTAGTCGCAACCCTGAAATCAGAAGTTGAGATGGTCAGTGTGCAAACCAGTGCTGAGCATCTCAAATTAAGTAACCTGGAGCATAAGCGTGCAGTCGAACTGTACCGGGAAAAAGCCATCACATTAAGTGATAAAGACAAGTCAGAAAACGAAAAAAAATTATATGAACTGGAGTTACAACAGGCAAAAGCAAATCTCAATTTAAGGCAGATAAAAAGTCCAATTGATGGTGTTGTTGTTAGACGATATGCCATGCCCGGTGAGTTTGTAGAAACCAAGCCAATACTTCAATTAGCACAACTTGATCCATTAAAAATTGAGGTTGTCTCGCCGGTTTCAAATTACGGAAAAATTGTTAAAGGCATGAAGGCAAGAATTCTCCCGGAATTTGGTGACTATGAGGATCTTATCGCAGAAGTAGTTGTCGTTGACAAAGTTATCGATGCGGCTAGTGGTACCTTTGGCATCAGGTTAGAACTGGCTAATAATGATTATGCTATACCGGGCGGTTTAAAATGCCGGGTAAGTTTTCTCGATGAAGTGGTAAAGGCAAAACAGGTGGATAATACAATTGTTACATCAGCTCAAATTGCTGCATGATATACCGTTGCAGGTAGTGAGGTTTCAAACAGCAATGTAGTCAGTTATGATGAAATGGATTCGGATAAGACATTAATGTGTTCAAGTATAGGACCTTATAAAAATCAACAAACATTAAATAGATTGCTGCATGAACTTGCCTCAAGTTTAAAGCATACGGATCTTCGTACTGATACAAAAGTAAATACAATGTATCTGGTTGTTAGTAAAACTTTCTCGAGTGCGAAACAAGCTACGGAAAATATGAAGAAAATGCAGGCCTCAGGAATTAAAGATATAGCGACACTTAATATAGAGGGGAAGCACCGTATTTCTTTAGGCTTATATAATCGGCAGTCACTTGCGAAAAACAGGGTCGTTGAGATAACAAACAAAGGATATGAAGTTGAGTTACAGCCGAGAGAGACCAAAAGGAACAACTACTGGGCTGACGTTACTTATCTAGCACAGTCTGTTGAGCGGCTGGAAAATGTAATACCTGAGAAAAACAGATCAGCCTGTAACAAAACCATCGAACTAAGCATGTTGAAAAAATAGAAAAATAAATCCCTGAACATAAATGCACCTCCATGATGACAGTAAATAATAATATCGTTAGCCCGTAGGGTGCGCCGTGCGCACCATGAATCATCAACCGTTGGTTTTGTTATTTTGGTGCGCATGGCGCACCCTACTAAAGAAATCGGCAGCCTGGCCGGTAATTTGCTAATAGACAGCCATAATTACATCTAATGGTCATTAATCACCGATAAGAGCGACAGCACTGTTCCTTTATATGGCCGTATTTAAAAATATTGTTAACCCGTAGGGTGCGCCGTGCGCACCATGAACCATCAACCATTGGTGTTTTCATTCTGGTGCGCACGGCGCACCCTACTAAAGAAATCGGCTGCCTGGCTCGATAATTCACTACTAGACAGGCATAATTATATCTGAATAGCCATTCATCACCGATAAACGGCGGTTTTTTAGCTGGCTATTTGATTCTCCTGTCCTATTATTATATATGCGCGTCTGGCTTAACAAGACCGTGCATCCAAATGCTACCAAATCATTGTGTTCGAATATTCTGCGCAAATTCGAACTTTAATCACTGGTATGGGGCGTCTGTTTGAATAAAAAGGCAAACTTTAGCAGCGCTAAACTGGTATTCGAGGAACTGGAACCAAGATTGTTATTATCAGCCGACGGGCTTGGTGTTTTAACAGAATCTAGCGTTGCAACATTACAAACTCTCGTTCACAGCGAGAACGAAAATATCATGATTGTTCAGCATCAGACTGAGCAATCGTCTACTGTCATCCACAATAAAGTACAGACTGATAGCCGAAGCGAACTGGTTATTATCGATTCACGCGCGCCTAATTTCCAGCAACTCCATAATGATGTCATCAAGGCGCAGCAACAGGGCCGTGATATTAATGTTGTTATTCTTGATGCACACCGTGACGGCATCGAACAAATTTCAGATGCCTTAGGTAAATACCATAAACTCGATGCAGTACATATTGTTTCGCACGGTAAAGATGCACAGCTGCAATTAGGCGCAACACAGTTAAACAATCAAAACCTCAAACAACGTAGTGATGAAATAAATAAGTGGAAACAGGTTTTCACCGAGGGTGGTGATCTACTTATCTATGGTTGTAATCTTGCAGGGTCAGCAAACGGTACCGATCTGGTTAATTCACTTAGTACATTAACAGGCGCAGATATCGCAGCCAGTGATGATGTAACCGGTAACAATGTACTGGGTGGTGACTGGGACCTCGAATACCAGGTTGGTGATATCGAAACCAGTATAGCTTTTACTGCCGACATACAGGATAACTGGCAGGGCACATTAAATGCCGATGCACTTGCAGCAGAACAGGCAGCAGTCGAAGAACAACAACAGGAAGAGCAGGTACAGGCAGAACAGGAAGCGGCGTTAATTGCTGAATCAGAAGCCGTGTTGCTAGCTGAAGAAAAAGAAGCAGAAATAATTACACAAGAACCCGAACAACAGGCCGGCATAGTAGAAGAGCAACGCCAGGAAATCGTTTTTATCGATGAGTCTGTTAACGACTACCAGGCATTTATTGAAGACCTTAATAACAATAACGATGGCTCAATAAATTTTGAAATTGTTTTACTGGATAGCGATCGTAATGGCATAGAACAAATCAGTGAAACTTTGTCTTCATACAACGATGTTGAGGCAGTGCATATTTTTTCACACGGAACTGACGGCTCAGTAAAATTAGGTAACACCTGGCTGAATGCTGGTAATTTTGATGACTATAGCGACAGTATTGATTCCTGGGGTAGCTCACTCGATGAAAGTGCAGACATACTGATATACGGTTGTAACCTGGCAGAAAGCGAAACTGGTGAAAACTTTGTTAACCAGCTGGCGCAGCTTACTGGTGCTGATGTTGCGGCCTCCGATGATCTTACCGGCAGCGCCCTGTTCGGTGCTGACTGGGAGCTGGAATACCGGTCCGGCGAGATCGAGACGTCCGTTGCTGTCAGTGACGCTGCACAAGAGAGCTGGTCATACGTCATGGCCGTGGAGACCGTGCGTGACGAGTTCAACACGACAGGATCGTTTGCCGGCAATGACGGTACGCAAAACTGGACCGGTGACTGGCAGGAACTGGGCGAGTCAAACGGCCCCAGCTCGGGCAATGTACGGGTCGTTTCCTCGCCCGACGCCCTGATGATCGGCGGTGGAGGCATGATCACTGGCGATGGCGCCTTGCGCGAGGTCGATCTATCCATGGCAAGTTCCGCGACGCTGACCCTGGACGTGTGGCGTTCCGCCTCGCGTGCCGCCAGCGTCACACTCGCCATCTCCGACGACGGCGGAACCAACTGGACGGACCTGCAGACCTGGACGTTCTCGTCGCTCACATCGAGTCCAAGTCTCAAGACCTTCGACATCTCGGCATACGTAGCGGCCAACACCCAGATACGGTTTCTGGGGGCAGGCGAGGCCGACAGCGCGTACTTCTACGCCGACAATATCCAGATAGAATATTCTGCAGATGTGACTGCACCTGCCATGGTTAACAACACCGGCAGCACGGTTGCCGAGGGCGGTACGGATACCATCACCAATCTCGAACTGCGTTATGACGATGACCTGCAGCCGGCGACTAGCGTGACCTACAGTGTCACTGCCAGCCCTGCATATGGCCAGCTGGAACTGACCACCGGATCTGGCGTGGCCATCACCGGCTTTACCCAGGACGACCTCGACAACAATAAAGTGGTCTATATCCATAATGGTTCCGAGAATTTCTCGGACAGCTTCGCTTTCGATGTGGATGATAGCCAGGGTAATAGCGTTACAGGCCAGAACTTCTCGATAACCATTAGTCCGGCTAATGACGCACCCACAGATATTGCCTTGAGCAACAGTGCCGTCAATGAGAATGTCGACACCACCGGCGGTTACAGCGTCGGCACGCTCAGTGCCAGTGATCCGGATACGGGCGATACCTTTTCGTATGCGATCGTCGGCGGTGCCGATGCGGCCCTGTTCAGCATTGGCGGTGCAAGTTCGGACGGATTGATCCTCGACGACGGCATCCTCGATTTCGAGACCAAGAACAGTTACCAGGTCACGGTACGGGTAACGGATAATGGCACCCCGAGCCTCACCTATGATGAAACGCTGACAATTACAGTCAATAACGAGACCGGTAACATCAGCGGTACGATCTACACCGATGAAGGTGTCACTAATATCGGTGTTGGTGCAAACATCAGCATGGTCGTCAATGGCGTGCTTCAGGAGACCGTGACCACAGACGGCACCGGTTCCTACAGCTTCAGGAAAGAGGCCGCCGCCGGCGATGCTGTTGCGATTTTCATTGATAATGACGCCACTTATCAGGGTATTACCGTTACAGTAGCCGATGGTACAGACCTGAGTGCTATCCAGGTCTATGCCGATCATATAGTTGTGCGTAATGACAACGGCGGTGCTATCAGTATTGCTGATATGGATAACGCGCTGGGTGCCTATGCCGACCCTGATATCCATTATGCCATTGTCGGCGGAAACCTGGTCGCGAATGCTGTTGGCAGCGAATTACTCGTGCCAGCCGGACATACTTTCACACCCGGTGGTGATGTAAACGCAACAAGTATTAAAATCCTGGGAACGGTTAATGGCGGTAGTAATACATTCAATATCGCCGAAAACTGGAATTCAACGCCGGGTGACTGGAATGCGGAAACCAGCACCGTTAATTTGCTTGGTACCGGGGTATTACTGCAAAATACCTCTGCCACTCCCTGGGTTCATGGCTTTAATAATCTTTCCGTTGCCACAGCAGGGCAAACCACCACCATGTCGAGTGTTATCTGGGCTAATCAGTTAACCACCGGCAGTGGTGTTTTCACCGATGCGGCCAGTAGTCACTCTTTCTATTTACAGGGCACAGGTAATGTGTTTGTTGATGGCGGTGGTACGCTGGATTTTGATTCACTGCATTTTCGTGCGAACAACGCTACTCAGAATATTGTCGGTCGTGACTATTCTGGCATTAACAGCGTCTATTTCGATGCAGTAGGTGGCCTGACAGGCAGCGGTGTCTATGAAATGCAGGGCAATCTCATTGCCAACGATGTCCATATCATAGTTAACAATGACGGTAATCCAGGCTACGTTCGCAACGCTATTCTTAACACAAATAATTTTGACTTTATCGCTGCGAATTTTCACGTCGGTGTGAATGGCCAAACAGATGAATATGCTGTATTTAATGCAGGTTCATCGATCGTCAATATTGCGGGTGATGTCAATGTTTATGCCAGCGATGCTAACGGTACAAATGTCATCAATGCGGCTTCGTCTAACTGGACGGTATCTGGTAACTGGACGAATAGCGACAGCTTTAATGCAGGCACGTCTTCCGTTGTGCTTGACGGCACGGCTACATTAAACGCCGGGGCTAATGCATTCTATGATTTAACCACCGGTGCTGTCTCACAGGTGACCACCCTGACGGGTGATTTATCTGTGAGCAATGTGTTAACGATCGCAGATGCGACGGGAACATTAACCGACAATGCAGCGGGTTACAATATTACAGTAACGGGCACCGGTACACCCTTTGTTAATAATGGTGCAGCCGTCACTGCTAATAAATTTACTTACGAAAATGCGAATAACATAACAATAATCGCGGCTGGCGGGACGTACAACATAACTGAATCTCTGTACTTTGCGGGCACAGGTACTGGCGCAGGAACCTCTTATCAGTTAGACGGTGATCTTCTGGTGAATGGGAATATTGATGTCTATGCTACAAGTTTTGGCGTCTCTATTTTAAATACCTTCGGTTACAATGTCACCGCCGACCGCTTGCAGGTATCTAATAGCGCGTTTCAGGTAGGTATCCTTAATGCGAATAACTCGACGGTTGACATTAACGGGGATGTTGACTTCGTTAACTCTGTTACCACCAATGTCAACCTGGGAACTTCAGACTGGTATGTATCTGGAAACTGGACGAATCATAGCAACACCTTTTCTGCGGGGACATCCACGGTAACACTCGACGGTGGTAACCAGACGCTTTCCGGCTCAACTTCTTTTTATAACCTGACCAAGGTCGAAGGTAGTAATGATGGTACAGATTCTGTCCTGACCTTTGACAATACAGCGACACAAACCATCAATGGCACCCTGACCCTGAACGGTCTTGATGCAGATGATCGTATTAACCTGGTTTCAGACAGTCCGGGCAACCAATGGGGTATTATTCTTACTGCCACGGCTACACAGGCAATCGACTATATAGAAGTTACAGACTCTGATGCTTCTGGTTCAGACATCAGTCAGAAGTATATTAATCCCGCCGATTCTGTCGACGGTAGCAACAACATTGACTGGTTTGGTAACTTTGCGCCCACCTCGGCCAGTAACACGGTGACCACCAATGAAGATACGACGTATACCTTTACGGCGGCGGACTTTAACTACAGCGATATTGAGCTGGAGGTGCTGGCCAGTATTAAGATCACCAGCCTGGAAACCGTTGGTGCCTTACAGCTGTCCGGTGCAGACGTGACCTTGAACCAGGTGATTACGAAAGCCGATATCGATGCCGGTAATCTGAAATTTGTCCCGGTCGCCGATGAGAATGGCAGCGGCTACGATAGCTTCGGCTTTAGTGTCAACGACGGTGTCCTTGATAGCGTTTCAACTTATACACAAACAATCGATGTTACTGCCATTAATGATGTGCCGCTAGCCACCGGCAATACGGTGGTAGCCAATGAAGATGTGCCTTTAGTTATTGGCACGTCAGATTTCAACTTTACCGATGTTGAAGGCGATGCTCTGGCTTCGGTGACGATTACCGGACTGACTTTAAACGGTGGTACTTTGACTCACAGTGCAGGTGCTGTGACAGTGACCAATGGTATGACCGTGACAGCTGCGCAATTGGCGGATCTCACATTTACATCCGCACTGAATGATTCCACCGACTCCAGTTTTACCTATACCGTCAACGATGCAGGGACTGGTGTGACTTCCGCGGTCATGAACATCACGGTCAATGCGGTGAATGATGTACCCGTGGCCACCGGTAATACCGTCATTGCCTCCGAAGATATTCCATTAGTTATTGGTGTCTCTGACTTTAACTTCACCGATGTTGAGAGCGATGCATTGGTGTCCGCCACCATTACCGGTCTGAACCTGAATGGCGGCACATTAACTCACAGTGCCGGTGCAGTGAATGTCACCAACGGCATGACGATTACCGCCGCTGAACTCGCTGATTTAACCTTTACCTCGGCCTCGAATGATTCCACCGATTCCAGTTTTACCTATACCGTCAACGATGCGGGTACCGGTGTGACCTCGGCCGTCATGAACATCACCGTCAATGCCGTCAATGATGTACCGGTGGCGACCGGTAATACCGTCATCGCGAATGAAGATGTACCTTTAGTGATTGGTGCGGGAGACTTTAACTTCACCGATGTTGAGAGCGATAGCCTGGCCTCGGTCACCATTACCGGTCTGAACTTGAACGGTGGTACTTTAACTCATACCGGTGGCAGCGTTAATGTCACCAATGGCATGACGATCACGGCGGCGCAACTCGCCGATCTGACCTTTACCTCGGCTTTAAACGACTCTACCAATTCGAGTTTCACCTATACGGTCAATGATGCTGGAACCGGCGTCACTTCGGCCGTAATGAACATCACTGTGAATGACGTCAACGATGCGCCGGTGGCGCGACCGGACGGTGTCCATCTCTCATTCGATGGTGACGATTTTGTCGAAGTGGCGGATCACGCCAGCCTGCAGATGACCAACGAGGTCACTATGGAGGCCCGGATCAAGCACGATGGTACTGGTACGGGTTCTCAGATCATCGTTAATAAGGAAGGTGAATACGAGCTGGGGATTACCGCCAATACCGGTGAAATAAAATTCGCTATAGCCCGATCCGACAGCACCTGGGCCTGGCACAACACCGGCTATTTCGTGACGGCGGACGAATGGACCCATGTAGCGGTGACCTACGACGGTATTTCCGGAGAAGCCAGGACCTATATCAACGGCGAGTTGGTAGACGCCTACAGCCAGTCGGGGGCAATCGGCGACGTGTATGCCGGCTTGAACAACCTGTGGATTGGCGGTCGTGAAAACGACCCGCTCGATCGCTTCGAGGGACAGATCGACGAAGTGCGTGTCTGGAACACGACCCGTAACCTGGGTGAGATTCAGGCCAACAAGGACGGACAGTTGGGTGGCGCTGAAGCCGGGCTGGTGGGCAACTGGCGGTTGGATGACGCCGCCGGAGGCGCGGTCATCGATCAGTCGTCATTCGGCAACGATGGCATTTTGGGAGGTAGCGAGGGCGCTGCCGCAACACCGAGCTATCAGGGCTATGTCACCGACCAGAATACGGTACTGAATATCGCCGCAGGCGCCGGTGTGCTGGCCAATGATTCCGACGTAGACAGTGGCAGCCTGACGGTAACCAATCTCGACACCACCGGCATGCTCGGCAATCTGGTGTTGAATACCGCGGACGGCAGCTTCAGCTACGATCCGAGCGGTGCCTTCAATGACCTGGCCGCGGGCGAGCAGGCGACCGAGACATTTAGCTACACGGCCAACGACGGATCGCTCGATTCGAATACGGTCACAGCCACCATTACGATTACTGGCGTTAACGATGCACCGGTCAATACGGTACCGGGTGCCCAGTCGGTTGATGAAGATACCTCGCTTGCGATCACCGGCATTAGTGTCAATGATGTCGATGGCAACCTGGCAACGACTCAACTGACCGTCACCAACGGCAATTTAAATGTTGATCTCACCGGTGGTGCGACCATCAGTGCTGGTGCCAATGACAGTAGCACCCTGACCTTAAGTGGTTCACAGACCCAGATTAATGCGGCATTGGCAAGCCTCGCCTATCAGGGTGATCTCAATTACAACGGTAGTGACACTTTAACTGTCCTGTCGACCGACAGTGATGGCACGCCACTCAGCGACAGTGATGATGATTGCGATTACTGTCAATCCAGTATCAACGACGCCCCGGTGAACACGGTACCCGGTGCCCAGACGGTTGATGAAGATACATCACTTTCCATAACCGGTATCAGCGTTAACGATGTCGACGGTAACCTCGCAACCACACAACTCACCGTCACCAACGGCAATTTGAATGTCGATCTCACCGGTGGTGCCACCATCAGTGGCGGTGCCAATGACAGTAGCACCCTGACCTTAAGTGGTTCACAGACCCAGATTAATGCGGCATTGGCAAGCCTCGCCTATCAGGGTGATCTCAATTACAACGGTAGTGACACTTTAACTGTGCTGTCGACCGACAGTGATGGCACACCGTTGAGTGATAGTGATGATGTTGCAATTACGGTTAATGCGATTAACGATGCACCGGTCAATACCGTACCCGGTGCCCAGACGGTTGATGAAGATACCTCACTTGCGATCACCGGCATCAGTGTCAATGACGTCGATGGTAACCTGGCAACCACACAACTCACCGTCACCAACGGCAATTTAAATGTCGATCTCACCGGTGGTGCCACCATCAGTGCTGGTGCCAATGACAGTAGCACCCTGACCTTAAGTGGTTCACAGACCCAGATTAATGCGGCATTGGCAAGCCTCGCCTATCAGGGTGATCTCAATTACAACGGTAGTGACACTTTAACTGTCCTGTCGACCGACAGTGATGGCACGCCACTCAGCGACAGTGATGATATTGCGATTACTATTAATGCGGTTAACGACGCCCCGGTGAACACGGTACCGGGTGCCCAGACGGTTGATGAAGATACATCACTTTCCATAACTGGTATCAGCGTTAACGATGTCGACGGTAACCTCGCAACCACACAACTCACCGTCAACAACGGCAACTTGAATGTCGATATCACCGGTGGTGCCACCATCAGTGGCGGTGCCAATGACAGTAGCACCCTGACCTTAAGTGGGTCACAGACCCAGATCAATGCGGCATTGGCAAGCCTCGCCTATCAGGGTGATCTCAATTACAACGGTAGTGACACTTTAACTGTCCTGTCGACCGACAGTGATGGCACACCGTTGAGTGATAGTGATGATGTTGCAATTACGGTTAATGCGATTAACGATGCACCGGTCAATACCGTACCCGGTGCCCAGACGGTTGATGAAGATACCTCGCTTCGATCACCGGCATCAGTGTCAATGATGTCGATGGTAATCTTGCAACCACACAACTCACCGTCAACAACGGCAATTTAAATGTCGATCTCACCGGTGGTGCCACCATCAGTGGCGGTGCCAATGACAGTAGCACCCTGACCTTAAGTGGTTCACAGACTCAGATTAATGCGGCATTGGCAAGCCTGGCCTATCAGGGTGATCTCAATTACAACGGTAGTGACACTTTAACTGTCCTGTCGACCGACAGTGATGGCACGCCACTCAGCGACAGTGATGATATTGCGATTACTGTCTCCAGTATCAACAACGCCCCGGTGAACACGGTACCCGGTGCCCAGACGGTTGATGAAGATACATCAATATCAATTACCGGCATCAGTGTTAACGACGTCGACGGTAACCTCGCGACCACACAACTCACGGTCACGAATGGTAATTTAAATGTCGATCTCACCGGTGGTGCCACCATCAGTGGCGGTGCCAATGACAGCAGCACCCTGACCTTAAGTGGTTCACAGACCCAGATTAATGCGGCATTGGCAAGCCTGGCCTATCAGGGTGATTTGAATTACAACGGTAGTGACACATTAACTGTCCTGTCGACCGACAGTGATGGCACGCCACTCAGCGACAGTGATGATGTTGCGATTACGGTTAATGCGATCAACGATGCACCGGTCAATACGGTGCCGACCACGGCCACGGTCAATGAAGACACGGCCCTGGCCATGACGGGCGCCAACTTGATCAGTGTCACCGATGTCGACGGCAACCTGGCGAGCACCCAGCTCACCGTGGGCAACGGTACGCTCAGCGTGACCTTAAGTGGCGCGGCGACCATCAGTGCGGGCGCTAGTGGCACGAACACCCTGACCATCAGTGGTAGCGAAGCTGACATCAACGCCACGTTGGCCAGTCTCATCTATCAAGGAACCAGCAACTTTACAGGCACCGACACCCTCACGAAGGTGAGCACGGACAGTGCTGGCACGCCCCTCAGTGACACCGACGCCACCATCATTACCGTGAGCAGCGTCAACGATGCTGGTACCTTTGCTGGGAATGTGTCCGCTACAACGAATGAAGATACCGCGACTGCTGGTACTGTGACCTTTACCGATACGGCGGATGGCTTTACCACGCCGAACTTTAGTATCAATACCGCAGCTACCAATGGTATCGCCGCGATTGATGCTGCTGGCAATTGGACGTATACCCCAACGGCCAATTACAACGGTGCAGACAGCTTCACGGTACAGGTCACCGATGATGATGGTAATGTCGAAACCCAGGTGATTTCAATTACTGTCACGCAGATCAACGATGCCGGTACCTTTGCTGGGAATGTGTCCGCCACCACCAATGAAGATACCGCCACTGCTGGTACCGTGACCTTTAGCGATACCGCGGATGGCTTTACCACCCCTAACTTTAGTATTAATACTGCAGCCACTAATGGTGCTGCAGCCATTGATGCCGCTGGCAATTGGACGTATACCCCAGGCAGTAATTACAACGGCGCAGACAGCTTCACGGTACAGGTGACCGATGATGATGGCAATGTCGAAACCCAGGTCATTAGTATCACCGTGACAGCCGTCAACGATGCGCCTGTATTAGGTGCAATCGGAAACCAGAGTGTTGATGAATTAGTTAACTTAAGCTTCACGGCAACTGCAACTGACTCTGATTTACTAGTAGATATCTTAACGTTTAGCCTGGATGCAGCTTCATTAGCAGCAGGTATGACGATCGATGCGAACACCGGTGTGTTCTCGTGGACACCGACAGAAGCACAAGGTGGCACAAGTCCATCCGTCACTATCACCGTAACCGATAGTGGCACGGGTAATTTAATAGACAGTGAAACTTTTACCATTACCGTTGCAGAGGTAAATATTGCACCGGTGCTTACCGGGGCGAATGACCTCAGTTCTATCACTGAAGATGATATTAGCAATGCCGGAACTCTGGTATCAGATTTAATCATTGGCCATTTCTCTGATGCAGACGGCATCTCATCAAGCGGTATAGCCGTCGTTGGAACTGATAACGGCAATGGTTCGTGGGAGTATACTATTGATGGCGGTTCCAACTGGCTGGCATTCGGTTCACCCAGTTCGGGATTTGCAAGGTTACTGGCAGCTGATGCGAATACACTGGTGCGTTTTGTTCCATCGGCTGATTACAACGGTACGATTACCAATGGAATCACATTTCATGCATGGGATCAGACCACCGGTAGCAGCGGGGATGTAGTTAATCTATCAGGTTTAGATTCAGGTGCTGATAGTTTTAGTACGGTATCATATTCTAACAATGATGGTACAACGCCATGGACCAGTAACTGGATTGAAAGTGACAGCAACGGTGGAGGCGCCAGTAGCGGTTACTCATCCGTTAATGCAGGCTCTTTACAGCTACAGCTGGCTGCTGGTGATGCCGGAGATAATATATACCGTGAAATTGATTTGAGTGGTGCGACTGTTGCAACCCTCAGCTTCGATTATCAGAATGTTTTATCTGGAGAGGATGAAATCCGCGTTCAGGTCTCCAACAACGGGGGAGGTAGTTACTCAACCGTTCAAACTTTCAGTGGAACTGCCAATACAGGAAGCGGAACAGCCAGCATTGATATCAGCTCTAAGATTGCCTCGGACACACGTATTCGTTTCGTTGTATTCAAGAATGACAAGGGAAATGACCTGTTCATCGACAACCTTGCTGTCACATATGACAACGGTGATCCGCTTCCGGGTGGCGAGACTGCCTTCAGTGCGTTAACACAAAGTAGCAGTATCACGGTAACCCGGTGGATGATCTGCCGACTGTAGATAATGTCATACCCGATCAGATAGCCACCGAAGATACTAGCTTATAGTTTTACTTTTGCGGATAATACCTTCGGCAATGTTGATAGCTCGGATACACTCACTTACTCGGCTACTCTAGCGGATAATTCAGCGCTTCCCGCCTGGCTCACATTCAATGCCGGAACACAGATCTTCAGCGGCACACCGGCCAATGCCGATGTAGGTGTCATTAGTGTGAAGGTCACGACAGATGATGGTACTTCAATGGTCTCTGATACCTTTATCCTCACCGTTAATAACACCAACGATGCGGCCATCATAGCCGGTGTTGATAGCGGTGCGGTGCAGGAAGATGTGTTCGTTGTCGCGAATAACATTTCAACGTCAGGTTTACTGACGATCACCGATGTGGATACCGGAGAGTCCAGCTTTGTCGTTGGCACGATTAACGGCACTTACGGTGACCTGGTCATGCAGACCGATGGTAACTGGACCTATACTGCCGATAATACCCAGGCCGCCATTCAGCAACTCGATTTGGGTGAGAATATTACCGACACACTAACCGTAAGCAGTTTCGATGGCACTACACATAATGTTGTAATCACCATCCACGGTACTGAAGATGCGGCCGTTATTGGTGGCACCATTACGGGCGATGTGACTGAAGACGGTACCTTAATCGCTTCGGATACCTTAACGATTACAGACGTTGATACCAACGATAATCCAGTCAGCTACGACGATGTTGCCAGCACGGCTGCCACATACGGTAGCTTTGTCATGTCAGGCAACACCTGGACTTACACGTTAGATAATGCCAATGCGACCGTTCAGGCTTTAGATGCGACTGAATCATTAACAGACAATTACACGTTTAATGCAACCGACGGTTCTTCACAGATCGTGACTGTCACTATTCATGGTGCTGAAGATGCGGCGGTTATTGGTGGCACCATTACGGGTGATGTCACTGAAGACGGTACCTTAATCGCTTCGGATACCTTAACGATTAGTGACGTTGACTACGAATGATAATCCAGTTAGCTACAATGACGTTGCAATCAACTGCGAGCACCTACGGTAGCTTCGCAATGTCCGGCAACACCTGGACTTACACACTGGATAATGCCAATGCGACGGTGCAGGCGTTAGATGTGACCGAATCAATTACTGATTCGTATACATTCAACGCCACTGACGGTTCTTCACAGATCGTGACCGTCACCATTCATGGTACTGAAGATGCCGCGGTTATTGGCGGTACGATTATTGGTGATGTGACCGAAGACGGCATCCTGACTGCTTCGGATACTTTAACGATCACGGACGTTGACACCAGCGATAATCCAGTCTCGTACAACGATGTGGCTAGCATAGCTGCGAGCACTTACGGTAATTTCGCGATGTCCGGTAATACCTGGACTTACACGCTGGATAATGCCAATACGACGGTTCAGGCTCTGGATATCGGCCAGACACTGAACGATACCATTACCTTCCTGGCTTCAGATGGTTCGAGCCGGATCGTGACCATCACCATCAATGGTGCCGAGGATGCCCCCACCGTCGCTAACCCGATCGTTGATCAGACCGCGACAGAAGATAATGCATTCAGCTTCATTTTTGCGGCCAACACCTTCAATGATGTCGATGGTGACACACTAACTTATACGTCGAATGCCGCTGGTTGGTTGTTGTTCGATGCGGCCACCCGTACCTTCAGCGGTACACCACTCAATGGTGATGTTGGTACCACCACGGTGACGGTTACTGCCAATGACGGCAACGGCGGCACTATCAGTGATACCTTCGATATCGTCATCAGTAATACTAACGATGCACCGACGGTAGCTAACCTGGTGCCTGACCAAACAGCGACTGAAGATACTGCATTTACCTTTACCTTCGCGGCGAATACCTTTAACGATGTTGATGCGGATGCACTGACCTATACCTCGGATGCCTCTGGCTGGTTAGCGTTTGATGCGGCAACCAGAACGTTTAGCGGTACACCACTCAATGGTGATGTTGGTACCACCACGGTGACGGTTACTGCCAATGACAGCAACGGCGGTACTGTTAGCGATACCTTCGACATTGTCATCAGTAATACCAATGATGCAGCAATAATTGCGGGTGTCGATACCGGTTCACTAACAGAAGATTTGGATCCAGATGCGGATACCTTGCTGGAAGTCAGTGGCACCTTAACTATTAACGATGTAGATACTGGAGAAGCTAACTTCAATGCCGCAGTTCTGGCAGGGTCTTACGGTAACCTGACTATCGATGTTGCAGGTAACTGGAATTACAGTGCAGACAATACCCAGGCAGCGATCCAGACACTTGCGGCTGGTGCAACACTTACTGAAACTATCAGCGTATCTTCATTTGATGGTACGACACATAACATTCTTATTACTATTGGTGGTGTGAACGATGCACCGACGGCGCAAAACGATACACCCGCTGCAGTAAACGAGGGTGGTACAGCAATAGTTGATCTGGTGGTAAACGATTATGATCTGGATAATGCCCTCGACCTGAACAGCATCGCTATTATAGGTGCGCCTGTTAATGGCAGTTTGATCGTGAACGGTAACGGTACTGTCACTTATACACATGACGGCAGCGAAACCACAAGTGATAGCTTCAGTTATACCATAGCGGATATTAGCGGTGCTATTTCTAACACAGCAACCGTAACTATTACGGTCAATCCACTTAATGATGCACCTTCTGCAGTTGATGACGTTCTGACTGTTGATGAGGGTAATAGCATTAATATCGATCTTGCTGCAAATGATGTTGATGTTGATAATGTGCTGGATCTGAATAGCATCGTGATTGTTAGTGCACCAGTAAATGGCACGTTGATTGTTAATGGTAACGGATCAGTTGATTACACACATGATGGTAGCGAAACAGGCAGTGATAGCTTTACTTATACCATCGCAGATCTTAGCGGATCGATTTCTAATGTGGCGACAGTAAATATTGTTGTTAATGCGGTTAACGATATGCCAACAACAGCTGGTATTGCTAATGTCACGGTAGTTGAAGACCCGGTGGCGAGTAGTACGATTAATCTCAATGCGGCATTTGATGACGCTGATAATGTGGACTCAGATTTAACTTACACTATTACTGGTAATACCAGTATTGGCCTGTTTACTTCTACAGCGGTGAATGCAGCAACTGGCGAACTTGTCCTGGATTATGCAGCAGATATGAATGGTTCGTCGCAAATATCACTTCGTGCAACCGATCTATCCGGTGCATATGTAGATACCCTGTTTACTGTCACTGTAACACCTGTTAATGATGCCCCCGAGGTAATGGAGAACGCAGGGCTTGTTGCTGCGGGTGCCGGCAGTACCACTATTAGCAATGCGCAACTGAATGTAAATGATATTGATAATACAAATGCAGAAATACTATACACCATCACTGAGCTGCCAGCCCATGGTGAATTAATCATTAATGGTGTAGTGGCAACGATTGGAAGTGGTTTCACCGAAGATGATCTTATTAATAACAATGTGAGTTACCAGTCTGGCGGAACAGGCGCAAATGACCAGTTTGGATTTACGGTTTCAGATGGATCAGGCGGCAGTATTACAGGAAATAGTTTTAGTATTGTTGTTCAATTAGCAGAAGTCGTTCCTCTAGAACCTGTAGAACCAGAAGTAACAACAGTGATAGAAGAACCAGAAAAGCCAGTAACAGAAAAAGCGTTAGTTACACAAGTTGTCCTATTGGATCCGATTGTTGATCAAGGGTTTAAGCCAATAGGAGGCAGTAGTACGCCGCAGCAACAACAGCCAGTATTAACATTAGAGCCTGTAGTCGAAAAAGAAGAGGTCGAAAATAGTGAGGAAATCGTCGACTCTTATATGGCTGACGAAGAGCGTGAAGTTAGTAAAGTGGATTTTAGTACTGCGCATAGTTATGCAGATATACAGGTTAAAGCTATTAAAGCATTGTTGATTTCGATTGATAAAATGAAGCAGGAAGTGAGTGAGAATGTTGTTGATGACTTTTCTAATATTGAAACTCGATCTGCAGTTATATCAGGTTCTGGTGTTGCATTAACTGCCGGTGTGGTGGCGTGGGTATTACGCAGTGGTGCTGTCATGGCTAGTTTACTAACTTCTATACCTTTATGGAAAGGATATGATCCATTGCCACTGTTAGTTTATAAGGATGATGAAGAGAAAGAAGAAGTAACGGAAGAGAAAATTCCAACTTCGCTTGCAGAACTAAAAAAAGTTAAAGCGTTAAAAGAAAGCATAGAACAACAGATGAAAGTTGATAGATTATTTGGTCGTACAGGAATTGGGGAGTAGTACAGCAATGAGAATAAGTCCTTCGGTAAGAGTCAGTTTTGGACTGGTCATGTTTACTTTAAGCGTAATTCTAATTGCGGATTTGTTCGGTATTGTGCCAAAGAAAGATGTGATGATGCTTGATCTAAGAAAAAAAATGGGTGAAGCATTAGCTGTTCAGCTTTCAGTTGCTGCATCGCATTCAGAATTTGAGTTTGTTAAATCAACACTGGAGGTTTTTGTAGAAAGAAACAAGGATGTTGTAGCAGCATCAATGAGTAAAGTTGATGGTGTTACCATTGCAAAATTTGGTAACTTCGTTGGCTATGAGGGAAATGATTTTGATGAAGTTAATTCGAAATCAACAGGTGATATTGTTTTTGTTCCTGTTTTTGCAGGGGCTGAACAATGGGGTTCGGTAATTATTGAGTTTAAATCAGTTTATGACGCTGGCCTGTTTTCATTTTTAACCGATTCAATAATGGGCATATTATTGTTTGTCGCCTTTTCTTGTTTTTCGGGTTTTATGATTATTCTTAGAAAAACGTTAAAAATGCTGGACCCTAAATCTGTTGTGCCTGAGAGAGTAAAAAAAGCGTTTAATACGCTTTCTGAAGGCGTTATGATTATTGATGATAAAGAACAGATAATTATGGCCAACAATGCTTTTGCTGAAAAAATAAATCGAAACTCTGATGATTTGCTTGGTGTAAATGCGTCTTCACTTAAGTGGAAATATATCAATACTATACAACAAGATGCAGATAATAAAATGCCATGGGTACATGCTATTAAAGAAGGTGTTAACAAGGTAGGTGTCGCACTAAAATTATCAACACATGGCTCAGGGGTGAGATCTTTATCAACTAATTGTGCGCCTATAAGTGATGATAAAGGCAATACACGTGGTGCCCTGGTTACTTTTGATGATGTTACTGACGTTGAGGAAACAAATGTATTGCTGAAAAATGCAGTTAACATACTTAAAAATAATGAGTCTGAAATTAAACGTAAGAATGCTGAGCTAGAAGTACTGGCTACCAGGGACCCGCTAACAGGTTGTTATAATCGCCGTGCCTTTTTTGATTTGTTTGAAAGTGCCTATGATGAATCAGAAAAAACAAAAAATCCCCTTACTTGCATAATGTTAGATATCGATCACTTTAAATCTATTAATGACCGATTTGGTCACACTATTGGTGACGAAGCGATACGTCTAATTGCAGATGTGTTAAATAATCTTTGTGATGATAAGGATGCAATTGTTGGCCGTTACGGTGGTGAAGAGTTTTGTGTTGTACTACCTGATGCGGATATAAATATAGCGACTGATGTAGCAGAGCAGTTAAGGCAGAATTATTCAATCTTCTAGTAAAGGATTTTGCGCCGAGAACGTTACTATTACCGCCAGTTTTGGTGTGTCATGTAAGTCAGATTCAGTGAGTGATTGTTCGCAAATTCTGGAACAGGCGGATAAAGCACTGTATGTAGCAAAAGAAAGCGGGCGAAACAAAGTTATTAGATGGAAGCAGAGCGATACCGTCGCCAATGTTAATGACACAGTTGTAATTGATATTAATGATAAAAATAGTAAAGACAGTCGTCCTGCTACAGATGATAAAGGTAAAATTTCTTTATTACAAAGTGAAGTAGAAGAATTACAGAATAAGCTTTATCAACTGGAAAAGCCTGATGGGTTAGATGAGGCAACAAGTATCGACGCTATAACGAAATTACCCTCACGGCTTATATTTCATGGATCGTGTTAATCAGGCAATTGCTTATTCACAACGGACTGATAAATTAATGGCAGTCGTTACGCTGAATGTCGATATGTTTAGTCGCATTAATGATACGATGGGTAAAGCTATTGGTGATGATTTTTTACGTGCAGTAGGGCATCGCCTGAAGAGTATTTTACGACGCTCTGACACTGTTGCTTCATTGCTATCGGCAGGGCAGGCGGGGCCATCTTTTTCACGATTAAGAGATGATGAGTTCGCTTTGCTGTTGACCGGCCTGGATGACGTTGAATCGATAAGTTACATTATTAAACGTGTGCAAAATAAATTTGCCGGTAAGATAGAAATTTCAGGAAATGAAATATATGTAACAACCAGTATTGGTCTTGCGATGTGTCCACAGGATGGGGAAGACGCGGAAACATTACTTGGTAATTCCAGGCGTGCTCAAAAACTGGCAAAAACAAAAACAGGTAGAAATAATTATCAGTTTTATTCGCTACAGGATAACAGCAAGATTATTGATCAAATGCAAATTGAAATTGATTTGCACAATGCAATAGAAGAACAGCAATTTATTTTATTCTACCAGCCTAAACTTGAAGTGAAATCAGGAAATATTACAAGTGTTGAAGCACTAATACGCTGGCAGCATCCTACTAAAGGACTTGTTTTTCCTGACGCCTTTATACCAGCAGCAGAAAAAAACGGTATGATCTTGGATATCGGTAAATGGTGTTTGCTGGAAGCCTGTAAACAGGCAAAACAATGGGTTGATATGGGTGCAAAAAATCTTCGTATGTCAGTTAACGCTTCTGCAGTTGAATTTACTGATGTTGATTTCCTGGATAATGTGTTGAACGCATTAAAAATATCAGGCCTTTATGCGAGCAATTTAGAAATTGAAATTACAGAAACTACGATTATGAGCGATCAGGAAGCTGCTCGTTGTTTAATTGAAGAATTACGTTTTCATGGGGTAACTATTACACTTGATGATTTCGGTACTGGTTATTCCTCATTAAGCTGCTTCGGTAATTTGAAACTCGACTGGTTGAAGCTAGACAGGTCGTTCTTATTACAAGCAATGAAAAATGTCCGCTCAAGAACAATATATTCAAGTATTGTAAAAATGGTTCACGCGGCAGGTGTTAAGGTGGTTTCTGAAGGCGTGGAGACTCAGGAAGAGTATTCTTACATTAAGAATTTGCATGTTGATGAGTTACAGGGATACCTGTTAAGTAAACCGGTAGATGCTGAGACAGCAAAAGCGATACTATTTCCAGACTCAGAAAAACAAATGAAGTGTAGTAATGAATTGTAGTCGTAATGGTGGGCGATGCCCACCCTTCTACGTAATAATAAAAAAGCTGTAGGGTGCGCCATGCGCACCGAAATGAAAACATAAACAGATTATTCATGGTGCGCACGGCGCACCCTACGGACTGCTATTAGGGGGTGGCATTCATCTAATGAAGAACCTGTGATTTTATATTCTGTTGTTTAATCCGCTTACTTCAAACCACTTATCAATAAAAGCCAGGTCGTCTTGCGATAGTGTGCCAGTAAGATTTTTAAGCAGTATGTAGTTGATTGTGTAATTATATTTATCAGCCGAATAATCACGGTATACCCTAAATACTTCTCGTTGTGCCTCTAGTACATCTGCATTTGTCCGCGTACCAACTTTATAGCCTTTGGTAATCATTGCTAACGCCGTTTCTGCCGAGAGTACAGCCTGTTTTAATGCACTGATACGTTTTAATGATGTCATCACTGTGCGATAAGATTTTCGTGTTTCACGCATAACAGAACGATATGTACTGCGTAATCGATCCTTAGCCTCATTCAGGTGGATGCTTGCAATGCGAGTTTTAGAATTGACCTGTCCGCCTTTGTATATGGGTATATCCAGTTCAAGCATGATTGACCTGTCGTCTGTTTCACTATCACCAAAGCGCCCTCCGGTTTCTTCTAAACGGTATTTTGCGACCAGATCAAGTTTTGGATAATGACCTGAATTTTGATTTTCTATTTCGTATCTTAGTGCCTGTATAGAATGTCTATCAGCCTGTAGTTTTTTATTATTATCTTCAGCCAGCTTAACCCAGTAATCTAAATCTGCAGGTTCCAGTTTGCCAGGCACAAAATCAGGAGAAAGTCCTGCAATATTTGAATGTTGTATTCCCGTTAACTGGGTTAATCCTTCAAGAGAGTCTTCATAGTCGTCTTGTGCAATAATGACTTGTGCGATGGCTAAATCGTGTGAAGCTCGTGCTTCCTGTAAATCGGTTATGGTACTTTTACCAACTTTATATCGCCGTTGTATGTTCTCTAGTTGCTTGCTTATGGCTTGTTCTTCTGCGTGTGCAAATGTCCTGTTATCGACAGCATACAATACGTCAAAATAAGCTTCTGTTAAACGCATAATTAAGCTTTGTTTGGCTAGTTTAAACTCGCTGGCTGCAGCCTGGCTTTCAGCATCAGCTATATCAATTTCTGCGAATAGATCTTTGCGATAAAGCGGTTGCTTTAGACGCAAGAGGACTTTGTTGCTGTCAAAGTAGGTTAAGCCGGAAGTGCCAACACCATCGGTATCAACATCCTCACGGTTACGGCCTATTTCAGCTGTTAATCCGATTTCAGGCTGTAAACCGCCCCTGGCGTATCTCGTGTTCTCTTTGCTGGCGTTGAAAATCGAGCTGGCAGCACTTAACGTGGGGTCATTTTCAACGGCAAGATGATAGATTTGAAAGATGGTTTCAGGTGCAGATGAAGGCGACGTGGCAGATTTGCCAGCTGTAGAAAATAGTAAGCTTGCTATCGAAAGACTAATAAGCATAAATTTTAGTGGTTTTCTATTTAAATGCATTAATAATCAATACGTTGGTTTGTTTGGTTTTGCAGTATAGTAACCGATATATAATTTATAGCTCATCTATTAGATTGTTTTAAAACAATTACTTATGCTTATAGTAACCATAGACTAGCGGGTAAATTATTCAAGTGATTCAGCACCATTGAAGTTGCTAAACGGGATCTATCGCTGGGGGCGGAAAATGGGATTTAAGTATAAAATTACTGCGTTCGCCGAACCTGTGAATGAAGTAATTTTGGGTGGATTATAGCAGCCGTTATTTTAAGCAGGTTGAATTGTGGACGATATAAATCGTCATGTAGTCATGTTCGGTGCTGATGCCAGGTGTTATATGCTCAAACCCAAATGTCGCTCTAACGGACGGGAGTTCTGGTGTGGCTTCAGCTGTTAACGTGAAGATTAGTAAGAGAAATGTGTGATATATTTTGAATGTCATGCTGACCAGTTCAGTATAAAATGAGTTGTACGCAAGAGCCCATACTAATATTTAAATGGGTTTTATTTGAAAAGACTGTGCCTGGCGAGTGGTGTGACCTAAATCTGATTGAGGCGACGAGAATTTCGCGCACCACTCACGCTCCATAAAGGCGCCAATATTATGACTATATATGACAGATTCAGTGAATTTTTCGGTGGTGATGGTGTTTGTTAAAGGTTAATAAAAACAATATCTTGCGATATTGTTATAGGTCTGGTATGGTTACCAAAGATGGTGCCGAGAAGAGGACTTGAACCTCCACGAGCCTAAGCTCACTAGCACCTGAAGCTAGCGCGTCTACCAATTCCGCCACCTCGGCAAGTGTTGAAAATTTCAAGTTGCGAACTTTACAAGGCGGTAATCCCAATGTCAATTCGTTGTAGGATAATTCGCCAAAGGTAACAGCCACGTAAAAATTTACAGGCCATATTTATTACTAACCAAATTTGTTGGTTATATTTACTATTATTTATTATGTTGAAAAAAATCAAGAACAAGATCATATCTGCTATTAGCAAGAAAAAGAAATCTAAGGTGAGCAAACAGTCACCGCCGTATGAGAAAGTAACAAAAAAGCGTGCCCCAAAAAAACACGCTTTAAAACGTTCAAAAAAAATTAAAGACCCGGAAGCAAAACTGGAGGCAAATCGTTACGATAATCCTGTCGCCAGCCGTACTTTAATTCTAAAAACAATTACTAAAGCCGGCATGATGACGCAGTCATCGGTGTTTGAAGCGTTACAAGTCAGGCCGGACCAGGAAGAGGGTGTTGGTCGCCGTCTGTCTGCCATGGTGCGTGATGGTCAACTGGTGCAAAATCGCCGAGGTGGTTATCTACCTGTTGATGAAAAACATCTCATTAGAGGTCGTGTCATCGCTCATGCTGATGGTTTTGGTTTTCTTGTGCCGGATGAAGGTGGTGACGATCTGTTTTTAAGTGCAAAACAGATGCGTGGTGTGCTGCACGGTGACCATGCTGTTGCAACCGTCGCCGGTGTCGATCGACGTGGTCGACGAGAAGGTTCCATCGTTTCTGTGGTTGAGCGGGCCAATACAACGCTGATTGGTCGTTTGTTCGATGACGAAGGTATCGCCTACGTGGTTCCTGATAATAAACGTATTTCACAGAATATTCTGATTCCTGCCAATATGTTTGCCGGTGCTTCTCCAGGTCAGATTGTAAAAGTTGAAATAACCAGTCAGCCGACGAAAAGACGACAGATGGTGGGCAAGGTTACTGATGTCATTGGCGATCATATGGCACCGGGTATGGAAATTGAAATCGAGATTCATAATCATGGTATTCCTTATGAATTTTCTGATGCAGCAATAAAGCAGGCAAATAGTTTTGGTGGCAGCGTAAAAGATAAAGACAAGCAGGATCGCCTGGATTTACGTGCTTTACCTTTGGTGACTATAGATGGTGAAGACGCCAGAGATTTTGATGACGCCGTGTTTTGTGAGCCTCGCGAGAATGGCTGGAAGCTAACAGTTGCGATTGCCGATGTTGCTCATTATGTTGCTATCGGGTCTTCACTTGATGAAGAAGCCTATGAACGTGCGACGTCCGTTTATTTTCCTGGCCGTGTTGTGCCCATGTTACCTGAGGCAATCTCAAATGGATTATGTTCTATTAATCCTGACGTTGACCGTTTATGTATGGTCTGTGAAATGTTTGTTAACAAACAGGGTGAAATAGAAAACTACGATTTTAAAGAAGCGGTAATGCGCTCACATGCACGACTTACCTATACACAGGTCGCGCAGGCGCTTGAAGATAATAGCGCTGGTATAATTTCTGTCGATGTTTATCCACATGTGGTTAATTTGAATGAAATGTATAAAAGTCTTGATGGTGCGAGAAGAGCGCGCGGCACTATTGAGTTTGATACCACAGAATCGGTTATCAACTTTACTAATGACAAGCGAATAGAAAGCATACGGCCCTCAGTGCGCAATGAAGCACATAAAATAATTGAAGAATGTATGATTTCAGCCAATGTCTGTGCGGCGAAATTTATTGCTAAAAGTAAATTTCCCTGTTTGTATCGTGTGCATGAAGATCCCTCAGATGAAAAAATTGAAGACTTACGTGGCTTCCTGTCTGACCTTGATTTGAAGTTGGGTGAGCCTTCAAGAAAAATCGAATCTAGAGATTATGCTAAATTAAGTGCAGAAATAAAACAGCGTGATGATTATCATATGATTCAAACACTAATGTTACGTTCAATGAAGCAGGCGATATATATAGCAGAAAATTCAGGCCACTTTGGTCTGGCGTTAACGCATTATGCGCATTTCACTTCGCCG
The DNA here is from genome assembly GCA_963759005.1 of uncultured Gammaproteobacteria bacterium. GTDB lineage: Bacteria > Pseudomonadota > Gammaproteobacteria > SZUA-229 > SZUA-229. The sequence continues at coordinate 145,997 of CAVWXQ010000017.1, forward strand.
ATTCGACGTTACCCGGATTTACTTGTGCACCGTGCGTTAAAACACATTTTACGTAAACGCAAAAAAGCGGATTACATGTATACGCAAGATAGAATGATGCTAATGGGTGAGCATTGTTCAAGCAATGAACGTCGCGCAAATGAAGCAACTCGTGATGCAGAGTTTGCACTGAAATGTGAATACATGCTGGATAAAGTGGGACAGGACTTTGATGCTCACGTAACAGGTGTTGTGCAGTTTGGATTGTTTGTTGAATTAAATGAACACTTTGTTGAAGGCCTGATACATATCACTAATTTGCCGAAAGACTATTATGTGTTTGATCCAAAAGCACATCAACTGGTAGGCGAAAACCGTGGTATACAATTTGGTCTAAATGATGAATTGCGTATTCGTGTGTCAAGAGTTGACATGGATGAGCGTAAAATTGATTTTGAATTAATTTCGGAACATTAAACGAAAAATTTTCCGCAAATGAACGCAAATGAACGCAAATTTAATATTTAATTCTGGCTCCCAAGTGGAGCATAGGAGGCCCGAAAGGTGAGTTGTGTTTAATAATAAAATGTTTTTATTTGCGTTCATTTGCGTGTATTCGCGGAATAATAAAAGTTCTTATATCATGTTCGTCGGACTAAAAAGAATGGCAAAAAAACAACACGAATTAATCTACGGTATTCACGCGGTTGAAGCTGCCATTAGACACCAGCCGGAAAATGTTTTACAGGTTTTTGTGCAGCAGGGGCGTAACGATAATCGAATAAAAACAATTCAGAATATTGCGAAAAATTCAGGTGTCTCTATTCAGTCAATTAGCAATGATAAATTAAAAGAAAAATGTCCTAAAGCCAGGCATCAGGGTGTGGTGGCTGAAATTCGTTTTAATAAATCCAGTGATGTATCTCTCGAAGATGTTTTAAATAAAGAATCTTTATTGCTACTGATACTGGATGAAGTGCAGGATCCGCACAATATAGGAGCCTGCTTACGCACTGCCGATGCGGTTGGTGTTGATGCAGTTATTGTGTCAAAAAATCGAAGCCCTGCATTAACGCCCGTTATTCGAAATGTTGCCAGTGGTGCAGCAGAAACGGTTCCGTATATTATGGTTTCAAATCTGGCGCGTGTTTTAGAAAAAATTAAACAGGAAAATGTCTGGCTGGTTGGAACCAGTGGTGACAGCGAACACACGATATACCAGACAAGTTTTGATAAGCGAGTTGCTCTGGTGATGGGTTCTGAAGGCAAAGGTATTCGGCGTCTAACTCGTGAGTCCTGTGATGAACTGGTGTCTATTCCAATGCAAGGTAGCGTTGAAAGCCTGAATATATCCGTAGCAACGGCGGTTTGTTTGTACGAGATTCGACGTCAGCAACAGGTAGCGAGTTAATCAGGCACAATGCAGGAATCTTCTGAACTGCATATTATTGTACCGGGAATCTGTGGCCCGCTTGCTGAAACCCAGTCTGTTAAGAACAGCCCTGTAATTAAAAAGTGGGTCAAAACATTATCAAGGTCTACCTGTATTTCATCGCCGGCTAATGTTAATGATGTTTTAGTATCAATATTCAAGTTAAAAATAAAAACTGATTTCCCCTCAGCCGCATTAACTTTGCTTGCAAATGATATGTTTGATGCTTCTAAGTTTTATATGCATGCGGATCCGGTTCATTTACGAGCAGATATGGATCACGCCGTTTTAACTTCAAGAGAAGATCTTAATATCAGTTACCATGAGTCAAAGCCATTATGTGAAGCACTAAATCAGCACTTTAATCAGGATGGTCTGCGTTTTATATCATTACAAAATGACCAGTGGTTTGTGGTTACTGAAAATGCCATTCATATGAATACCACGCCATTAACTGAAGCGGTGGGACGAAATGTTAATTTTATTTTGCCGGAAGGTGAACATGCAACTCGCTGGAAACAACTGCTGACAGAAGTGCAAATGTTAATGTTTGCGCATGATGTTAATATGGCAAGGGAAAACAACGGCTTTATGACTATTAACAGCCTGTGGTTTCATGGTTCCGGTGAATTGCCTGGGAGGATCACTGAAGCGATGACTGAAACGAAAACTGATGAATATGGCAGCACGGTAGCAGAGCCATGCCAGAGTGAGATTAGCAGCGATGTTAGTAGCGTGTGCAGTAATCAGGACATGTTGAAGGGACTTGCCAAACTGGTAAAGTGTGATTATCTGACGGTACCCGACACTGCAAACGAATACGCCAGCCATCTATTAGCTTATAAAAACAATTCTGTTAATGTATTACACCTGTCAGAGCTCGAGCATCTGGTGAATTATACGGATGTAAACCTGTGGTTAGATAAATTAACAGAACTAGTAGAGCACTGGATTTATCCGTTATTAAAAGTGGCGAATAAAAATAATATTAAAGTTATATTGTATCCCTGTAATAAAAAACAGTATCAATTTTCAAAATACGATTTTTTGAAAGTCTGGCAGCAGGGAAAACTGGAGCAGTATGTCAACCGCTACTAAACAATCAAGTGCCAAGCCGTCAGTTATTAAACAACCTTCATGTAAGCAGATGGAGTCTTCGATCGTTCGCAGAAATTCAGCGGTGAGTGATGAGCTTCAGAATAGTAGTTTGCACCCATTGCTGAAAAAAATATATGCAAACCGGGGAGTGAGCAACTTAAAACAGATTGATTACAGCCTGAAAAACCTGCTTGATTATTCTTTATTAAAAGATATAAATCTGGCCGCCGAAATAGTAAGCGAGGCAATCCTTCAACAAAAAAGAATTCTGATCGTTGGTGACTTTGATGCGGATGGGGCAACGTCCTGTGCCCTGATGATGCGTACACTTAAGGCATTTGGTTTAAATAATGTTGACTATCTTGTGCCCAATCGTTTTGATTTTGGTTATGGCTTAAGTCCGCAGATAGTTGATGTTGCTGCTGGACTGACAGCAGGATTGCCAGCCCAATCACTGTTATATACGAAGCCGGATTTGATAGTTACGGTTGATAACGGCATTTCAAGCATTGATGGTGTGAACCGCGCAAACGAACTGGGCATCCAGGTTGTGATAACCGATCATCATCTGGCTGGCGACACACTTCCGCAAGCTGCAGCAATTGTTAATCCTAATCAGCCTGGTTGTGAATTTCCTGCCAAAACAATAGCTGGTGTTGGTGTTGCCTTTTACCTGATGCTAGCGGTACGCGCGACGTTACGAGAAAAAAACTGGTTTAGTGGAATAACATTAGCGTCTGCTCGTGCAGAACCCAATATGGCGAACTATCTTGACCTTGTTGCCCTGGGTACAGTAGCCGATGTAGTTCCACTAGATGATAACAACAGAATCCTGGTTGAATACGGCTTGCAACGTATCAGGGCGAACAAAGCCTGTGCCGGCATTAATGCCTTGTTAACCATTGCCGGAAAATCAATAGAAGGCTGCTCATCGCAGGACTTTGGTTTTATTATCGGTCCGCGCTTAAATGCTGCCGGTCGATTAGATGATATGTCGATTGGTATTGAATGCCTGTTAAGTGATGATTATGAACAGGCATTTAACTACGCGGCAACCCTGAATAAGATGAATCAACAACGCCGCCAGATTGAAGGTGAAATGCTTGAGCAGGCGACAACACTTCTCGAACAACAATTTCGCAGGCTTGATAGCAGTGATTCTGTGCCAAAAGCCTTAGCGTTGTATGATGAGCAATGGCATCAGGGTGTTGTTGGCTTATTGGCTTCCAGAATTAAAGAAAAATACCATCGCCCGGTTTTTGCCTTTGCTGATGCGGGTAATGGTGAGATAAAAGGCTCCGGGCGTTCAATTCCCGGTTTGCATATGCGTGATGTACTGGATTTGATTTCAAAACAGCATAAAAATCTAATTAATAAGTTCGGTGGTCACGCGATGGCAGCTGGTTTAACAATGAAGCAGGATAAATTCACTTTATTTCAGCAGGCCTTTAACGAACAGGTAAGTGCGCTATTGCGTCCAGAGGACCTGGACAATATCAGCGAAACTGATGGTTCAGTTGATGCGGAATATATGACAATAGAAACATCAGAGCTGTTTAAATATGCCAGCCCATGGGGACAATTATTTCCTGAACCTGTTTTTGATGATGTATTTAAAGTCATCAACTGGCGTATCGTTGGCGAAAAACATTTAAAGCTTGATCTTGCCAAAGAACAGTCCGGTGAATGTTATGCTGCTATCGCTTTTAATAAAACAGATGCGGATTTACCCGCCGGGGAAAATGATATCCGCTGTGTTTACCGACTAGATGTGAATGAGTTCAGGGGTAAGAGAAGTTTGCAACTTATTGTTCAACATATTGAAGCGGTGTAGCCCGGATATTTTTTAGATTCCATGATACTGCTGTCCCGTTAATATACAATTCTTTATCTGTATAAATTGATGTGGCTAGCTTAGGACTGGTTTACTTTAATCCGAGATATGAATCGGACACACCTACCAACGACACGCCGTGAAACGACCTACATGGATGTAGGAAATGCAGATATTGCAGGAGCAAATATCTGCCATCCATGGTGGCTCAACACCCGCAGCCGACCACCACGGACGGTGGAAGTGCAGGTTTTGCAGGAGCAAAAACCTGCCATGCGGGTGATGGTCGTTGATAGATGTATCCAATTCATAGCTCTAACATTTAACGGGAAGCAATGATTCCCTGGTTAAGTTTATGTACTCTTTCTTACGAAAATTCTTATTTTTATTTGATGCAGAAGTCATTCATGTTATTTCATTAAATATGATGAGTTTTGTAAATTCGATTGGTTTATTAACGCTTTTTATTAAAAAACGCATTGATGCCCCGGTTACTGTTATGGGTATTAAATTTCCTAATGCCGTTGGACTTGCTGCCGGTATGGATAAAAATGCCCTGCATATTGATGCCCTGTCGCAGTGTGGTTTTGGTTTTGTTGAGGTCGGCACAGTAACACCGTTGGCGCAACCGGGTAATGACAAGCCACGTTTGTTTAGACTGCAGGCAGATAATGCCATTATTAATCGAATGGGGTTTAATAACGACGGCGTTGATATGTTAGTGGACCATGTTAAACAAAGTGACTGGTATAAAAAAAACAATGGACTTAAGCAAAACGATGACCGTTGTATATTAGGTATCAACATAGGTAAAAATAAAGCAACACCGCTGGAAAATGCAGTTGATGATTACCTTATCTGCATGCAGCAGGTTTATGCTTATGCAGATTACATCGCGATTAACATCTCTTCTCCGAATACGCCCGGCCTGAGAAAATTACAGCATGGCGAAGGATTAAGCGAATTGTTAATGCAATTAAAAAATAAGCAAACTGAGTTAAACCAGAAATATCAGCGCTACGTACCGCTTGCGGTAAAAATTGCCCCCGACTTGGATGAGACTGAGATTAAAGATATAGCTGATAGACTTATAGCGGCTGAAATTGATGCGGTAATTGCTACCAATACAACAAATAGTCGACCTTCATCGTTAGCGTGCCAGCAACTTGCTGCAGAGGCAGGTGGTTTGAGTGGGCAGCCCATTTTAGATTTGTCTACCCGGGTATTAAAGCAGTTGGTGAAGGCGCTTGATAGCAAATTACCGGTAATTGCTGTCGGTGGTATTTCATCTTCTGCAGATGCGATGGAAAAAATTAATGCCGGGGCCAGCCTGGTACAGATATATACTGGATTTATCTATTCAGGTCCCAAACTCATTAGTGACTGTGCTTTAGCGTTAAAAAATTACCAAACATAGGCGTGTTAGATTTTTTATCTCATCTAAACCTTTATTATTGCTGATTTCTGCTATATTTATTGATACCCATTACGGATTAATTAAAGCAGTAATATCAGACGCTTACCTTATAGTCTTGTGTTTTTCATCATGGGTTTTTCATTACAGTCTTTTTTATAGCAGGTCGTTAAAATGTTAAAAGTTTGTTTACTGAGCTACAACTATGAGTGAACGACTCTTTTTATTTTTTGTTGGTGCGTTTATTTTAATCTCGCTTTTTATTGAAATAGATATGATGATATATATTTTATGCTTATGGCTGCTGTTCGAAGCGATAACGGATATACGTTTTACCACGCTGACACAAAAATTGATGGGTAGAATAGTGCCCGCCGGGTTAACCGTTTTTCAAACACAGAGCCGATTTGATTTTGACGCATTTAGAGTCTTGCGTATTGTATTTTCTGTTTTTTTAGTGGCTGCTTTTATTCTAATAAATGTGTCCCACATTGAAGTGCTGTGGTTTGTGCCATGGTTTCTGGGGTTCGCGATAATGGGGGCAGGAGTTAGTGGTATATGCCCAACGATTCTGTTAATTCGCTGGATCGGATTTAGATAAAAAATGCAGGAAAATGGAATAGAGTTCGAAGTAAAACTTCCCGCTAGAATTACAGGACTGGTGTTTTGGGGTCTGGTCTTAATTGGCCTGTTAGTTGCCGTGATAGTTTTGCAGCGGGCAGAAACCGACCTTACCACCTCAAATCAGGAAGAAACATTAATAATTTCCTATGAAATTGAAGAAATTGTTGAACAGTTTTCTAAACCACCGGCTATAAATCATGCGGAAGGTCGAATAAGATCAAAAATCAGTGAATATATGACTGAATTTGGATTTCATGCTGTACGTCTTTATGAGCACGGAAAGATTTTATCGATTGGTCCTCATCAACGATAGTGATGATATGTATGAATATTCCTTGCATTACTTTCCGTTAAACTCGAATGAGCTGCATACTATAAAAATGGAACTTTATTTCACCAGCTCGGATATCGTCATTTCAGATCTTCGTAAAAACTTTCTATTATCCATTGGTTTAGGCGTTTTCATTTTTGGTATGTTGTTACAGCGTATATTGCAGAAAATGCTTTCTGAACCCTTTCAAAAAATGGTAACAACGGCAGAACAATTTTCCAGGGGTAATGAAAATATACGTTTTGATGATACCCGTGCTGATGAATTTGGTTATTTAGGGAAATTTATAAATAATGCAATTGAATCCATCCTGTTGCATAAAAACGACCTGGTTCAGGCACTTGATCGAGTCTCTGCATCGGAAGCAGCCCTTAGCAATGAGAAAGAACGTGCAGAGGTGACCTTGTATTCTATTACTGACACAGTTGTTACTGTTGATATTGATGAATGCATCAATTATTTAAACCCGGCCGGTGAAATATTACTAGGCTGTAATAAAAAAGATATAACAGGCAAAGGCTTTAAACAGGTTTTTAATATTGTTGAAGAAAGCAGCGGTGATGCAATCGAAGATCCATTGCATAAATGTTTTGTAACAGGAGAAATTATTCATTTACCTGAGCATTCATCATTAATAGCTAAAGATGATGCTGTGATTTCGATAGAAGCATCAATCGCACCAATGAAATCAGATAGCGGTGGTTTGATGGGGGCGGTGATGGTTATTCAGGATGTTAGCCACACACGGCGATTAACCCGACAGCTTTCATATCAGGCCAGCCATGATCTGTTAACCGGACTATATAACCGTCGAAAATTCGAAGAATACCTGGAAGAAATTTTAATTAATGTTCGCGAAGAAGAGCGTAATCACGCTCTATTTTATCTTGACCTTGATAATTTTAAAACGGTTAATGATACCTGTGGTCATGTTGCCGGGGATGAATTGCTTAAGCAATTGCCAGCGCTATTTAATGATGTATTACGTACCGGGGATATAGTTGCCCGTCTTGGTGGCGATGAGTTTGGTGTGCTTCTGGAAAACTGCGGAATAAAACAGGCGGTAAATATCGCCGACAAAATACGCCAGAATATTAAGGATTATCGATTTATCTGGGATGATAAAACATTTGAAATTGGCGTAAGTATCGGTGTGGTCGTAATTAATATTGATAACTATGATATGACTCAGATATTAAGTTCGGCTGATATTGCCTGTTATTCTGCAAAAGATTCAGGACGGAATCGTGTACATGTTTATGAGCAATCTGATAAAGCTGTTAGAGAGCATTATGGACAGTTGCACTGGACAGCGAGAATATCTAAAGCATTTGAAGATCATCGTTTTCGGCTATACCAACAACCAATAGTCAGCGTAATCGACCTGAATAGAGATCATCTTGAAGTACTACTGCGTATGGTTGATGAACAGGGGAATGTAATTCCCCCCGGTGCATTTATGTCGGCAGCTGAGCGTTACGGGTTAATGCCCGACATTGATCGTTGGGTAATACATGAAGTGTTTAAATATATGGGTAGAGATGATCCTGATGATCAGGTTAAAGGCACTAATCGCATTTTTGCAATCAATTTATCAGGTGATTCTATTAACGATGCTTCTTTACTGGATTACATTCTTCAGGAAAAAAACAAATTTTCTATATCGTTAAGTAATGTCTGTTTTGAAATCACAGAAACAGTTGCCATTAGTAGTTTGAGTAAGGCCACTGTGTTTATCAATGAATTAAAAAATTATGGTTGCCAGTTTTCATTAGATGATTTTGGTAGCGGCTTGAGTTCGTTTACTTATTTAAAAACCTTGCCTGTCAACTATCTAAAAATTGATGGTAGTTTTGTCAGGGATATAAGTCGTGACAATATTGATAGAGCAATGGTTGAATCAATTCAACAGGTCGGAAAAATTATGGAGTTAAAAACTATTGCGGAACATGTGGAAGATAAATCTACCTTAGCCGTGTTAAGGGAAATAGGGGTGGATTATGTGCAGGGTTATTATTTAGGGCGACCTGAAGCTATAGAAATAAATTACTGCTGTCCCGCTAACAAAATGATATTTTCTAAACAGGCTGAGGGTAGCAGGACTGGATAATGGCTGCACATCCATCTGCCAGGAAAGCTCTGACTTAATCAGAGCTTTCCTGGCAGATTTTTTTCGACATTTCTCGATGTGGAATATCGGCTTCATAAAATATATCGCCACATGTTGTAAATCCATGTTTTTCATAAAATGAAATTGCCGATACTTGAGCATGGAGATAAACTTTTTTTTGTTTTTGCTGTAGTGCTGTCAGTAAAACAAACTGAAGCAGTTTGCTACCTATGCCTTTATTGCGGTATTCAGCTAATACCGCCATTCTACCTATTTGACCGTCAGTTTTTAGCCTTGCTGTTGCAATGACATTGTTATCGAGAGTAGCAAGAAAATGCGTAGATGAATCATCGTATTGATCCCATTCCATATTTTCAGGCACATGTTGCTCTTCAATAAAAACCCGTCGTCGTATTCTGACTAGACTATCTTTATCGGTATCCCAGTTTGCAATACGAATATTAATATTATCTTCAGGCATATTTTATTTTTTAAATTTTTTATTTGCGTTCTTTACTACGCGCCTCCTGCGCTACGTCCTTCGGACCGTACTAGCGTACGTTCAAAATGCTCCCGGCATTTTAGTGCGTCTTGCGGAGTCCTTTGCAAGAGGTGTAACGATGCCATGGACGTTGACAGACCAACCCTTCGGGCACCGCTGTGGTGTCTCGCCACTGCGTTACAGCACTTGACAAGGACTATGGCCATTGCCTGCGTACTGTGCCTTGTTGCGAAACACCACAGCGATGCTGCATCCGTCATTATCAGGTTGATAGAGTACTCGTTTCTAAAGCTATAACAGCACCGTTATTGAACAATCTCAGAATAACGTCTTTATCGTCTACGGTCATTATTTTTTCAAGTTGCTGAAAATCGAGATGGTCATCTTCACACAGCTCTTCTGCAAAGGCTTTGCTCACCGGGTAACTGTTGCCATCAACAAACAATAATGCAGCGTGATCAGTGTAGCTAAACAGGAAATGAGAATAGGGTGATTGTTTTAGCGCAGACTGAGTTGCAATTGCGACAAGCTGCTCAAAATTAACATTATCCTGATCATGGTTAAAGTCTTCAAAGGCTTTGTTATCACTGCAGTATTGTCCCAACCATTGTTTTACCAGTCCAGCTTCCAGTGTCAGCCCCTGTTTAAGATATTCAATAAATTGTGAGACAGTGGCTTCGGAAATTTCAGCATGATGTGCTGGTTTTACTGGTAACATGTCACGGTAACGAATTGTTGTATGTGCCTTCTCATTAACAAAGTGGATGTAGTCACTGCAGATGGTTTTTAGTGACGGTGCTCTGAAACCGACCGATGCTGTCAAGCAATGTTCATTTTCGCCATGTTTGTTTTTACAGGTTTGTGCGATGCCATGATGTGCAATATTCGGTGGCAGGTATAACATATCGCCTGCATTTAATAACCATTCCTGTTCAGCAGTAAAATTTTTTAAGATACACAGGTCGGTATCTTCCAGCGTTTCTTCAGGGAAGTTCGCGCTGATTTTCCATAAACGTTGCCCACTAAGCTGTATTAAAAAAACATCATAAGCATCGGTGTGTGGGCCGACAGAACCACCCGTTGGCGCATAACTTATCATTAAATCATCAACACGCCAGTCAGCTATAAAATGAAAATACTTAAGCAGTGCTTTTGTTTCAGGTAAATGTTTTTCGACATCGCTTACCAGTAGCGACCAATTTGACTCAGGCAGTTCACTAAAGCGGGATTCTTCGAAGGGGCCGTGTTCAGCCTGCCAGGGATAGTCACCGTCTTTCTCTAAAACTAGCCGGGCATTAACGTGTTCCTCACAGGCCAGACCGGCGAGCTCATCTGCTGTTATCGGTGATGCTAAATCAGCAAAGGCATTTCTGATTAACAGCGGTTTTTTTTGCCAGTATGTTGCTAAAAAATCGTCAACACTGGTTTCACCCAGACAATGCGAATTTTCAGGTAGTCATATTAGTGTGCTATCGGTTTATGGTGGTAACCGGGTCTACAGATTTTTAGTTTGCTCGATCGCATTACCAATATAATTGTGTGGTGTAAGTGTTAACAGTTGATTGCGTGCATTTTCTGGTATATCCAGTGTTTGAATAAATTCCTGAAATGCCTGTTGGTTTATTTTTTTTCCTCGGGTGAGTTCTTTTAGTTTTTCGTAAGGGTTTTCTATGCCGTAACGACGCATCACGGTTTGAATCGGTTCAGCTAGCACTTCCCAGTTGGCATCGAGATCAGCTTCAATAACCTCAGCATTCACTTCCAGTTTGTTCAGGCCTTTTAGCAGTGACTGGTATGCAATTAAACTATGTGCAAAACCTACGCCTAAATTTCTAAGTACGGTTGAATCGGTCAGGTCTCTTTGCCAGCGCGAAATCGGTAATTTTTGGCTCAAGTGGCTTAGTAATGCATTCGCAATGCCAAGGTTACCTTCCGCGTTTTCAAAGTCGATAGGATTAACTTTATGTGGCATGGTAGATGAGCCAATTTCACCCGCGACGGTTTTTTGTTTGAAGTAAGCATTTGAGATGTAAGCCCAGATATCACGGCTTAAATCAATCAAGATAGTATTGAAGCGACTGATAGCATCGAACATTTCTGCCATGTAATCATGCGGTTCAATTTGAATAGTAAAGGGGTTGATCTGTAATCCGATGGACTCGATAAACTGACGGGAAAAAGTTGGCCAATCCACATTCGGGTAGGCACTATAGTGCGCGTTATAGTTACCGACTGCGCCATTGGCTTTACCGTAAATTTGTGTCTCTGCGACCTGCTTACGTTGTTTGCGTAAACGATAAACCACATTGGCCAGTTCCTTTCCGACCGTTGTTGGTGAAGCCGTTTGTCCATGGGTGCGACTTAGCATAGGTTGTGCTGCAAACTCCAAAGCCTGTTTTGTCAGGTTTTTGATGATGTCATCCATTGCCGGTAATAACACATCATCACGTCCGGCTTTTAGCATCAGGCCGTGAGACAGATTGTTAATATCTTCAGAGGTGCAGGCAAAATGTAAAAATTCATTGCTGGCTTGAAGTGTAACGTTGCCCTGAATTTTTTCTTTAAGAAAATATTCAACCGCTTTTACATCATGATTGGTGGTACGCTCAATGGTTTTAATTCGCTGTGCATCGCTTAACGAAAAATTATCGACAATACCATTTAAAACAGTCATCGCTTCATTATCTAAGGCAGGAACTTCGGTGATTTCAGGGTGACTGGCCAATGCCTGAAACCAGCGTATTTCAACCAGTACGCGGTGTTTGATTAATCCGTACTCACTAAAGAGATTTCTGAATGCTGAGGTTTTAGAACCATAGCGGCCGTCAACGGGTGATATTGCGGTAAGTTCGCTCAGTTCAATTATTGATTCCATCATTGGGAGCCTCTGATTAATTCCATCCTTAGGTTTGTTAGCGCAACATCCATGTCGCACGTCTCGTGAAATCGTATATTATATTCAAAATATCCAGTTTCTACGTTCTCAATCTTCGCAATAGCACACTATTACGTGCAATTGACGCCTTGAACCTGAAGATTCTGAATGACAATCTACTTCATTCAGAATCAATCAGAGACTCCGTAAAAATTTCGTTTTAAATAAGTATAAAAGCGGTATTATATCACTCTAAAAAGACGGGTACATCGTCTACATTATATTGACGGATTCAGCGTTACTGTGGAGTTTCGCAACAAGGCACAGTACGCAGGCAATGGCCATAGTCCTTGTCAAGTGCTGTAACACTGTGGCGGAACACCACAGTAACGCCCGAAGGGTTGACCTGTCAGCGTCCATGGCGGCGTTACGCATCTTGCAAAGGACTATGGCCATTCGCTACGAGGCGTGCCTTGCCCTGAACACTGACAGGCCAACTGAATCCGTCAATATAATGTAGACGATGTACTAGTAGGAAACGCAAAGGTGGATGTTAATGAGTGCATATCGAATTGAAAAAGACAGCATGGGCGAGCTGCAGGTTCCAAAAAAGGCTGCTTATGGTGCGCAAACACAACGTGCGGTAAACAACTTCCCTATAAGTGGTATAACCATGCCGCAAGCATTTATTAGCGCGCTTGGTCTGGTTAAACAGGCATGTGCTAATGCCAATCATGATTTGGGTGGCCTGGATGAGAACCGTCGCCGTGCTATTTCATCTATCTGTGATGATGTGATAAATGGCAAATTAATAGATCAGTTTCCACTGGATGTTTTTCAAACCGGTTCTGCAACCAGCACCAATATGAATGCCAACGAGGTAATTGCTAACCTGGCATCACGGGAAGCAGGTGATACAGTACATCCTAATGACCATGTCAACATGAGTCAGAGCTCGAACGATATTATTCCTACAGCAATCCATGTTAGTGCCGCGCTAAGCTGCCATCAACACCTCATTCCGGCGATCAATCATCTTATTTCAACGATTGATCAAAAAGCAGAATCGCTAGCAGACATAGTCACCACTGGACGTACACATTTAATGGATGCGATGCCGGTGAGCCTGGGGCAGGAACTTTCAGGCTGGTCAGCACAACTTCAGTCTGCTTTATCACATATTGAAGATACCCTGCCGGAAATACATCAGTTGGCAATTGGTGGTACCGCCGTAGGTACCGGCATCAATGCGGATGAATCATTTGGCGCTCTTGTTGCCGCGCAGTTATCCAGCAGCACCGGGTTGTCATTTAAGGTGGCAAAAAATCGTTTTGCATCATTAAGCTCCCAGGATTCAGCGGTGGCTTTAAGCGGGCAGTTAAAAACACTGGCGACTGCATTAATGAAAATTGCAAATGATTTACGCTGGATGAACAGTGGCCCACTGGCCGGTATTGGTGAAATCGCGTTGCCAGCGCTACAACCTGGCAGCAGCATCATGCCGGGTAAAGTTAATCCGGTGATGCCAGAGGCCACCGCGATGGTCTGTGCACAGGTTATCGGAAATGATGCAACGATAACTATTGCCGGGCAGTCAGGTAATTTTCAATTAAATGTCATGTTGCCGTTGGTGGCGTTTAATTTATTGCAAAGCATAGAAATATTGTCCAATGTCTCTCGTTTGCTGGCGGATAAAGCCATAGCAGGATTTACCGTAAACCAGGAGAATATCAATTCAGCACTGGCGAAAAATCCGATACTAGTGACCGCACTGAACACGGTTATTGGTTATGAACTAGGTGCAAAAATTGCCAAGACAGCCTATGCTGAAGGCAGGGCCGTTATTGATGTGGCGGTAGATATGACTGATTTATCACGAAAAGATCTGGAAAAACTGCTTGACCCTAAGAAATTAATACAGGGTGGCACTTGATAGTTTTTCAGCAGCATTGCCAGCAAAGAAACAAATTAGATTGCATTAGCCATACCGGCATGCTTTTATCAGGTATCCACTGTTTAGTGCAGTATTCAGCTAGAAGAGCTCTACTATTCGTTGTAAATAAATAATAAGTTGGTGAAAAATGCACCAGGTACTTTCAAGAATCGGGCGTTTAAATGAAATTGGTATCGCATTATCAGCAGCCAGTGATGTTGGTGTTTTATGCGATAAAATTTTAGCAGGTGCTATGGAACTAACCAATTCTGATGGTGGCAGTTTATATCAGATGTCGGAAGATAAATGTTCACTTGAATTTATCATTGTGTCCACGCAATCACTGGCTATTCACATGGGTGGAGGTAGCGGCCACGAAATAAAATTTTTACCAATACCTTTAATGGTTAATGGTAAACCGAATAAAAGCAACGTGGTGAGTTCAGCGGTTCATGATGAAACAACCATTAATATTCCTGATGTTTATCATGCCGAAGGTTTTGATTTTAGCGGTACTCGAAAATTTGACCAGCAAACGGGGTATCGCACACAGTCTATTTTAACTATCCCACTAAAAGATCATCGCAGCGATATTATTGGCGTGTTGCAGTTAATTAACGCAAAAAATGAAACCAGTAAAAAGAACCGTGAGTATACCATCGCAGATCAGCAGTTGGCTGAATCACTAGCATCACAGGCAGCAGTCGCTATTACAAATAATAAATTAATTGAACAGCAACGTGTGCTATTTGAATCATTTATAAAAGTAATAGCAAGCGCAATAGATGAAAAATCCCCGTATACTGGCGGCCATTGTAAACGTGTTCCTGAGCTCACTATGATGATCGCTGAAGCTTGTCACAAAACCGACCGTGGCGAGTTAAAAGATTTCAAAATGACGGATAAAGACCGTTATGAACTAACCATTGCCGGTTGGTTGCATGATTGTGGAAAGGTGACAACACCTGAATATGTGGTAGATAAAGCAACTAAGCTGGAAACTATTTACGATCGAATTAATACGGTTGATACACGTTTTGAAGTGTTAAAACGTGACGCTACAATCGAAAGTTTAAATCAGAAACTTGAGCGATTAACAAAAGATTTATCAGCCCGTTTTTTACTAGATGGCGCATTAATTAATTTCTCTGATATAGATAAACAACTACAACAAAAAATAGCTCAGATCAACGAAAACCGTGATTTTATTCGCAACTGTAATATTGGTGGTGAATTTATGGATGAAAGTCTGCAGAAACGAGTTAAAGACATTGCTGAACATCGATGGCTTGACCCCGATGCTGTTAATGCTAAATTTTTCAATGATAATGAAATTGAAAATCTGACAATTGAAAAAGGCACCCTAACCCTGGATGAGCGTGAAGTAATAAATAATCATATGGCAGTAACTATAAAGATGCTGGCACAGTTACCATTCCCTAAATATTTAGAGAATGTGCCTGAATACGCAGGCGGCCATCATGAACGCATGGACGGTAAAGGATACCCCAATGGATTAACACGGGAGCAAATGTCGTTGCAGGCGAGAATGATGGGTATTGCTGACATTTTTGAAGCACTGTCAGCCAGTGATCGACCATATAAAACCGGTAAACCATTAACTGAATGTTTGTCTATACTGGGTTTTATGAAAAAAAATAAACACATCGATCCGGATATTTTTGATGTATTTGTGCGTGAAAAAGTTTATCTGCGTTATGCAGAAGCTTTTTTACCAAAGAACCAGATAGACAAAGTGAATCATGCTGATATTCCAGGGTATGAGGATTAATCAGAGCTTTGTTAACTTTGATTACTGCTTTGTTCGGTAACGTCAATATACAGTTTCAGGCGCTGGCCGGGTTTAAGGTATTTGCCTTTAATCGTGTTCCAACGGTGCAGGTCTTTCACCTCCACACTATACTTACTGGCAATTCGAGATAAAGAGTCGCCGTTTCTAACGGTGTAATGAATTGATTTAATCGTATTATTAGGGTTATGCGTTTTTGCTGATTTTTTACTTGCGGTATTTGATTTTGATCCGGTCCAGACCACCAGCTTTTGTCCTTTTTTTAACGGATCTTTAATGGCCATACCATTCCATTTAGCCAGCCTGTGCATATCAACCTTGTATTTCCTGGAGATTTCCCAGAAGCTTTCACCGTTTTTAACAGTATGTGTTTTGCGTGTGCCACTACCGCGTTTTTTACTTTGCGTGGTTTTTAATCGTTGTGCTGAAGATAATGCATAACTGCTTATATTTTTACTGGCGAGCGGGATGAGCAGGTATTTTCCCTGTCGAATGTTATTGCCACTTAAATTGTTAACTGTTCTTAAATGTTTTACTGAGGTGTTATATTTCAGTGCAATATGGCTTAAGGTCTCACCGGATTTAACTTTGTGCCTTGACCATCGTAAATGTTTTTCAGCGGGCAATGACAAATAATTTTTTTCAAATATTTCTGCCGAGTTAGTTGGCAGCAATAACGAGTGTGGACCATCAGGGTCTGTTGCCCAACGGTTAAATGCCGGATTATAGTTATATAAGGTTTCCAGATCTATTTCAGCGAGTTCAGCTGCAAGTGCCAGATCAATTTGTGCGTTGGTTTTAACCTGTTTAAAACCTGGCGCATTTGAGATGCAACGCAGGCTGACAGAATATTTTTCAGGATTAGCAATGACTTCTTTTAGTGCGAGTAACTTAGGTACGTAAGCGCGAGTTTCTTTTGGTAGTTTTAAATTCCAGAAATCAGTTGGACGGTTTAATTTCTTATTGCGTTTTACTGCACGTTGAACGGTTCCCGAGCCGGAGTTGTATGCGGCAAGTGCCAGCATCCAGTCACCTTTAAACAGCTTGTTTAAGTTTTCAAGATAATTTAATGCTGCTTGCGTAGAGGCATAAATATCACGTCTGCCATCATACCACCAGTTTTGTTTCAAACCATATAAACGTCCGGTTGAGGGAATAAATTGCCAGATGCCTGCCGCACGACCATGTGAATAGGCAAAAGGTTGATAGGCACTTTCTACGATAGGCAATAACACCAGCTCGGTTGGTAAATTACGTTTTTCAGCTTCTTCTAAAATGTAAAAAATAAACGGGTCAGCGCGTTGCATAACACGCTGTATATATTCAGGATGTTTGGCAACCCAGCTGATTTCATTTTGTAAAGATGACAGATTATCATCAGCTGAGATTTGAAAACCGGCGCGAATACGTGGCCAGATACTATGCGACGGTTCACTGCTCAGGTAAAGTTCTTCAAACTGATCATATTCAACATGGCCCAGCGACGCTGTAGCTAGCAACGTATCACTGTGTTTACCGGGTGTTGCTTCAGTGGTGTTGATAGATGTTATGTCAGCGCCAGGTTTCGGTTCATTGCATGCTGTAAGCCATGTGGCAAGAATGATGATGAAACAGAGTGTAAAAATGGATTTACTAACAATGGTTTTACTAACAATGGTTTTACTAACAGAGGGGGATAAGGTATTCACGATTTTATTATTTTTTATTATTATATTGAAAATGACTAAGGTTATTTTGCCAGTTTTTTTTCGTCACTGGTCTGGACGATCAATTTATCGGGCTAGTGCTGGTTTTGCACTGCACCGCCACGCCCATACAGCCGCGACATACGACCACCACGGATGGTGGAAGTGCAGATATTGCATATGTCCACGGATGGACGTTAGCAGGGTAATGCCGGAGCAATTACCGAGGAGAAAATATCTGTCCGTACATCCTGTACATGCGTGACGCAGCACTATATTATCTCGGCGTAAAGTACTTTTTGTCATTTGTTAGATTGTATTAATCCATCTCTAATCAACTTAATTAGAGACTCATTAATGTTCCCTTTAAGTGAATTGTACATCATCAACGCAGAAATAGGCCTATATGAGCACAAAAATTGTTGAAATATATACCGACGGTGCCTGCCGTGGTAATCCGGGTCCCGGCGGCTGGGGTGCCAGTTTACGTTTCAATGGGAAACAGAAGGACCTGTTTGGTTCCGAAGCGAAGACCACCAATAACCGTATGGAGCTGATGGCGGTGATTCAGGCGCTTGAGTCGTTAACCCGTTCCTGTTCGGTGAAAGTTTATACCGACTCTAAATATGTAATGGATGGCATGACAAAATGGTTACCCAACTGGAAGAAAAAAGGCTGGAAAACCGCTGCAAAAAAACCGGTTAAAAATATGGAGCTATGGCAACGGCTGGATGCTGCAGTGCAGGCGAATGACGTAAGCTGGCAATGGGTAAAAGGGCACTCAGGGCATGATGGAAACGAGTATGCCGATATGCTCGCAAATCGTGGTATAGATGAAATGCAAAATAACAGTTAATAATGAATAGTGAAAAACAGATAAATAGCAGGCAAATCGTTCTTGATACGGAAACCACTGGTTTAGAACCTTCACAGGGGCATAAAATCATTGAGATTGGTTGTGTTGAGATGATTAATCGACGTCTTACTGGTAATAATTACCACCAGTATTTGCAGCCGGATCGAGAAATTGATGAGGGTGCGCAGGCCGTTCATGGCATTAGTAATGAGTTTCTTGCTGACAAACCGCGATTTATAGACATTGTTAAAGACTTTATTGAATACCTTGATGGCGCCGAATTAATTATTCATAACGCACCATTCGATGTCGGTTTTATCGACCACGAATTTAAATTAGCGGGCGCTGAATACGGAAAGGTAAGCACTTATTGCGGCGTCATTGATACCCTGGTGATGGCACGCAAAATGCGTCCGGGCAAAAAAAATAATCTGGACGTGTTGTGTAAAGAGTACGAAGTTAACAATACGCATCGTGAATTACACGGTGCATTGCTTGATGCTGAGCTGTTGTCGGAAGTTTATTTACGGATGACCGGTGGGCAGAGCACTCTTTCACTGGATAGTGAAGACGTGTCGAATGCTCAGGCAGGTGTCTCGACGATAAAAAAATTGTCGGCGGACAGAAAGCCGATAAAAATAATCAAAGCCAGCGATGATGAATTACAGGCGCATCAGGCGATTATTGAAAAAATGGGAATAAATAGTTGGCATTAACAAGTTGTAAGTTTTAAGTTATTTAATTTTGAACTTACTACTTAATAACTTAGAACTATCTTTTAACGAATTTTCAAAGACCGGGCTTTCTCTCGCTGCCAGTCACGTTCTTTAATAGAAGCCCGTTTATCATGTTCTTTTTTACCTTTGGCCAGTCCTATATCTATTTTCACCCGACCATTTTTTTTCCAGAACAGGGCGAGGGGCACCAGGGTGTATCCTTTACGCTCAATCTGGCCGATTAAACGATCAATTTCATGACGGTGCATTAAAATTTTTCGCGCGCGGGTAGGGCTGGCGTTAATATGGGTAGAGGTCGATATTAAAGGCGTGATGGTGCCGCCAATCCATTCCAGCTCACCATTTTTGGCAAAAATGTAGCTTTCATCAATTTGGACTTTACCCGCGCGCAGGCTTTTAACTTCCCAGCCTTCGAGAACCAGGCCTGCTTCAAAATTACTATCAATAGTGTAATTAAAACGGGCTTTTCGGTTGCGCGCTATGGTATTGTCGTTAGCACTTTTTTTCTTTTGTTTTTTAGCCATGGTTACATCATAAAAATTAGGCTCGTAAGTATAGGGGATGTAGCACCTACTGTCATTGATAGTGAGTAATTCGTTATTATTTATAAAAACAGCTTGAGTCGGTGCTATAAATTGTTAAGAATGAACAATAAAAAAATACAACGAAATTATGGCTGAACAACGCATTTCTATTCATGGTCAATGGACCAACCGTACTGTCTTTATCCTGGCGGCTACCGGCTCCGCCGTTGGCCTGGGCAATATCTGGAAATTTCCTTATATAGCAGGAGAGAACGGAGGTGGTACTTTTGTGCTTGTTTATCTCTTATGTATTGCATTAATCGGTATCCCGATCATGATGGCCGAAATTATGATCGGGCGTCGCGGCAAACAAAGCCCGATTAATACAATGGCCGCTCTGGCCAAGGGTGAAGGGCGTAATCCAGGTTGGGTATGGCTGGGCTGGATGGGTGTAGCTGCTGGCTTTTTGATTCTTTCCTATTATAGCGTGATTGCCGGCTGGGCAATGTCATATGTGTTTCGCACTGGCAGTGGCATGTTTCTAGGTGTCACTGCCGATGGGGCTAACCGTATATTTACTGATCTGGTGTCTGATCCTGAGCGGCTGTTAGCCTGGCATACCATTTTTATGGTGATGACCATGATGGTGGTTGCCCGCGGTGTTAAACAGGGCCTTGAGAAGGCGGTTACTTATCTGATGCCGCTGCTATTTGGTTTACTGTTAGTGATTGTTTTTTATGCCATGACTACCGGTTATTTCATGGAAGGTCTCAGGTTTTTATTTACTCCCGGCACGATTGATGGCAAAGGCATACTTATTGCCATGGGTCACGCCTTTTTTACTTTGAGTTTGGGTATGGGGGCTATTATGGTTTACGGTTCTTATTTATCGGATGAGCATTCAATCACCCAGGCATCAATGTTAATTGCTATGGCTGATACTGTAGTGGCACTACTGGCAGGTATGGCGATTTTTCCTATTGTTTTTGCATATGGCCTTGAACCAGGTGCCGGTCCCGGACTTATATTCCGAACCTTACCGATCGCATTTGGTCATATGCCGGGTGGCACCATGGTTGGTGTAATATTTTTTACTTTACTGGTATTTGCGGCATGGACATCGGCCATCTCATTAATCGAACCTGCAGTGGCTTATCTGGTTGAAAATAAAGGCTTGAGTCGTATTTATGCCGCTGTCTGGATTGGTGCATTCACCTGGTTTGTTGGTTTGGGCACGGTATTATCTTTCAATCTATGGAAAGACAAAACTTTAACAATTCCCTTTTTGTTCGAGAAACTAACATTTTTTGATACTCTGGATTATTTAACCGCAAACATTATGTTACCTTTAGGCGGTTTATTTATTGCTCTTTTTGCTGGCTGGGTAATGCGAGAGGAATCCACACGTGAAGAAATATATACTTATCCCAAGTTATACAAAACCTGGCGGTTTTTAGTTCGCTTTATTACCCCGGTTGCGGTTATTGTTGTGTTTTTAAAATCGGTTGGCGCGATATAGTCCGCCTGTAATTTATTGTATGTCACATATTAAACGTCACGCACTGGTGCATTATTCACCGGCAGAAATGTATCAACTGGTCAATAATGTCGCAGACTATGCTTCCTTTTTGCCCTGGTGTCGTTCATCAAGCGTAAAAAGTGAAAGCGAGACAGAAATGGTTGCCAGCGTTGAAATTGCTAAAGGCGTGTTAAATAAAACCTTTACCACGTTTAATAAGTTGCACAAGGATAAATGCATAGAGCTGGAGCTCGTTGACGGTCCTTTTAAAAAATTGAGCGGTTTCTGGCAGTTTGATGCGCTTAAAACAGAAAATGCCTGCAGGGTAACCCTTGAGCTTGAATTTGAATTTGATAACGCCTTGATGTCGATTGCGGCTAAACCGATATTTACACAGATAGCCAATTCACTGGTGGATTCATTTTGTAAACGCGCAGTTGAGGTTTTTGGTGAACGCGGGTAAGTACTTCTTTAGCCTTGACGGAGTGCTAACATGACTACAGAAAACATAGCTGTAGATAGCATTAACATTGAAGTGGCTTACGCTACACCAGAAAAACAAATAATCCGTGCAGTCAACGTTGATGTCGGTACTACCATCGGTGCTGCGATTGTTCAGTCTGGCATTATGATGGATTTTCCTGATCTTGATCTGGAAGGCGCCAAAGTCGGACTATTCGGTAAAATTGCGGCCATGACAACCGTGTTATCCGAAGGCGACCGCGTCGAAATTTATCGACCTCTAATTGCCGATCCTAAAGAAGTTAGACGCAAACGTGCTGCCGAGGGCAAAAAAATGAAGAAGGGCGGGTGATGCCTGATTATCTTCTTGTGTGATTGTGCTTGGTATTCACAGTTGGTTTTAAGTTAGGTACTGCGGGTCTCGCCCCGCTGGCGAGTTACTCTTTTGCTACAGCCCAAAAGAGTAACCAGAAAAGGCCGCCACGACAGCTACGCCCCGTAAAAGACACGGGGTGCCCATTTAACCGTGGTTGTTATCATGCTGCGCCAGAACTCGCAAAAAACGCTCAGACATGCTGGCACAGAAGGCCCATGATAACAACCACGGTTCAATGGCTTGCTGAGGTGGACAAGTTCAAAGTCAACAACAGTAGAACACTCTAAAGCCTGTGTTAAAACTAAGCTTTTGTTTTTTCTTGTTTTTAATTCCCTCTTTCGTTTGCTGAATTCTCGGGTGTTGGTAGAGTAAATTCGCCAGGGAAGGCGAATTTAGTCCTGTGCGCCCGGACGGCGCATCAAGGACGGGCTCGTAGGCAATACCCGAGAATTCAGGAACCCCGAACGTTTTTCTCGGGGCAAACGAATAAGGGCGGCCTTTTACAAAACACGTCCTGTGTTTTGCCTTTCAGGCCAGCTATAAAGCAGCTGTTCAATTTTGCTCCCTACAAAATTAGTCTGGTTACTCTTTTGTGGCTGTTGACTAAATTTGTCTGGAACAAATTTGAACGAGCTTTGCTCGGCCCGTAGGGTGAATAACATGGATGTTATTCATACAAAGAGTAACTCGCCAGCGGGGCGAGACCCGCAATGCCAAACTAAATACCAACTGCAAAAGACTAAACACCAAAACAGTTCGCCATAAAAAGTTGAAACTCACGTTATATATTTGCGTACAGAGTTATGCCGAACACAAACAAAAATGGACCAGCCAGTAAATGACAGCAGCCTAAGGTTCCACATACTGCGAATCATCAATCTTCACCAACACATCATCTTCAAAATACAGCGTTAATAGAGACTTTCTTTCAAATCCCTTATTTGGAATAAAGCGGTAAAGGTAGTCCCAGCGCTGATTATGGAACGGATCTGACAGCATTGGCGAACCCATAATTTTGCGCACTTCAGGCTTTGTCATACCGATTTCGATGCTCTCCAGTTGCGCCAGCTTGATGGTGTTTCCCTGTTGTAAATCCAGCCTATGTGGCTCGGGCAACCATGAGGCGCAGGCCGTGAGTAGCAGGCTGGCGCATAGGGCAGAATAAACGATGGGTGTTTTCAAAATTAATTTCATATATTTTAAATGAGAGTGGTTCTCAGTATTATAAACGTGGTTAAATAGTGCTATCTGCTGGTGTATCTTCAAAAAAGCAGAAATACTACCGTATATGACCGAGAGAATCAGTAGAAAGTTTATGGAATCAAGTGATTTAAAAAAAGCAGGCCTAAAAGTAACCCTTCCCAGGATGAAAATTCTGGAGTTTCTTGAAGCATCGAAAGGTAGTCATCAGAGTGCCGAAGATATCTATCGTGCATTGCATGATAAGGGTGAGGAAATAGGTCTGGCAACGGTTTATCGTGTGTTAACACAATTTAATATAGCTGGTATTGTCGAACGTCATCACTTTGAAAGCGGCCAGGGAAAGCGGGCAGGCGGTGAAAGTGGTCAGGCAGTTTTTGAATTAAGTGAAAAAGGTCATCACGACCATATCGTTTGTGTATCCTGCGGGGATGTTGAAGAGTTTTACGACGAGATGATAGAAACTCGCCAGAAAGTAGTCGCTGCGGAAAAAGGTTATGAAGTTACTGATCACAGTCTGATACTGTATGGGAAGTGCCCAGCCTGCAAGAAATCCTGACGGCCAAAACAGCGTGCAGAAAAAAAACACTGCCGCGCCACTTGCTTTTAACCGGTATCCATTTTTTTAACTAACAGTCTCCACAGTATTTAAGAGAAGGGCTTTCATTCTTTAGTTCCGTGGGCATCGGTAAACGAGGCAACAGTTAAAACCTTGTTTTTTCCTCTCTTGTCTCCATTTTAATCTAGACTTTAGTGTCATTATTTAATCTTATCCCTGATAACCAGTTGCAGTGTCATCTAACCCGGATAGACAATATAATCTTATGCACAAAACGCGCTATTTCAATCAAATAACAAAAGACTTCACCATCGATCAGTACCTGCATCAGCTAGTCGGATTTGATATTGAACAAAATAGCTTATTGCGTCATGCCTGTGAACTGGTGTGGGACCTGCCTGCGGAAGGTGCCTTACCCAACTCTTTAGATGTTGCCTTGTTGCTAAGTGAACTTGGTTGTGATGACACCACACTTACTGCTGCGCTGTTAAGCAGTACAAAATTAATCAAAACGGTTGATCTTGAGAGTCTGCAACAAACATACGGAGATGAGATTATACAGCTGGTAAAAAGTGTTATTCAGCTGCACGAATTTCACGGTGAGCAAGATGAGGCTTCACCTGAACAGGTTGAACGGTTACGTCGTATGCTGCTATCGATGGTAGATGATGTTCGTGCAGTATTAATAAAGTTGGCATTTCGCGTACAGCGATTAAGGCAGCTAAAACTTGCAGACCGTGTTGAGCAACAGGAGGTTGCTAGAGAAAGTCTGGAAATATTTGCCCCTATCGCCAATCGTCTCGGTATCGGTCAATTGAAATGGGAGCTGGAAGATTTATCGTTTCGTTATCTGGAACCGGTTGCCTATAAAAAAATTGCAAAAAATCTGCGGGAAAAGCGCGAAGAACGAGAACAGTTTATTACCGATGTTGTGGACAAATTAAAACAGATTGCCAGCAAGGAAGAAATTTCAGCGGAAATTTACGGCCGTCCAAAACACATCTATAGCATCTGGAAAAAAATGACAGGGAAACGTTGTAGTTTTGATGATCTTTTTGATGTACGTGCAGTGCGTGTTGTGGTTGATAATATTGCAGAATGTTACTTAATGCTGGGCCTGGTGCATGCACAATGGCGGAATATCAGTAAAGAATTTGATGACTACATTGCCAATCCGAAAGAAAATGGCTACCAGTCATTGCATACAGCCGTTTATGGTCCACATGGCAAACCGGTTGAAATTCAAATCCGAACAAAACAAATGCATGAATTTGCAGAACATGGTGTGGCGGCACATTGGCGTTACAAAGAAACAGGTAAGAATAAAAGTAATATGCAATCGGGTATAGAGTCATTAAGAAGATTGCTCGATACAACGCAGGAAAATGATGAAGAGCTCATGGAAAGTTTTCGCTCGGAAATTTTTCGTGATCGTGTTTATGTGTTAACACCGGAAGGGCGAGTTATTGACTTACCCGAAGGCAGTACACCGCTGGATTTTGCCTACGCTGTACATACAGAAATTGGCCACCGCTGTCGCGGTGCAAAGGTTAATGGCCGCATTGTGCAGTTAACCTACAAATTAAATAATGCTGAACGTGTAGAAATATTAACTACAAAAGAAGCATCGCCAAGGCGCGACTGGATGATTTCACACCTGGGTTACATAAAAACCTCACGTGCACGAAATAGAATTCGAAGCTGGTTTAGAAAACAGGATAAAGAAAAAAATCTTGTTGATGGCAAAGCTTTATGTGAACGTGAGTTTAAACGCCATGGAATAAAGCCGGATGTTAAAAAAGTGATTGAGCATTTTAAACTGGACTCAACAAATGATTTTTATATACGTTTGGCGCGGGGTGATATAAGTGTCGCACAAATGTCATCCATGTTGCATGAGTTTGATGAAAGCCATGCAAAGAAAGACAGGATTCCACTACACGTAGCGACACAAAACAAAGCATCAAAAAAGTCAAATAGTAATATCAATGTCTTAGGTGTAGGTAATTTATTAACCAGCATTGCCAACTGCTGCATGCCGGTACCGCATGATGATATTGTTGGATTTATCACCAAGGATAGAGGGGTAAGTGTTCACCGTGTCGACTGCAAAAATATCCTTCACCTGAAAGAAAAAGACCAGGCGCGTTTAATTGAAGTTGAATGGGGTGATACGGATACACAACATTATCCGGTAAATATTCTTATTCAGGCAAACGATCGTCATGGCCTGTTAAGTGATATAACAAGAACCTTGTCGGATGATAAAATAAACGTCATTGCCGTTAACACCATGTCGAATAAAAAAGATCAATCTGCACGAATGGCAGTGACGATCGAAATTCAAGATTTACAACAACTAACTCGAGTCATGGATAAGATTGCTCAACTTAGGAATGTGCTTGAAGTTAGCCGTGGTTCTAGTGGCGATAGTGGTTCGCAGTAAGCTACAATTGTCTGCCTATTGTAACTATAGTTTGTCCGTATACAGGTGATAAGCGGACGCTACGATAATTAACACGAGCGGAAAAAAAGCGAGCCATATCGGCTGTTCAGCTTAGCGAATAAAGCCGCTAACGAGATGCAGGTTACCAGCAGAGACTCAACAATGCTGAGACCCCAAACAAGATAAACAACCCCCCGCTCAATCGATGTAAAAGGATGATCGGAAAATGTTGCAGGATCGTCCGCCCCGCCATCACGCCAATACCAGAAGTAACCGCCAGCGCCAGCGTTGCGCCCAACCATACTGCTACGGCATCTGCAGTACTTGCTAATCCGGCAACAGCAATCTGTGTTTTGTCGCCAAACTCAGCCAGGGTAATCAGTAGAAAGGTATTGACCAGGATGCTGTGATCCCCTATACTCGTCAACTACTTCGTTTTCTTCGGCACCATGGCTGCTGCTAAAGGCATGGACACCATACAGCAGGAACAAAATGCCAACAGCAGCTGTAACAACGTGCTCTGGTAACCAGTTGGCGACTGTGGCGCCAAATAAAACGGCTGCCAGATTGAGTAAAGCAAATGCCACTATCGCTCCTGTCAGGACAGGTGTTGCACGATAACGTATCGCGAGAGCAATACAGACCAGTTGGCTTTTGTCACCAATTTCTGCAAGTCCGATTAAAGAGAAACTTGAGGCTAGCGCTAAAGGGAATGATGAAAATGTTTCCAGCATAAAATTTAAATATCAGGCCAGATATAACTCATCAGCGCATAATAAAGCCAAACTTTAAGATAAGCATGATTATCCTAAATAAATCAGTTGAACCTACTGCAAACGACCAATGCACTGAATTTACAAGACTTTCTCGAACATTTTGAACTCACGCTCTTACGCATCCTGCATTCGCGATATAACAGCATCCTTGCTGAAAACCGTATGGGTGATACGTTTTCGCTCAAAATAACCGATAAAGTATCGTATATCCAACACCTAGATCGCTCTCGCTACGATTCAACTGATTAATTTAGGATTATCCAGGATAAAATGGTTATCTGTTTTAATCCCCGTTAATGCTTGTTTAAGGAAAAGAGGCTGGGTCAGTGAAAACCCAATCTCGATCCTTTACGGGTGTATGGCAATTGGTACAAATCTGCATTCCCTTGTTAAAAGGTTTTTGCTCCAGTCCTACCCAGCGAGCCCAGCCCCAGCCGTAGCTTTCGCTAAACTTCTTTGAGTCTTTGAACATAAACTCAGCATGGACAAACTTGCCCGGCACAGTAGCGGCCATCCAGTTCTCCAGCTGGGTATCTTTCCAGACCACTTTACCCAGAATGCTGTCATCTGGCCATGGATTAGTATTGCCGGAGCGTGCTGCCTTCACTGCTACATCATTGCCCAGTATCACTCTCGTCGTATTGTTGTCTGTGCGATGTGATACGGCAATAGTAGCCCAGTTTTGCCAGCCATCAGGATAGTCAATGCCGTGAGAGGGTGACAGTGTTTTATCTGCTGCATGAACGTCAATGGTGATTGCTGCAAGCGTTATTGCCAGGAGGTAGCATTTATTTATCATAATTTTGCCCCATAATTTAGAATTTTATGTGATTATTGTTTCGATAGACTGTATATTATCGACCTTATAAAGCCATTTATGCACAATAGCTGAAGGATTGGTAGTGGAAGTTTTAGTCGGTAGCTTCTCATGGTTAGATTTTACATATTTTTCACACAGTCTGAAGCTACAAAAGACCCTGAGGCTTAACGGTGATTCACTAAAAATGGTTATTTCATAATGTCGTGCTTATTCGTAAAAAAATAGTGTACTAACATTGTTATGTCTTGTTCGTCATTGGTGTTACACAAGGCCCATCATTGCATTCATTAACTTCAATAGTTACATGAGATAATCTATGAAAATGACTCAATAATCCTTTGTAATGCTCTGTCGTATTAGGAAAGTGTGTTACTAAAGAAATAATTGCCGCATAGTGGTTCGCTCCAACTTTCCAGATATGAATATCAGAAACCCTGTTATCAGAATCTTTTTCTATAGTGTCTTTAATTTTTAGCTGATAATCTTCTTCGATACTTGCATCAAGCAGTATTGGTCCTGTTTGTTTCAGTAAACCATATGACCAACGTGTAATAATAATGGCACCCACTATTCCCATTACAGGATCAAGCCAGTTCCAGCCTAAATATTTTCCTGATAGCAAAGCGATGATGGCAAGTAAGGATGTCATCGCATCAGCAATAACATGCAGATAAGCTGCACGCAAGTTATGATCATGAACATGGCCGTGACCGTGATGATCATGGTGGTGGCTATGGTCATCTTTTAAAAGAAAAGCGCTGACCAGATTAATAAATAAGCCAATGCAGGCAACAGCAATCGCCTGATTAAAAAAGATAATGTGTGGGTCGACAATTCGATTTAAAGACTCTATTAACATGACCAATGCAACAACTGCCAGGGCAACAGCACTGGCAAATCCACCCAGTACGTTAACTTTACCGGTACCAAATGCAAAAGCCGGGCTGTTTGCATGTTTTCGAGAATAACGATAAGCGAAAATTGTTATCATAAATGCGGTTACATGCGTACCCATATGCCAGCCATCTGCGAGCAGGGCCATTGAACCATAAACACTACCTGCAATAATTTCTCCGACCATAGTGATAGCGGTAAGTATCAGAACATATAATGTGCTGCGCTCACCTTTAGCATTTTTTACGGCAAAGTCA
Source organism: uncultured Gammaproteobacteria bacterium (assembly GCA_963759005.1). Lineage (GTDB taxonomy): Bacteria > Pseudomonadota > Gammaproteobacteria > SZUA-229 > SZUA-229. Next base: position 175,050 of record CAVWXQ010000017.1, read on the forward strand.
TGGTTGTGTTGCCATTTTTCCAGTGGATGGTTATGCATTTCTGTGTCCTGCTTCTTCGCCTGTTAATTCGGATATTTCTTATGTGTGCGTGCTTAATTTTATATGGTCGTTGAATAACAACCATCTGTCAAACTGGGGTTATGATGGACCATACAAACTTTTTTCAAGCAGCGATAACGCCGGATCATGACTAGCAGTCTGTTGTTTTACAGCCCGGTTCGTTACCGGTACTCCATGATGTCGGCCTTGTTGCAGGAATGAATGTTTATGATTTATCCTGTGTAGATCGATACCTGACGAGGCCTGTGTATGAACTTGCAAATCCAGGCCATGTCTATAGACTGGGTATTGAGAGAAATTTATTAGCACAGGCAGATGTAGCAAGCGCTTTTTTTCGAATTTCCGTTTATTTGCCGGTGAGGCATTCTAGCTACCACAGTTAATAGATAGCCTGTTAATTTTATGTTTATGGTCAATACTCTCCATATAATTAACCGTCTGTTATTGCTCAGGCTTGATTGATTTTTGCCTGTTAGCCGTTTAATCTCCCAGCATAGCCTCCTGAGTGCTCAATAAATATTATACATTTCCTTTAATTTTCCGTCTGGTAAAGAAAACAAAATGACACAACAACAATTTGATCTGGCCATTGAACTCATCGATAAAGCGAATGGTGAAGACCCTAACCTGGAAATTTGTGACAATAAAGAACAGCCGAAAGAGCTGCTCTACTCACACCGCATGTCAGACATGCTTCGTCGTTTTAAACCCGATGCTGATGATGCGGTGAAACTGTCTATTCATGCGCAACACATCCAGCGCTGGAAATCAGCACGCAGTGACTACCCGATGAACCGTAAGGGGTATCACCAGTGGCGCACCGGCTTATATGACTTTCATGCGGAGACCGTTGCCAGCCTGCTGGTAAAGGCCGGTTATGACGACGAATTTATTGAACGTGTAAAGCAGGCAGTAGGTAAAAAATCACTCAAAACCAATGCTGACACACAGCTTCTGGAAGATATTGCTGGCCTGGTATTTATCGAACACTACATGCAGGCCTTCGCAGATAAACACCCCGAGTACGATGAGCAAAAATGGCTGGATATCATCCGTAGAACATGGAATAAAATGTCTGATCAGGCGCACCAGTTTGCACTCGCAGGGCATATTACGTTACCGGCGCCACTGGTTCCGCTCATTCAGAAAGCGGTATCTGCTGAATGACTAATAACGATATCTTGCGTCGCATTCGTTATATTTTCGATTTTAGCGATTCGAAAATGAGTGCTATTTTTAAGTTAGCTGACTCTCAGGTAACACCTGAGCAAATCAGCGGCTGGTTAAAAAAAGATGATGATCCTGCATATAAAAGTTGTAGTGATACTCAACTGGCAGTTTTTCTTAATGGTTTGATTAATGATAAACGTGGCAAAAAAGATGGACCTCAGCCTGAACCAGAAAAGAAGTTAAACAACAATATCATTTTCAGAAAATTAAAAATCGCCCTGAATCTGAAAAACGAAGAGGTACTGGAAATTCTGGGTTTGGCGGATTTACGCATCAGCAAACATGAATTAAGCGCGTTTTTTCGCAGAGCAGACCATAAACACTACCGTGTCTGTAAAGATCAAATTTTGCGCAATTTTATACTGGGCATGCAGCTTAAATACCGCCCGGGTGAAAAACCAGGCACCGAGTTTAAATGGAATTAATTTAGCAATGTTGTTAAACAATATCTATGAGGCAATACCCGATAATCTTGATGATGAGGTGGTTGATTTAATTGTTCAAAATGAAAATACAAAAATAGAACGAATAATCTCCAGAGGTCAAAGCTCTCCAGCGACTGGCTGGTATGATCAGGAAAAAGATGAATGGGTTCTTGTATTAAAAGGTGAGGCTATCATTTCTTTTGATAATGGAAAAGCCGTAAATCTCAAAGCAGGTGACCATATTAATATATCAGCACATACAAAACATAAGGTTAAATGGACCGATCCGCAAACCGAGACAGTATGGCTTGCGGTACACTATTGAGGCACCGGGATCGGAGTCACTAAATAAGCGATGACGTTTTATTGTATGCTCCCGTTGCCTGGTGACTCCGACCCCTGAAGAGGCATACATTGAAAAACAGAAGTAGGAATATGACAACAACAATGAAAGCGTTAGTAAAAAAACGTGCCGGGCAAGGTATCTGGCTGGAAGACGTGCCAGTACCTGAAGTGGGCAATAATGATGCGTTAATAAAAATCCATAAAACAGCTATTTGTGGAACAGACATACACATTTATAACTGGGACGAATGGGCACAGAAAACGATTCCAGTACCTATGACCATCGGCCATGAATTTGCCGGTGAGATTACTGAGATGGGTGCTAATGTCACTGGTCTGGAAATTGGTGACATTGTTTCTGGTGAAGGCCACATTGTTTGTGAGCGCTGTCGTAACTGCCTGGCCGGCCGGCGTCATCTTTGTCCAAACACGATTGGTGTCGGGGTTAACCGTACCGGCGCCTTTGCTGAGTATTTATCCATTCCTGCTAAAAATGTCTATAAACCCAGCCGTGCCATGTCTACCGATCTTTTAGCCTGTTTTGATCCTTTTGGTAACGCGGTACATACGGCTTTGTCGTTTAATATGGTCGGCGAAGATGTATTGATTACCGGTGCGGGTCCTATCGGTATCATGGCAGCGATGGTAGCGTCACATTGTGGTGCGCGCAATATCGTCATCACTGATCTCAATCAATATCGGCTGGATTTAGCGAAAGAAATTGTTCCTAAAGCAATTCCATTGAATGTGAATGACGGTCCGATCAGTCGGGAATTTATGTGTGACTTAGGCATTTTTGAAGGCTTTGATGTGGGTCTTGAAATGTCGGGTTCGCCGCATGCGTTTAAAGATATGTTAAGCAATATGATTAATGGTGGCAGTATTGCGATGCTTGCTATTATGCCGGATGGCACTGGCATCGACTGGAATCAGGTGGTTTTTAAAGGTCTGTTTATAAAAGGTATCTATGGCCGTGAAATATTTGAAACCTGGTATAAAGGCACGATGATGGTACAAAGTGGTATTCCACTGGAGAAAATTATTACTCATCGCTATCACTATACCGATTTCCAGAAAGGTTTTGATGTGATGCGCACGGGCCAGTCGGGTAAGGTCATTCTCAATTGGTTAGACAAGTAGAGTAGCAGTGAACACTGCTATCTCGCTAACAAAAAGAAATTATCTAAACAGGCTGATGTAGCAGGCATTGACAAGGGTAGTTCTAATCCGAGACATGAATTGGGACCCGTTGCCTGAGACACGCTGTAAATACGTCCATGTACGCTCGGATGCCGCGTCCATGCGGCATACGGTCTCAGGCAACGGCTACCATTCCATGCCTCTAACAGTTAACTGGAGTGCAGTGAATTAATAGTTAATAGTTAATAGTAATTTTAGGGTTAATTATGAGTTTTAAAAGTGCAAAAGAAAGTTTAACGAAGGACCTGGCTGAAATTAAGGAAGCAGGTTTGTGGAAAACCGAACGGGTGCTAGCTTCTCAGCAGAAAAATGATATTACGCTTGCTGATGGTAGCGAGGTGATTAATATGTGCGCAAATAATTACCTGGGGCTGGCAAACAATCCTGAAGTTATCCAGGCTGCCAGGGACAGTTATCAGCAGTGGGGTTTCGGGCTTTCTTCGGTGCGTTTTATCTGTGGCACACAAACGGTTCATAAAACACTTGAAGAAAAGGTTACAGACTTTCTGGGGATGGAAGCGACCATCCTTTATGCTGCCTGTTTCGATGCTAATACCGGCCTGTTCGAAACTATATTGAGCAGTGAAGATGCAGTGATTTCTGATGAGTTAAATCATGCCTCGATTATTGATGGTGTGCGCTTGTGTAAAGCTGCACGTTTTCGTTATAAAAATAATGACATGGATGATCTTGAAGTGAAGTTGAAACAGGCCAGGGAAACGGGTGCGCGCCGCATTTTAATTACCACCGATGGTGTGTTTTCAATGGATGGCACTATTGCGCAACTGGATATAATTTGTGACCTTGCCGATAAGTATGATGCCATGGTTCATCATGATGATTGCCATGCAGTCGGTTTTATGGGAAAAACGGGTCGTGGTATTCATGAGTACTGTGGTGTGATGGACCGTGTTGATATTATTACCGGCACTTTTGGCAAAGCGCTGGGCGGCGCTTCCGGTGGCTACACCTCAGGGCGAAAAGAAATCATTGAAATGTTGCGTCAACGCTCGCGTCCCTATTTGTTCTCAAATACCGTGGCACCGGCAATTTGTGCGGCGACCATCAAAGTGCTGGAGATGCTTTCAAGCTCAACAGCATTACGCGATCAACTACAGGAAAATACACATTATTTCCGCAAGGGGATGAAAGCGGCCGGTTTTGCAGTTGATGAGGGTGATCATCCAATTATTCCCGTCATGTTAGGTGATGCCGTATTAGCACAAAAAATGTCACAAAAACTGCTTGAGTCTGGTGTCTATGCCATCGGCTTTTTCTTTCCGGTGGTGCCAAAAGGCAAGGCAAGAATCCGCACACAAATTTCAGCCGCACATACTAAACAGGATCTGGATACTGCCATTGCCGCTTTTGCTGAAATCTATGCAGAATTGACCGCTTAATAGCACCAGCAATTAATAGACAAAACAGTGTAAAAACGTAGTCACTTTTGTACTTGATCCGAAATTCCCCGTCCATTCTTTATAATAAGCAGAAACCAATCATGATAAATAGGTTAAAGAGTTTTATTTTCCTGCCACTCATATTGTTTGCGGCTATTGCGATTGTTGTGTTACTGGTAAAAACCAAAGCACCTGTTGATCATAGCGATGTCGGTTACCCGGTAAAGGCCGTTGAAGTCATCACGGCTGAAAAAATACCTTTTCGTGCCAGGGCACTGGCATTTGGTAATGTTGAACCTGCAGTCATTCTTAACACCAAATCTGAGGTGAGTGGCAAGATCAGTTTTATGCACCCTGATTTAAAAAAAGGCGCAAGCCTTCCAAAAGATACCGTCGTGCTGCGTATCGAACCGACTACTTTCGAATTTTCATTAACTGAAAGTAAGGCAGCGCTGTCGAATAGCCAGTCAACACTGGCACAGTTAAAGGTGGAAGAGAAAAGCGCCAAAGATGCACTTGCTATCGTGCAGAAAAATCTAAATGTAGAACTTAAGGAACTTGAACGTACGCAAGGACTATTGAAAAAAGGCATCATTTCACAATCAGCGCTGGATAAAGAAAAACAGAAGGTCCTGGCCTTGCGACAACAACTACAGGACATCGAAGGCAAAATAGCCAGTTATGACAGTCGAACAAACGCAGTCAGAGCACAGATAAAACAATCTAAAAGCCTGGTGGATAAAAGTCAGGATACTCTGGGAAGAACTGAAGTTAGTTTGCCCTTTGACGCTCGCATTGGAAATGTTGCTGTAGAAAAGGATGAGTTTGTACAGGCCGGCAGCACGCTGTTTGAAGCACTGGGTGTGCAGGCGGTAGAAATAAATGCGCAAATTTCCACCAGGCAGTTTCGCCCGCTGGTTACCGGCTTTCGAGTAATCAAAGATACTGCGGTAGATTTATATGACCCGATGATTTTGCAGGCAGTATTATCAAGCTTGCAGCTTGAGGCACGTGTACGTTTAGTTGGTGATGCAAGTCAGTTAACCGTCTGGGACGGCACATTGCTTCATCTAAGTGAATCTGTCGACCCCACGCGTGATACTTTAGGATTAGTGGTGGTGGTTGATAAACCTTACCAGGGAATCATTCCCGGTAAACGCCCACCATTATTAAAAGGTATGTATACCTCAGTTGAGTTTTTTGCGCCGGCAAAACTAAGCCTGGTTTTGCCCCGCAAAGCAGTGCATCAGGGGCGAGTTTATATTGCTACAGATGAAAACACCCTGGCCATTCGCCCCGTTAATGTTTTATTTACACAGGGCGATATGGTTGTTCTTTCAGAGTCTGAAGATGCTGGGTTAATAACAGGTGAAAAAATCATTATCAGTGATGTTATTCCTGTTATGGAAGGCATGCCGTTAAAAATGATAACCGCAACAGAATATCAAAAACAGCTGAGACAAGCTGCACTAGGAGAGGCGGCACTGGGCGAACAGAGCACGAGTAGAGATTAATGATTCGTTATTTCACCGAGCACCCGACAGCCGGCAATATTCTGATGATGGCAATTATTGCTATCGGTTTATTTTCGTTATCGAATTTAAACAAGGAGTCTTTTCCGCTACTCGATCCAAGCAAAGTAAAAGTGACCATGGCCTATCCCGGGGCCAACCCTGCTGATGTAGAAGATGGCATTTGCAATCGCCTGGAAGATGCAACCGATGGCATCAGTTTTTTAAAAGAGCAAGAATGTGATGCACGCGATAACATGGCAATTTTCACCCTGGAAATGCAGGAAGCCGGAAATATTGATGACTTCTACGACGATATCAAAGCAGCGATAGATGGTATTTCAGATTTTCCCGAAGAATCAGAAGATGCCATTATAGAGCAACTGGGGCGTATCAGCCTGGTTGCCAATGTCGCCATCACTTCTGAGAACCTGACAGCATCAGAACTGAAAGCGCTAACAGAAACATATCGCAACAAGTTACTAGCCATTGCTGAGATTCCGATTGTCACGGTGGGTGGTTTTTCTACACATCAGCTTCAGGTATTACTCAATCCAGACACCCTGCTCAAATATCATTTAAGTGTGCAGGATATAGCTAACCTGATTGCAGCACAGGCACTCGAACTTCCTGCAGGTCTGCTGGAAAGTAATGAGACTTCATATCAGATCCGGTTTGATAATGTTCGTAAAACGGCAGAAGAATTAGCTGACCTGGTATTCCTGAATTCACCAGGTGGTGGAGAAATCAGGCTGGGCGACATCGCAAAAATTGAAGACAAGTTTGAAAAACGCGAACAGCGCATCGAATTAAATGGCATCCCAGCGGGTTTATTAATAATTAGCAAAAACACCACTGACGATACTTTAAAAGTCTTTAATGCGCTGAATGATTTTGTTGAAGCAGAAAACAGAATCCTGCCACACAGCACCCGGCTTACTATCACGCAGAACAAAGCATCGATCGTCAGTGACCGCCTCAGGTTATTGATAAAAAATGCCTGGCAGGGATTGATACTGGCGACACTTGCTCTGTTTCTGTTTTTTAACTGGCGTTACACGTTCTGGGTTGCTCTGGGATTACCGATTTCATTTCTTGGTGGCCTGGCAATGATGGTGATGTTCGGCATTACGATAAACATGATTTCGATGGTTGCGTTACTGATGGCTATTGGTATTTTAATGGATGATGCCATCGTGCTTTCAGAAAGCATTGCGCATGAATACAACAAAGGTAAGTCACCCCTTGAGTCAGCAATTCTCGGTACCCAACGAGTATTTTCCGGTGTTATCGCTTCGTTTCTAACATCAGCATTTCTGTTTGGAAGTTTGCTCATGATGAAAGGAGACATGGGGCAGGTTCTTGGTGTATTACCGGTGGTTTTACTTTCAGTATTAACCGTCAGTTTGATCGAAGCTTTTTTAGTGTTACCACATCACCTTAAACATTCGCTTCAGCATGTACATCATAAAGAGCCGCCAGTTTTGCGTAAAAAGTTTGAACAGAGATTTAGTCGCTTACGCGATGCCGTTGGACGAATGGCAGATACAGCCATTGATTTTCGTTATATTACTGTGGGCATCGCACTGGCCATGCTGGTTTTTTCAATTGGCCTGATTGCTACCGGCACGGTGAAATTTAAAGCTTTCCCGGACCTTGAAGGCAATACAGTTGACGCCCGTATTCTTTTGCCTCAGGGCACACCACTGGCAGAAACCGAAAGAGTAATAACGACAATATTAACTGCACTGGATAAAACAGTAACCACGCTGAACAAAAATGAATCAGCACCATTGATAAAAAATATACAGGTAAGTTATGGCGTACATGCAGATGCACCTGAAAACGGTACCCATCTGGCAACCATCGGTCTCGACCTGTTAAGTACAGAAATACGTAACACTAAAATGGCCGAGCTAACTAGCCTGTGGCGAAAGAACAGTGGTGACCTGCCCAATGTTGTCAGCGTACAGTTCAGGGAGCCAAAAATTGGCCCCGCTGGCCGTGCCATAGAAATTCGTTTGAGTGGAAATAATCTGCAAGATCTCTCACTGGCTTCATGGGAGTTGCAAAACTGGTTGCGTGGTTATAACGGCGTTTCTAATCTGCTTGATGATTTGCGACCGGGAAAACCAGAATACACCGTGCAGTTAAAACACGGCGCACTGGCGGCAGGTGTCGATGCACGCAGTATTTCATCACAGCTTCGTGCTGCCTACCAGGGCATTAAGATCAGTGATATTTACCGGCAGCGTGAGGCCTATGAAATTATTGCCAAGCTCGACAGTAAAGCCAATGATGAATTGCATGACTTCGATAACTTTACCGTATTTTCCAAGTCGGGTGAGGCTATCCCGTTAAGCAGTGTTGCCAATATTATTGAAAAACGCGGTTTTGCCCGTATCGGGCGCATCAATCATTACCGCACGGTTACCATTTATGGTGATGTGGATGCAGAAATTGCCAATACCGCTGAAATTATTTCAGGAACCGAGAAAAACTTTCTGCACGATTTACAGCAACGTTACCCGGAGATTACTTTCAGCCTTAAAGGTGAAGTTGAAAAGGGCACGGAAACAAGAGTTTCAATTATAAGCGGTTTTGTACTGGGTGCACTGGGTGTGTTTTTATTGCTGAGTTTAATCTTCCGGAACTATCGTGAACCGGCTATCGTTATGCTGAATATCCCATTAGCACTTATCGGCGCTATCTGGGGGCATCTCATCATGGGCCTGGATTTTACCCTGCCGAGTATGATTGGTTTTGTCTCGCTTGCCGGTATTGTTGTCAACGACTCCATTTTGTTAGTTGTGTTTGTCAAGCAGCACGTGAGTGAAGGCATGGTTTTGCACGATGCCGCAAAGCAGGCTGTGCGTGATCGTTTTCGTGCAATCTTTCTGACTTCAATAACCACCGTGGCAGGCATGACGCCATTATTATTTGAAACCAGCACACAGGCATTAATTTTGGTGCCACTGGTAACCAGTATTGTATTTGGCATGTTAACGTCAACGCTGTTGATTTTGCTGGTGTTACCTTCAGTTTATGCCATTATGGAAGATATGGGGGTTGTTAAACTTACTTCATCAAAAGCGTTTAAGCCAATACAATCGAGTTAACTGAGCAGTCGAAGCATCGCTTGGTTTAGTGTCTAAATAATTATAAAAAAAACTGCGCTTGCATCAAAAATTAATTTCCTTAACCTTTAAAGTGTGATCAGAAATAATAACAAGTTATTGCGGGTGGTTCTGGCTGTGTTATCAGTGACAGCAACGAGCACAGTGCTTTCTGAAAATTTTTCAAAGGCTTACAATACCTCCTTCAATCAAAACGAAAGCTTGTCACATGTTTTTAAATTGACTGATAGTCACGGTAAAATAACCTATACCTCATCTATACCACACAAATATATTCAGATCGAAAAAATTGCTATAACAACACCACCATCTGATGATTACATAGAATATTCACGACAACGACACGATAAACTCAAAACAGCCGCTGTAGAACTCAGCGCAGCGCGTGAAAAACGTGAAGCAATACGCGAAGAAAAAGAAATAAAACGACTGCAACGACTGGCACTGATCAACCAGTCAAGGCCGCCGATAAGTTATCAGCGAAATGTATATGTTAGATACCCTTATCGGTTAGGTAAGTCACACTTACATGGTGCTCACCATCAAACTAAAAAACCTGTTCATTTTTCGACCAATGATCATCGCTCGTCACGTTTGACACTGCCATCATCAAGTTTTTCTCCAACGTTCAAGAGATAAATTGAGAGCTTGCATGAAGCATCTTTTCCGTTATAGGAGTGTTGCCTGCATTCATGTCGACACCGCGCCTTATGTATACGGGACTATAATTCGTCCGTAAAAAGAAACTATAAATTGGCCACATTTGTTAATTTTCCTATGATTTTCAGTACCGCATACACCACATAAGTGACGTTGGTCTATATTCACCGAAAGCGAACAAATCCGATAAAACGGACATTTGTATTTGAATTAAAATAACACCTTTCGGTGTGAAGTTTAACTGATCCAACGCAAGTAGCACTAACAATATTCAATCTTTTTCTCTTAGCTGGCTTATAAAGCTTCTCAATAAACCAGGCGCACGGTAAGCGCTCACCATAGCGGTATGGTGCTACTATGAGTATGATGAACGACTAAATAATCTGAGCGGGAAACACTATGAAGAAAATCGCCATCGCGATTGTAGTTTTACTGGTGATAGCAGCAGCGGTCTTTTTTAATCAGCAAGAATCTGTATTGTCAGAGGATGAGTTAACGCTTTACGGTAATATCGATATCCGCGAGATTCATCTCAGTGTCAATGCTTCTGAGCACATCAAGGATGTCTATGTCGAAGAAGGTGATCGGGTAACAGAAGGCCAGCTGCTGGCCGTGCTGCATACCGAGTTGCTGGAAGCGCAGCTGGCAGAAGCGCAGGCCATGTTGAAGGCGCAACAGCAGATGGTCGCCAAGTTAAAAGCAGGCAGTCGTAAAGAAGAGATAGCACGAGCCAAAGCAGAGCATGCGGCTGCAAAGAGCGAGGCCAAGATGGCGAGTTCTTCTGCTAAACGTCTGCAGAAGTTACTACCTAAAAAACAGGCCTCTGAGGATGACGTCGAAACCGCGCTGGCAAAAGCAGATGCAGCAAAAGCCAGGGCTGATGCTGCGGCACAGTCACTGGCGCTGATTGTTATTGGCCCGAGACAGGAAGACATCGCCATCGCACAGGCGCAGTTACTGGCAAAAGAGGCTGAAGTACAGCTGGCGGAGCGACATCTGTATGATGCCAGTCTGTATGCACCGACTGCAGGTGTTATCAGAAACCGCATCCTTGATCCCGGTGATATGGCAAGCCCACAATCGGTGATTTTTACTCTGGCGCTGGTCGACCCGGTATGGGCGCGAGCTTATGTGCCGGAGACTGCACTCGGCAAGATTGCCACCGGTTTCAAAGCTGAGATTTTTACTGACAGCTTTCCGGATAAAAGTTATACGGGCTGGGTAGGTTACATTTCACCGACTGCTGAGTTCACGCCAAAAAATGTACAGACGCCTGAGCTTCGCACCCGTCTTGTCTACTCTATCCGTGTCTATGCCTGCAACCCTGAAAATGAACTGCGTCTGGGTATGCCAGTAACGGTCAATATTCCGTTGCAGCAAGAGGCAGGTGAGAGTAGTAAGCAGCAGTGTCAATAACAATGATGCCAGCGAGACCTTGTCGATGAGCGCACCGGTCCGCGTAGAGTGGCTGAGCAAGACCTTCGATACCGGCTCGTCTCAGATCCAGGCATTGGATCAGGTCAGTTTTGAATTAGCACCGGGGCAGGTCACAGGTTTGATCGGTCCGGATGGTGCCGGCAAAACCACCCTGATGCGGATGTTGTGCGGTTTATTAAACATCGATTCAGGCAGTGTAAACGTACTCGGTTTTGATGCGGCAACACAGGGTGATGAGATACAGGCGAGAGTTTCCTACATGCCACAGCGTTTCGGTCTGTATGAAGATCTCAGTGTATTGGAGAACCTCAATCTTTATGCTGATCTAAAAGGTTTGCCCTACGAACAGCGCGAAGTACGTTACCGGGAACTGATGCACCTCACCGGTCTGGCTCCATTTACCGACCGTCTTGCTGGCAAACTCTCTGGCGGTATGAAGCAGAAACTCGGCCTTGCCTGCGCGCTGGTGGTTCCACCTGAACTCCTTTTGCTCGATGAACCTACCGTCGGGGTTGACCCGGTGTCACGTCGAGAGCTCTGGCAGATCGTCTATCGCCAGGTCGAACAAGCGGGCATGACGGTACTGCTGGGTGCGGCATATCTGGATGAAGCTGAGCGCTGTGCAGATGTCATCCTGTTGCACGAAGGCAGAGTGATACGACAGGCTGCACCGGACGCATTCAGTGCCGACCTGCAGGGTGTGAGGACATGGCGCGGAGTAAATCAGATGCAATGACGGCCCGTAGATTACAGATTCAACTCGAGCAGCAGCCGGGTGTGCTCGACGCACTGATCGCGGATGACGGTGTCAGGGTAGTGAGTGAGGCAGTAGCTGAAAACTTTGTTTCAGATATGCGTGCTTCGGATGCAGCATTACAGATCGATATGATATCGCCTGTTTTTGAAGATGCCTTTATCTCGCTGTTAAAGCAACGCAATGCTTTCAGTGGTGAGATGAAGTTAAAAACGAAAAGCAGTCAGCACCTGGATGAAGACGTTATCAAAGTCGAAGACCTGTCTCGGGTTTTCGGTGACTTCATCGCGGTAAACAAGGTCAGCTTTAATGTGAAACGTGGTGAGATATTCGGTCTTCTCGGTGCTAATGGTGCAGGCAAATCTACAACTTTTCGTATGTTGTGTGGTCTGCTGCCGGTGTCGTCAGGTGCATTGTCAGTCGCTGATGTAGACCTTCGTCATGCAGCTAGCGTAGCAAGACAGAATATCGGTTATATGGCGCAGAAGTTTTCACTTTATGGCAATCTCACTGTCATGCAGAACCTGCGGTTCTATGCCAGCGCTTATGGTTTGTTCGGTACGTTACAAAGGTCACGCATCAATTGGGCGATGAGACATTTGAACTGAATACTTACCGTGATATTAATACTATCGATCTGCCACTGGGTTACAAACAGCGCCTGTCTTTTGCTGTTGCACTGATGCACGAACCGAAAATTCTGTTCCTCGATGAACCGACCTCGGGTGTTGATCCGTTGGCACGCAGAGAATTCTGGGCACGTACCAATGCGCTTGCAGAAGCCGGGGTGACGGTACTGGTCACCACACATTTTATGGAAGAAGCGAACTACTGC